>CAVDUV010000009.1:0-107447 GCA_963612465.1 Bacteroidaceae bacterium | reverse complement strand
CGTTTGAGCCACGATGGCACCTGCCGTTTTCGGCTGTCCGAGGAAAGTTCGTCTTTATATCGGGCATACAAGCTACGGTAAGTGTCCTCAAACACACCCTCTGGTCTACGGGCGTTGGCATCCGACAATGTGCTGCGCCCTGGCATCACCCTTATGCCTAGTGGGCGAGCTTGCGTGCCTCGGGAAACATGGAATCGGTAATCTCGCGCAATGAGTCGAATCTCTTGATAACAGAGTATAGCATGACTACAAGATGCTGGTAAGCATCAAAGTGCTTCACATAGCGTTCTCCATTACGGATGCGGCTAAATTCGAGGATTTCTTCCCTGTTGAGCAAATTTATCAGCTGACCGTACATCGGCTGTCCGATAAAATGTGTACTTTTGTTCATAGTTACTTGCCTTTTATTTGCAAAAACAAAAGTAACTAAAGGGCTGAATTCCAAGCGAGGAATCCAGCCCAATTATTTATGCTTGCAAAAATTTTTAGCGGACAGCAATAAATTGAAATAGCTCCTTAAACAGGATAGCCTTAAGGAAGTTTGAGAAAAGACTGATTCGGATGAGGCTTTAAAAAGCTCCTTAGATTACGCTGAACATGCTACCAAAAAAGCGTGCAACTCATTGAGCCGCACGCTTTTTTGCTTTATGTGTGAAATTGTTACTTCACCTCTTCATAAGATACATCTTCGGCTGAACCGCCATTGCCACCTTGGTTGTTACCGCCTTGGAAGCCTTGGCCGGCATTACCCTGTTGCGGGCCTTGCTGTGCACCTGCCTGATTATACATTTCCTGAGAAGCGGCATGGAACACCTCGTTCAACTCATTCATCGCTGTATCAATAGCTGCTATGTCTTGGCTCTTATGAGCCTCCTTGAGCTTATTGAGAGCAGCTTCGATTTGTCCCTTCTTGTCGGCAGGGAGTTTATCGCCAAGGTCCTTCAGACTCTTTTCGGTTTGGAAAATCATTGCATCGGCCTGATTTATCTTATCGATGCGCTCTTTCTCCTTTGCATCGGCAGCGGCATTGGCAGCAGCCTCGTCTTTCATCTTTTGGATTTCAGCATCACTCAAACCACTGGAAGCTTCTATTCTGATGCTCTGTTCCTTACCGGTTGCCTTGTCTTTGGCAGAAACGTTCATGATACCATTGGCGTCAATCTCGAAAGTCACCTCAATCTGTGGCACGCCACGCGGAGCAGGAGTGATGCCGTCGAGGTGGAACTTGCCAAGGGTCTTGTCGTCTTTTGCCATCGGGCGCTCACCCTGCAACACGTGAATCTCAACCGACGGTTGGTTGTCTACAGCCGTTGAGAAAGTCTCGCTCTTGCGAGTCGGGATTGTGGTGTTGGCATCAATGAGCTTTGTCATCACGCCACCCAGGGTCTCAATACCCACCGAGAGGGGCACAACGTCGAGCAAAAGCACATCTTTAACGTCGCCACTGAGCACACCGCCCTGTATGGCAGCGCCCACGGCAACCACCTCGTCGGGGTTAACGCCCTTTGACGGAGCTTTGCCAAAGAATTTCTGCACGATTTCTTGAACTGCCGGAATTCGAGTAGAGCCACCCACCAGAATCACCTCATCGATGTCGCTTGTTGAGAGGTTGGCGTCACGCAGAGCCTGCTCACAAGGCTTGATGGTGCTTTGAATCAAGTCGTCGCAAAGCTGTTCGAATTTTGCACGGCTCAAGGTCTTCACCAAGTGCTTGGGCACACCGTTAACCGGCATAATGTAAGGCAGGTTGATTTCAGTTGTCATTGAGCTCGACAATTCAATCTTAGCCTTTTCGGCTGCTTCCTTAAGGCGTTGCAGAGCCATAGGATCCTTGCGGAGGTCCACATTCTCGTCATTTTGGAATTCATCGGCAAGCCAATTGATAATGCGCTGGTCAAAGTCGTCACCGCCAAGGTGGGTGTCGCCATTAGTCGACTTCACTTCAAACACGCCATCGCCGAGTTCGAGAATCGATATATCGAATGTGCCGCCACCAAGGTCAAACACGGCAATCTTCTTGTCGCCGTTGGCCTTGTCGAGACCATAAGCGAGAGCTGCAGCAGTAGGCTCATTGACGATACGCAGCACCTTTAATCCGGCCACCTCGCCAGCCTCTTTGGTTGCTTTGCGCTGAGAGTCGTTGAAATATGCCGGAACGGTAATCACTGCCTCAGTGACAGATTGTCCCAAATAGTCTTCGGCAGTTTTCTTCATTTTTTGCAAAATGATGGCAGAAATTTCTTGCGGAGTGTATTGGCGGCCGTCAATTTCCACACGCGGCTGGTTGTTGCCGTTATTGACCACCTTATAAGGAACTCGAGAAATCTCATTTGTCACCTGATCATAGCTCTCACCCATGAAACGCTTGATAGAATATACCGTGCGGGTTGGGTTAGTAATGGCCTGACGCTTTGCAGGATCACCCACTTTGCGCTCGCCGCCATCTACGAATGCTACTATTGATGGAGTGGTGTTGCGTCCCTCACTGTTTGGAATCACAACGGGGTTTTTGCCTTCGAGAACTGATACACATGAGTTTGTTGTACCAAGGTCGATACCAATAATCTTTCCCATAATTTATCTTCTTTTTTTAGTTATTTAATCAAATTTTGTCATGCTGACCGATGTGAGCCATCAATCAGCCGAATGGTGAATTGCAAATGCCGTGCCAACGTGTGGCATGGCTGGCATGACGTGGCCAAAATACTGACAGTATGACACCCATGTGTCGCGACGAAACCATTTAACAGCTATTAATGCAGCCGCATAATATTTTTGACAAAGATTTTTATTGTTTAGTGGTTTAAATAATATTATTGTTGTAATTTTGCTAGGCAGAAATATGAACTAATAACATATAACTAATTATAATTCGACATTATTTTTTAAATTATGCAGATTTCACACATCGAACACATTGGAATCGCCGTAACCAGCCTGGAAGAAGCCATTCCATTTTACGAGAACTTATTGGGTTTCAAATGCTTTGCAGTAGAAGAAGTTGAAGACCAGCACGTGAAAACAGCCTTTTTCAAGGTTGGCCAAACCAAGCTGGAGCTGCTTGAGGCAACAAGCCCCGAAAGCGCCATAGCAAAATTCATAGAGAAAAACGGTGGCCGCGGCGGCATCCAGCACGTGGCTTTCGCAGTAGAAGACGGTGTGGCCAACGCTCTTAACGAGGTTCAAGAGAAAGGCGGCCGCGTGATTGACAAAGCACCCCGCAAAGGCGCCGAAGGCCTTAACATTGCCTTCTTGCACCCCAAGACCACTTGCGGCACACTTGTAGAACTTTGTGAAAACCCTAACAAATAAACTCTTAAAACAACAATGAGTAAACAACTCGAAAAAATCCAGCAGCTCATTTCTCTTCGGGAAGAGGCTCGCAAAGGTGGTGGCGACAAAGCCATCGAGAAACAGCACGAAAAGGGCAAATACACTGCTCGTGAAAGAATAGCAATGCTCCTCGACGAAGGCAGCTTTGAAGAACTCGACATGTTTGTGCGTCATCGCTGCACAAACTTCGGTATGGAGAAGAAGTCGATTGCCGGCGACGGTGTCGTTACCGGTTATGGCACAGTAGGCGGACGTCTTGTGTATGTTTTTGCACAGGACGCCACTGTTTTCGGTGGTTCTCTCTCCGAAACCATGGCACTGAAGATTTGCAAAGTCATGGATTTGGCAATGAAGCAAGGCGCTCCCGTTATCGGCCTTAACGACTCGGGCGGCGCGCGCATCCAGGAAGGCATTAACGCCCTTGGCGGATATGCCGAAATATTCCAGCGCAACATCGACGCAAGCGGCGTGATTCCGCAAATCTCAGCAATTCTAGGTCCCTGCGCAGGCGGTGCCGTGTACTCCCCTGCCCTCACCGACTTCACCATTATGGCCAAGGGCATTTCATTCATGTTCCTTACCGGTCCCAAGGTGGTGAAGACAGTCACCGGCGAAGACGTGTCGCAAGAAAACCTGGGTGGTGCCTCTGTTCACGCATCAAAATCGGGCGTGGCACACTTCGCAGCCGAGACCGAAGAAGACGCAATCACCATCATCAAGCAACTGCTTAGCTACATGCCGTCGAACAACATGGAGGAGACTCCACGCGTTGAGTGCAACGACCCGATTGACCGCACCGAGGATTCACTCAATGAGGTGATTCCCGAAAGCGCCAATGACCCCTACGACATGTATGAGGTGATAGGTGCCGTTGTCGACAATGGCGAATTCCTTGAAGTTCAGAAAGACTATGCCAAAAACATAATCGTGGGCTTCGCCCGCTTCAACGGACAGTCGGTAGGTATCGTAGCCAACCAGCCTAAGTGCATGGCCGGCGTGCTCGACTGCAACGCTTCACGCAAGGGTGGACGTTTCGTGCGTTTCTGCGATGCCTTCAACATTCCTATCGTCACTCTCGTGGATGTGCCCGGATTCCTTCCCGGCACTGGCCAAGAGTACAACGCAGTGATCCTCAATGGCGCAAAACTCCTCTACGCATATGGCGAAGCCACTGTGCCCAAGGTGACCGTAACATTGCGCAAGAGCTACGGCGGCAGCCACATCGTGATGAGCTGCAAGCAACTGCGCGGCGACATGAACTATGCTTGGCCTTCGGCTGAAATTGCAGTAATGGGCGCAGCCGGTGCTGCCGGCATCCTTTATGCAAAAGACGCCAAGAAAGCCAAAACCGAAGCTGCCGCAGCCAAAGAAGCTGGCAAGGAAGACGAGGCAAAGAAGATCATGGCCGACTACAAGGAATACATCAAAGAGAAAGAAGACGAGTACAACGAGCTGTTCTGCACACCGTTCAATGCAGCCAAATATGGCTACATCGACGATGTGATTGAGCCTCGCAACACCCGTTTCCGCATCATTCGTGCTCTTGAGCAACTGCGCACCAAGAAATTAGTCAACCCTGCTAAAAAGCACGGCAACATTCCTCTTTAATATTGCATATAATGAATAAGAAAGGAATATTTTTAGTTCTTTTTGCTGCCATTATGTCATTGGCTTCATATGCGCAAGGCCGTATGGACATGCGCATCAACGAGGTCATGGTGCAGAACGACAGCAACTACATAGACGCAAACGGGCACCGCAGTGCTTGGATTGAGCTTTTCAACGCTTCTTATGGCACCAACGGCATCGAGCAGATGTTCATCACCACTAAAAAGCCCGAACAGCTCAACCTCCCTGCCAAGAACAAGAACCTGAAGTTGCAAGAACTTGCCAAGACAGACGACGCCGTATATGAAATCCCCGGTGGCGACGTGGCAACCGACATTGCCCCTCGCACACATGCGGTTTTGTTTGCCGACGGTCTTTCGGCTGGCGGTGCATTGCACCTTTCGTTTAAGCTTGTGCCCGGACAGGACAACTACATAGCCCTTTATGATGTGAATGGCGATTTGGTAGATGAGGTGACAGTACCCGCCAGCCTCCCCGCCAATTGTTCATATGCGCGCAAAATTGACGGCAAGGACTCAATTGCCCATCAATTCACCCCCAGCCTTTGGTCGGTGCGCGACAGCAAAACAGATGCTACCGCTATCACCCCCGGCAAATACAACACAAGTGACATCAACGAGAACATTCAGAAGTTTCACGAGAATGACCCTCACGGCTTTATCATTGCCGTTATTGCAATGCTGATTGTATTCAGCGCTCTGATTCTTCTCTACATCTGCTTCAAGCTCTTCGGCAAAGTGTCGGAAGCCGCTACAGCCAAATCGGCAGCTAACGCCGACCAGGCAACAGCAGCTACAGAACCCGCGCCTAAGGCCGAAGGCACTCAAGACGATGAGGTGATTGCCGCAATCGGTGTCGCTTTGTATCTGCACCTTAACGCACACGATCATGAAAGTGGAATACTCACTTTTGCCGACCGTACCACTAACAATGGCTGGAGTGCAAAATCCAACATGATGCGCACATTGCCAAAGATTAATAAATAATCAAAACAAAACCATTCAATTTACATCAATGAAAGAATATAAGTGTAAAATCAATGGCAATGAATATAAGATTGCCGTTGGTGATATTGACAATAATGTTGCACAGGTCGAAGTGAACGGCGTTGCCTACAGCGTAGAGCTCGACCAGCCTCAAAAGGCCGCTGCACCTAAAATCAAACGTGTGGTTGCCAGTGATGCAGCTCCTGCTCCTGCTGCAGCCAAACCCGCTGCTGCTAAAGTTGCTGCCGGTGACTATGTGATCGCCTCACCGCTTCCCGGTGTGATTAAAGAGATTCACGTGAAAGAAGGCCAAGCAGTTAAAGCTGCCGACGTTGTATGCATTCTCGAAGCAATGAAAATGGGCAACGAGATTCATGCCGGCAAGGACGGCGTGATTAAATCAATCAACGTTGCTAAGGAAGATTCAGTACTTGAGGGTACTACAATAATGGTAATTGCATAACTATGGCACTATTAGATAGTTTTTTAACCAGCAATCTTGTTCAGTTCTGGCATTTCACAGGTTTCTACAATGTGACATGGCCACACTTGATCATGCTCTGCTTCGGCCTTTTATTTATCTATTTGGCCGTTAAGCACGATTTTGAGCCTATGTTGCTTGTGCCCATTGGCTTTGGTATCCTTATAGGAAACATTCCCTTCCAGGGCGGCAACGAAATTGGCATTTATGAAGAAGGCTCTGTGCTCAACATCCTTTATCAAGGTGTGAGACAGGGATGGTATCCGCCATTGATCTTCTTGGGCATCGGTGCAATGACCGACTTCTCTTCGCTCATTGCCAACCCTAAGTTGATGCTTGTGGGTGCAGCTGCACAATTCGGTATCTTTGGTGCCTACATGATTGCCTTGGCAATCGGATTCATGCCCGACCAGGCCGGTGCCATCGCCATCATTGGTGGTGCCGACGGCCCGACAGCAATCTTCCTCTCGTCGAAACTTGCTCCTAACCTTATGGGCGCAATTGCCGTATGCGCATATTCCTATATGGCTCTTGTGCCGGTTATCCAACCGCCTATCATGCGCTTGCTCACCACCAAGAAGGAGCGACTGATAAAAATGAAACCGGCCCGCAAGGTTACACAAAACGAGAAAATCCTGTTCCCTATTTTCGGTCTTATCCTGACTTGCTTCTTTGTTCCGTCGGGTCTTCCCCTTCTCGGAATGCTCTTCTTCGGCAACCTGCTGCGTGAGAGCGGTGTGACCACACGTTTGGCCAAGACTGCAAGCAACGCCATGACCGATATGGTAACCGTAATCCTGGGTATGACTGTGGGTGCTTCAACCCAAGCCTCAGAGTTCCTCACCCCCGACACCGTGTTTATCTTCTTGCTGGGCTTCCTGGCATTCGTGATTGCAACCACCTCGGGTGTGTGCTTCGTGAAGCTGTTTAACCTGATTCTGCCCAAGAGCAAGAAGCTCAACCCGCTTATTGGCAACGCTGGTGTATCGGCAGTGCCAATGGCAGCCCGCATCTCAAACGACCTCGGACTGAAATATGATCCGTCGAACTACCTTTTGATGCATGCAATGGGCCCCAATGTGGCAGGTGTTATCGGCTCGGCCGTAGCAGCAGGTGTGCTTCTTGGCTTTTTAGGATAATGTAACGACTACACAAATAGACATTTATATTAGGGATGCGCCGCAAGGTGGCATCCCTTTTCTTTTTCATTCACTTTTTAGTTCCGCCTAAAACCATTAATTTTGCAACAGAATCAAGGATTGCGCTATGAGCTGTAGGCATGATTCTTATGGAAATTAAGCACTCTTCCAATAACCAAACAACCCGATCAAAGCAGAGATGTTCGATTTTTTTTCAAAGAGCACAACATCACCACACCCCTACCGAATCGGCCTTGCCCTGAGCGGTGGCGGAGCTAAGGGCGCTGCACACATTGGCGTACTGCGTGCCCTGGGCGACATCGGCATCAAGCCCGATATCATTGCGGGCGTCAGCGCAGGAGCCATCGCTGCATCATATTATGCAGCGGGTGTCAGTCCTGATGAGATGTTTCAGCTTTGTTCCAAAATCAAAATCAAGGAATTACTGAAAGTCACCATGCCCACCCACGGCCTGTTCAAGTTCTCGGGGCTTTATGAATTTCTCGACTCCACGCTACCCGTCAAAAACATTGAGGAGCTGAAAATCCCCACAATCATTGGAGCGGCAAATCTTGATACATTCAAGTTTGTGGAATTCACAAGTGGCAACATTGCCGAAAGGCTTGTGGCATCGTGCAGCATACCGGTTGTTGTGCAACCGGCCGAGATCAACGGCGAGCACTATGTCGACGGCGGAGTGCTTCACAATCTGCCCGCAACGTGCATCCGCGACAAGTGCGATGTCTTGATAGGCGTAAACGTGAGCCCACTGGCTAAAACGGCATACAAGCACAACATGGCAAGCATAGCCTATAAATCATATCGCCTGATGGCCACCAACAATGCAAAACCCGACATTGAGCTATGCGACGTTATAATCCCTCTCGATGAAGTGGCCCAAACGAAGACGTTTGACACATCAAACATCCAAGACATTGCAAAAGAGGGATATTTCAAGGCAATGAAAATATTCACCAATTCTGAAATAATTCAATCAATCATAAATGAGACCAACCGTTAAGCCCATCATCTATCAACTGATGCCACGACTCTTTGGCAACCGGAACACTACGCGCCACCCCAACGGCACCATTCAAGAAAACGGGTGCGGAAAACTCAACGACATCACCACACACGCATTGAAGCAAATCAAGAGCTTGGGCGTCACCCACGTTTGGTATACAGGCATAATCGAGCATGCCACCAAAACGGATTATTCACGGTTTGGCATATTGCCTTGCAACCCGCATGTGGTGAAGGGAAATGCCGGTTCGCCTTATGCAATTCGCGATTACTACGATGTAGACCCCGATTTGGCGGTTGATGTGACAAACCGCATGGGCGAGCTGGAAGACTTGATAGAGCGCACCCACAAACTGGGGCTAAGGGTGATTATTGACTTCGTGCCCAACCATGTGGCACGCGAATACTCGTCGGACAAAAAGCCTGCAGGCGTTGAGGACTTAGGCGCAAGCGACAACAATTCGGCCTTTTTCCAGCGCGACAATAATTTCTACTATATTGCCAACCAGCAGTTCAAGCCATCGGTCTATCTTGGCGAGGGAGACGGCGAATATGTTGAGTTCCCGGCCAAGGCAACAGGCAACGACTGTTTTAATGCATTCCCCTCAGAATGTGATTGGTATGAGACCGTAAAATTAAATTACGGCATTGACTACAGCAATGGCACATCGTCGTTTTTCCCGATACCGTCCACGTGGTGGAAAATGCTCGACATCCTCAAATTTTGGACATCGAAGGGCGTTGACGGCTTCCGCTGCGACATGGCGCACATGGTGCCCCTTGAGTTCTGGCAGTGGGCCATACCGCAAATCAAAGGCATTAACAACGACATCATATTCATTGCCGAAATATATAATGTGGATTTGTATCGCAGATTCATCTATGAGGGCAATTTCGACTACCTGTACGACAAGGTGACACTCTACGACACATTGCGCGGCATTATATGCTCAAATGTGTCGGCAGCGGCAATCACCAATTGCTGGCAGGCTATCGAGGGCATTCAAGACCACATGCTGAATTTTCTTGAGAACCACGACGAGCAGCGCATAGCATCGGCTCAATTTGCCATGAATCCATTTAGGGCATTGCCGGCAGTGGTGGTAAGCGCCACAATTTCAAGATGTCCGTTTATGGTTTATTTCGGGCAGGAATTTGGTGAAAAAGCTGAGGATGCCGAGGGGTTCAGCGGACGCGACGGACGAACAACAATTTTCGACTACTGGAGTGTGCCCACCATTTGCCGATGGCTCAACGGCGGCAAGGGCAACAGTGCGGGCCTTAGCGACGAGGAAAAACGGTTACACCGATTTTACTCCAATCTGCTGAGCCTGTGCAACAGCGAAAAAGCCATCAGCGAAGGAGACTTCTTCGACCTGATGTATGTGAACTACCAAAACCTCAATCCACATCGCCAATACGTCTACCTGCGTCATTTCCGTAACGAGACAATACTTGTGGCCGTGAATTTTGACGAGCACGAAGCCGAAATCAACATCAACATCCCGCAGCACGCGTTTGACTGCTGCAATATCACCATGGGAGAATATGATGCAGTAGACTTGCTTACCGATACGCCTAAAAAAGAAACATTGCTGCTAAGCAGCATTTCAAAAATCCATCTCAGCCTAGCTGGATATGGTTCTAAAATCATAAAGTTGACACGTAAAATGCAGGCCACGGCAAACAAAAAAGCGAGTTTAGAACAATAAAACCACATATAAGTATTACCTTTGCACTGGATTTAAAACATAATAGTCATCATAAAAAACTATGAGTAATTCATTACCTCCATTCAAGATTTTCTCGGGCACAAACACGCACTATCTGGCCGAGGAAATAGCTAAAAGTTTAGGTGTAGAACTGGGCAAAATGAACATCCAGCATTTTGCCGACGGTGAATTTGAAGTATCGTTTGAGGAATCAATCCGCGGTGCTGAGGTTTACCTGATTCAGTCCACTTTCCCCAACTGCGACAACCTTATGGAACTACTCCTTATGGTTGATGCAGCCAAGAGAGCTTCGGCAAAATCAATTGTTGCCGTCGTTCCTTATTTCGGTTGGGCACGGCAAGACCGCAAGGACAAGCCCCGCGTTTCGATTGCATCGAAGCTTGTGGCCGACCTGCTGAGCACCGCCGGCATCGACCGCTTAATCACAATGGACCTCCATGCCGACCAAATCCAAGGCTTCTTCAACGTTCCCGTTGACCACCTTTATGCATCATCGGAATTCATTCCCTACATCCAATCGCTTAAGTTAAAGGATATGGTTATTGCTTCACCCGACGTGGGCGGTGCAAAGCGCGCTAATTCGTATGCGAAATACTTTGACGCGCCGCTCGTGTTGTGCCACAAGCAACGCGCCAAGGCCAACGTGGTGGCCAACATGACCATCATAGGCGATGTGAAAGACAAAAATGTGGTACTCATAGATGACATGATTGACACCGCCGGCACCATTTGCAAGGCTGCCAACCTGATGATGGAACATGGAGCAAAAAGCGTAAGAGCTCTTGCGTCACATGCAATAATGAGCGATCCTGCCTCACAACGCATCAACGAAAGCTCGCTCACCGAGGTTATCTTCTCTAACTCGATTCCCTTCGACAAGTCGAAATGCGAAAAGGCAACAATTGTGAGCATCGCCTCTTTGTTTGCCGACACAATTAAGCGAGTACACGACAACAAGTCAATCAGCTCGCAATATCTTGTGTAAACACACCAGCACATTTTCAATAGCGAAATAGCCACGGGCTTGGACATTGTCGTGTCCAAGCCCGTTTTCGTTTTATCAATATTTTTCATTGGTTTGTAACTTATTTTTTTACGTTTATGCTTGTTATTCAGCCATATTTTCGATAATTTTACATCACTAACCAAGCCATTAACGCCACAGTAAAGTTGCGCTAATTAGCATAAAAGCAGGAAATTTAAATTCTAAATTTAAATATTTCACTAACTAACAACTATTTACAAAAACTAAAAACTACAGCATTTATGAAAAATGTATTTCTAACATTAGCATTATGCGTGTCGTTTAGCGGTTTTGGCCAAGTGCTGAATGTGGCATCAGTAAACAAGGTGCCCATCCCAGCCAACCCAAATGCCAAAGTGGCGGCTATAAGCCCACAAGGTGATTACTTGCTGATCACCTCGGCCACCAACGCAGGCCTCGCTAAATTTGATTTGTCGACCAGCAAATCGACAACTATTACCAACGCCAAAGGAGCAGGATTTGACGTCAAGATTTCTCAAGACGGCAACAACGTGGTGTTCCGTGAGAATTCATTCACTGACAACCACCTGAAAAAGGTTCAGCTCAACGCCTACAACATGAACACTGGCGCAGAGACTAACCTTGTAGCCCCCACACGCGACCTTCAGGGTTACAACGTGGAAGGTACCACCGTGGCCGCGGTCAACAAAGGCAAGATTGCCGCTCGCACCGTCGACAACGCAAAGGCAAAAGCCTCTGTTCCGGTGCTGTCGATCAACAATCGCCAGCTCATGATTACCCGCAACGGGAAAACTTCGGTGTTCTCGCCCAATGGTAAAAACTTCAGCTACATTTGGCCCTCAGTTTCACCCGACGGCACCAAAGCACTTTACTATGTGTGCGGTGTGGGCGCATTCGTTTGCAACATCGACGGAAGCAACGTGAAAGAGCTTGGACTCGTTCGCGCTCCGCAATGGTATAACGACAATGTGGTTATAGGAATGAACGACACCGACGATGGCGAATTCATCATCTCATCGTCAATCATCGCCACCACTCTCGATGGCACGACACAAACCCTTACCGATGATTCGGTTGTTGCAATGTATCCCTACTCTACAAAGAGCGGCGACAAGATTGCATTCTCCACTCCTTCGGGCGAGGCTTATATTATTAACATAACTAAATAATGACAGCCATGAAGAAATTTTTCGTATTAGCGGCTGCATCATTACTTGCAGCAGGATCGCTCAACGCAAAAACAGCCGATGAGCTCCGTATATATATAAATCCAGGCCATGGCAGCTGGGGTCCTAACGACCGTCCTTGCGCCACAATCCCCTACCCCAACCTGGAAGAGACGGGACGCCCCGACACATGCGGTTTCTATGAATCGAACACCAACTTGTGGAAGGGATTGAAACTCGGTTCCGTTCTGCAAAAAATGGGTGTGAAATCAGAAAACATCATGTATTCTCGCGTTAAAAACGGCCCGTACCCCTACGTGAGCGGTGCTGCCGATGCCGAGAAATACAACCGTAGCCTTTCTGAAATTTGCACCGAGGTGGAGGCTAACAACATGGACATGTTCCTTTCAATCCACTCCAATGCAACAACCGACGGTTCATCAACCAACTACCCACTTTACCTTTACCGCGGCTCCGACGGTGACGGCGGTGACTCTGTTGCCACCAGTCGCGACATTGGCAAGGCAATGTGGCCGTTGTTCTACACCAACGAGATTGACCCGCAGTCGGCATATAGCCCCACAAGCATGAACATCCGCGGCGACATTTCATTCTACGGCAGCAGCTCAACCCGCACAGATCCTAATTCGGGTAAGAGATATACAGGGTACCTGGGCGTGCTGAAACACGGAACTCCAGGATTCTTAAGCGAGGGATACTTCCACACTTATCAGCCTGCACGCCACCGCGCGCTCAATAAAGACTACTGCTACATGGAAGGCGTGCGCTACGCCCGTGGCCTCTGCCAATACTTCGGACTTACAGCAGAGAAAACCGGTTATGTGGTAGGTACTGTTAAGGACATGCACGAGAAGATTGTGAACAACCTCTTCAAGTATGCCCCCAAGACCAACGACCAGTGGTTGCCAATCAACGGCGCAAAGGTCACTCTTCTTAAAGACGGACAAGCCGTGCAAGAATACACTGTTGACAACAACTACAATGGTGTGTTCGTATTTGAGGGCGTTGAACCCGGCACCTACACTCTGAGCATTACTGCCGACGGTTACAAGGCCATCACCGACGACCAGAACCCCGCCCTTGTGGTTAAGGCTAACGAGACTACCTATACAATGCCTCTGCTCGAGTCGGAAAACTATGTGCCACCCACAGTGACATACTATAACTATAACGATCCCGAGCAACCAAGCTATCTGGGCTTGGCCGACCAGTTCAATTTCCAGAAAGACAATGGCGTGGCTTATGAGGGTATTCAAGGAACAGTGAAGCGCGTGCTTCAACGTGGCGACTCGGCCGTTGTCCTCACCGACAACAATGGTGTTCCTGGCCTCTATCTTGTGAACACCGGCACTAAGGCGATGGTTAAAGCCATCAGCACCGAAGGCCTCGTGGCAGGTGCAGAAGGCGACCTCGGCTTCTATTCTCAACTGGCCGATATAGCATTCACAGCCGACGGCAAACTCGTGGGCTGCAACAGTGTGCAATGCCAGTACAGCGACAGCTATGTTGATGCAGGTTACACTCGCGGCACCGTACAGTTCTACAAGTGGGACAACCTGGATTCAGCTCCTGTGAAGTGGGTTGCAACCCAAAGCTCTGGTAACTACTTCCGTGCAACAGCTGGTAAGACGCTTGCCATCAGTGGCCCGTCGACCGACTGCAACATCGTCACCACAGCAACCACCACCGGCACATCTCAGTCATTCCGCGTGGTTGTTCTCTCTGTTGTCGACAATCAGATTGCAAGCACCATGTTCTGCAACAAGACCATCGATGCAAGCAGCAACTTCACCGAGGTGAAGATTGGCAGCGACATGAAACTTACCGTTTCGCCCCGCAACGACCACTACTTCATTCTCGATGGCAGCAACATCGAACCATTTGAATTCGAGCTTGCCAGCGCCAACAACGTTGACTGCGAAGTTATTGGCCGTCTGCCCGAAGGCACTCTTGACAATGCAGCCAACGGCGTAAGCTTCTTCAAGTATACAAAACGCGCCCTCATGGTTGCTCCTTACACTGCAAAAGACCAACTTGGCGGCTTCAAACTCTATGACGTGACCGACGGTCTCGACAAAGCAGTTCTCATCACTACTACCGGTACAGACTTAGACGTTCAGTCACCTGAAGGCGAAACACCTTCATTCTTCATGAGCGGTGCTTCTCTTGTTGACCAAGCCGACATCACCACTTACCTTGTCAAGGACAACAATATCACCACATTCACCACAAAGAATGTAGAGCAACCTAAGGTGAAGGCAATATTTGCTTACGACCTTAACAGCGTGAAGAACGGTGATGACTCTTACACATTCACATTCAAGGCCAACAGCGATGCAACCAACGCAGCTCTCATCTTCACCGATGCTGCCAGCGGCGAGGAAATCGCTACCGTGCCCGTTGAGGCAAAAGAAGGCGAAAACACCGTTACATTGACACCTGCTCAAATTCCGGGCAATGAAGGTCAAGACATGAACTGGGCAGTCAACGTCGTTGGCAAACCCATCACCAACATCGTTCGCCTTAATGCAAATGATGAAAACTTCACATACAACTCAGCATTCTGTGCAGTAGACAACTCTCCCGAATCTAACTACTTCGGCCGTCTGTATGTGTCGAACTATGTAGCTAAGAACAACGCCAATAACGGTCTGTATGTCTACAATGGCGACTGGACCCGCATCAACAGCACTCCTATGCGAGGCGGAATAGCGATGAGCACCAACTATCGCATTGCTGTCGATGGCAACGGTACTGTTTACATCCCCGACTGGAGCGATCCTTACTCTGGCGTCTATGTGGTTAATCCTGCCGATTTCACCACATTCACTCAGCTGTTCCAAGGTGAGCGTGCATCTTCAGGCCTCTTCACCAACAATGGCGTACAGGTGGGCGGCTCATCTCCTGGCGTAGCCGCAACAGGCTATGGAGCCAACACCACTCTCTACGTCTACAATGAAGACATGAACAACGACGTATATGCTTACAAGCTTGGCAACGCCGATGGCACTGTTGCCACCACTTGGGGTGTAGCTCCTACCAAGGCTTACGGCATTGGCGCTTATCAGCTGAACACCAATGGCAACGTAGTGGCCAATGAAGACGGCGGCATTTGGGTTGCACAAGTTCGCTCGGCAGGCAACAATGCCAAGGGCGTGCCCTCACTGATGTATGTTGACGCTGACGGTAACATCAAATTCAACTCAGGCGACGCTAGCTGGGCCGACAACCTGAACGGCTCACAAGGCAGCGGCTTTGCTATCTCACCCGACGGCAAGACCCTTGTAATAAACGACGCTAGCGGTGTGCTCCAGTTCTTCAACCTTGAATGGAACGACGGAACTCCCGTTCTCACACCCAAATACAGCTACACAGCCGACGCTCGCACTGCCTCTAAGTCAATCTTCCAAATGGCGTTTGACTATGCCGGCAACCTCGTGGCTTCTGGTGCCAATGTTGGTATCTACTCTATTCCTACCACCGACAACCAGGCCACAACCCCTGCAAAGAAGGCGTTGCTTGTGACAAAGAGAACTGGCACAGGCGTTGAGGATGCAGTAGCCGACGTTAAGGTGAACGTATTCCCGAACCCAACAGTTGGAACAATCAACATCGTTTCGGCTGAAGCCATCAAGACTGTTAAGGTTTATGCAATGAACGGTGCCCTCGTTGCAGAAGGCAACCAGGCTCAACTCGACCTTGGCAACCTCTCAGCAGGTGTCTACATGGTAAAGGTTAACGACCAGCAAGCTGTTCGCATCGTTAAAAAATAACCAGTTCTAGTAAGTACTGATTAATCATTATTTGTGCCGGTGGCTGTTATTAGCCACCGGCACTTTTATTTTTTCTTTTTTTAGAGTAAATTTGTAGAGATATTTTCAATGGTGAACATTAAGCAAGAATCAACTAAAGGTAGTAGGTCATCGAAATTTCTGAAAGATTTTGGTGTGTATACTATAGGGAACTTGGGGTCGAAACTGATCACGTTCCTTATGGTTCCGCTTTACACCTATTGTCTGAAACAGCCTGCCGACTATGGCTACTACGACGTGTGCCTCACGCTGTGCTTCTTGCTTGTGCCTGTAGTGACCCTGCAAATGCGCGACGGGGCATTCCGCTTTCTGATAGGGAATGACGATGAGCGCAAAAGAGCTGCCATCATAACGTTTGCCTGCCGCACACTGACGGCTACCGCTGTGGCAACCATTGCAGTTGCTGCTGCCATATCGCTTTTCCACCCGATAAAATATCTTGCCTATACCATAATGCTGCTGTTGGTGATGGCGGCCAACGAGGTTATGGCACAAATTTCACGCGGACTTGGAAACAATCGCGTGTTTGTGGCCAACGGAATTATTCAGTCGTTTGGCATTATGGCATTAAGCGTGATACTTGTGGCAATGCTCGGCATGGGTGTGAGGGGAATATTCATCGCAAACATCGTGGCTCGGGTGATCTCCACATGCTACATCGAATGGCGAATGCGCATTGTGTCACACTATATGCGCCGTCATATTAAGCTAAAAGCCATAGGCCGCGACATGCTTCGCTACTCATTGCCATTGATGCCGGTCACTTTGTGCTGGTGGCTCACCACAAGCAGCGACAGGTTCTTTATAATGCACTTCCTTGACTTGCACGCCAATGGCATCTATGCTGTGGTGTTGCGCTTCTCGAGCATCATACAGACGCTGTCGGTCATCTTTTACCAGACATGGCAAGAGACGGCTATTGTCCAGTATACCAGCAGCGACCGCGATTCGTTCTTCTCAAAGATTCTCAATGGCTATGTGTTTGTGCTTGTGGCTTTGCTGATTGCCTACACCTTTATGGTTAAGATATGCTATGGTTGGCTCGTAGGACCGGAATACCAAAGCGGCATCGACTATGTGTATCCGCTTGGAGTTTCCACTGTGTGCTACGCCATTGCGGCCTACTTTGAGTTGCCATACCAATGTGCCAAAGACACGAAACGTGCAATTCCTTCGGTGGTGTTGACCGCTTTAATCAACGTGGCGTTCAACTGCTTGCTGGTGCCCATATTCGGCATTTACGGCATTATTGCCACTTCAATCATTTCCTACTGCACACTCATTGCCTACCGCTGGTTTGACACACGCCGGTACTGCAAGTTGAGCCTATACCCTTCCACACTGATTCCACTTGGCTTAATGATTGCATGTGGGCTGGTGTTCAACCACATCGACGCACTTTGGGCTAATGCGGCTCTAATGGTGGCATTGCTTGGGGTGGTGGCCATCGCCACACCATCGTTCATAAAATCGGAAGTAAGGCAAAAAACAAACTCGGCCATTAGCCGAGTTATACGTAAATGATGATGAATTAATTACACCTGCTTGGTAATCAGCCACCAGGCAAATTTCAACAAATGCACTTGTCGCTTAATGCGCTTAGGCTCTTTTATAAGGCGATAAGCAAATTCCAGATTGTGGTCAATCCACCACTTGGGAGCTCGAAGCACATGCCCCGTATAGACGTCAAAACTGCCACCTAACCCTTGATATATGGCATTGTGACGGGCTTGCATGTCTTTCATCAGCAGCTCTTGCTTGGGCGATCCCATAGCCACAAACACCACATCGGGACGCTTAGCCTCAACATCGGCTATCAGCTCGGCTCGTTCTTGCTGCGACTTGATGTAGCCGTTTCGATAGTTCACAATGTTAATGCCCGGGTATTCGCTCTTGAGTTTGGCCACGGTCTCATCAATAATCTCTTGCTTTCCGCCCACCAGATAAAAACTCTTTTCACCGGCAAATCGCTCAACTATCTTAAGCCACAATTCACAACCTGCTATTTTGCTGGCACTCGGTTGGTCGTGGTTACGCCGCAAGGCAAGCTGCACTCCAGCGCCATCGCAATAGCCCACATTGCTGTTTATCACATCTTTCAACGTGCTGGCACTAAGCACCTTCTCGGCATTCACTGCCACCAGGATGCCCTTGTGGCTATCAACGTAATCAATAGCATCATCGTAAGACGTGAAGGGAAACAACTCCACCCCTCTCAAGCTGATTTTCTCCATTGCTAATCTTTTTTAGGCTCACACAGCGACACATCAATCATATCGCCCAACTTGCGCTGAAACTCGAGTGTGTAATGCGTATCAATGCCTGGAGTGAATGTCATTTCACCAAACACCGGCTTGCCGTCGATATCATACAAATCAACTCTAACAAACGGAAAACCTTTTGACAATTTAGCTGCTATCATCTTCATTTCATCAAAACAAGTAGGCTCTCTGAAATTATCAATCAAATCTGCGGCATCTATTTTTGAGTCATACAACTCTGGATGCTTATTCCAGTTCATGTCATATATCATCCGCTTATAACGATGCGAATTGGTTTGCCGTTGCGTAAAAACATTGCAATATAATGGAACCCCATTAAAACAGTAGAATTTAAAATCGGTTAGCATGTCATTGCCATCATTTTGGGGCCGCAGCAATTTTTCTGCAATAATGCGCGGTTGAATTGGCTCATAATGCGGTTGCGCCGTTAAGTCTCCGTAATGGAACTTCAGCCAAAAAGAGAATGCCTTTTTCACATCGAGTTGATTCAAGTGTTCCTTGTCCTCAACAATCATGTATGACGTGCAACCATTGGTTGTTTTTAGAATAAACGCCTTGGGCAATGACTCATAGTTTATTGTGTCGACCGAATCATATACCCCATACAATTCGTTTAAATATTGGCCGCCCACCCTTTGTGTCACAAAATCTCTGACCTCGTATTTATCGGTTAACTTTGACCACAAAGATGTGTCGGTATAAAGCTCCATCCAGAATATTTTCTCATGCAGCATTTTAGGAGCAGACAAATTAATTGGCTGACCGACAGACTTGAGATACTTCAAACGTACTAAAGCCCTTACATTTAGTGCAAAAATGCTGTGAAACGGATTCAGCAATCTATATATGACAGGATTCATTATGCAATTCTACTGTATAATTCAACGAGACCTTGTTTTACCGCTTGCGGCATATAGCCCTTTGCTATATCATGATTCTTCTCCCCAATGTGGTTCAGTTCATCACTGCTCAACGTGGAAAAGTGTAGTATCGCTTGAGACAATGCCTCTACATTGCCGGGAGAAATCATTATATTGTCTGTGCCGCGAAGCAGTTCGGGTATTCCACCCACATTGGTCGACAATATTGCCATTCCGTATGACATGGCTTCAAGTATCGACAATGGCAAGCCTTCGATATATGACGGTAATACCAACAAATCACATTGATTCATCAGCTCGGATTTTTTCTCACCATCAATCCAGCCTTCAATCTTTATCAGATTTTCTACACCGATAGATTTTATGAGATTTTGCAATTCAACCTCATCGCCACTACCGCATATGTGAAGCAACAGCCTTCCATTGAGTTTTTCCTTTATGCCACCTAATGCCTTTATGAGATCATATATACCCTTTTCCTTCACATATAGTCCCATAAACAGAGCATGCTTGACTGCCCCGTTGCGTCTGCCCCGCAGGCTTGACGGCTCAGGAATAATATTATTTATAACGGTGACATTGTCAAGTCCCAACTCATCTTTAATGAATTTTTTCCAATAGGTTGACAACACCACAATATGATCACACTTTTGTAATTGCCGCTTTACGTATTCACTATTTGCATGATAGTATTCCTTGAAAGAGCCACCGTGAATGTGCATCACTACTTTTCTCCGTAGAGCCTTTGCTATATTCAAATAAACACACGAGCGCCTAAAACTATTTCTTGAGGCCGTGTGTATGTGAACAATCTTCAAATTTTGTCGAGTGAGAAGCAACATGATAAGCTTTAATGCTGCACTGCAGGCCAATAAAAGCTTTTGAATTTTGCTACCCTCACACGAATTAGCGATGAAACACGGTTTAGGACCGAAAACATAGTGCCGATAGTTATACACAACTTGCGCTATGCCTCCACGGGGGCGGGCAAAATCAGGACCAACAGTCACTACCGAGTTCAAGATGTTAATAATGCCTCCACCCATAATCAATATTTAATTCGTTTCCGTTCCAGTTTTCAAAGATGCTGCCAAAGAACAACTCTATGTGATAAAGATATGCGCGTTGCTCTACGAAAGGTGTAGCAATGGCATAGAGCAATGGAATCATCATCAACAACAGCAACAACAGGCGGCCATTAACAATCTGACTATTATATACGCAACTAACTATAAACAAATATGAATACAGCATCAGGGCGGCGGCCTTTAAAATGCGGTCATAGAAAATCAAATCGCCATAACCAAAATTAGCAATGGTGAACAGCGTTAGAAACATATAGAACAACACTCCATATTTTTTGTCGATTCTAACACGATTTCTAAACATTATTACCAATGCCAAGAGGCCAAAAAGCACCAGGAGTTCAGATCTGTGATTATAAAATATGTTGCCATACTCACGGATATTTTCCATACGGCGGCGCACACTTAGGCGTATTCTCGAATCAGAAACCGCTATGCCCCAACTGGCCGTCCACGGGAAATATTTGAGCATAATTGGAACAAAGTCAATGTTGAGCGAGCGCACCACAAGCGACAAGCCAAATATCGTGTAACGCCCCACTTTGCCCGTAAAACCAAGCAGATAGCTGAGCAACACGGCAATAGGCAAAATGCCCACAATCATGTGGAAAAACGCGCATGAGCATGAAAAGACCAGGTATTTCCATCGCCTTGTGTTCACAAATTTCACATAGAATCCCATAAACACAAAGACTCCAGTCCAAAAGCGAAGACCTTGATACCAATAAAATTCAACGACGAACACCACACATAGCAACAGAATGCCATTGAGCAGCGACATCGGCTTCTTGTAAAATTGACTGAACTGCCTGAAGAAGAACAAGAACGCCGTAGCATATACTCCGCAGGCGCAAGCGCCAAACACCTGCATCGACGAAGTGAATCGCGATATGAGAAGCTTGAATATCACATGAAAGTATTCACCGCCCATCAAAAAAATGCGCGGATCACTCAAAATGGCCGACACATCGCGATGATAATAATACATCATCATATTATCGTAGTGGCGCATCAAGTCGGATATAAAGCCAAAATAGTAGCCGAAATACATGGCAAACACCACCATGAATATCTGCGACAATGTGCTCTTATAGAACTTAAGCGACACAAACAGACTTGACAATGGTGAAACCAGCATCAACACAGTCTGCAATAATATGTATTTTCCTTTACTGAACATGTTTTTTTAACTTGTTTGCCGCCGACAAGAGAAATCGCAAAGGTCTCACGAGACAACACAAATTCAACACAAAAAGGGTATCGGCCAGCTTATAGTGCACCGGGACTTTTGATTTGCGGATACTGGCCATATTCACCCCCTCGAACAATGATGCGTGACTGGGCACAACATTGCTGTGGCCATGCAATAAAAGCATTGCCGCTACAAATATGCGGAATTGCACGAGGCCATCAAGCACATTCTGCTTGCAAGGGTGAGTCTTGAAAAATGAAGCCATGTCGGAAAGTACGGCCAGATAAGCTGCCTCGTTTCTCACAACAGTTTCATTCAAGTTTTGCGATAATGACGTATAGGAGGTGTCGTTGCACCTGTTATAGCAATACAGTGGCTCGTGAACGTAGGCAATGCGCTTTGCATAATATAACGCTTTATATAGCATCGACTTGTCGTCGAGTATGTTCACACCGGGCAGCGGTTTCAAATTGTGTTGCTTGATTATGCTACTCCTAATCAGCTTGTTGCACAGCGATGCATGAATATCGCCAGCAAGTGTCCGGGCCAAGAACTCATCACTGTCTGTAGTCTCGGTTATCTTTTTCCACTCACTGCCTGCAGCATATATATAGTTTAATTCACACACCACCACATCGGCATCGCATTCAAGTGCTTTTTCAGCCATTTTCCCCACAAAGTCGGGGTCGACCCAATCATCGCAGTCTACGTGCACCATATAGTCGCCGTGAGCAGCATTAATTCCAGTGGTTCTAGCCGCAGCGCTACCCTGGTTATGCTCGTGGCAAATTAGTCCCACACGGTTGTCGTCGCGCTCTTCAAGCATGTCGCGAAGCACACTTAGGGTTGAGTCGGTGCTGCAATCGTCAACTATTATCACTTCTATGTCGGCATACGACTGGTCAAGCACCGATGCTATGCATCGAGCTATAAACCTCTCGGCGTTATATACTGGTATTATTACTGACACCAACATAGTTCGATAAATCGTCAATTCAAGAAAAACAAGTTATATAACGACGGCACTATCACTTTACTTGGTAAATATACCGCTTTGAATATCACCACGTAAGCATAACTGAAAAGGATAATGCTGAATAACGCCAACTGTTTCCATTGCTTGGTTTGCCGGAAATACTCTATGGTGTAGGCATTCAAAATCAGCACAAACACAAGCATAAACTGCACCACACGAAGCACCACACCGTTGGTGTTGGCGAGAAGATTCTCAAGGCATATTCCCACGAAAGCCAATGAGAAATACAGCGGCAACATCTTGTCGGAATCAAAATGTGCTTTTACCTTACTGTAATACCACAAGCAAGCCACTTCTATAAGCAAGATGGATATTCTGTTGGGACCCCAGCTCATGACTTGCATTCCGCCATTAACCATGTTGTCGATAAGTACGGCATACTTGTCGTATCCCACAAGCACCAGCATATCGCTAATATTGTGAAACAAAGACAACCAAACAGGATTTAGCCCCAAAATCACACATAGCAGCAATATCAACAACGGCATCTTGCCGTCTTTCACATTGATTGTGAAGTAGCCAAAGGCATATAGCGGAACCAAAATCAAGGCCGACTTGTGAATGGTGCACAGCAATGCCACACATGCAAAATAGGCAAGCCACTTTCGCTGCCTTATGAGCAGCGTCATAGGAACAAAAGCGCATACAACAACATATTGCCGTATCAAGTTCATCCAACAGATAAAGTAGATGCCCAGCATTATGTTGAGCCCCACCCACGGCAACAGGAACTTACGGTCTTTTAGGCCTAAATACACAAAGCCGATTTGCAATGCCCCCCAAAAGGCAAAATAGAAGAAATAGTGCAGGTCGAGAGCCGCAAAACACTTGCTTACAAGTATAAACCCCGGTTCAAAGTCGCAACGGGTGAAATAGCCATATGCCCGCAATATACCATATTGCCTATGATACATGGCATAATCGAACCCCGTATTGTAACGGGCTCCTGCCACAACGGCAAACAGCAATATCGACAGGATAATCTCCCAACTGAGAAACGGGATACCCTGCCCTCCCTGCAACCGGCTCTTGGCGTCACGCTCCGAGGCATGCCAGCCGAGGCCAAACAAGGAAAGTCCGGTTAACGTATATACAAGAATACTAAGTATCACCGCTACACGTGGCTATTGTGAGCCTAATTACTTCTTGTAGATACCGCAGAAATCCAGTATCACCTTACCGTCATCGAAAGGCAAGGCCTTGAACTGGTTGTGAGCCGTGAGCATGACCACAATGTCGGCCTGCTTGAAGGCATCATCGAAACTTGTGAGTTTGAATTCCTTGTGCTCAGCCACATTTGGCTCAACCACAAGCACAGTTGCACCATGACAGTCAGCCACCACATCTTCAGTGATTTTCACTGCCGGAGACTCACGCAAGTCGTCGATGTTTGGTTTGAATGCAAGTCCCATCATAGCCACCACTGGCTTGCGGCCATGGTCGAGCTCAAACTTGAGAATGGCATTCTTCACCTTCTCAACACACCAATCAGCCTTATAATTGTTGATTTCACGGGCTTTGGCAATGATTTGAGCCTGCTCAGGATATGCAGCTGTTATGAAGTATGGATCAACGGCAATGCAATGTCCGCCCACTCCGCAACCGGGTTGCAGGATATTGACGCGTGGATGCTTGTTGGCCAGTTCAATCAGATGCCACACATTAATGCCAGCCTTGTCGCAAATCATCGACAATTCGTTGGCAAAGGCTATCTGCACGTCGCGGCTCGAGTTCTCGGTGAGTTTGCACAGCTCGGCAGTGCGTGAATTGGTGCGATGCAACTTGCCTGTAACAAACTGTGAGTAAAACTCCATGGCCTTGTCGGTTGAGGCTTCGTCGATGCCGCCTATCACGCGGTCGTTGTGCACCAGCTCATAAATCACATTGCCGGGCAACACACGCTCCGGGCAGTAAGCTATGTGCAGCTTGCCTTTAAGCTCAGGACGCTTTGCAAATATGATTTCTGCCATTGCCTCTGTGGTGCCCACAGGTGATGTAGACTCAATCACAAAGAGGTCGCCTTCTTTAAGGTAAGGAATTGCCGAAAGGGTGGCAGCCTCCACGTAGCTCACATCTGGCTGGTGGTCACCCTTAAACGGGGTTGGGACCACAATGAAGAATGCATCGCTCTGCGACGGTGTTGTAGAGGCTTTGAGCTTGCCGCTTTTCACCACCTCCTGCAACATTTCTTCCATGCCGGGCTCGATGAAATGCAATTCACCAGCATTGGTCTTGTCAACTATCTGCTGATTAATGTCAACGCCAAGTATGTCGACGCCATGCTTGGCGGCAATGATTGCTGTTGGAAGGCCAATGTATCCAAGGCCAAAAAAACATGCTTTCATATGAATCGTATCGTTAAAAGTCAAACTTATTATTTATTTCCATAGCCATAACCATAACCGTACCCGTAGCGGTGATAGCCATATCCGCCTTGCTCCATTATGGTTCCGTTTAGAATCACATTCAGATTCTTATAACGCTTCTCTTGGTAATACTTCTCCACATCGGGCAACAGACGCTTGTCGAACAACTCGGCACGAATCACATAGACGGTCATATCGGCAAGTTTGTTTATAATCGAGGCGTCGGCCACAATCTCAAGCGGCGGGCAATCGATAAAGATGTAGTCATACTGCTGTTTCAATTCGGCAATAGTCTGCTCCAATTTTTCGCTAAATAGCAGCTCGGTGGGGTTTGGCGGAATCGTGCCCACCGGCAGTACATCCAGATAAGGATTAATTGAGCCTTTAACCAAGACTGACGATAAGTCTTTTACGTGCCCGTTAAGGTAGTCGGAGAATCCCTTTGAAGGCGACTTCACAAATGTTGACAACGAAGCCTTGCGCAGGTCTAAGTCTATAACAAGAACCTTGTTCTTCTTGATTGCAAAACTTACGGCAAGGTTCATTGTTGTGAAAGTCTTACCCGAGCCCACATTGGCCGAGGTGAACATAATGGTCTTGCAGCCTTCGTATTTACCGGCAACAAACTCAAAGTTGGTACGCATCACACGGAAAGCCTCGTTGATTGAGTCGCCACCATCTTCCTTTACCACTATTTCACGCACTTCCCTCCGCTTGTTCATAAATGAGAATATGCCTGTGCGACGGTGATATGACAACGGAATCTCGCCCAAGAATGGGATGGAGAGCACATCAAGATCCTTTCTCGAATGTACGGTAGTGTCGAAATTGCTTATGATAAACAATACAACCATCGGGATGAACAAACCTAACGCCAAACATATTAGTATGATGTTGAGCTTTACGGGCTTTGTAGGCGTTTTCTTGCCAGCCGGAGGATTAAGCATCTTTGTGTTGTAGGCGGTAAATGCCTTCGACAGCTGATTCTCTTCCTTCTTTTGAAGCAAGAATAAGTAAAGCTGCTCCTTCACTTTTTGCTGGCGTTCTACGCTCAACAGATATTTTGCTTGACGGGGGTTAGACGATATATGTTCTTTCGTTTCGCGCTCGCTGCCTTGTAAATCGGCAAGCTGGTTGCTTATTGTGGCCACAATATTGTCAAGGGAAGCAATTATGGCACTGCGCGTGGCATCAAGAGCTTGGTCAAGGTCTTTTACCAATGGATTGTTCACACTGCTGTTGGCCACCAAATTGTTACGCTGAAGCAATTTCTCGTTATAGGCCGAGATTTGAGAGGACACCGATTGATTGTCGATACCGGAATTTGCCGGCAGCAGCTTGTGGCTATTCGAGCGGCTCTGCAGCTGGTGCTTTATGTATTTGGCCATGTAGAGCTGATTGTCCAAATCGAGAATTTTGCTGCTCGTCTGCTCCGCCTTGTTCATATAGATGTTTTGGGCAGTTGACAAATCAGGCACCATGTGCTTGCTTTTGAATGAAGATATGTCCTCATCAACATTGCCAAGTTGGCTTTCAATGGTTCGGAGTTCCTCGTCGATAAAGGCCGATGTGCTTATGGCTTGCTTATTGATGTCTTCAACCCATTTCTTGTTATAAACCTCAAACAAGTTGTTCAGAACATCAACGGCCCTGTCGGGGCATTGATCGTCAATCTTAATGTCGACCACTGAAGCCTTGTCGTCATTAAGCTCCACTTGCAAAGCGCTTACGTATGAATTAGTCACATCCGAGATATTAGTACGGGTCACAAATATGGGATTTTCAGACTTCCCCGTATAGTTGCCTGTGGGTGTTATTCTGATTTTACCAATTGGCGTCTGAACCAACTGGCCCAGCGACACGACAATTGGTTTTTGATTTTCAAACTCATTCTCGTTTTTAGAGAAGTCAGAAAGTTCGGCTTTGTTTCCGCTCAGCAGTTGCACCGTAACAGCCGCATTGTCTTCATCAGAAAGGTCGGGCATCACAACCGAAATGGGGAGCGACTTACCATAAAGCTCCACCTCGTGGAAAGTGCCGTCGATCTTATAACGCATGTCCAAATGCAGGTTGCGCACCACATCAACCATATAACTTGGCGACTTCAGTGAAATCATCTCATTATATAAGTTGGTGTTAGAGCCTTTTATTCCCATATCGGAGAATTGGCTGAACTCACTGGTCAAATTAGAGCCATTGTCATCTTCCTTAATAAGGATTGAGGCTTGCCGGGTGTAGGTTGGTGGTGTTGTCAGTACATATACCGCACCCAAAGCGAATGTTATCACCAACGCAACAACAAACCAATACCACTTAGCCAGACACAGGTAGGTCCAATCTTGCAAACGAGCCAAGTCATCGCTCACCTCAGTTCCACGGTTGGCGCTTGTGTAATATGTTTCTTCTGCCATAATTCAAGTGTTATTTAACAACCAGCACTGCTATTGAGGTCAGCAATGAGGCTATTGAAATCCAGAACGATGTTGAGCGGATGTTATTGCCGTTGACCGTAGCCTCGCGGGCACGAGTGTCATTGGGCTCAACATATATCATGTCGTTTTGACGCAGATAGTATGCCGGTGAGCTATATAGCTTCTGCGGATCGGTGAGGTCGATGCGATACGACATGAGTTTGCCATTTTCCTCGCGGGTGAGCAACACGCTCTCACGCTTGCCATAGATGGTGAGGTCGCCGGCCCGGCTCAATGCGTCAATCAGGGTCACCTTGTCGTGGTCAATATTAAAGCGGCCCGGCTCTTTCACTTCGCCAAGCACTGAATACGTAAGGTCAAGGAAGCTCACTGTGACCATAGGATCCTTGAGCAAGTCTTTGCTGATAAGTTGCTCCTTCACCAGCTTCACAATCTCGCTGCGGCTCTTTCCTGCCACATGCAGCTCGCCAAGCACTGGGAACTGAATATTGCCATCTTCATCGACGGTGTACGATGATATTTGTGAGGTGTTGAGCTGCACATCCGATGAAGAAGCACTATAGTGGCCCACTATGGGCAAATTGAACAGATAGGCCAACTCGGGATTTTTGCTGCTCACAAGTATCGACAACTTATCACCAGGCTGAGCTGTGATTATCTGTGCCGGCTGCAGCTGAGTAATCTCGCCGTCAGGCATGTTTTGGAAATAGCCTATCTTGGGAGTTTGGCAAGCACTTAGCATAATAGCTGCCGCCGCCGCAATTGTTAGGTTCCTTAGTTTCATTATCTTAGTTTATTTGTTTTCTGTTTTATTATGCTTTATCAATGCTGTAATCATCACATTATAGACGCACCAGAATGCGATTTCTATTATCAGCACCACATTGATGTCGAGCCAGCGCGTCAACTCCACAGCCGAGAGCGTCATAAACGTGGCCGTAGCGACGATGGCAACAAGCGAAAAATGTTGCGATTTACCAAGTTTGAGATACTTGTGGTGTATGTGTCCCTTGTCGGCCTCAAATAAGTTGTGCCGGCTCAGCGCACGGTTGTAAACCACCCGTATCACATCATAGCAAGGCAATATCAATGGGGCGAATGCCAGCACCATTGGATTGTAGCCACAGTGTGCACTGCTGGCATCGTTGCAAACAATAACCCCGAATGCACATAAAATCAAGCCTAAAATCAGCGACCCTGTATCGCCCATAAACAACTTGGTGTGCTCGGCCGTGGTGCCCATCATGTTATACCAAATAAACGGAAGCAAAGCTCCGACTAAGGCGAGACACACTATTGCATAGAACAGCAACTGGCCGCAGATGAACAGATAAGCAAAATAGATTATGGCCAAGCCACATAAGCTCGATGCCAATCCGTCGATTCCGTCGATGAAGTTAATGGCATTTGTGATGCACACCACAGCCAGGACGGTAAACGGCCATCCAATGGCTGGCGCCACCTCGGCCACGCCGAAAAGCCCGTGCAAGTTGTTAATCCACAACCCAGAGGCACACATCAGCACACCGGCCACTATCTGTCCCAAAAATTTCATCCGGTATCGAAGACCATGCATGTCGTCAATCACGCCGAAAACCGACAAGAACAGCAACGACACAACCAACAGAGGCAGATTCACCCCCTGAAGATTGAACTGCGTGTCGCCCGTGGCCAATATGTAAACCGAGACGACAGTTATTGCTATCAGCGATGAAAGGAATATTGCTATTCCGCCCACACGGGGAATGTCGCCTTCATGAATCTTACGGGCATTGGGATGATCAAGCATTTTGCGACTACATGACGCCTTTAGCAGCCGCGGTATTATGAGCCACGACGCCAACAAGCCCAACAAGAATGTGACTGTCAATTCAATTGCCATACCCAACCTCCATTTCATTAAGATTAAATGCACATCTCATTTTTGGAGTCAAAAATGGGTTAACTATCGTTAAGCGGCCATTAATCAACGGTAGCACACAGGCTATTATCACTAATTGCTTGCTATTAACTGTGTTACCTAATTTCAAAATAAATATCGTTCAATAAGCGGTGAGTAGCGTTCACCTATATACATAATTCGCCCAAATGCCGGAGTGTTAATCCAGCAGCCTGGGAATCAACGTGTTCACCACAAAAAGTGACACTATTTCAATTACAAATTTAGTCAAAATCTATTACATACGCAATTAAACGCCACCAACTAACGCAATAAAGAAAGCCGCGAGTCGAAATAAACATCGACCCGCGGCTCTTCAAGAGTTATGCGTATTTTTTCTTTTCCTGACTTATTACATCATGCCCGCACCCATGCCTGGATTTGCTGCGGGAGCAGGATTCTCTTCCTTCTTTTCAGCGATGACGCATTCTGTTGTGAGGAACATACCTGCAATTGAGGCTGCATTCTCAAGGGCGACACGAGCCACCTTGGCAGGATCAATCACACCAGTCTCAAACAGGTTCTCATATTTGTCGAGATATGCGTTGTAGCCATAATCGCCTTCACCGTCCTTAACCTTTTGAACAACGACAGCGCCTTCAAGTCCGGCATTGTGCACAATCTGACGGAGAGGTTCCTCAATGGCACGCTTGATAATGTTTATACCGGTAGTCTCATCGGCATTTTCACCAACCAAGTTCTCAAGGCTCTTCACGCAACGGATGTAAGCCACACCGCCACCAGGAACAATACCCTCAGCTACTGCGGCACGTGTTGCGCTCAGTGCATCGTCAACGCGGTCTTTCTTCTCTTTCATCTCAACCTCCGACGGGGCACCAATGTAGAGCACAGCCACGCCACCTGCCAGTTTGGCAAGACGCTCCTGAAGTTTCTCCTTATCGTATTGCGACTTAGTGGTTTCGATTTGAGAACGGATTTGGGCTACACGGTCGGCAATGCTTTCCTTAGCACCGGCACCATTCACGATGGTGGTGTTTTCCTTATTAACAGTCACCTTCTCGGCTGTGCCAAGCATGTCGATTGTGGCACCATCGAGCTTAATGCCCTTGTCCTCTGAAATCACGAGGCCACCGGTCAGTGTTGCAATGTCTTCGAGCATCTCCTTGCGACGGTCGCCAAAACCTGGAGCCTTTACGGCGCAGATTTTCAGAGAGCCTCTGAGTCGGTTCACCACGAGAGTGGCAAGAGCCTCACTGTCAACATCCTCAGCAATAATGAGCAACGGACGGCCACTCTGAGCTGATTTCTCGAGAATGGGAAGCATGTCTTTAAGAACCGAGATCTTCTTGTCGTAGATCAGGATATAAGGATGCTCCATTTCGCATTCCATCTTCTCGGTGTTGGTTACAAAGTAAGGTGAAATGTAGCCGCGGTCGAACTGCATACCCTCAACCACCTCAACGCGTGTGTCGGTGCCTTTGGCCTCCTCTACGGTAATCACACCGTCTTTCTTCACTTTCTTCATTGCCTCGGCAATGAGCTTGCCGATCTTAGTGTCGTTGTTGGCCGAAATGCGGGCCACATTCTCAATCTTGGCATAGTCGTCATCAACTTCGTGTGCCTGAGCCTTGATGCCCTCAACCACCTTTGCCACGGCCTTGTCGATACCGCGTTTGAGGTCCATTGGGTTGGCACCTGCTGTCACATTCTTCAAGCCTTCGGTTATAATGGCTTGTGCAAGCACAGTAGCGGTGGTTGTTCCGTCGCCGGCGTCATCACCAGTCTTTTGAGCCACTTCCTTAACGATTTGAGCGCCGATGTTCTGGAATTCGTCTTCGAGCTCCACCTCGCGTGCCACACTCACACCGTCTTTAGTGATGTGCGGGGCGCCGAACTTCTTGTCAAGAATCACGTTACGACCCTTAGGGCCAAGTGTCACTTTCACTGCATTGCTCAGTTGATCAACTCCTTTTTTCAGTTCCTCACGAGCCTTGATATCGAATTTTATCTCTTTTGCCATAATTTTATCCTCCTAATTCTTATTCTTCAACAATTGCCAAAATGTCAGATTGACGCATCATGAGAAGTTTTTCTCCGTCTACTTCAATCTCGGTGCCAGCATATTTACCATACAAAACGGTATCTCCAGCCTTCACCACCATTTCCTCGTCTTTTGTGCCGTTTCCTGCGGCTTTCACAACGCCTTTTAGCGGTTTCTCTTTTGCACTGTCGGGGATAATGATTCCACCTGCAGTAACCTCTTCAGCTTTTGCCGGTTCAATAAGAACTCTGTCTGATAATGGTTTGATTGTCATAATAACGTATGTTTTAATGTTAATATCAATTTATGGCCCTGAATCTTGTTCGATTCAGCCGTTATTGGTATTGCACACTTCGTGCCAATGTCATGATTTATGCGTCAATGGTCATTTTGTCACTTTGCGTTTCACTAAGGCACATAAGCACAGTCAGTCAAAGTCGCCACTGGTTATGCGACTTTGACTGACTGTGTGGTGGTTGCATCGACGATGACTAAAAGTGCAGTTTTGTCACTTTTCTTGTGCCATCGGTGAATTGGGTGCGCACAATATTGACGCCACTGAACGGAGTGGAGGCCGATACACCGGCTAAATTATAATAAGTCACAGAACTCACTTCTTTGTTGCCGGTCATTGTTGCATCTATTGATGTGGGCAGCGTGTTGCTGCTTAGATTCAACGGGCAAACGAGGTATATCTCCGAGATACCCTGGTCGGTATTTGGCTCAAACGTGACAAATTGCGCTTCACTTTCGGCTAGAGGCAATATCACTGCCTCAAACTCATACGCGCCCCCTACTTGTAAATCGGGGTCCGACTCCACATTAAAGCGGTAAGAAACCTCAAATCCGCCAGAGAAGTCCAGCTTGTTCACACCATTTCCCACACGCTTAGGAGTGTAAAACTTATTGTCACCAGCATACACGGCATATACGATATTGGCATATTCGTACATCTTAGGCGCCATGAAAAAGTAATTTTTCTCGTCAGCTCCGGCTTGGAGGGAGTTTCCCATAAAATTGACCGGGCAATACACATTGGGAGTGTAACTCTCTTCACAGTTTTCCATATCAACCGAAAACGCGTTAAACAGATATGGATTAGCTTTGTCATATCGGCCAATCAGCGATTTTATTGGGCGGCCGGCAATATTAGCCGTAGAGGCTACAATAATCCAGTTGCTTTGGTCGTAGTTCTCTTGACGTCGGCCCGTTTTCACATCTATAATATAAGGCTCACCACCCTCCTGAGGGCTTTCCGCAATAGAGTTTCCTGTAGCATCCTTCACTAAAGTGTAGACGGCATTGTTGTTGGCATTATCCACAAGTTGCTTCACGCCAACCAGATCGTCACCCGACAATATGCACAAGTCGCACGTTGCATCGGTCAATGACTTTGCCAAAGTCACATCATCAAAATATTCTATCGTAAACTCCTTTAATTGTACCGCCTTTGCCGACTTCTCGGCTTTGCTGTCGGTGCTTTTGCAGCAATATGTGAATTTCACATCATTCACGCCACAACTGTCGGGACTGTCCCACCTATAGAGATTAGTCTTCAGTTGAACCAAATCAGGCTTTTCATCATTAATATACAATTCTTTAGGGGAGCCATCGCCACACAGAATGGATATGCTTTTGATTTTCAATTCGCTTGAGAATGACAGGTAGTTACCCGGATTAAGCTCCACATATGTGCTCTTTGACGTGCCTGGGGCAGTTGCCGATTTATATACTTTCCCTAGCGACACATTAAATGCATCGATGCTTTTCACCGCATCAACCTTCATAGATTTTAATTTTGCGGCGCTTAGCGAATATTCTCTCGCTACGGCAAATTGGCAAACCATCATAATAGCCAAAAGAGTGGCTATAATTCGATTACAACTGAAATTCATGAATGTTTAAGTTTATGTTTGTTCTCAACTAATCTACACAAAAGTACCCTAATTAACCCTATTTCACAAATCCGAGCTCTATTATTTCACTTTCTATTCATAAAAAACACTACTGCTTCTGCCGTCTTGCTAAAATCAGGATTGATCTTTTGTGTTGAACACACCAATGTGGAGTCAATCAACCCAATCAAAATCGGCCATGGGAGTAGTATCCACATTTCGTGTGATGTTGCCACGCTCTATGCCGAAACTGCCCACCAAAGCATTATTCACGTCGATTTCCTGAGCTATTCGCGGCTGCAGCATTGCAGTCCACTGGCACAAGGCATCGAGCCCCACACAGGTTTCTCCTACCGAAGCAATCCAACAGCCAAGATTAAACTGTGCCGACATTTTCAGCCAATGGATTGCGGTAGAGAAGCCGCCACAAAGCGAGGGTTTCACACACAGTATGTGTGGCTTAATGGTGCGAATAAGCTGCATCATTGCCATCGGATTTACTACTCCAGCCAACTCCTCGTCGAGCCCAATTGGAATTGTTGACTCGGAGCACAATTGTGCCATCTGTTCCCATTGGCCTACGGCTATGGGTTGCTCCAAACACTGAATTGAGTGCAGTGGCAACAGTTTGGTAAGACGCATCACTTCATCGGGCTGCAAGAGGCCATTGGCATCCAGCCTTATTTTTACGGCTTGGCTGTCATGCCCTGCGCGAATCAGCTTTATCACGTCGAGCAGATTGTCAATATCAGCATCTGCCATCGACAGTTTTATGGTGGTGTAACCCAATGACACACATTCTGAAAAATGAGCCAGAGTTTCATCGGGAGAAGTAACAGTCACAAAACCAACCGAGGGCACCGAACAATTGCCAGTCGTGAACGGATTGTCGTAATACACTCTGCGACAACCGCTTGAAAAGTCTTGTATAGCACTTTCAAAACCACACATAATTGACGAGAATTCCATCAAGTCGGTTGACTTTCCAAGCGACACATTGGCGCAAAGCTCGTGTAATTTGGCCTCATAAGCTTCAACATCGTTATACTCAGGAGAGACCCCCGGAAGCACCGCACACTCCCCTACGCCGTATTTTGAAGTCGATTCGTCTACGATTCGTATGAAATACGTGGGTTTGCAGTTAATCAATTCGCCCCCATAAGCAGGAACAGAACGGTGATATGACACCAAATGTTTTGAAAATTGGGCTTTCATTGCAGATTTAATTCAAGACCGTTGCAGCCTGTTACTCACTCATCGATTGCATAAAATCACCGGCACCGGTAAGCTCATTAAGGTCAACTTCCTCATCAGCCGAGTCCTGCCCATCACCACCCTGTGCGGCACATAAAATCTCAAGCAGCACAAGCGCCGCATTGTCGGTCTCGTTTTGTGTATAGAAAAAGCCTGCGCCATCCACATAGTTAGTGATGCCGAAATTGAAGAAACCAGAGGTGGTGTCGAGTTTGGAATGCACAAATATTCCAATTGGGCTTTTAGCGAAAAAATCGCGCACATCAGGCAGCTCATAGGCGTAACCCTCAGTTTGCTCGTAATCAAGCATTTTCACATACACCACATCGCCATTCACGCCCACATTCACCTGCTTGTTATTGTATTGGTAGACGTATTCAGAATCATACTTTTCAGGAGCCTGCCCCATCGACTGGGCATAACGGATTATGTTTCCCAAGATCAAATCGGGATTTTGGGCTTTGGCCGCAATCACCATGTTCCACTCACCGTGCAGATACGGGTCGCGCGCAAGACCAATGGCCAAAGGTCCGTTTATAGTGCTCACAATACCCGAAAGGTCGAGCTGGGCCATATTAGGAACCTTCTTGAATGCATTGGTGATTTGCTGCATTTGTGCCAATTTAGAAAAATTCGCACCATTTATGCTCATCGACACTATATATTCCATAGAGTTTGGAATCACCTTAAGGAAATCGCCTGACGGCTTACCCAGGGTAGTGCTCAAGAGCTTCACATAGTCGCTGTTGTCGTCGACCTTGATTTTAGCACTGACACCGGCCGTGCTTTTGTCAATTTTCAGATTGCACACAAGGGCTTTGATGTCGCTTTCGGTAAAAATGCCTATGATGGGCATTTTTTGTAATAACTGCTGATACCGCTTGTTTTTGCCAAGCAGAGCATTTAGTCCCTTGACGTCTAAGTAGGCATTTAATTCCCCCTCGTCGTTCAAGCATTTCTTCACATCGTTGTTGTCGGTTATGCTCGTCTTCTCTTGGTCTAATATGCGCACTGCTTCGGCCACAGCCGATTTTGGGTCGGTGAGCTTGTTTAGAGTACCCACAAGAAGCACTCCGTTTTTCGCCACGTAATATGTGTCCTGGTTGTTGATGTATTTAATGCCACTGATTTCAGTGGAGCCATTGTCGGTAACCTTTTCCAGTGTTTCCATCGCCTTTGATTCATCGCCGAGCGGAAACAACGCCACCGTCTTAAACACCCTATCGGTTAAAAACACATATATGTTGTGCTCATAGTCGAGCCCCGAATTAGCCATATCGGAAGCTAAAGCGCAAAGTACCGACGACTTATGCGATTCGATTATTTTTTTGAGCTGTGCCGGAAGCACATAATCGCCGTTTTTAACGAGTTCTGCCTTCTTAATGATTTCAGGGGTCTTCACGCAAATCACGCCCTTGGAATCAGCAGGAATCATCTTCACCATCTTGTCGTTGACATTAGAACAAGACGACGATATCGCAAGCAGAATCGCACAGAAAACGAGTTTAAAGAATTTCATCTTTTTACCACTTTTAAAAATCTATGCAAATGTAATATATTATTTAGAAATAGGAGAATAATTAACGCAAGAGAAAACGCCTCGACCCAAACCGGCATGTTGCCCACATTGCAAAAATGGAGTAATTTTGCGGACAAGTATCAGTATCACAACTCAATCGCACAATCACAGACATAAATGAACACAAACCAATCCATATTGTGTGCTCCACTCCAAGGCTACACCGACAATATTTGGCGAAATGCCCACCACAGAATCTTCGGCGGATTCGACAAATATTACACACCATTCGTGAGGCTTGAGCATGGCGAAATTCTAAAACGCGATATGCGCGATATTTTGCCTGAGAACAATTCGGCCCCTATTGTGCCACAAATCATAGCGTGCAGGGCCGAAGATGCCAAAAAGTTGGTTCTTGAAATCAAGGATTTGGGATACGACACCATCGACATCAACCTGGGCTGTCCCTTCCCGCCAATTGCCATGCACCACAAGGGATCCGGACTGCTGCAGTATCCACAAGAGGTGACGTCGCTGATGCAAAGCCTGAGCGAAATAAGCGGCATGACATATTCTGTGAAAATGAGATTGGGGTGGGATGTGGCCAATCAATGGATGGACATACTGCCGATACTGAACGACTACAATGTGAGCCAAGTCACCATCCATCCGCGCATAGGCCGCCAGCAATACAAGGGAAGCTTGCTGACCGAGGAACTGCCAAACTTTTTAAAGGCATGCCGCATGCCGATAATATTCAATGGTGAAATATGCAATAAGACTGACATGAACAACGCTTTTGAGGCATGGCCCACACTACAAGGCGTGATGATAGGCCGCGGGGCTATAGCAAATCCGGCCATAATGAGCGATAAGGGACTTACGGCCGAAAATGTGGCTATGTTTCACCATGAATTACTGGAGGGATATGCCCAACGGCTTAACGGCGGAGAGGCACAACTGCTGCGAAAGATGCAAAACCTGTGGGAACTGATGCTGCCTGATGCAGACAGAAAGATGCGAAAAATGATTCACAAGGCCACATCAATGTCAAAATATGAGCAAGCCGTGAATCAACTTATCAACACACTCAGAACTTGAGATAAAAATCGCGGCATAAGTTTCTGTATTCATCAGTGTAATCCAGAGGGCCCTTTTCGATAACGAGGCTTTGCTCCTGCAATGGCTGTGACGACAGCTTAAATTCCCAAAGTAGCCTCTTCACGTCGGCGCCCTCGGTGGGCACCACACGCAACATCCTCACCAAATGCAATCCGGCAAATGCCGCACAGCTATTCACTTCTTCCTGGCAATCGGCTGGAGTAACAATGGCAAGTCGGCCTTCCGGGGCAAGCAATGACGCCGCCCCCGACAGCAAACTGTGGAATGTGAGTTCTATGGAGTGGCGAGCCATGACCCTGTCTTCTCCATTGGGCAGCTCACCACTTGAAAAATACGGCGGATTCGACACAATCAAATCAAATTTTCTGTCACTATCCTCTTCCACAAACTTCCTGAAATCAACAAGTCGCGCGCTCAGCCTATCAGACCAAGGCGACGATTGAAAGTTTTGAAACGCCTCCTCAACGGCACTTGGTGCGATATCAATAGCCTCAATTTGAGCCGAAGCGTTGCGCTGGGCAACCATAAGCGCTATTACACCGCAACCCGTGCCAACGTCAAACACACGATTGGCCCCGTGGGTGTAACACCAAGCCCCCAACAGCACAGCATCGGTGCCCACTTTCATGGCCGACCGGCTATGGCTGACTTGAAACTGCTTAAACTTGAAAAGACGTTCCCTTGCCATAAATGATATAGGGGTTAAACAAAAGGCGTGACCGATTATGGCCACGCCTTTTAGACTATTAAAATTAAATTCTTACTTTAACAACGCAGCTTTAATACTCATCCCAAGCCTTAATTTCCACATCATCGGGCTTAAGGCTGCAGAACGCATCGATAAATGCCGATGCTAGGCGGGCATTTGTTATGAGCGGCACATTCAAGTCGACTGCTGCACGACGTATCTTGTAGCCATTGGTGAGCTCTGCCGATGTGAGGTTCTTGGGAATATTAATCACCAAGTCAATCTGCTTGCGGTGGAGCAAATCCAATGCTTGCGGTTCCTTGTCAGGTTCGCTTGGCCAATGCACAAGAAGTGCCGGAATTCCATTATCGTTGAGATATTTATGTGTTCCACCTGTAGCATAAAGCTTATACCCCTTTTTGTGGAGCATCATTGCCGAATCAAGCAAGTCGGCTTTTTGTTTGGCAGTTCCCGTGCTAAGCAGAATTCCCTTCTGAGGAACTTTCTGCCCCACCGAAAGCATTGATTTCAAGAGAGCCTCACTAGTGTTTTCGCCCAAGCATCCCACTTCACCGGTCGACGACATGTCGACACCAAGCACGGGGTCGGCACCCTGCAAGCGAGAGAATGAGAATTGAGAAGCCTTGATACCTACATAGTCAAGGTCAAACACGTTTTTCGAAGGTTTCTCTACGGGGATGCCCAGCATCACCTTAGTAGCAAGGTCAATAAAGTTCACTTTCAGCACCTTGGAAACAAACGGGAAGCTTCGGGATGCACGCAAGTTACATTCTATCACCTTGATATCGTTGTTCTTGGCAAGGTATTGAATATTGAAAGGACCACTGATATTGAGAGCCTTGGCTATTTGGCTACTTATCTTCTTTATGCGGCGAATGGTCTCAACATAAAGCTTTTGCGGCGGGAACTGAATTGTAGCATCACCAGAGTGCACTCCGGCAAACTCAATGTGCTCACTGATGGCATAAAGCTTAATCTCACCATTTTGAGCCACGCTGTCCCACTCTATCTCCTTTGCGTTTTGGATAAATGAGCTCACCACCACAGGGTGCTCATGCGACACATTGGCAGCAAGGCGCAAGAAGCGCTCCAACTCATCGTCGTTTGAGCAGACGTTCATTGCAGCACCCGAAAGCACATACGAGGGACGAACCAAAACCGGGTAGCCCACTTCGGCCACAAAATCGTGAATGTCGTCGAGAGATGTGAGCTCACGCCAAGCCGGCTGGTCAATACCCAGCGAGTCGAGCATAGCCGAGAACTTGTGACGGTCTTCAGCATTGTCGATATATTTTGCTTGTGTACCCAGAATGTTGACATGCTGGGCATCGAGATGCATGGCAAGGTTGTTGGGAATCTGGCCACCGGTTGAAAGTATCACACCGTGAGGCGTCTCGAGGTCGATGATATCCATAACGCGCTCAAACGTCAGTTCATCGAAATAGAGGCGGTCGCACATATCATAGTCGGTAGATACGGTTTCGGGGTTGTAATTTATCATCACGGAGCGCCATCCCTCACGTTTGACGGTCATCAAGGCATTGACGCTACACCAGTCAAACTCCACCGAGCTACCTATGCGATAGGCACCCGATCCAACCACAATCACCGAACGCTTGTCGTTTTCGTAAGCAATGTCATGTTCATTGCCATTGTACGTGAGATACAGGTAATTGGTCTTGGCCGGATATTCAGCGGCTAGAGTGTCGATTTGTTTCACCACGGGAGTGATGCCATACTTCTTGCGCAATGCACGCACGGCAAGATTGCCTTCACGCCCGTTGCCCACACGCTTTTGAAGCACAGCTCTTGCTATCTGGAAATCGCTGAATCCTTGCTGCTTGGCAAGCTTTAAAAGATCGGCGGGAATGTCATTTATTTCGTGATATGTCTCGAGCTCCTTTGTGGTGTCAATCAGGTTCTGCAACTTGTAAAGGAACCATTTATCAATTTTGGTAAGTTCGTGAACTTGATCGACTGTGTAACCGTGCCGCAGTGCCGACTCAATGACGAAAATGCGACGATCGGTTGGTTCTTTCAGCGCACGCTCTATGTCGGAAACAACCACAGGCTTATTTTCAATAAATCCGTGCATGCCTTGGCCTATCATGCGTAAGCCCTTTTGAATCACTTCCTCAAAAGTGCGGCCGATTGCCATCACTTCACCCACCGATTTCATTGAAGAACCGATTTCGCGCTTCACACCATGGAATTTACCAAGGTCCCAACGAGGAATCTTACATACGATATAGTCGAGTGCCGGTTCAAAGAAAGCACTAGTGACCTTGGTCACTGAGTTCTTCAAATCAAACAGGCCATAACCCAAGCCGAGTTTTGCAGCGACAAACGCGAGTGGATATCCTGTGGCCTTTGAGGCCAGGGCCGAGCTTCGGCTCAGTCGTGCATTAACCTCAATCACACGATAGTCCATTGATTTCGGATCGTAGGCATATTGCACATTGCACTCGCCCACAATGCCCACATGGCGGATTATCTTAATTGAAAGCTCGCGGAGCTTATGGTAGTCGGCGTTGCTGAGAGTTTGCGACGGAGCCACAACTATGCTCTCGCCCGTGTGGATGCCCAGCGGGTCGAAGTTCTCCATATTGCACACCGTGATGCAATTGTCGAAACGGTCACGCACCACCTCATATTCAATTTCTTTCCATCCTTTGAGTGATTTCTCAACAAGCACCTGAGGAGAGAACGACAGTGCTTTCTCGACCAACGTGCGTAATTCCGTCTCGTTGTCACAGAAGCCGCTGCCCAAGCCGCCAAGTGCATAGGCGGCACGCACAATCACCGGGTATCCCACTTCGCTGGCTGCGCGCAATGCGTCATCAATGGTTTCAACAGCCTCGCTCTTGATGGTTTTCACATTTATCTCATCAAGCTTGTCGATAAAAAGCTCGCGGTCTTCAGTGTTCATGATAGCCTCCACAGGCGTACCAAGCACCTCCACCCCATACTTCTCTAGGATTCCGTCCTTGTGGAGTGCAACACCACAGTTCAGTGCGGTCTGTCCGCCAAACGAGAGAAGAATTCCATCGGGACGCTCTTTAGCGATTACCTTTTCAACAAAATATGGTGTTACCGGAAGGAAATATATCTTGTCGGCAAATTCGTCAGAAGTCTGTACTGTGGCAATATTAGGATTGATGAGCACGGTTTTGATGTGTTCCTCCTTAAGTGCCTTGAGTGCTTGAGAGCCGGAATAGTCAAATTCGCCAGCCTCACCTATCTTCAGCGCACCCGAACCCAGTATTAAAACTTTTTTGATATTCTTTTTATCCATAATTATTCAATAGTGAAAAGGGCTTTATTTGAGTAGATCCATGAATTTGTCGAACACGAATTCGGTGTCGGTCGGACCGCCACAGGCTTCGGGATGGAACTGGGTTGAGAAAAACGGTTTTGATTTGTGGCGAATGCCTTCGTTAGTTCCGTCGTTCATATTGACAAACAGCGGTTCCCAATCATCGGGCAGCGTTGAGGCATCGACTGCAAATCCGTGATTCTGCGATGTAATGAAGCACTTGTCGGTGCCCACTTCACGCACAGGCTGGTTCTGGCTCCTGTGCCCGTATTTCAGTTTATAGGTCTTTGCGCCAGCGGCCTTCGACAGCAGTTGGTTACCCATGCATATTCCGCATATGGGTTTGCCTATTGCCAAGGCTTTGCGTATGTTTTTGACCGTGTCGACTGCAAAATCGGGATTACCAGGGCCGTTTGCTATAAACAAGCCATCATAGTCGATAGCCGTAAAATCATAGTTCCATGGAACCCTTATCACATGAGCCCCTCTTTTCACCAAACAGCGGATGATGTTGTTTTTCACACCACAATCAACGAGAACGACCTTTTTGCCATCGGCAGGACCGTATTCGCGCACATCAGAGCAGCTGGCCTTACCCACAAGATTTTCCTGATTGGGGTCGTAAAACTCAATATCGTCACACCCCTCTACGATAATCTTGCCTAAAAGGGAACCGTTCTCGCGCAAATGCTTCGTCAAGGCGCGAGTGTCGATACCGCCTAAGCCAACCACTTGCTCCTCTTTGAGCCATTCACTCAAACTGCTGGCTGCATCCCAGTGACTATAGTCCCATGAATAGTCTTGGCAAATGATTGCCTCAGGGTGAATTTTCTCACTTTCGAGATAATCACTCATGCCACTGTCGCCCACTTCGCGCGTGGGGACACCATAATTGCCAATAAGGGGATAGGTTGAAACTAAAATTTGACCGAGATAAGAAGGATCTGTGAGGCTCTCGGGGTAGGCTGTCATTGCCGTGTTAAACACGACCTCGCCAGCACATGCTTTCTCAAACCCGAAAGAATATCCTTCAAATTTGCTGCCATCCTCAAGTACAAGAACAGCTTTTTTTGTCTTTCTCATCTAGATAATGCTGTTTTATTGTTTTTTGATGGTTTTAACGCTATTATCGAGAAAACCATGCAAAATTAAACAAAAAAGTTCATAATCACAACGAAATGTTGCCGCCCTAGGCAAATATAATTATCAGTAGTGCGATAACTCCCTATTTAACAAATGAAAGGGTGCTTGCACCATCGGAAAAAATCAATTAATTTTGTAGTAGTGAACCATTGTTCACCTCGGTGCCTAAGCATTATGGGCTTACCCGATTTTTAGTAATTTAAACGACAACAACCTCATTTTTAATTGACACTATGACCGAATTTGGACATTTTAATTTCCAGCAAACTTTGAGCGCATTCCTTGTGCTTTTGGGTATTATCGACATCATCGGCGCCGTGCCAATCATAATCCAGCTTAAATCCAGAGGCAAGAATGTGAGTGCCATAAAGGCCACCCTTATCTCTTATGGCTTGATGGTGGGATTTTTTTATGGCGGTAACCTGATTCTCAACATTTTCGGATGTAATATCGAGTCGTTTGCAGCTGCCGGTGCCATCTTGATTTTCTTTATGGCCCTTGAAATGATTCTCGATGTGGAGATCTTCAAAAACACCGGGCCCATTAAGGAAGCCACCCTTGTGCCTCTTGTGTTCCCGCTGCTTGCGGGAGCTGGCTCATTCACCACATTGATTTCACTTAAGGCGATGTATTCCGACATCAACATCATGATAGCGCTTCTGCTCAACATGGTGTGGGTCTACATCGTTATCAGCATGACCGACAAGGTGCAAAACCTGCTTGGGGCAAGCGGCATATACTTCATACGCAAGTTCTTTGGTATCATCCTGCTGGCTATTTCGGTGAAAATGTTTACCGAAAACCTTGCCCAACTATGGTAACAGCAGCTTGTGTGCTACACATCAGATAATTGAGCAGACCATAACAGTCAATTTATAGAACCAAATAAATTTCACCACTAATAATCATATGGCTGAAACACCATTATTGAAACGGCTTGAAGGCCTTGATGCCCGATTTCAGGAAATAGGGACCCTCATTACCGACCCCGAAGTGATAGCCGACCGTAGCCGATACGTAAAGCTCACAAAAGAATATAAAAGTCTTGAGAATTTGCTGAAGGCCACCGGAGAATACCGAAAGCTTGTTCAGGACATCGATGAGGCTAAAATGCTGCTTGAAGAAGAAAGCGACGACGACCTAAGGGCAATGGCCAAGGAGGAAATTGAAAACAACTCAGCCCGCCTGCCACAGCTCGAAGAAGAAATCAAGCTGCTTCTTATTCCCGAAGATCCCGAAGACTCAAAGAATGCAATTCTGGAAATCAGAGGCGGCACCGGCGGCGATGAAGCTGCCCTCTTTGCAGGCGACTTGGCTCGCATGTATGTGCGCTATTGCGAGTCGAAGGGCTGGAAAGTGGAAGTGTCGAGTTGCAGCGAAGGCGCAGCAGGCGGCTACAAAGAAATCATAATGAGTGTTACCGGTGATGGCGTGTATGGCACGCTCAAATATGAGTCGGGAGTACACCGCGTGCAGCGTGTGCCTGTAACCGAGACACAGGGCCGCGTACACACATCGGCCGCATCGGTAGCAGTGCTGCCCGAAGCCGAACCGTTTGAGGTGGAAATCAACGAGGGCGAAATCAAGTGGGACACTTTCCGCAGCGGTGGAGCCGGCGGACAGAATGTGAACAAAGTGAACTCGGGCGTGCGCCTGCGCTATATGTGGACCAATCCCAACACAGGCAAGCAGGAAGAAATTTTGATAGAGTGTACCGAAACGCGCGACCAGCCCAAAAACAAGGAACGTGCCCTGGCTCGACTGAGAACATTCATCTACGACCACGAGCATCAAAAATATGTCGACGACATTGCATCGCGGCGCAAAACACTTGTTTCTACCGGCGACCGCTCGGCAAAGATACGCACCTACAACTACCCGCAAGGCCGCATCACCGATCACCGCATAGGCTACACCATATATAATTTACCGGCTTTTATGGATGGCGACATCCAAGACTGCATCGACCACCTGATTGTGGCCGAGAATGCTGAAAAACTCAAGGAAAGTGAGCTTTAACGAGTTTTAAAAAAGCCGAAAGCACACACAGAAAAAAATCACCATTTTATAATACTTGTTCATGAACAGACAACAAATCTTTGAGCAGATTAAGAAAAAACGCTCATTCTTGTGCGTAGGGTTGGATCCTGATTTGAGCAAAATGCCGCAAAGCCTCAATGGCGACATCCTGGCTTTCAACAAGGCCATAATCGACGCCACCGCCAAGCACGCCATTGCTTTTAAGCCAAACCTCGCTTTTTATGAGGTGCAGGGCACAAAAGGATATCAGGCATTTGAGGACACCGTTGCCTATATTCGCAAAAACCACCCCGATTTGTTAATTATTGCCGATGCCAAAAGAGGCGACATTGGGAACACATCTAAGATGTATGCCAAGAGTTTCTTCGAAACCCTGAACGTGGACGCACTAACCGTGGCCCCCTACATGGGGGAAGACAGTGTGGTGCCATTTCTCGGATACCCTGACAAGTGGGTGATTCTGCTAGCATTGACATCAAACAAGGGCTCACTCGACTTTCAGCACATTGCTGATGGCCAAGGCAAAGAATTGTTTGAAACGGTTATCAAAAAATCACAGCAATGGGGCAATGCCGACAACATGATGTATGTGACCGGTGCCACACAAGCACCATTGTTCACCCATATCAGAGAACTGGCGCCCGACAATTTCCTGCTCGTGCCTGGAGTTGGTGCTCAAGGCGGCAGCCTTGAGGATGTGGCAAAATACGGAATGAACAGCACATGCGGACTTATAGTTAACTCGTCACGCGGAATCATCCATGCCTCTAGCGGTGACGATTTTGCAGAAGTTGCTGCTCAAAAAGCCGCCGAGCTGAACAGCCAGATGGACAAGCTGCTCAGCGATTATGGAATTTTTTCGTGATTTAACCAGCTTTTAGGTAAGCGGATGAAATTAATTTTATAATTTTGCATTCAGAAAAGAAACAAGTTTATCATTATCAAAAAATAATTTAATTAATATGGCAAACATTAATGATTACAATTTCGCTGGTAAAAAGGCAATTGTACGCGTTGACTTCAACGTTCCATTGAACGAAGAAGGCAAAATCACCGACGACACCCGTATTCGCGGCGCACTCCCCACTCTGAAGAAGATTCTTGCTGACGGTGGTAGCCTCGTGATCATGTCACACATGGGCAAGCCCAAAGGCAAAGTGAATCCCAAACTGTCACTTAGCCAGATTGTAGAAGCCGTCTCAGCCGCTCTCGGCGTTGACGTGAAGTTCGCCCCCGACTGTGGAAACGCTGCCGAAGCAGCTGCTGCCATCAAGCCTGGTGAGGCTTTGCTGCTCGAGAACCTTCGTTTCTATCCTGAAGAGGAAGGCAAGCCCGTGGGCATCGACAAGGCCGATCCTGCATACGACGCTGCCAAGAAAGAGATGAAAGAGCGTCAGAAGGCGTTTGCCAAAACATTAGCAAGCTATGCCGACTGCTATGTGAACGATGCATTCGGCACAGCACACCGTCGCCACGCATCTACCGCCGTCATTGCCGACTATTTCGACCAAGACAACAAGATGCTTGGCTACTTAATGGAAAAAGAGGTTACCGCAATTGACAATGTGCTGAAAAACGCACAGCACCCCTTCACCGCCATCATCGGCGGCAGCAAGGTTTCATCGAAACTCGGCGTGATCAAGAACCTCCTCGACAAGGTTGACAACCTGATTATCGGTGGTGGCATGGGCTACACTTTCGTTAAGGCTCAAGGCGGCAACATCGGATGCTCTCTGCACGAAGACGACCTGATTCCCGAAGCACTCAACGTGATGCAGGCTGCTAAGGAAAAAGGCGTAAACCTCAGTCTCTCGGTTGCAACTGTAGCTGCCGATTCTTTCTCTAACGACGCAAACCGCAAAATCGTTGACATATTCGACATTCCCGAAGGCTGGGAAGGCATGGACGCTTCTCCCAAGTCGCTCGAGATTTGGAAAGAAATCATTCTGAACTCAAAGACCATTCTTTGGAACGGCCCCGTGGGTGTGTTTGAGTTCCCCAACTTTGCAACAGGTACAGGCGAAATTGCCAAATATGTGGCTGAAGCAACTGAAAAGGGTGCTTACTCGCTCGTTGGCGGTGGCGACTCAGTGGCTGCTGTCAACAAGTTTGGCCTTGCCGACAAGGTGTCTTACGTTTCAACCGGTGGTGGCGCAATGCTTGAGGCCATCGAGGGCAAAACTCTGCCTGGCGTAGCTGCAATCAAAGGCGAATAAACCCACTGCACACCACTGTGTGCGCTAAATAAATAAAATGGCGGGATGGAAATTTCAGGTTTCCATCCCGCCTATTTTTTACACTATTCGAAGTAGCATTTAAGACATCATGGTTCAAAACCGCACTCTTGTCTAAATCGAAAAAGCCGGGCATCAACAAGGCCATAACAGCAGCGAAAAGTCATCATCAGTGAGATGAAGTGTGCCGTGTCAAGCCAGTGACGACTCTTCCCTGTAGGCCCTATTATAGCTCAAAGAATCGCGACGAATATAATCGCGCATGAAAACGTAACACAATTCCTGCATGGGCGAAAGCTGATGAGTGCGCTCGGTGTTCAAAACCTCCTCGCAAATCAAGGTTTCCATAACAGCCTTTTGGTCTTCGATACTCATATTGCACATGCGGCTAATCACTTTGGGGGTTATTACTATTGCATTCTCCATATTCTTTCACATTTTGTTAATGCAAAAGTAACAACATGGTGGGCATTGCTGTTGCCCAAAACAATTAAATGCAGTTAATGTTATGAGTTGCCCCGAAAAGCGAAGCTTATCAAAATGTGATCAAGGTAAACCTTCAGTCGTCGTAGCGGCGAAGGATACTGCCATAGCTGTCTATGCGACGGTCGCGCAAAAACGGCCACCAACGCCTTACCGACTCGCATCGCTCCATGTCCACGTCGACCACGACCTCATGCTCGGCGTCGACCGACGCACGAAACAGTAGTTCGCCTTGTGGGCCAGCCACAAAACTGCTGCCCCAGAATTGTATGCCGTTGGTTCGCCCCGACGGGTCGGGTTCAAGCCCTACCCTATTGACCGTTACCACCGGCAACCCATTGGCCACAGCATGGCCACGCTGAACCGTGGTCCACGCTTCACGCTGACGTTGCTGCTCGGCTTCGGTATCCGACGATTCATATCCAATGGCTGTGGGATATATTAAAATTTCGGCACCACGCAGTGCCATGAGCCGTGCGGCCTCGGGATACCACTGATCCCAGCAAACCAGCACACCCAAGCGGCCTACCGAGGTGTTGATTGGAGCAAAACCCAGATCGCCGGGAGTGAAATAAAACTTTTCGTAATATGCAGGATCATCAGGAATGTGCATCTTGCGGTATCGGCCGGCAATTGTGCCATCGGTCTCAAACACGACGGCCGTGTTGTGGTAAAGGCCAGCCGCCCGCCGCTCAAACAATGAGGAGACAAGCACAATGCCATTGTCGCGTGCAACCTGCGCATATATTTCGGTTTCAGGACCGGGTATGGTGACTGCCAAGTTGAAATTATCCACATTTTCCTCTTGACAAAAATAAAGAGAATCATGCAATTCCTGCAACACCACAAGTTGTGCCCCCTGCGATGCCAATTTTGAGATTTTCTCGACCAGACGTCGACGGTTATCTGTTATGTCGTGTGTGTTGTTCTGCTGAATTATTCCTATCTTCATAAATTTACAGTACCTTGCGGCAACTGCATTGTGACACAATGCAGTGAGCCGTGTTGCTTAATTAACGGAGTGCAATCTATTCCCACGATTTTGTAGTGAGGAAAAGCAATCCGCATCATTTTTAGCGCCAAATCATCGTTTGCAATTTGGCGGTAAGTGGGGACCAGCACGCTACCATTAGTTATCAAGAAATTGGCATAAGTGGCCGGAAGCCTGTTCCCGTCATCGTCAATAACAGGGTCGGGCATTGGAAGCTTTATTAAATTAAACGGCTCGCCATCGGCATTGGTCATCCCTCTGAGTTGTTGTTCCATTAATGCCAAATCGGCATATTGCTCATCGGTTTTATCTTCGGTGCCCACATAAATCACCACATTGCCCGGGGCAAAGCGGGCAAGGGTGTCGATATGTCCATCAGTGTCATCGCCAACCAGAGATCCATGCTCAAGCCATAGAACCTTTCGGGCTCCAAGCGTCGACATCAACTCTTGTTCGATTTGACTTTTAGAGTGTTGCCCATTCCGGTTTTTCGACAGCAGACAACCCGCTGTGGTCAAAATCGTGCCACAACCATCGCTCTCTATTGATCCTCCCTCAAGGACAAATCCATTGCGGTTCACAAGAGCACACTTGAATGCCTCACACAAGTCGAGGCGTGAATTAATCAAATTGTCCTTATCGGCGGCAAACTTCATACCCCAAGCATTAAACTTGAAGTCGATAAGGCGAGCCGTACCATCCTGTGTCACAGCTATTGGGCCAAAATCACGAGCCCAGGTATCATTGGCGGGTATGGGGTATAACCTCACCCTATCTAAATTGATTCCTGCCTCGATAAGTTCAGAACGGGTAGATTCTACTTCTGGCGTCACCACCAGCAACAGTTCATCGTCGGTGATAGCCTTTGCTATCTTGACGTAAGTTTCCTTTACCTCGTTGAGCATATAGGCCCAATCGGTTGCCGCATGTGGCCATGCAATAAGCACGGCGTCTTGAGCTGCCCATTCTGGGGGCATGATGGTTTGGCCTACTGCAGTGTGCGTTTGTGTATTATTGTTACTCATTTATGTTGTCCCAAATAAAGTTGCGTGAATCTATCAATTCGTCCACATAGTCCTTATATCCTGTAGCAGTGTTGTAGCCCATAGCCTCACACCACTCCCTATAATCGGCCATAAGAGTGCTGTCGGAGTCGATCATTTGCTTGAATTCACGTCCCACATCACTTGCCCTGCTATATTGGTCGAGCAATGCTCTAAGGATGTCAGAAATATCGTTCATAAGTCATTTATTTAAAAAGGTTGAAAAATAAAAATGGCTTTGCAACAAGTCAAGCTCATTGTCATAAACGTTATGTGTTCAAAAATAGCAAAAATGCCCGACCCGCCCAATCGCCCACGTGTTAAAATACCTAAACCAATGAGATGCACACACGCTAGCCCTCTACCCATGAAGCGCTTGGCGTGAGTGTGAAAAGACGGTGCCAGAGAATATTGATATTTTATTCTGTGCCGGTTGTGCGGTGTGTGATTTGTTGCTAACTTTGTGCTAAGTTACACCTTAATAAAATAAAAAATTAGTCATATGATGGACATTAACAACGGTATAATCAAGACCGTTGCATCGCTTGCATCAAAAAAACGCCGAGACGAAGAGGGCCTGTTTGTGGCCGAAGGAACCAAGTGCGTACGCGACACCTGGGCAAGTTTCAAGTGCCGGTGGCTAATAGCCACAAGGGCATGGTATGACCAATGCGGCAATTCCAGCCACATCGACAAAATAGTGTTTGCCACCAGGCAACAGATGTCGCGGGTTTCCCAGTTCGACAACCCTAGCGACGTGTTGGCCGTTTACGAAAAGCCCACACCCACAATCGATAGCGCCCGAATCAATAACGGGCTAAACATTGTGCTCGACAACGTGCAAGATCCTGGTAACCTTGGCACGATTATCCGCCTTGCCGACTGGTATGGCATCAGCGATGTGTTTGCAAGCAAGACCACCGTCGATGTCTTTAACCACAAAGTGGTCCAAGCCACAATGGGCGCCATATCGCGCGTGCAGGTGCACTATTGCGACTTGCAATCACTGTTTGACCAATACCCCGACATGCCCGTCTATGGAACCTTTCTCAACGGTGACAACATATATTCGGCTAATCTTCAACATAATGCATTTGTGGTGTTTGGAAACGAGGGACAAGGCATTAGCCCAAAGGTTGCAAAACGGGTTGACCACCGCATCCTGATTCCGGCATGGCCACACAGCGGCGACATTAGCGAATCGCTCAACGTGGGAGTGGCTGCGGCCATTACCATAAGTGAATTTTGTCGCAACGCATTGAAAAACAAATAGCCCTATCACAATGGCCAAGACAGTCAAGACAATGTACTTCTGCAAGAATTGCGGAGCGGAATCACCCAAATGGATTGGCAAATGTCCATCTTGCGGTGAATGGAACACATATATTGAAGAACCCGTTGCCCCTAAAACGCGGCAAAACCGCTATGGCAACCCGGCCGAGAGCAACTCAAAGCAGCGGGTGACACCAATAAAAATCAGCGAAATCAGAGCCGAAGACCTTCCTCGAATCACCTTACCCAGCAATGAGCTCAACCGGGTGCTAGGCGGTGGACTCGTGCCCGGGTCTCTGATATTGATAGGTGGTGAGCCTGGTATTGGAAAGTCGACACTGGTGCTGCAAAATGTGCTTCGCATACGATCCCGCAAAGTGCTATACGTCAGCGGGGAGGAAAGTCCGCAACAACTGCGCATGCGGGCCAACCGCATTGCAGGCGGCCACATTGACTGCGAATGCTATCTGCTGTGCGAGACGTCACTCGACAACATTTTCACCAACATTCGCGAAAGTTCCCCAGGCCTGATAATCGTAGACTCGATTCAAACCATTGCCAGCGACGAGCTTGATTCGGCCGCCGGAAGCGTGAGCCAAGTGCGCGAATGTGCCGCTGCATTCCTACGCTATGCCAAAGAGACCAACACGCCCGTAGTGCTGATTGGGCACATAAACAAAGAAGGCAGCATAGCCGGACCCAAGGTGCTCGAACACATTGTTGATGCCGTTTTGCAGTTTGAGGGTGACCGCCACTACATGTACAGAATTTTGCGTTCCATCAAAAACCGATTCGGCAGCACCAACGAGATGGGCATATATGAAATGCAGGAGACCGGGTTGCGCGAGGTGAAAAATCCCAGCGAAATGCTCCTGTCGCAAACCGACGAAGCTCTGTCGGGCGTGGCCATTGGTGTCGCCATTGACGGTGCCAGGCCGTTTCTCATTGAGACGCAGGCCCTGGTAAGCACTGCCGCCTACGGAACGGCACAACGGTCGGTAACCGGATTCGACCAACGGCGAATGAACATGCTGCTGGCTGTGCTTGAGAAGCGCGTGGGCTTCAAACTTGCACAAAAGGACGTGTTCCTAAACATTGCCGGCGGCATTAAAGTAAACGACCCGGCCCTGGATTTGGCCGTTATTTGTGCGATTCTTGCGTCAAATGTCGATATGGCTATTGCCAAAGGCATATGCATGACGGGCGAGGTGGGTTTGTCTGGAGAAATACGCCAAGTCACTCGCATTGAACAACGAATAGGCGAAGCCGCAAAACTCGGGTTCAATTCAATTATTGTGCCCGGACACAACCTCAAGGGAATTGACGTGTCGAATTTCAAAATCAAAATAATAGAGGTGGGGAAAGTTGAAGAAGCCTTCCGATACCTTTTCGGATAGCACAAGCGCGTGAGGCAAACCGAAGAAGCCATTCAGCAATATTGCGCAAAAGGTCTCTTCATGAGCTGAACCCAATATATTCAACTTCCTGGAAATTCTAAGCCCACTCTCTAAAGTAATCAAAAGGGCTGCGTCTTGTTATCGACGCAGCCCTTTCTTACTGGTTTATATTGGCAATTGTTTGATTACAAATCAGAATAAAGTGTCGGGATAGACACCGTCGCGATGCAGCTGTGCAAATTTATCAACCACATTCTGGCGGTCGGCGCTGTAAGTCACACCAAACCACTTGGAATCAGTGCGCAGCACCTTAACCTTGGCCACCTTTTTATCAATCAGTTCATCAACGAGAGTGGGGATGAAAAATTCCGACTTAGGCACATCGATGCTCTTGTTGAGGAACTCAATGAATCCGTCTTCGCTATACTTGAAGTAGTCGGGAGTGAATCCCCAGAAGTTCATCGAAACGGGGGTCTGTGCATCCAGAGTCTGCTTGTTGCCGTTTTCGTCGGCAAATTCAATCTCGTGCTTGTCATTGTAGCCGATGCTGGTGCGCTCCACTATCGACACAAGATAGCTCTCGTCGTTAGTAGCGCACACTCCGCGCGAAACGGTGCCGCTTTCCGACATGGTGTTGCCCACGTTGAAACCAACCATGCAGTAGTTGTTTTTAGAGTCGGCTGGGAGCGAGGTCAATTCCTTAGCCATAACCTCAAAACTGTTGCGTCCGTAATAATCGTCGGAGTTGATAATGGCAAAAGGCTCGTTAATCACATCCTTGCCCATCAACAGCGCATGGTTTGTACCCCATGGCTTAACACGACCTTCCGGGCACTTAAAGCCTTCTGGCAAACTTTCAACTGACTGGAAAACGACTTCTGTGGGAATATGGTTAACATACTTCGAAAGAATCTTGCTGCGGAAATCGTCCTCAAAATCCTTTCTGATAACAAACACCACTTTCCCGAAACCGCTTTTAATTGCATCATAGATGGAATAATCCATAATGGTTTCACCATGAGGGCCCAAACCGTCTAACTGCTTCAATCCTCCATAACGGCTGCCCATTCCGGCAGCTAACACAAATAGAGTTGGTTTCATTTGTTATTATAATTAAATTATGATTGTATATGTAAATTTATTCACATTTGCGAGCTCCATCATAAATGGAGACGTCGATTACTCCTGGCTTGTGGCCAAACTTAGCGGTATAATCGGCCGTTGCTACTGAGACGAAATCAGAGTACAACTCTTCTTTCACCAAATTGATGGTGCAACCGCCAAAGCCGCCACCCATCACCCGCGATCCGGTCACTCCACATCTCTTGGCCAGCTTATTAAGGAAGTCTAATTCGTCACAACTAACCTCGTAAAGCTCCGACAACCCCTTATGGGTTTCATACATCAAAGCCCCGACTGCCTCATAATTGCCTTCATTAAGATATTTGCAGGCATCCACCACACGCTGTTGCTCTGAAATCACATACAAGGCACGCTTATAGTCCTCCTCGCTGATATTGCCCTTCACCTGCTCAAGTTGCTGACGTGTGGCGTCGCACAGCAAATCAACGCCTATTTCGGCGGCAACGCGTTCGCACGACTGCCGGCGCTGATTATACGGCGAGTTAGACAACTGATGCTTTACTTTGGTGTCAATTAAGACCAACTTGTAGCCATTAGGGGCAAAGGGGACGTACTCATGGTCGAGGGTAGCACAATTGAGTTTTATGAGTTTGCCTTGTTTTCCCAAGACAGATGCAAACTGATCCATTATGCCACAGTTCACGCCACAATAATTGTGCTCGGTGGCCTGACCTATTTTAGCAAGCTCCTCCAGAGCTATTTTGTCGTCGTTAAACAAATTGTTTAATGCATAAGCAAAACACGACTCAAGCGCAGCCGATGACGAGAGCCCGGCACCAAGAGGGACATTACCGGCAAAAACCGCATTGAAGCCCTTCACAACGGCACCACGCTTTTGGAACTCTTTGCACACGCCAAAAATGTATCGTGCCCACTGCTGCTCCACAAGATTGTTGTCATCAAGGTCAAACTCGGCAAATTCATCCATGTCGACTGAATACAGCTTCACATGAGCAGTGCCATTAACGCCAATGGCTGTCATTATGCACTTGTCGATTGACCCTGGCATCACGAATCCGCCATTATAGTCCAAGTGCTCACCTATAAGATTAATTCTGCCCGACGAAGCATACAGTGACGGGGTTTCATCGGGGAATTTGGTATTGTAGATTGCCTTTAACTTGTGATTCATTGTTTTGCTACATTAAATCGTATTATCAACCTTAATTAATACCACGAAATTAGATATTTATTTTAAGAGTGACAATAAAAAAGGCAATAAAAAACTCTAAAAAAATGTTTCCATTGTATAAAATCGGCTTCATCCATCGCATATAAGGCAAACACAGTCGGTAATCACGGCAACGTGAGGCTCATAACAAAAGAAAAGGCCACCCCAAAACAGGATGGCCAAATACCTTATATAATATATATAATTATTTAAGACCCAGCTTCTTAGCCACATTGTCGGCTGCCTTGTTTACAGCATCATTGGCTTTCTTCTGAGCGCCCTCGATTTGATCGTTGGCTTTCTTCTTTGCAGCTTCCTCAGCAGCAGCTACCTTGTCGGTGGTGTTTTTCTTCACCTCGCTAACGGCATTGTCTACCTGCTTCTTGGCAGCGCTTTTTGCACTGTCGGCCAGTTGCTCACCAGCATTTTTGGCTGTTTCAACAACAGTTCCCGGGAGAGACACAGCCTTCTTAGCGATTTCAGAGAACGAAGGATAAACGGTGCTGATAGTTTTAGCATTCTTGTCGATGGCTTGCTGAACCTTCTCAACATACGTTTTCACAGCGTCGTTGTCGGCATTATCGGCATATTGCTTGATTGTGGCTTGGCTTTTCTCCAGAAGAGCCTTGATGCCGGCAGTATCTTTCTTTGCAACCAGTTCATCAAGTTGAGCCTGGAAATCCTCAGCCGAAATTGTATCGGCTACTAACTCGGTTGAATCGGTGGCAGTTGAATCGGTGGCTTGAGCAGCCTTGTCGGCATTGCCGCATGAAATCATTGAGATTGTAGCTGCGGCGGTGAATAAAAGAACTAATTTTTTCATAATCGTTGAAATTTTGCGTTTTGCTGTTGCTAAATTAGCCATAAAATTCCAATCTGTAAATATTTTGTGCATGTTTATTTATAAAAGAATAAAATTAGGCTCCAATCAGCGACAAATGCCACACCGGGAAGCCTCATTGGCATAATTTTTGCTAACTTTACTCAGAAAAAAAGACTTAGAATATGATTTATTTGATTTTTATTGGCATCACTCTTGTCAGCTTTCTGGTTCAGCAGACGCTTAAGAGCAAATTTGAAAAATATTCCAAAATTCCTCTTGGCTATAACATGACTGGCCGAGATGTTGCAGCCAAGATGCTATATGACAACGGCATCAACAACGTTTCTGTCACATCCACCCAAGGGACACTCACCGATTTTTTCAATCCGCAAAACCATACTGTAAACTTAAGCGATGGCGTCTTTGCCACCAACAGTGTGGCCGCAGCTGCAGTGGCAGCACACGAATGTGGCCATGCAGTGCAACACGCCCGCGGCTATTCAATGCTTAAGCTGCGCAGCTCATTGGTGCCGGTGGTGTCGTTTGCCTCACAATGGGTGTCATGGATTTTGCTTGCAGGCATTCTGCTAATTCAGACGATGCCTATGATTTTAGGAGTTGGGATTGTGCTTTTTGCCCTCACCACCCTATTCAGCTTTGTCACATTGCCAGTAGAGATTGACGCAAGCCGAAGAGCAATTCAATGGCTCGACCGCTCAGGCATCACACAAGGCGCCACCACAGCTTATGCGAAAGATGCCTTGAAATGGGCAGCCTACACCTATGTGGTGGCAGCCCTTGGCTCACTGGCCACACTGGTATACTACGTTCTGCTATTCACATCGCGCAGAGACTAATTGCCGCCTAAGGTTTGGCATTTCAAGCCTCAACAAATAGCTATGCGGGAGGAAAACGATAGCAACATGTCATGCTGTCGTTTTCCTCCCGCTATTGTTTGTGAAATTTTGCGTGGAGTCGTTGAGGGGATTCGCAATGCTCTCAAGCCGACAATGCGTCAGCGCTTCATAGCGCGTTGCATGTCGCGTTTGTCGTCACGGTCTTTTATTGATTGCCGTTTGTCGTACTGCTTTTTACCCTTTGCTATTGCAATAACCACCTTGGCCAGACCTCGCTCATTAATAAAAACCCGCAATGGAACGACCGAATAGCCCGGTTGCGAGTTCGACTTCTCTATATCATTTATTTCCTTGCGGTTAAGCAGCAGTTTCCGGTCGCGATGCGTGGTGTGGTTGTTATATGAGCCATATGAATACTCGGCAATATACATGTTTTTGAGCCACACTTCCTTTTTGTCGACTATGCAATATGTGTCGGTCAGGCCTGCTTTGCCCATCCTCAACGACTTAATCTCAGTCCCGGTGAGCACAATGCCTGCCGTGAAAGTGTTTAGAACCTCATAATCGAATGATGCTCTGCGGTTTTTTATATTGACGTTGCTTGCTTTGTTTTTCATATCATTTGGTTTTTCTCATCTAACAATCATAAAATTCAAGGCCCAGGCCAAGCCCATAGGGAGCAACAGCAGCAAAGCCCCACAAACGAACAAGAATTTTGGAGTCTGCTCTTTTGTGACGTTTATAAAACCAAGTCCCTTATATGCTATCAGCAGCACATATAACCTGAAATAATCCAACGGCGGCAATTGCTGAAAGAGATTAACAAGAATCTCAACGATTACCAAAAATATGAGATTATAGGCAATATAGTTGCAAAAACGGGCATAGGTTGCCTTCCCGCTAACGAATTTCGGAAAAATCGCGCCCAAGACAAACACAATAGCGTAATATGCAGCAAAATAGCTGGTGAATGCCACAATGGCCTTCATCAATGTAACCGGCAATGTGGCCAAACTGTCGTAAAACATCTCGGCAAAACACGACACCGACAACAATGCCAGCAACGGATAAAACAAGCCGCTAAGCACTTTGGCCGTTGAGTATCCGCTGCGGTCGATATCGTCCCATCCAGCCGATGGCGACACTATTACCAATAGCAAGTTTTTGAGTAAGCTCATATTACAACTGAGTTTTTAGAAACGCAAATTTACGCAAAAAATCAGAATAATTTATATACCTTTGCAGTGCTTTTTTTGAAGTTAACAAGGGCAAAAAATGAGATTTGAGTTTTTTATAGCACGAAGGTTAAAATTGGGGACTGGAAACCGCAAGGGGTCACCGAGTCTTAATGTGGCGCTCACCGGTGTGGTTCTTGCCGTGGTGGTAATGATTTTATCAATCGTGATTGTGCTGGGTTTCAAAAAGGAAATCACCAGCAAGGTATATTCACTTGACCCGCATCTTAAAGTGAGCAATGCCATAATAGGAATCGACCGAAACATTTCCACCGTCGACAGCCGCGAAGTGTTTCCTCCCATCATGGCCGACTCTTGCTTCAAAGCACAAATCTCAAGTATGAGCCTGATTGCTGAAAAGCCCGCCATCCTTAAAACGGACAACGACTTTAAGGGCGTGGTTTACCGCGGGATGGACGACGGCTTTGACTGGAGCTACATCTCAAATCACTTGATTGACGGACGGGTACCACAAATAAAAGGAGGCACCGACATCAACGAAATAGTGATTTCAAAAATCGTTGCAAATCAGCTTAACCTGAAAGTGGGCGACAAAATACTCACCTATTTCATCGACTCAAAGGTTAAAGTGAGAAATTCGCACATTGTGGGTATCTACAACACCGATTTCGACAATTTCGACAAGCAAATGATCTTGGGCAACATTGCCTTGATTCAGCAAGTCAACAACTGGAACGAATGCACGGGAAATTATGTTGGCATCAACCTCAACGACGTTGACAACGTTAAGGGTGAGGCCTACACGCTCTTCAAGCTGCTGGCAAAATCGGTATATGAAAAAAACGGGACAACACTATTCAACGTGACCAACACACGCGACACAAACATATCATTCTTTGCATGGCTGGGAATGCTTAACATGAATGTGGTGATTATCTTGTTGCTTATGGTTGTGGTATCAGGTTTCACCCTCATATCGGCCTTGCTCATGATTGTCCTCGAGCGTATCAAGCTTGTGGGACTGCTCAAGGCTTTGGGTGCCACCAACAAATCCATCAGGCGGATATTCATCTACCTGACACAGAAACTTATTCTGAAAGCCCTTGTGATAGGAAATGCCATTGGCATTGGGATGGCGATTATTCAGCAACAATTTCACCTGGTTAAACTCAATGCTGAAGCCTACTATATGCCCTATGTGCCCATTGAGCTTAACCTGCCAGCCTTAATAGTGCTAAACGCAGCCATATTATTGATTTCATATGCCACGCTCATCGGGCCATCTTACATCATTTCATCGATAAAGCCCACATCTACAATGAAGTTTGAGTGAGGCCATGCGGCTTTAGGTTCACTCTACCCTTTCATGTATCAGCGACACCAAAGCATCGCGGTCGGTGATGCGAATCTCGTTGTTGGTGTGCTGAATCATGCCCTGAGATTTAAGGCCCTCAAGAGCCGCCACCAACGAGGCGCGGCGGGTGCCAAGAAGCACGCACAGGTCTTTCTGCTTAAAGTGCAGCGAGATGTCACTTGAATCCTTGTTGGTCAACATTGATATGATGAAAGCAAGGCGCTCGGCTATGGTACCCTGGGGCAAGTGTTGAAGAGACAGCTTGGGCTTTTGAGCATTGCGCGACAGGTAGTTCAATATGTTGAACAGAAACACTTGGTCGCTGTTCACCACTTTTATATAATCAGCCTTCGACAATTGCATTATGCCACAATCGCCGTGAGCATAAACGTCGAACGGGTATATCGGTTCACGACCAAACAGGAAATCGGGTCCCACGACACACGGAGCCGACATGATTTGCGACAGCGACACGCCCGTACACCTGTTGGTTATAACAATTTTAGCACTCCCCGAGACCACAAACTTCAGATGAGTGGACTCATCTCCCGATGTTATGATGCTTTGCCCGTTTGTGTATTTAATAAAATGGAATGGCAATTTTTCGATCAGCTGTGATATTTGCCCACAGCTGGCGCCTTGGAAAAGCGGAAGCCGTAGCAGCTTTGTATACATTTTGCCATATTCGTTTTCCATATAATATTATTTACTCCTGATTTCTAATTTTATATGCAAAGTTAATCAATTTCAAGCATCTGAAAAAATCACAAATCACGAGAGTTGTATAGGCTCAAAAAGCGAACTATGTCGGCATCAGCATTGAACTGCTGGAGCGGGATTACAAGAAACGTGTATCGCCTTACGGAAAGCTCAACAATCACAGCACCGTTGCCAATAGTCGCCGACTTAATCTCATTGCGGTTTATTGTGTGGTCGCGCCGTTGCTCGTGGGCAAAATGGAGCAACAAGTCACCATTCCCGTTGATTTCAATGGTTTTGTCGACAACCGACCAACTGGCTTCCAACGTTAAAATGTAGTAGAAATATATTAAGGCCAACAGCATAGGGATAGCCACACAGACCAGCAGCAAAGCCACTATCAAGAAATTGACATTGAGGAATGCCAAACTCAAGCAGACCACCACGGGAATTGCCATCCATATCCAGTTGTCGGCCAAAAACCTTTTAGCCACTATGGCCAGATACTGACTGGAAGAGACTTTGAAGTAGCCGTCGCTCAGCATATCATCTGGCATCTACAAACGCAAAATACACGGCACCTATCAGCAGCAGAAACGAGACGAAATGATTCCAGTGCAACGTCTCGCCCTTAAAAAACAAAGTGACAAACAAAGTGAACACCGAGAGCGTCACGGCCTCCTGTATCACTTTCAGCTGCATAAGCGTGAACGGCCCGCCATTATCAGCAAACCCTATTCTGTTTGCCGGGACTTGAAAGCAGTATTCAAACAGGGCTATGCACCAAGAGAGCAAAATCACGCCCCACAGCGGCCAATTGCTCACAATTCCAGCACTTTGCAATTTCAAGTGGCCATACCACGCAAATGTCATGAACGCATTTGAAATCAGCAGCAGCGCTACTGTGGCACCGCCATTTATCAGAGTCATACTCATTAGACTACGTTTATTTCTTTTTCTTTTTTTGTGGCTTTGCCGAAAGGGCAGCCTTGCGTAATTCCAGTTTCTTATACCCGTCGGCGTAAGTAGCCAGATTCTTGGGTATCAACACTTGGCAGTAACCGGTTCCCTCTCGGTTGTATAGTTTTGACAAGTTCAAGTAGTGCTTTCCGTTACCCCGTGTGATGTCGAACACTTCTTTTTTGCGAGATTGAGCAGCGTCGGCAAGCGGCGAATGTCCTTTTTCAGCGACGCCTCTCAGCTCATCAGGCAAACCGCCCTCTCCAATCCACACAGGGCGTATCTCGGTGCACGGCGAATACCCCAATCCGGCCCACATTGTTGTCAGCAATGGATTCTCGCCATCAAGAACCCCTTCAATGACGACGGTAGCCGTTGATATTCTGCGCGGGATGAAATCCTGATCCACAAGGTAGCGGTCACCGCTGTTTGTGAAGTCTTTACCTAAGACAGAATTATAGAATGTGCGCGACAGCTCCTCGGTAAACACCGCCGGCGTGAAATCGCGCTTTATTATATGTCGAGCAATCAAAGCTTTCTCGTTTTCCTCTCTCACATAGCCCATGCCCTTATCGGTTCTTCCGCTATATGAATAATTAGTGCGGGTGAGTATACCCGACGGCGAATCCTTCAAGTCATACTTCACATATTTAAAGTTACCCGTCTCAAAATAAGCGCCATTGCCCTCAGCATCTATTACACCAAAATTAGCCTCAACCCTCATAGGGCGCGACAGCGTGTCGAGAAGATTCTGGAAATCGTCAACACTTTTACACTTCTGCAGAGCAAGCGTCATCACAAACCCCTCATGATCCATATTCTTGATGGTGTCGGAATTCAGGTTGTAAGAAGCCGTGTTCATTATCGCAAATCCTTTATCGTTAAACCCCATCCAAGCTTGACGGCAATCAGGGTCGGAGGCGTTGTAAAGGGCCACATATTCATAACTGCTTTTAGTGGCGGCTATGCGCTCGATTTTGTTGTTTTGGTCATCTGTGTCGCGGTTTTTCCACAACAATGGCCTGCCATTTGCCGTCAGGCGCCCCGACACTATTGCCGATGTGCATGCCATAGAGCCCAAGGCGCACAAAATTGTCGCAATGGCTATAATATTCCTCTTCATGTCGAAAATTGTTTATTTTCTTCAAAATTACAAAAGAGGGCGATAATGGCAAAATTTTTTTGCAACGTCATGCACTCCTTGTCGGCAACCCTCTCCGCCACCGCCGAGCGGGCGGCCTCTGGATGCTGCTCCCGGAGCGAGTTGTAACGCTTGATTATGCGCTTGTGTCTGGCAAGCATCATCTCGCGGTGTTTTGTCATTAACTCCATATTACTTATATTTGTATTGGTTTTGCAATTCGTTATTAAACACATTGCAAAGATATAACCATTTGCTCATAAATGCAAACAATTTTGATGTTTTTTTTCATAGCCAAATGATAATATTTTTGTAATAATCTAACTCTCAACTAATTATGAAAGATGAAAATTTTTATAACCAATTAAAATTATTTTTCAAAAGGAAAAATATAACACAGCAACAAATAGGTGATGTGCTCGGCGTGTCGCAGACCTATGTAAACAGCATGCTTTGCGGTAAGAGAAATTTCGGCCGAAAGGCCGCACAAGAATGGCAGGACGCTTTTGGCTTAAGCATGATGTGGTTGCTCACCGGCGAGGGCCCGATGATGGCGGCCGACGTGTCCGCCACGGGCAACAACACCGTGTCCGTCACCGCAGGGGCAAACGGTGTGGCTGTCAACGGCAACAACAACACAGCCACGGCAACCAACGGCACGCCAGCCACCGACATCATCGCGTCGCTCGTCGAGGCCAACCGACAGCTCACCGAGCAGAACACCAAGCTCATCAATTACATACTGAGCACCGGCAAACCACTGCCCTGATGCTACCATTGCGCTACCACTCTCTGCTACCCAACTGCCAACCGCCTCACCCTCAACGCATTGCAAATCCCCACAATCTCTTTTCGTATCTTTGAATTTTACAACACTCAAAACAGCAGACAATGAGCACCTATATATATTCAATCGACATCCCAGTCAGGGACTATGAGCTCGACAGCGAGGGAATAGTCAACAATGCCAATTATCTACATTATTTGGAATACACCCGTCATGAATTTTGCAAAGACAACGGGTTGTCGTTCAAAGCAATGACCGACAAAGGAATAATCCCGGTGGTGTCACGCGCCGAAATAGACTACAAAGCCCCCCTGAGAAGCGGAGAAATAATGACCAGCAGACTGTGGGTTGAGCAAAAAGGGGTGCGCTTCATCTTTCACCAAAACATAGTGCACAAGGACACCGGCATTGTGGCCATCGATGCCATTGTGACAATTGTGTGCACTGAAAACGGCAAGCCGTCGCGCGGCAAACAACTAACTGAAGCTTTTGGCAAATTATTAAAGTGAGCACAGAGGTCCTGACATATAAAATTGCGTTTGCAAGCATTCGAGGCATGGGCATTGACCTGGCCAACAAAATTCTTGATGTGATTCCCTCGGAGCAAGAGTTCTTCTCACTAAGTGAAAAAGATCTCAGGGCGATTACGGGGAGCCGCAGCAAGCTGTGTGAACGCGAATACCGCAACGCACAACTCGAACGAGCCAAGCGCGAGGTGGAGTTTGTTGAGGACTCACACATAGGCATAACGTATTTCACCGATTTCGACTTTCCCACAAGGCTGCTCAACGCGCCCGACGCTCCAATATTATTATACACTTGCGGCCAATGCAATCTGAACCCGAGTCATGCGATAAGCATAGTAGGGACCAGGCGAGCCACCACCTACGGGACCCACTTCTGCGACACGCTCATAGCCGAGCTGTCGGCCCGCGTTCCCGATTTAGCAGTGATAAGCGGACTCGCATACGGAATCGACATCAGTGCCCACCGGGCATGTGTTAGGCATGGCGTGCCCACCGTTGCAGTGCAGGCAAGGGGGCTCAACAAAATTTACCCAGCCGACCACCGCAACGACGCAAAGGCTATTGTGAACCATGGCGGAATGATTGTGACCGACTATCAGTCGCAAGATGAGATACACCGCGGCAACTTCCTTGCACGCAACCGCATCATTGCAGCACTATCCGACTGCACAATTGTGGTTGAATCGGCCGAGAAGGGAGGAGCGCTGGTAACGGCAAGCATAGCGCAAAGCTACAATCGCGACGTGTTTGCATTGCCAGGGAGGACGAGCGACCTGTACTCAAGCGGATGCAACCGCCTGATAAAAAGCAACAAGGCTGGGCTCATAACCTGCGCCGACGACCTGATAGAATCAATGCGGTGGGACGATGCAAAAAAAGCCAAGAAAGGCATAGAGCTTGAACTATTCCCACAACTGAGCGATGAAGAACAGAAAATCGTAGACCTCATCAGGGAGACAGGCGACATTCACATCAACACGCTAACCGAGAAGCTAGGCATACCAGTCTACAGAATAATGAGCACACTGGTCGACCTCGACTGCCGTGGAATAGTGCTTGCAAAGCCCGGGTGCCGATACTGCCTTGCATAGCTGCCAGGCGCCCAAGCTCCGCCTGATTATTTATTTTGCACATAATATTATTAACACATCAAATATTCCGTTATCATGACTACAAAAAAAGCAATTCCAGACTCAGAATTAATCATTAATTCCGACGGCTCGATTTTCCACCTTCACCTTCAACCCGAGCATTTGCGCGACAACATTATCGTCTGCGGCGATCCCGGGCGAGTGAACATGATTGCATCATATTTCGACAGCAAAGAATTTGAAGTGCAAAGCCGTGAGTTCCACACCATCGGCGGCACCTACCGTGGCAAGCCGGTCATGGCTCTGTCGCACGGCATTGGCAGCGACAACATCGACATTGTGATGACCGAGCTCGATGCGCTGGCCAACGTTGATTTTGAGTCCCGCACCGAAAAAGACACACACCGCACGCTAAACATCGTCAGAATCGGCACTTCTGGCGGCCTACAGCCATTTGTCCCGGTAGGAACACCCGTAATCGCAGCCAAGGCAATAGGTTTTGACGGCGTGCTTAACTACTATGAAGGCCGCAACAGCATCTGCGATCTGGATTTCGAACGCACATTTTGCAAAGCAGTCAACTGGAACCAGCAATTTGCCGCTCCTTATGTGGTGAATGCCGACGAAACACTTGTGAAAAAGATAGGCCGTGACGACATGGTGAACGGCTGCACAATTTCGGCGATAGGTTTCTACGGGCCGCAAGGACGCGTAGTGCGCTTGCCTCTAGCCGAACCAGAACTGAACCATCGCATTGAGGCATTTGATTACAACGGCATTAAAATAACCAACTACGAGATGGAAAGTGCCGCGCTCCAGGGTATGGCAAAACTGATGGGACACCGAGCCATCACCATTTGCTCAATTATCGCAAACCGTGTGGCAACATCAGTCAATCCCAACTACAAAACGGCAATGAACGACCTAGTGGGCAACGTGCTCGACCGTCTGCTTGGCGATTAAGCACTAAAGTCCCCACCTCAGATAAACGGCTCACGCTGCACCCCCGCAGCGTGAGTTTCTTTTTTCACCCCTTCACCAAGCAAATGGGAGCGCAGCCACCGCCCCCCCCCACACGCCCATGCCACACAGCTGGCTATGGGTTCCAAGAAGAGGCACAGACAAAAAGCACATGTTGTAAAACATGTTTTTAGCCAAACAAGGCTATTTTGCTAATAAAAAAAGAAAAAAAGCCGTTTATTTTATTGAATATCTCAGATATTTGAATACTATTTATTATATTTGTGAAAAATAAGTATTGGCTATGCCACACGGCACAGGCGATATTTTACCGAGAGTATTAAATCTAAACATAAACTAATTTTTCACTAATACAATAACACATGAAGGTATACAAGACAAGTGAGATAAAGAATATCTCTTTACTAGGCAGCAAGGGCTCTGGGAAAACCACACTCGCAGAGTCGATGCTTTTCGAGTGTGGTGTGATTAAGCGCAGAGGTACGGTAGAAGCAGGCAACACTGTTTGCGACTACTTCCCTGTTGAAAAAGAATATGGTTATTCGGTGTTCTCCACCGTTTTCTATGCCGAATTCAATAACAAAAAGTTAAATGTGTTTGATTGCCCGGGAATGGACGACTTCGTGGGCAATGCAGTTACCGCACTCAACATGACCGATGCAGGTATCATCGTTGTTAATGGCCAGTATGGCGTTGAGGTGGGAACTCAGAACACTTTCCGCACAGCAAAGTCAATCAACAAACCCGTTATATTTGCAATCAATAAATTAGACACCGACACGGCCGATTTTGACAACGTGATAAACCAGTTGAAAGAGGGCTTCGGCGCCAACGTGGTTCCGGTACAGTTCCCGGTAGAATGTGGAAGCGGTTTCAACTCTGTGGTTGACGTGCTATTGATGAAACAACTCACTTGGGGCCCGGAAGGCGGAACACCCACCGTCACCGAAATTGCTCCCGAGCTTTTAGATAAGGCCAAAGAATGGAACCAAGTCCTTGTTGAGGCAGCCGCCGAAAACGACGAGACCCTTATGGACAAATTCTTTGAGCAGGGTTCGCTCAATGAAGACGAAATGCGTGAGGGCATCCGCAAGGGACTTGTGGCTTGCAGCATCTATCCCGTGTTCTGCGTGAGCGCTGCAAAAGACATGGGCGTTCGCCGCATGATGGAATTCCTTGGCAACGTGGTTCCGTTCGTAAGCGAAATGCCGGCACCTGTTGATGAGTCGGGCACAGAAGTCGCACCCGATTCAAATGGCCCGTTAAGCCTGTTCTTCTTCAAGACCACCGTTGAGCCGCATATCGGCGAAGTTTCATATTTCAAGGTTATGTCGGGCACACTGAAGGCCGGAACTGACTTAACCAACATGAACCGCGGAACCAAAGAGCGTCTTGCCCAGATCTATACCGTCTGCGGACAAATAAAGACACCCGTCGACACTATCGAGGCAGGTGACATTGGCGCTGCCGTGAAGCTGAAAGACGTGCGCACCGGCAATACCCTTAACGACAAGGGATGCGAATACACATTCAATTTCATCAAATATCCAGCACCAAAATATCAGCGGGCAATCAAGGCCGTAAATGAGGCTGAAACCGAAAAACTGAGCGCGGTCTTGACAAAGATGCACGAAGAAGACCCCACATGGCTCGTAGAGCAATCTAAGGAGCTCAAGCAGACCATCGTCAGCGGACAGGGAGAATTCCACTTGCGCACGCTGAAATGGAGAATTGAGAACAACGACAAGATTCAAATCGAATATAAGGAGCCCAAAATCCCGTATCGCGAGACCATCACCAAAGCCGCACGTGCCGACTACCGTCACAAGAAGCAATCGGGCGGTGCAGGCCAGTTCGGTGAAGTCCACTTGATTGTAGAGCCCTATAAAGAGGGTATGCCTGAGCCCGACACCTACAAGTTCGGCAACCAGGAGTTCAAGATGAACATCAAGGACAAGCAAGAAATCCCACTCGAATGGGGAGGCAAGATTATAATCTACAACTCAATCGTGGGTGGAGCCATTGACGCCCGCTTTATCCCCGCAATTGTAAAGGGAATCATGGACAGAATGGAGCAAGGCCCACTCACAGGCTCATATGCCCGCGATGTGAGAGTTTGCATATACGACGGAAAGATGCACCCGGTTGATTCAAATGAAATCTCATTCCGCCTGGCTGCACGCCACGCTTTCAGCGAGGCATTCCGCAACGCCAACCCCAAGGTGCTTGAGCCGGTATACGATGTGGAGGTTCTTATGCCCACCGAATGCATGGGCGACGTGATGAGCGACCTGCAAGGACGCCGTGCCATAATCATGGGCATGGAGGAAGCCAATGGTCTGCAAAAGATCAACGCAAAAGTTCCCCTGAAGGAAATGTCGAGCTACTCTACCGCATTAAGCTCAATCACAGGTGGTCGCGCTTCATTTACAATGAAGTTTGCCAGCTATGAACTTGTTCCGGCCGACGTTCAAGACAAGCTGCTTAAGGCTTATGCTGAGGCTAACGCTGAAGAAGACTAAACTTAATCATCAAGATTGATATCAACCTAGCGGACCGGTCTACATCGGCCCGCTAGCTTTTTTATTGCGGTTTCGCAAAACCGCCATCGGCACACAATTGCGACCACAGCAACTTGCAGCTTTCGGGGAAACAAGCCCGAAAAGACCCGGTTGCCGAAAAATAAGATTCCCGACAAAGTGGCATCGAAAGGTTTCTGAACAAATGCCTTGATTTTGCCACTGGCACAAAAGCAAAACCCTACCGCAAACATTCAGTTGTGTGTCAGAATTATGAATGCAGTGACACAGGTGTGCATTTTTTTGTGTAATTTTGCACCTACAAACCGCTTAATTGAGCCCAAAGGCATAACTGCCAATGAAATTAAGCTCAATTGGCACAAACACTGAATAAAATAAAAATGGCACAAAAACCGTCGATACCCAAGGGTACAAGAGACTTTTCGCCAATTGAAATGGCAAAAAGGAATTATATTTTCAATACAATTAAAGATGTGTTCCTGCTCTATGGATTTCAGCAGATTGAGACTCCGGCCATGGAGAATCTGTCGACCTTAATGGGCAAATATGGCGAAGAGGGCGACAAGCTGCTGTTTAAGATACTGAACAGTGGCGATTACCTGGCAAAAGCGCCCGATGACCTGCTTGCCAGCAAAGACCACATTCACTTGATACCCAAAATCAGCGAGAAGGGATTGCGCTACGACCTCACGGTGCCGTTTGCACGCTATGTGGTGCAGCACCGCAGCGACATCCAATTCCCGTTCAAGCGTTATCAGATTCAGCCCGTATGGCGTGCCGACCGACCGCAAAAAGGACGCTACCGCGAATTTTACCAATGTGATGCCGACATTGTGGGCAGCGACTCGCTCATCAACGAAGTGGAGCTGCTGGCCATGATTGACGAGGTGTTTAAGCGCTTCGGGGTTAACATCACCATTAAGGTGAACAACCGAAAAGTGCTGAGCGGAATTGCAGAAGTGATAGGTGCCCCCGACAAAATTGTGGACATCACCGTGGCAATCGACAAAATCGACAAAATAGGCATCGACAATGTCAATGCCGAGCTACGCGAGAAAGGGCTTGACGACACTGCTATCGATACATTGCAGCCACTGTTGACACTCAGCGGCACCAACGATGAAAAACTCGCCACGCTTGAACAACTGCTCAATGCAAGCGAAGTGGGCAAAAAAGGCATCGAGGAGATTAAATATGTGCTAAGCCATGTGGCCAACCTGGAACTGAAATCGACGGTTGAGCTTGACGTGTCGCTCGCCCGCGGCTTAAACTACTACACTGGCACCATACTCGAAGTAAAGGCCAATGACGTGGAAATGGGCAGCATCACAGGCGGAGGCCGATACGACAACCTCACGGGTGTGTTTGGCATGCCAGGCACATCGGGGGTGGGCATCAGCTTCGGAGCCGACCGCATATTCGACGTGTTGAACACGCTCGACCTCTACCCTGCCGACACACTGGCATCAACCAAGGTGCTGTTTATCAATTTCGGCGAAAAGGAATCTACGGCATCACTTGGCTACATAAAGCAACTGAGAGCGGCCGGCATTTCGGCCGAGCTGTTCCCCGACACGACCAAGATGAAAAAGCAAATGAATTATGCCAATGTAAAGAATGTGCCATTTGTGGCTATGGTGGGCGAAAGCGAGCTCGAGAATGGCACCATTGCCCTAAAGGACATGACCAGCGGAGAGCAAAGCAACTACACGATAGATCAGCTCGTGGGCATGCTGAAATAGACATCCAGTAAACAATCAATAAAACGGGCAGGAGGAAAACCGCAAGGCTTTCCTCTTGCTTTTTTTGCGACTTTTAGGACTACGCATCAAGAGAAACGGGGGGGTACACCAATAAAAAAAATGGTGCTTCATGCAAAACACAGAAGCACCATTTTTTAAGTATTTTACAACTGGCTGATTATCCGCAACGCGATGTGCCGCAGTTGGTACAAATCAGGCAACCCTCTTGATAAACCAGAGTTTCTTGTCCGCAATTCGGACACTTTTGGCCATTTAACTTGGTTCCATTGGGCAGATATTTCTTCAAAGCGCGCTCAACACCCATTTTCCAAGTGTTGATTGACTTGTTGTCAAGCTCGAGACTGCTAACCAACTTGAGCACTTGCTCAATGGGCATTCCATAACGAAGCACACCCGAAATGAGTTTTGCATAATTCCAAAACTCAGGATTGAATTTCTCCGACAGTCCCTCGATTGTGGTTTTGAAGCCGCGCTTGTTGATGAATTGGAAATCATAACGCTTGACTCCGTTTTCATCAACGGCCTTGATTATTTTGCCTTTCGTCACCGACTTTGGACAGAATATGCCTTCGTCGTCATCTGCTATTCCCGTAAATATCTCATAGGGGCGATTGTCGACCAGACCAATGAAAGCAATCCATTTTTCCTTGTTGTTCTGGAAACGGACCACGTCGGCATCCAACTCAACAGGGCGTTTTAGGATGTGCTCCTCATCAGCTATATAGCGAGCCTCGCTCTTGCTCTTCTTTTCGTTTTTGCTTATCGACACAAGCACACCCGAGCGAGAGCCGTCGCGATAAACGGTACATCCCTTGCATCCACACCGCCATGCTTCCACATAGAGCTGATTCACCAGCTCCTCACTGACGTTGTTGGGCAGATTGATGGTAACGCTAATCGAGTGATCAACCCATTTTTGTACACGGCCTTGCATTCTCACCTTGTTCAGCCAGTCAACGTCGTTGGAAGTTGCCTTGTAATAGGGCGACTTCTTGACCAGGCTGTCAAGGTCGTCTTGAGTATAGTCGTGCCGCACCTCGATGCCATTGACCTGCATCCATGTTACAAACTTCGGATGGTAAACGATATATTCCTCAAACGAATCGCCATTCTCATCAACATAGTCGATGCGCACACTCTTATCGCTTGGATTCACCTTGCGGCGGCGCTTGTATACCGGAAGGAATACCGGCTCAATGCCCGACGTGGTTTGAGTCATAATGCTGGTTGTGCCTGTTGGCGCAATGGTGAGGCATGCTATATTTCTGCGGCCATACTTGAGCATCATCTCATACAACTCAGGGTCGGCATCACGCAAGCGTCCTATAAACGGATTTGATGCCTCGCGGCTTGAATCATATACCTCAAACGCGCCCCTTTCCTTGGCCATTATGACTGATGACCGATAAGCCGACAGGGCTAACACCTTATGCACGTTTTCGGAATGTACCGTGGCTTCTTCGGTTCCATAACGCAAACCCAGTGCCGCGAGCATGTCGCCCTCGGCCGTGGTGCCCACTCCAGTGCGGCGGCCCTTTAAGGTCTTGTTCCGAATCTTGTTCCACAAATTCAGCTCAGTGGCTTTAACCTCGTCGGTCTCAGGATCATTTTTGATCTTAGCAGTTATTGCCTCAATCTTTTCCATCTCCAGGTCGATAATATCGTCCATGATGCGCTGAGCGCAGGCCACATGCTTTTTAAAGAGGTCGTAATCGAAATAGGCATCTGGCGTAAACGGATTCACCACATAAGAATACAGATTTATAGCCACCAGGCGGCAACTGTCGTAGGGACACAACGGAATCTCGCCGCAAGGGTTGGTGGAAATGGTTCTGAATCCCAAATCGGCATAACAGTCGGGGACCGACTCGCGAGTTATGGTATCCCAGAACAAGACTCCAGGCTCAGCACTTTTCCATGCGTTGTGAATGATTTTCTGCCAAAGCTTTGATGCGTCGATGTCTTTTTCACGCAACGGGTTATTGCCGGTTATAGGATATTGCTGATGATACGACCTGCCTTCAGTGGCAGCCTTCATAAACTCATCATCAATACGCACCGACACGTTGGCTCCAGTCACCTTGCCTTCGGTCATCTTAGCATCAATGAAAGCCTCTGAATCGGGATGCTTGATGCTCACGGTGAGCATTAAGGCCCCACGGCGCCCATCTTGAGCCACTTCACGCGTAGAATTAGAGTAGCGTTCCATAAACGGAACCAAGCCGGTTGAGGTGAGCGCGGAATTTTTCACGGGAGTGCCTTTCGGGCGTATGTGCGACAGGTCGTGCCCCACTCCTCCACGTCGCTTCATGAGCTGAACCTGCTCTTCATCAATCTTTATGATGCCCCCGTATGAGTCGGGGTCGCCGTCAAGGCCAATCACAAAGCAATTAGACAACGAGCCCACTTGAAAATTATTACCAATACCAGCCATGGGGCTCCCTTGTGGCACGATGTACTTAAAATGACTTATCAAATCAAATATCTGATTTTCGGTCATCGGGTTTGGATACTTTTTCTCTATGCGGGCCACTTCTGCCGCAATGCGATGATGCATGTCGTCGGGGGAGGACTCATAAATATTGCCAAAGGAATCCTTTAATGCATATTTACTTGCCCAAACCCTTGCAGCCAATTCATCACCTTTGAAATATTCCAGCGTGGCGGCATAGGCTTCATCGTAGGTATATACCTTATTATTTACTGCCATATTATGTGTGTGTTTGTAATGATATCGCAAATATAACAAGAATAAAGTGTATTAAAAAGGAAAACCACCACAAAAGACAATTTTCCATTTTAACACAACCACACACTGAATATCAGCACATTACACAAACACAAGGACAGAAAAGTTTTCCAAAAAAATATTTTATCCAATTAAAAAAGCCTAATGATTAACCATTTTCAAAGCGCAGTAAGTTTATAATGATTCTAAATCATCAACCCCACCAAGACCTCGATTTGGCGAGGAGGCACACAATGGACAATATTTTTTTGTAATTTTGCAAACAAACAACACACTTTTAATTTATTATGGACACCAACTTCTTCAACACCCGCAAAACCATAAGGTCATATTCCGGCAAGCCCATTGACGCTCAACTTATGAGCCAAATGATAGAGGCAGCCGCATGCGCACCCACCACCGGAGGCATGCAGCTATACAGCGTGGTGGTCACTACTGATGAAAACGTAAAGCGCCAATTGGCCCCTTGCCATTTCAATCAGCCAATGGTCACCGAGGCTCCCGCCGTGCTCACTTTCTGCGCCGACTTCAACAGGTTTTGCAAATGGTGCCGCCAAAGTAACGCCACTCCAGGGTTCAACAATTTCGAATCATTCGTTTCGGCCCTACTCGACGTAACCATTTTTGCACAACAATTCAATACCATAGCCGAGCTCAACGGGCTTGGCTGCTGCTATATAGGCACCACCACATACAATGCTGAGCAAATTGCCGATGTGCTGTCGTTGCCTAAAATGGTTGTGCCAGTTGTTACCCTTACGGTGGGATACCCATCCGACGAAAGCACCAACCAGCCCAAGGCAGAACGATTGCCAGTGGAGGCAATTATGCACGCTGAGAAATACACCGACTATACGGCCGAAACCATTTCTGCAATATACCACGAAAAAGAAGCTCTGGAAGTGAACAAGCAATTTGTGAGAGAAAACGACAAGGAGACATTGGCCCAGGTGTTCACCGACATTCGCTACCCCAAAGAAACGAGCGAGACCTTCTCACGCTTGTATTATGACTTCATAGCCAGCCAGGGTTTCGAATTCCCGAAATAAAGACACAGTCGGCAAAATTGCCGGACATCCTATTCCAAGGCACCACACAGCGAGACACCGGTACCCGACACATACAATTATGGGCTGACCATTGAATGGCCAGCCCATAATCATATATTGGCTTAGTATAATTGGTTCTTTCTATCAGATGATGCCTTGTCCCATCATTGCATGAGCCACCTTCATGAATCCGGCGATATTTGCGCCCTTCATGTAGTTCATATAGCCATCTTCTTCCTGACCATACTTGACACACTGCTCGTGAATGTCGGCCATAATCTGATGGAGCTTTTGATCAACCTCTTCGGCCGACCAATAGATGTGCTGCGCATTCTGAGTCATCTCAAGGCCAGAAGTGGCAACGCCACCTGCATTAACGGCCTTGCCCGGAGCATAGACAATCTTGTTTTCGATAAACAAATCGATTGCCTCGGCGGTGCAACCCATATTAGAAACCTCAGCCACAAACTTCACTCCATTGGCAATCAGTTTCTCAGCATCTTCCTTGCTCACCTCGTTCTGGGTAGCGCAAGGCATTGCAATATCAACCTTCTGTTCCCACGGACGCTTGCCCGCATAGAATGTGGCATTGGGGAATTTCTCGGCATAAGGTGCGCAAACGTCGTTGCCGCTGGCACGAAGCTCGAGCATATAGTCGATCTTCTCCTGTGTGTTGATGCCATCGGGGTCATAAATATAGCCATCCGGGCCGCTTATGGTGACAACCTTGGCTCCGAGTTCGGTAGCCTTTGTTATTGTACCCCAAGCCACGTTGCCGAATCCGGAAACAGCGACAGTCTTGCCCTCAAAGTCGGTACCGAGGCGATGAAGCATCTTCTGCACGAAGTAGCAAGCGCCGAAACCTGTTGCCTCAGGGCGAATCTTAGAGCCACCAAACTCAAGGCCCTTGCCGGTGAATGTGCCTGTATGCTCATGTGTGAGCTTCTTATACATGCCAAACATGTAGCCCACTTCACGACCGCCAACACCAATGTCGCCAGCCGGGATATCCTTGTCGGGACCAACGTTGCGCCACAACTCAAGCATAAAGGCCTGGCAGAATCTCATGATCTCGGCATCGCTCTTGCCTTTGGGGCTGAAGTCGGAACCGCCTTTTGCACCGCCCATTGGGAGTGTGGTGAGTGCATTCTTGAAAGTCTGCTCAAATCCGAGGAACTTGAGGATTGAGAGGTTAACCGATGCGTGGAAACGAACGCCACCCTTGTACGGGCCAATGGCATTGTTGAACTGCACGCGATATCCGAGATTGGTCTGCACCTCACCGTTGTCGTCAACCCAAGTCACTCTAAAGGTGTAGATACGGTCGGGCTCCACCATTCTCTCTATAATCTTGGCATTCTCAAATTCGGGATGCTTGTCATACTCGTCCTTTACTGTTAATAGTACCTCGCGAACGGCTTGCAGATATTCATTCTCGCCGGGATGTTTCACCTGCAAATCATTTAAAATTTTCTCTACGTTCATGATAGATGCGAATTTTTAAAGTTGTTTATAGTATATTTTGTTTAACTCTTGTTTCAATGTTTTTGATGTGACAAATATAAAGCAAATTTTCTTATCGAGAGCATTTTTCAAGGCAATTTTTACGTTTTTTTCAGAGTAAGCATAAAAAAATTTAGCAAAATGTCATTTTTTCATCCATTACCCAAATAGCATTTTGAAAGCGGCGGCACAAAACAAGAAACAAAGTGCACAACTTATCGGCTAACAGCGAAATAAGGGCCCCGCACGACGCCAAAAAACCTTTCTTTTTTCCATTTACGCACCCCTCTACCCCGCCCCACATTTTTCATCTTGCAGGTTGTGGAATGAGGAAATTTAGTTATATTTGCACTAAATGAATTTATTGTTTAACTAAACAACAATACACATTAATTATGAAGAAGCACAATTTCTATGCTGGTCCATCAATTCTAAGCCAGTATGCTATCAACAACACAATCGATGCCATCCGCGACTTTGCCGGCACCGGTTTGTCTCTTTTAGAGATATCGCACCGCAGCAAAGAGTTTACCGCAGTGATTACCGAAGCTCAAGAGCTGTTTAAAGAGCTTCTTGACATTCCGTCGGGCTACGAGGTAGTGTTCCTTGGTGGCGGCGCAAGCACCCAGTTCTGCATGGTTCCTTACAATCTGCTCAAGAAAAAGGCTGCCTACCTCGACACAGGCACATGGGCAAACAAGGCCATCAAAGAGGCAAAGCTCTTTGGCGAGGTGGATGTTGTGGCTTCTTCAAAAGAAGACAACTATGTGTATGTGCCCAAGGACTTCAGCGTTCCCGAAGATGCCGACTACCTGCACATCACCACCAACAACACCATCTATGGCACCGAGATACGCAAAGACCTGGATGTCCCCGTACGCCTGGTTGCCGATATGTCGAGCGACATTTTCACCCGTCCGATAGACGTTTCTAAATACGACCTCATATATGGCGGCGCACAAAAGAACATAGCTCCGGCCGGCGTGACCTTCGTCATTGTCAAGGTTGACGCGCTTGGCAAAGTGGAGCGCCAGATCCCCACTATGCTCAACTACAAGACCCACGTCGACAAGGGCTCAATGTTCAACACTCCACCGGTGATGCCTATCTACACCGCGCTCCAAACCCTGAAGTGGTATAAAGAGCTGGGCGGCGTGAAGGCTCTTGAGGCCCTCGACAACGAAAAAGCCTCTTATCTCTACGACGCTATCGACTCAAGCAAGATGTTTGTGGGCACAGTTAAAGAGGAGGACCGCTCTATTATGAACGTATGCTTCGTCATGAAGCCCGAATACAAGGAGCTCGAGAAAGACTTCATCGACTTCGCCGGAACGAAAGGCATCGTGGGAATCAAAGGCCACAGAAGCGTGGGCGGTTTCCGCGCATCGCTCTACAACGCACTGCCACTCGAAAGCGTGAAGGTGCTCGTTGAGGCAATGAAAGAATTCGAGAACAAGCACTAATCAGCAAACACCATCCATTAATCATTCATATTATGAAAATTTTAGTTGCAACCCAAAAGCCCTTTGCCCCTGTAGCCGTTGAAGGCATCAAAGAGGAAATTGTAGCCGCTGGTCACGAGCTCGTGCTTGTGGAAAAGGGTACAAAAGAGGATATGATTAAAGCCGTGGCCGATTGCGCCGGTCTAATCGTCAGAAGCGACAAAGTAGACAAGGAAGTGTTTGATGCAGCCAAAGAGCTAAAAGTGGTGGTACGCGCAGGCGCTGGCTACGACAACATCGACTTGGCCGAAGCCACAGCACATGGTGTGTGTGTGATGAACACTCCCGGACAGAACAGCAACGCAGTGGCCGAACTGGTGTTTGGCATGCTCGTATATCTTCTTCGCAACCATTTCGACGGAACTTCGGGCTCAGAGCTCAAAGACAAGACACTCGGCATACATGCATTTGGCCAGGTGGGACGCAATGTGGCCCGTATAGCCAAAGGATTCGGAATGAAGGTAAGCGCATTCGATCCCTTTGTGAAAGACGAGGCTATGATTGCAGAAGGCGTTGAGCCTATCCATTCAATTGAAGACCTGTACAAGAGCAACCAGTTTGTGAGTCTTCACATCCCGGCAACCAAAGACACCATAAAATCGGTAAACAAGAGCCTTATCGGTTTGATGCCCAAGGGAGCCGTGCTGATTAACGCAGCCCGAAAAGAGGTGATTGACGAGGACAGTCTGGCCGAAGCTCTCGAAGAGCGCCCCGACTTCAAATATCTGGCCGACGTGAAACCCGACAATGCTGCCGCACTTGAAGAAAAATACGGAGCACGCGTCCTGTTTACCCCCAAGAAAATGGGAGCCCAGACAGCCGAAGCCAACATCAAGGCCGGCATTGCTGCCGCCAAGCAGACAGTGGCACACTTAAAGGATGGCTGGAACAAATTCCAAGTCAACAAATAAAACGAAATTCGCTTAGTCATTTTAATCCGATGCAGTCATTGCGACCGCATCACACCAGAGCAGTCATTGCAGCCCATTGTTGCAATGACTGCTTATTTTACAAGGCTCACACGCAGCCTGCTGTCCCGACGATGCATCTTGAAAAAACGCGAAAAGCATCACGGCAAACGCATAATTTGATGCGTTGCCTTTACACTTATAGCTATTTTTTCGTAAGTTTGCATTGATTTATTGATGTATTTTAATCGAGATTGAGCAAATGGACTTTTCGCTTAGTTATCATTTCGCCCCCCAAGAAGGATCAAACACATATTTCTACCCACAACCCGATGGTCACACACAGTCGGGGTCGCCGTTGCTCATTGTGGCTTGCAGCGACATTGACGTGGGCGAAAAATTGCAAAGCTTGGTTGCCGCACGCCTCGACACGACCGGCAACATCACCCCCAACGATTTCAACGACGCCCTTGACAAGGCTTTAAGCGGCTGCAACGGGGCTGCTGTGAGAAAGCTGACCCTTGCCTTTGCAGCCTTTCACAAGAGAGGATGCCTTGTGGCCCAAATGGGCAATAGCCGAATCTTGCAGCTGAGAAGGGGCAGCATAGAATATGACTCTCGCGACCAAGTGCTCGACATATACAGTTCAAAAGCCAAAGTAGAGCAACTCTACGATATCAAGGCCGGCGACTACCTGGCCATAACCCTGGTTGAAAAATTCAATGCACAAAAGGCTTTAAGCTCAATATTCAATGACACAGATGCCGACGACGGGCAACGCCTGCAAAACTTCACCGCTGCCGTTAAGGGGTCTAATGCGACTGTGGGCGAAACGGCTATTGTGGGAGTTGAGGCAGTGACGGGAATGAACCCGCTTGCCAACATACGCGACCTGAACGCCAAATGGTTCTTATTGGCTTTTGCGCTATTGGCGGCCATTATAGGGGGTGGCTTGCTCACATTCAAGCCCGGACTGCTGACCGTAGCACCCGAGCAGGCGACTGTGACCGACTCCACCTTGGTTTCCCCACAAGAAGAAAGCAAACAGCCCGACACCATTGTTCCAGCCGTTGAGGTCAACATCGACACTGCGATTGCCGTTAAGGTAGATACAGTGAGACACAAGCCGCACAAAGCCGACGAAGACTCTTTAAAAGTCACCCAGGAGCCCGAACAGCCCAAGCAGGAAGTTGAGCCCACAATCCATGAGCATAAAGAACCAGCCCCTGCTCCCGTTGAGCCAAGTCACGAAACTCCGGGCGAGAGTTATTGAAGCTAACCTAATTACCAATAATATAGGCAACCGCAACACAGCTTGACTAATGTGTTGCGGTTGCTTTTTCAACATAATGTAATCCCTGCTGCAGCAGTTTAAGCCCTAAAAAATCTAAATTCAATCCATTTTGGCGTTTTTTTATTAAAAAACGGGTAAATATTTTTTTGTTTTCACACTTTATTGTTAATTTTGGAGCGCAATGTTAAAATGCATCCATTTATTATTGAATCAACACTGCCTTTTTATGGGCTAAATGATAATTAAAGGCCGCGAACGGCTAGCCCAGGCAACAAGCCGCAAGCAAACCGTTCACCCCACGGTCACACAGAATTTATTCATATTCAGAATTATGAAGAAATCAACCATATGGCTACTGACGATTGTGATGGCATTCACATTCATTGGTTTATTGTTCGTCCAAATAATGTATATGGAGAACATGGTGAAGATGCGCAATGAGCAATTCTCGGAGGTGGTGATGCGCAGCCTGTATGGGGTCGCTTCATCGCTTGAGCAAGACGAGACAAAGCACTACCTTGACCAAGACATCGATGAGTCGGAAGCTATGATGGGTTCGATGGTGACACCACTGCAAGGCGAAGACAGTTATGGATCCAAGCCAATCGACGCCGACACGGCATCGCACAGCTATGCGTCGAAAGCAATAGGCATCAAGGGACAAAACAAGCTACAGAACTTTGACGAGCGTTACCAGCACCGCCAAGAGATACTTAAAGGCCAATACATATACCAGCGCGGCTTGCTCAACGAAGTGATTCTTACCATACTGTCGCAATCAAGCAACCGGCCGATAATGGAGCGCGCAGACTCATCAGTGGTGAGACGCTACCTCAAGCAAGAGCTTGCCAGCAACGGCCTGACACTGCCGTTTGAGTTTGCGGTAATCAACCACAACAACGCAATCGTATACCGGTCGACCAACTACTCAAGCGGCGACAAAGAAAATTCTTACAAGCAAATACTGTTTCCCAACGACCCTCAAAATAGGCAAAACACCCTTAGGGTAACATTCCCCACCAAGGACGACTACATATTCTCGTCGATCAAATTCATGCTGCCATCGTTTGCATTCTCGTTTGTGCTGCTATTCATTTTCATCTATACGATTATAATCGCATTCAAGCAGAAGAAGCTCACCGAAATCAAAAACGACTTCATCAACAACATGACGCATGAATTCAAGACCCCGATATCAACAATATCACTTGCAGCGCAGATGCTTAACGATGACTCAGTGCGCAAAAGCCCAACTATGCTGAAACATGCGACCACGGTAATCAACGACGAGACCAAGCGGCTACGCTTTCAGGTGGAGAAAGTGCTGCAGATGTCGATGTTCGACCGCAAGAGTGCAACCATGAGGCTGCAAGAAGTCGATGCCAATGCAGTTATCGATAATGTAATCAACACCTACAGCATAAAGGTTGAGAAATTCGGTGGCAAAATCGACTCACACCTCGATGCAGAGGATTCAGTTGTCAACGTCGACGAGATGCACTTCACCAACGTGATATTCAACTTGCTCGACAACGCCATCAAATACCGCCGAGAGGATGTTGCCCCCCACCTGACAATCGCCACCCGCAATCACGGTGATGACGAGATACAGATACTGATACAAGACAACGGAATAGGCATTAAGCGGGAAGACCTTAAGCGGATATTCGAAAAGTTCTACCGCGTGTCGACCGGCAACCGCCACGACGTGAAAGGATTCGGTTTAGGACTGGCCTACGTCAACAAAATGATAACACTATTCAAGGGCTCGATAAAAGTAGAAAGCGAGCTCAAAAAAGGATCGAAATTCATAATTACATTACCACTATTAAAATAACAACGACTATGGAAGAGAAATTGAGAATTCTGCTCTGCGAAGATGATGAGAATCTTGGCATGTTATTGAGAGAATACCTTCAGGCTAAAGGATTCAGCACCGACCTTTATGCCGATGGCGAAAGTGGCTATAAGGCATTTTTGAAAGGAAAATACGACATCTGCGTGTTCGACATCATGATGCCCAAGAAAGACGGATTCCAACTTGCACAGGAAATACGCACAATCAACAGCGAAGTGCCCATCATTTTCCTTACAGCCAAGACACTTAAGGATGATATTTTGGAAGGCTTCAAACGCGGTGCCGACGACTACATCACCAAGCCATTCAGCATGGAGGAGCTTGTGATGAGAATCGAGGCCATATTGCGCCGTGTGAAAGGCAAGAAAGGCAAAGAAATCACCATGTATAAGATTGGCAAATTCACATTCGACACGCAAAAGCAAGTGCTCATCTCTGATGACATCTCGACCAAGCTGACCACAAAAGAAAGTGAACTGCTGGGCTTGCTTTGTGCACATGTGAATGAGATTCTTGAGCGCAACTTTGCCCTTAAGACCATTTGGACCGACGACAACTACTTCAACGCCCGCAGCATGGACGTCTATATCACCAAGCTGCGCAAGCACCTGAAGGCGGACCCGTCGATCGAGATTATCAACATTCACGGAAAGGGTTATAAGCTCATAGCCCCGGAAGCCGACGCAAAATAAAACCGATGCGGCCCAGTGCCGCACCAAGCACATCGAGCAGGAGGAAAACGGAGGTGTTTTTCTCCTGCTTTTGTTGTGTGCCGGGCACAACGCGCCCCGAAGATGCGGCATCACGGCTGGTGTTGCATCTTATCTTTTAGATTACTATCTTTGCAGATTATAAGCCATAACACACAGCGAAACTTTGCGTAAACACACAAATACACTTATATGAGAATACTTTTCCGCATATATCAATGGGTGATTGTAGCCCCTATCCTATTGGTATTAACCATAATAACGGCCATTCTGACCATAGTCGGCGGATTGTTCGACAGCAATTGGTGGGGATATTACCCTCCGCGCATTTGGGCTAAATGCTGGTGCGCTCTGCTATTTGTGAAGGTGGAGGTAAAGAACAAGCATCTTATCGATCCCAAAACGTCGTACGTGTTTGTGGCCAACCATCAAGGTGCTTTCGACATTTTTTCAATTTATGGTTTCTTGAACCACCAATTCAGATGGATGATGCGAAAAGGCTTGGAAAACATCCCTCTCGTGGGCTTGGCTTGCCGATGTGCCGGACATATAATGGTAGACAAATCATCACCTGCCAAACTGAAAAAAACGATGGAAACGGCAGAGAAAAGCCTGCGGGGAGGCACTTCTCTTGTGATTTTCCCAGAAGGACGGCGCACGAGCAACGGCAAGCTGCAACCGTTTAAAAAGGGAGCATTCAAGCTTGCCCTTGAGTTCAACCTTCCCGTGGTTCCGTTGACTATCGACGGCTCTTACGATGTGATGCCACGGTCGTCATTCAACGTCACGCCCGGCACAATCACCATAACAATCCACCCCGCCCTGCTACCGGGCAAAGACGGACACGACCTTAGCGAAGTGACCGACCACAGCTATAAGGAAATAGAAAAATCACTTAAACATTAGCGGACTATCACCCGAAAGGCTTCATTGCCCACTTTTACTACATAAAACCCGCTCGGCAAATCCACCCTTTCGGCCATGCCATGCAGCACACCCCGTTTCACTAAGGCGGCATCTGATGAATAAACGAAATATTCGGCACTGCCGGCAAGCGAGGCTTTAATTTCCATCCATCCGGTGCCCGAAGTCACAGAAGCCACATCAGCCAACGGGGCCTCAACGCCCGACACACTACCGGCAACCGACAGTTCGCGAACTGTGACCGGACTGTTCATGTCGGCATTCCATGCAGCCAACCGCAACCGCGCCTGCTTGGTGCCATCAGGCACTGCCACATTGGTGACCATACCCTCATGGTACTGCTCCGCCTTATCAAACACATGGTCGGTTGCCGCGAGCTTATCGCCATTTGTGCCTATCAGTTCAAATGTGGGATAGCCGCGCGACAAGTCGTAGGTGCCAGCCGAAACCGTTGAGCAATATAACGTAGAGGTCACCACTATCACTTTGTATCCGTCGCAATTGAAAAGCGGTGACGTCAACGTGTAGTCGGTGCCATTGCTTGCCTTATACAGATTCACCTTATTGGCACTAATCGCATCGGTATCTAATTTAAAATTAGGGCGGGAATAACTCCAGCCGACGTATGAATTTTGGTTAAACGTCAACAATTCGGCTGTGTCACCGGCTGCCCCAGCCACAAGAGGCACCATCAGCGCCATTGCGGCAATCACCCTTAATGCATTCTTTTTCATGAGCATAGTTTTTATCTGTTTTCCTATCTGAAATTTCTCACATATCGATGTCGCCCACTTGCGCTTTGTCGCCTGCGACCACAATCCTGAGTTGGTCGAGGTTAAAGTACCGGCAAGCGAGCTCCTGCAGCTCGGCCGGCGTGGCAGCCCGCACATCGGCCACTTGGTTGTTGAAATACTCTGGATACATGCCGTTAACGATGGTATTTTCCACATAATCGGCTATGCTAAGCGGCGTGTCGAGAGTCTTGGCCAAGTCGCTCAGCACATTTTGCTTTGCCGCATCAAGCTCATTAGCCTCAATAGGGAAATCCCTTAATTTTTGAAGCTCTACCTTAATCTCATTTATCACTTGCGAGGTGTAGGCCGTGGCACACTCAGTTGAGATCTGGATATGAGCCTCATCGGCCCGCCCAAGCAACATTGCCGAGATTCCATAGGTGTAGCCCTTTTCCTCCCTGATATTCTGCATCAGTCGGCTGCCGAAATAACCGCCAAGCACAATCACCAATAGGCGCAATTTCAAGTAGTCGGGATGTGTGCGCGGCACTGCATCAAGCGTCATGCAGATGGCCGACTGAACTGCCCCGGGCTTGTCGACAAACGACGCCGTCCTCGAATCATGAACTACTGGCCACGACGATTGTGGCAGCTCCATCGATTCCACCGGCAACCGCCCTATTCCATCATCAATTATTTTCAGCTCACGGTCGGTGACGTGGCCGGCAATGATAAGTTGGCTCTGCCCCAAATGCTTTAAGCAGCAATTCTGGTGAAAGCCGGCAAGGTCGCATGGCTGCAATTGCTCCACCTCGCCAGGTTGAGCTTGGCGCGCCAAAGGATGGTCTTTGCCATAATAAAGCAACGCCATTTCCCTCGATGCCAGGAATCCCACCTTTTGCATCATGTTTTCCAGATTGCTTGCTATCAAGCTCCGCTTGTGCGACACCACATCGTGGGTAAATGCAGGCGAAACCATACCCTCCACATAATAAGGCATAATGTCGGCCAAGGTGTCGTTGAGCGACATCACCTCGGCCAGAGTCATGGAGTCGTAGGCTCGGCCATTACACCCCACCCCATAGTAATCTATGGCCTCGGCCACCTGTTCTGATGTGTAAGACTTGCTTCCGTCAAAAAGGGTGTAGGCAGTCAACGAGGCTTGCAGCGGTTTGAATTCATTGAACTTGCCGCCAGGCACAAACCATGACAGCCGGCAAATCTCATCTTCCCCGTGGCCCACAACCCACGCCTTGATACCATTAGACAGACTTATTTGCGGAGGAAATTGTAAACGGATGTCATTGAAATTGCCAATGACGGGCGGAACGGCTCGGTTTGCCATGCGATTATGCGTTTTTGTTATTTTTCAAGAATTCCTCGGCTCGGCGCAAATCATCGGGAGTGTCGATGCCTATTGTCTCATCAAAGCTGATGCCTACTTTGATTTTATAGCCGTTTTCAATCCATCGGAGTTGCTCAAGTGATTCAGCAATCTCAAGCGACGATTGCGGCAATTTTGTAATCTCATCGAGCACACTGGCCTTATAAGCATACATGCCGAGGTGGGTGTAGTACTGAACCTTGCGAGGCCATTGCTCAGCATCGCAGTTTCTCACATAAGGAATCACCGACCGAGAAAAATAGCAAGCACGCATTTCGTTGTCGACCACCACTTTAGGCGAATTAGGGTTTGCCAATTCGCTAAATGGACGACTGGAGTCGAATGGCTTTACAAGTGTTGCTATATCTGTGGTGGGGTCGTTGAAACAATTTATCAGCGCCTTGATTTGCGAAGGTCTCACAAAAGGCTCGTCACCCTGTATGTTGATCACTATGTCCTCATTGCCATTATTGGCAAGATAAGCCTCACGGCATCGATCGGTGCCACTTTTATGATTGGGGCTGGTCATCACAGCTTTGCCGCCAAAAGCCGCCACGGCATCGGCTATGCGCTGGTCGTCGGTTGCCACCACAACGGCATCCAAGACTGACGAAGCCTGCAGCCACACACGCTCAATGACGGTTTTTCCGCCAAGAACGGCCAACGGCTTACCTGGGAAACGACTCGACGCGTAACGCGCAGGGATAATGCCTATTACTTTTAATTTATCCATAATTGTAATAATTATCGGTCAACATGATTGCCACACAAATTTGTCAAGTGGCATATAACATACAAAGGTAAGAAACTTAACGGCACAAACCAACGTTTCGGCACACAGGGGAGCAAACTTTTTTATACAGCAGATTTGCCGACAAGCGGCTACCATATGTCGAAAAAAAATCGTAAATTTGATAATTGTTATGTTCAACCCACATTAATGATTGACAAAAGCGAAATGACTCCATTTACTCATCTGCACGTACACTCGCAATACTCTATTCTCGACGGACAAGCATCCATTAAGAACCTTGTGGACAAAGCCATAGGCAACGGGATGCGTGGAATGGCCCTGACCGACCACGGCAACATGTTCGGCATTAAGGAGCTGCATGACTATGCCAATAAAGTCAACGGAAAGCACGATGACGCCATAAAGCAACTCAAGAAAGAGCTTTCAGGAGAGCAGGCAAAAGAAAATCCCGACAGCAACATTATTAACGACTTAAACGCTAAAATACAGGAAGAGACCAAAGCCAAATTTAAGCCGATATTCGGTTGCGAGGTGTATGTGGCCAACAAGACGATGCAAGAGCATACCGACAAGCGCGACATTGGCCGGCACCTTATTCTGCTGGCAAAGAACTCGGTGGGCTACCATAACCTGATAAAGATAGTGTCGAAGGCATGGACCGACGGCTTTTACATGCACCCGCGAACCGACAAAGCCACGATTGCCGCCCATCACGAGGGTTTGATTTGCTGCTCGGCATGCCTTGGCGGCGAGGTGCCTCAGCATATCATGAACGACGACCTTGAGAAGGCCCGCGAGGCCATCACATGGTTTAAAGACCTGTTTGGGGAAGACTACTACCTGGAGCTTCAGCGCCACAAAGCCACGGTGCCCAAAGCCAACCACGAGACATTCCCAAAACAGCAGATGGTGAATGAGGTGCTCATCAAGCTGGCAAAGGAATTTGGGATAAAGCTCGTGTGCAGCAACGACGTGCACTTCACCAACGAAGACGATGCCGATGCCCATGAGCGCCTGATTTGCGTCTCAACGGGGAAGAAGATCAACGACCCCAACCTCATGCTATACTCCAAGCAAGAGTGGTTTAAGACGCAAGAGGAGATGAACGACGTGTTTGGCGACATACCCGAAGCCCTGGCCAACACCAACGAGGTGCTCGACAAAGTGGAATTCTACTCAATTGACCATAAGCCCATTCTGCCAAACTTTCCCCTGCCCGACGGATTTACCGACAACAATGATTATTTGCGATACCTCGTCTATGAAGGGGCAAAGAAGTTTTGGCCCGACATGGACGACGAGCACCGCGAACGCCTGGACTTTGAGCTTGAGACCATTAAGAACATGGGATTCCCGGGCTACTTTCTCATTGTGCAAGACTACATAAAAGCAGCGCCCAAGCTCGGTTGCTCAGTGGGTCCTGGCCGTGGCTCCGCGGCTGGTTCGGCTGTGGCCTATTGCCTTGGCATCACTAAAATCGACCCTATTAAATACGACCTGCTGTTTGAGCGCTTCCTGAATCCCGACCGCATCTCATTGCCTGATATCGATGTGGATTTCGATGACGACGGCCGAGCCAAAGTGCTCAAATACGTCACAGAGAAATATGGAGCCGAAAAAGTGGCCCATATCATCACCTATGGCACCATGGCGGCAAAAATGGCCATCAAGGACGTGGCACGCGTTGAGGATTTGCCAATACCGGAAAGCGACCGATTGGCAAAGATGATTCCCAACAAGCCCAACGACATGCCCGAAGACGAAAAGGGCAAAAAGTATAAAATCACCATCAAAAACTGCCTCAAATGTTTTCCGGAATTTGAAGCCGAAAAGCATAACCCCAACCCGCTCATTGCCGACACGGTGAAATATGCCGAAAAGCTTGAGGGTAATGTGAGGAGCACGGGCGTGCACGCATGCGGTGTGATTATTGGCCGCGACGACATCACCGACTGGGTGCCGGTGAGCACTGCCCCCGATAAAGACGGCACAAAACTCATAGTCACTCAATATGAGGGCAGCGTGATTGAGTCCACAGGACTTATCAAGATGGACTTTTTGGGCTTGAAGACCCTTTCAATAATAAAAGACGCCCTCGACAACATCAAGGCTACCAAGGGCATCGACATCGACATCGAGGCTATCCCTATCGACGACCCAAAGACCTACCAGCTTTATTGCGAGGGACGCACCACAGGCACATTCCAGTTTGAGTCGGCAGGCATGCAAAAATACCTCATCGAGCTGCAGCCAAGCACGTTTGAAGACCTGATTGCAATGAACGCGCTCTATCGGCCGGGGCCTATGGAGTACATTCCCGAATTCATCGCCCGAAAGAAAGGCGACAAGCCGATTGTGTATGACATTCCATGCATGGAGAAATACCTCAAAGACACCTACGGCATCACCGTATACCAGGAGCAAGTCATGCTCCTGTCGAGGCAGCTTGCCAACTTCACCCGTGGCCAAAGCGACACGCTACGAAAGGCAATGGGAAAGAAGCAAATCGAGAAAATGAACCACCTCGAGGGACTGTTCTATGAAGGCGGCGAGAAAAACGGCTATGACCACAAGGTGCTGAACAAGATTTGGGAAGACTGGAAAAAGTTTGCCTCCTATGCGTTCAACAAGAGCCACGCCACATGCTACAGCTGGGTTGCCTACCAAACGGCCTACCTGAAAGCCAATTACCCGTCGGAATACATGGCTGCGGTTTTGAGCCGCAACCTCAACGACACCGAAAAGCTGTCGAAATTCATGGACGAATGCAAAGCCATGGGCATAAAGGTGAAGGGGCCCGACATCAACGAGAGTTACGGGTCGTTTAGCGCCAACAAGGAGGGCGACATACGATTCGGCCTTGCCGGAATCAAGGGACTGGGAGGCAATGCCGTGGCCACAATATTTGAAGAGCGTGAGAAGAACGGCCCTTACAAAGACATTTATGATGTGGTGGAGCGAGTGAACCTCACTGCCTGCAACCGCAAGGCTATTGAAAACCTGGCGCTGTCGGGCGCATTTGACTGCTTCGACGGAATCACCCGAGAAGCATTCTTCGACGTCAACAACAAAGACGAGCAATTCAGCGACGTGCTTGTGAAATATGGCCAACGGTTTCAAAACGACAAAAAATCGCAAGTGGCATCACTGTTTGGCGACCTCACAATGTCGCTGACCAGCAAGCCCGCAATTCCCGTGGTAGAGCCCTGGCCTAACATGGAACGGCTGAGAAAGGAGCACGACCTTGTGGGCATGTACCTGTCGGCTCACCCACTCGACCCATTCTACATTGAACTCACTTTCGGTTGCAACACCACCATAAAAAGCTTCAAGGAACAGAAAGAGGGCGGGAACCCCAACCTCGACAAGGAGATAACCTTTGGCGGAATCGTGACCGACTTCGTTGAGCGTCCGGCCAAAAGAGGCGGCAATTACGGCAGAATGAAGATTGAGGACTATACCGACTCTTATGAGTTGATGCTATTTGACAACCAATACCTTAATTTCAAAAACTACGGCGTGAAGGGCACGCCAATAGTGGTAAAAGGCAAATTCATAAAAAACAAATATAACGACAGGGTGTTTTTCAACGTAATGTCGATGGATCTGCTTACAAACATGAAGGGGTCGATGGTCAACCACATATGCATCCACATCGACAGCGACAAGCTCAAAACATCGGGCTTAATACATGAGGCAATCACATCATCGACCGAAAACAGGTGTGACTTGTCGTTTAAGATTAGGGATGTGGAATCAAACCGGTGCATTGAGCTGAAGTCAAATCTTAAAATCCCGGTCACCAAAAAAGTGATTGAACTGCTCAACGATCTGGAATTGAAATATGAAGTGAACTAGAACCGCCTCCAAACACTCATTGAAATCATCGGCAACACAAATATTTCTGTAACATTATCTTTGGTCAACATTGTTATTTGTATTTGTTTTACCACCTCCAAGACACTAAATATCAAATGTAATAACTAAAAGAATCGGCAACTTTTCAAGCTGCCGATTCACTTTTCTATAGTATGTTTCTTATCCCGAACTCACGTAAGTAGCAATAACAACATCTTTAATTCACCTATGTCGAATTGTTTTGATAATGTAAATCCCCAAAAACTGCGAGGTGTTATTGTAGCTTTTTCTCATCAATTTGCAGATTGAGGTTATAATAATCTGACACTTTCATCAAATCATCATACTTCTGCCTATTGCTTATATTGCTATAGATATACCACCCGTCACACTCATGTTGCCAGACACATCCTGCTTTCTCTGCTCTCTTTTGCTTACTGACGAGTTCGAAACCACCATGTTTTATGCCTACCATGGGTATCTTTTCAAAACCAATTTTTCTGAGAGCCTCAATAAAGGTTTCGATGGCAGTGCGATGCCACACAATTGTCCCGTCAGGAAATGTAACACACATTCCCTTTGTCGGTTTTTTGACATACTTATTCGGTTCACGAGGTTCGCGTCTTACCATTCCGTCATTACTGGAAACTGGAGTACTTACATGTGCCGTCGTCTGAGGCGTGAGTTGTTTTGCATCCACAATCTCACTGATTTTTGCCTTACGTGACAAAGCAACGCTGATGGGTGTGCCAGGATGATACTCCACCACGAGGACAAGGTCTCGTTGTATCTCGCACAGCAGAGGTTCGATGTTTTTCGACATGGCCGGAAGTATCTCCTCCTTGATGATTTTCTCTTCAAGGTTGTCTGCTGCCTTAAGCAATTTCTCATCAACGGGGAGATTCATGTCTCTCAGAGACTTTAATGTTGTATATAGTTCTTTGAGTGTTGCCATTTATTCGTTGATTAATGAAGGGACTACATTATATAGTTTGAACCCAAAGGTGTTAATTTGCTGTTTTTACTCTATCGGCCTCTTCTATTTGTCCATTTCTTGTTGCAGCCTAATGTTGGTCTTAACGCTTTTTGAAAGGGAATAAAGCTAAGGCTGAAAAAAACCTACCTTAGCAAAGAGGTACAACTCATTTACTTCCTATGGCAAATATAACCCTTTTCGCTCAAGAAATCGGCAAGTTGCCGAAAGAAATTATCCGCAAATTTATCCGCGTGGCAAAAACAGACAAACATTGCAAGGGATGCAGCACTTGGGAGCAGTTTATAAGCACCTGACTTAGGCATGCGTCACCCTGCTCGCGCACGCACCTATTAAGGTTAAGATTCTTCAATTCTTGAGTTATGGCTCTTTCCGTAGAACAGATGCTTGATTTAGTGCTTTTCGGTGAGGAAAAGAGGTAAGCATCCGAAGCGAACTGGCACGGGTGTTTTATGGCCACACATGCGTGTGTGTGCGGCACGGATTGATTATTGTATGGGGTTGGGGACTGTGGCCACAGGGGCTCGGTCAAGGCACGAAAGGCTAGGCGTGCAACTCGTTTTCTATTTTTGCGATGTCGTCCTGCAGCTTTTTCTCAACCGAGATGCGCTGCTCAATCTGCTTGCACGCATGCAGCACGGTGGCATGGTTTCGCTGCAGGCGCAGACCGATATTGGTTGATGACAACTGAGTGTCTTTCTTGGCAAAATACATTACAAGCTGCCGGGCATCAGAAATCTCGCGCTTGCGCGACTTTCCATACAACAATTCAGTGTCGATGTTGTAGTGATTGGCCACCGTTTCGGCAATTTTCTCAAATGTGACCTGCCGCTTGCTTATGCGCACACAGTTGGCTATCACAGTCTTAGCCAAGTCTACTGTGATGTCTTGATTAAGCATGGTGGCATGGGCCAAAAGCGAAACCACAATACCCTCCAGCTCACGCACGCTGTCGGTCACATTTTGGGCGATGTAGTCGAGCACCTCGTTGCTAATCGACAGACCGTCTTGCGAGGCACGCATCATGAGCACATCGCGGCGTAATGTATAGTCGGGCTTGCTCAGTTCGACCGACATGCCCCACTTGAAGCGTGACAAAAGCCGAGGTTCCATGCCATCGAGTTCCGAAGGCGGACAGTCGCTCGAGAGAATAAGCTGCTTCTTGTTTTGGTGCAGGTGATTGAAAATATGGAAGAATGTGTTCTGCGTTCCCGGCTTACCAGCAAATTCCTGCACATCGTCTAATATGAGGACGTCGATGCTTTGGTAAAAAGCGATAAAGTCGTTGATATGCTTTGTGGCAACTGCCGTGGTGTATTGGCTCTCGAAAACGCGGGCCGTGAGATACAGCACACGGGTTGCGGGGAATTTCTCTTTAATTTTCAGTCCTATAGCTTGAATCAAGTGGGTCTTGCCCACGCCAGTGGGGCCAAAAAGGAACAATGGGCTAAACGTCTTGATGCTCGGGTCGGTTGCGATGGTCATTGCCACAGTCACTGCAAGCTTGTTGCTTTCGCTGCCGCAATAGTTCTCAAAGCAATTGTTGACGTTGAGCTGCGGATCAATATCGTTGAATTCAGTCTTTTCAAACGGATTGATTGGCGATTTGCGTCTCTCGGCGATAACGACATCAGACGCGGGCTCGTTTTGCACCATGCGCACGTTGTAGCACAATTTCACATCATCGCCAAATTCATGGCGCAAAGCCCTGCTCAAAAGTGTGATATAGGTCTGCTCAATGTGCTCAATGAAAAACTGCGACGGAGCACTCAGGTAAATAGCATTATCGCCGGCCTCGTACTTCACGGGGACCAGAGGGGTGAACCAAGAGTTGAACTGCTCAGCCGAAACATTGTCTTTTATATAGTTGAGACAATTCCCCCATTTGCTATTTACTGTATCTGATACCATTAATGATTGATGTGTGTGTTACTTGAGTGTGTTTTGCTGCGATTTTTTTCGCTATGCAAAATTGCAACTAAATTTGTTAATAAAAAAACATCTAATAATTTGCATATCTCACATAAACGATAACACCGCTGATTTGCAGCACCTTGCAACCTCGTTGAAAGAACTTGTGCAAGGCCAACGAGCCAAACACCTAACACGCTAGTTCACAAGCAAATAACCCGACGCGCACTTATGCAAGAGTCAGTACTGCCAATTGGTTTTACAGGTTTGTAACGCTTCGGTTTGCAGTGAATTAGGCATTCTTGAAAACATAAAAAAAGCCGCCACTTATTTAGAATCAATAAAAATAAGTAGCAGCCGGATGCTTAAATGACGAATCGGTTAACTATACCACCGATTGCATCAGAATATCTTCACTGTCACATAGCGTTTGGGGTTTTTCTTCACGTCTCTGAGCAGAGAGTCCAAACTAGCCATCGAGTTGTTGGCATTGTCATACAGGCCCGTATCGTTAAGCAGCATGCCCAGCGACGAATTCTTCTCGTTGAGTTTCACGCTCAGCTGTTGCAGGTTGGCAACCGTCTGATTCAAGCGGCTAATGGTGGTGTCGAGAGGCAGATTTTTCACATCGGCCGAAAGTTCCTTCAAGTCGGCCGAAGCGCTCGACAGGTTGCCTGCCACATCTTTAACATTATACATAATGCCCGGCACCGAGCCATTGAGGCTGTACATCAAGCGAGTGAGCTGCTGCGAGCTTGCCGCAAGCTCAGCTGTGATGCCATCGAGGCGCGAGACCGAGGTGTTGAGGGCAGGATTGGCCAAAACCTTATTGATGCTATTTACAATCGAGTCGATTTTGGGCATCATTGCCACCACCTGCGGCATCACATCCTTGCCCATCTTATCCATAAGGCCACCATTGATAGCACTTGGTATCTCATCGCCGACGTTGAGGTAGGTGCCCGAATTGCCTAACGAAAGTACCAAAGACGCAGTTCCGAGAAGGTCGTTCTTAAGCGACACACATGTTCCCTTAGGCACCTTAAGATTCTTATTCAGGCTAAGCAGCACTGTTATCTCATTGTTGGCATAATCATATTCTATTTCGCGGACCTGCCCCACCTGAAAGCCATTGATGGTTACAGGAGCCGATTCTGTGAGGCCCTCAACCTTTTCAAACTTGGCATAGTAGAAATTGGCGGGCTTGAAAAGGTTCACACCCTTCAAGAACTCAATGCCCCAATAGAGAAGGCACGCACTGACTACCACAGTGAGGGCAATCACAACGTTCTTAGTAAAGACTTTTTTCATATATAAAATGTAGTGAGTTTTGTTTATCAATCAGCCGTCTTGGCAAAATCGAGCCAAAACATTTTGCAATATTAGCAAAATAAGGCAAAACGGCAGTGTTCCATATCCACTCATTAATGGTCAGATACTCCACTGCATACAGGAAAAGCCTGAATAATGAAGCCGAAAGTAAGGCAAAAAACCAATGCTAGCCACCAATGATGTATTACACACTGCTTGCAAAAGTAGTTAAATTGGCCGACCCTCACAAGTGTTTTAGAGGCGAAAGCGACACAAAGGAAGCAATTCGCAGCCAATTCGCAGCAAAATACTGGCACAATAACGCACCAACTACCCCGAACGGTTCTTTTTTGCACCTGACAAGCACCCGCCCCCTTGAGGAGAAGCCCTGATAGCGGCAATTAAGCTTCCCATGAACAATAGTGACGCAAATTTAGAGGCTGGTGGAACTTTCGTTTTATGAAAATTGTGTAATTTTGTAACCTTAATTATAGTTGCGTGTTTTAGGACTTTAATACAACTGTTGAGATGAACGACTACGGTTTGGTTAGAATCGCCTCGGCCGTGCCCGAAATGTGCGTGGCCGATGTTGACTTTAACTTAAGAAATATAATGCTTTGCATCGACGAGGCCATTAAGAAGAAGGCCTCATTGGTTCTTTTCCCCGAGCTATCCATAACAGGATACACGTGTGGCGACTTATTTGGAAACGAGGTGCTGCTTGATGCCTCAGACGCGGCTTTGACTCAGCTGGCGCAATACACCACAGCCCGAGACATAATTTGCGTAATGGGAGCCCCCGTGAGGCATTGCGGCAGGCTTTTCAACTGCGCAGTGGTGATATCGAAAGGCGACATGTGGTTTGTACCCAAATCATATCTACCCAACTACAAGGAATTTTATGAGAAGCGCTGGTTTGCCACCGCCCGGCAAGCCAAAGGAATAGACCAAGTAACCCTCAACGGAAAAAATTACGCCTTTGGGCGCAACCAACTTTTCAAGTCGGGCAAAATGGTGTTTGCCATTGAAATTTGCGAAGACCTGTGGGTACCCATTCCGCCGAGTTCGGTTTCATCGATCAACGGCGCAAACGTGATTTTAAACCTTTCGGCCTCAAACGAGGTGATTGGCAAGCATAAATTCCTTGTCAACCTTATAAAGCACCAGTCAAATCAGTGCATAGCCTCCTATGTGTACTCATCATCGGGTTACGGTGAGTCGACCACCGACTTGGTGTTTGCCGGCAATGCCATAATTGCCGAAAACGGCAACGTGCTGAAGAGCGGTGAGCGGTTCAGCCTGAAATCGCAGGTGATAACAGCCGACGTGGATCTTCAGGCATTGGAAAACGAGCGTCGCATCAACATGAGTTTCGGCGAGAGCATTCTAGAATTCGGCCAAAAGTACGACATTGTGACCCTGCCGTCGCACACGCTCGACTACGAAAGAGTGAAGCTTGAGCGCAAGATAAAGAAAACGCCTTTCGTGCCCACCGACGACACCCGACTGACAGCCCGATGCGAGGAAATAGTGAACATTCAAACCGAGGGCCTGATGCGCCGCCTGCACGCTATTCACTGCGAGTCGCTTGTGGTGGGAATATCTGGCGGACTGGATTCCACACTAGCCCTACTCGTTGCCGCCCATGCGTTTGACAGGCTGAGCCTCGACCGCAAAGGCATCTACGGCATAACCATGCCGGGGTTTGGCACCACCGACCGGACTTATGCCAACGCCTTGGCACTAATGCGCTCATTAGGCATCACCGTTAAGGAGATAAGCATTGCCGACTCGGTGACACAGCACTTTAAGGACATCGACCACAGCCCCGCACAGCACGATGTGGTGTATGAGAATTCGCAAGCCCGCGAGCGCACACAGATTCTCATGGATTATGCCAACAAAGTCGGGGGCATAGTGCTCGGCACTGGCGATCTGTCGGAACTCGCATTGGGCTGGGCCACATACAACGGCGACCACATGTCGATGTACAACGTAAACAACAGCATTCCCAAGACCCTGGCAAAAGACCTCGTCAAGTGGTTTGCCAATACCGTATACCGCAAAGACGACGTGATATCGCGCACACTGTGGGATGTTCTCGACACCCCTATCAGCCCCGAGCTGACCCCCGCCGACGATTTTGGGAACATCAAGCAAAAGACCGAGGACTTGGTGGGGCCGTATGAGCTTCACGACTTCTTCCTGTATAACATGATTCGCAACGGCTACGGACCACGCAAGCTCTACCTCTTTGCCCGCACAGCCTTCAAGGGTGAATATGCCGACGACGTGATAAAAAAATGGCTCTGCACATTTGTGCGTCGTTTCTTTGCACAGCAATTCAAGCGTTCATGCCTGCCCGACGGCCCAAAAGTGGGAAGCGTGAGCCTATCGCCCCGAGGCGACTGGCGAATGCCGAGCGACGCCTCAGCGCGCCTTTGGCTTAAAGAGTGCGAAACCCTTTGATTGACGACAAAACAGCAGAATGGTGATAGTTAAGCACGTCTACAATATTGTCCGCAGTGTTATCGTGTCGGTATTAGTCACGATAATCACGGCTTTTGTGGCGGCTTATTTGCTGCTGCTCGTGCCATCGGTACAAGACGCGATAAAGCATAAAGGCGAACAAGCAGCAAGCGATTTTCTCAAAACGAAAGTCAGAATAGGCCGGGTATCTATCCAACCATTCAACCAAGTGCTGCTCTACGACGTGTCGATACCCGATCAGCGCGGCGACTCATTGCTCAACGTCAGCAAACTGGCTGCCGGCATCAGCCTATACAACCTTGTGGTCAACTCAAAAATAGTGATAACCTATGGCGAGTTGATAGGCTTGAGCGCACACGTCACCAAGCAGTGCCCCGACAGTGCGACGAATGCCCAATTCCTAATCGACGCACTTAAGTCAAAACCCGGCAGCAAGCCAAAGCCCTACGACGTGACAGTGCATAATATTGTGATACGCAAGGGCGCTTTGACCTACGATGTGCTGTCGGAAGCTCCCCATGTGGGGCGATTCGACAAAAACCACATAAGCATATATAACCTTAAGGCCGATGTGGAATTGCCTAAAATCAAGAACGACGATTTTGATGTGGTGGTAAAACGCTTGGCTTTTAATGAGAAGAGCGGTTTTGTGCTCAAAAACCTTGCGGCACATGCCACTGTGACCGGCACGCAAGCATCGCTTTCGGGTGTTCAGCTTGAGCTGCCAGGCACACTTCTTCTGCCCGAGGACATGTCGCTTAACTACTCATCGCTTAAAGCGATAGGGAGTGAAATAAAAAGCCGTCCCCTGAGTTTCACAATAGCCAACAACTACATCACCCTGGCCGACTTGCAGTGCTTTGAGCCCAAGCTAGCAGCCTATACCGAGCCACTGCAGTTGACCCTGTCGGCCAACGGTACCATAAACGACATTACGGTGAAAGTGCTTTCGGTGAAGACCAAAAGCAACCGACTTGCAATAGAAATGAGAGGCCGCCTGCGCAACATTACCGACAAAAGCCGAATTGCCTTTAATGTTCCGCACATTAAGGTGAATGCCAATGCCGCAGAGGTGGCCAAGCTGACACAAAACATTGTGAAACTCAACGCCGACGTGCTCGACAAAGTGCTCAAGTGCGGCAATATAGGAATCGACGGATCGGCCTCGGGCACACCCAAGCACATAAAATATGCCGGAACGTTGGCCACTTCGCTGGGAACGGTTTCACTAAACGGCGCCTACGCCTCCACCCAAGGCGGCAAGCATGTGGACGGCCACGTGGAGACCGGCGGATTCAACCTGGGCCGACTACTTAACAACGAGAAGCTTTTAGGCTCGCTCGCCGTCGATGCCGACGCCAATGTGGTTATTGGGCGGGACAAGTCGATAAGGCTGAACGGCACAGTGGACTATGTGGACTTGAAAGGCTATCGCTACCACAACATCACCACCGACATTACAGCCAACGCGACATCGGCATCGGGACACATAAATGTGAACGACCCAAACTTTTTCCTCGACTTAAACGGAGACGCGAAAATAGCCCATGGCGTCAAGCAACTCGCCCTCGACGTGAAAGCCCGAAACGTGAATTTGGCACAGTTGCACCTCATCAACAAGCATTCAGACAAATATGCGTCGGTTGACGGCCATGTGAACATCTCAGGGAAAGACGTTGACGACATGCTAGGCAGTGTTCAATTCAGCAATCTGGCGTTTGAAGACGCCCAAGGCAAGGGAGTGCATCTCGACAACATCTCTTTAACATCGACCTATGATGCCGCGGGGCACAAGAAAATATCAGTTGCCAGCGACTTCATCAACGGCGACGTGACAGGTGACTTCAAAATCACATCGCTGGCACAATGCCTCAAAGGAGCAGTCGACAAGGTGTTCCCGGGTGTGCTTGCCTACAAGCAGTATCGCAAGCCCTACAGCGGCAACAATGTGATTGACTACAATTTCACAATTGAGCCGTCGGATGAGTTGCAATCGCTTGTGAAACTCCCCGTAAAACTCATTTACACAACCACTATCACCGGAGCCATCGACGACCGCAACGATTCGATTAGCCTAAGATGCAATGCACCCTACTTGCTGCAAGGCAAAAAAATCATAGAAGGCACATCGCTCACGGCCGACGTGATAGGAGAGACGGCAAAAGTGAAGCTATTGACCAAAGTGCCCACCAAAAACGGCAAGACAAGCATTGAACTCGACGGCACCGGGCACAACGGAGTGTGCGACGTGGTGGCAGGCTGGCGCATCAACCGCGCCCACGCCTATCATGGCAAACTGAGCCTTACCGCATCATTGCAGAGGCACGACAATGGCAAACTTGAAACCGATATCAATATCAACCCCACACAAATTGTGGTCAACGACACGGTGTGGAGCGTTAACAGCGGCAACGTCAATGCCTACGACAATGTGATAGAGGTGAGAGACATCTTTGCCAACTGCGACAAGCAGTTTATAAAAATAGGCGGTAAGGTGTCGAAAGACCCCGACGATGAGCTGTGCGTGTCGCTCAACGACATCAACCTCGACTACATCTTCGAGACACTTAATATCGACAATGTGAAATTCGGTGGCCGCGCAGTGGGCAAGTTCTATGCATCTGATTTGCTTTCGGGCGCACCGCGCATTGCCACCCCCGACCTGCATGTGGCAGGGCTGAAATACAACAACGCCCTGATGGGTGACGCTAAAATCATCAGCAGTTGGGACAACACGGCCAAGGCAGTCAATCTGAGTGCCGACTTGACGCAAAGCAACGGAGGCCACTCCTACATAAACGGAGGCATATTTGTGGCCGATGATTCGCTGCGCCTCACATTTGACGCCGACAGAGCCAACGTGGAGTTCATGAAGCCGTTTATGGCCGCATTTGCAGCCGACGTGAGAGGCAATGCCTCAGGCCACGCTGTGCTTTTTGGCGATTTCCACAACATTGACCTGTATGGCGACCTTTACGTTCAAGACTTAATGCTCAAGATTGCCTACACCAATGTGTACTACTCGTGCACCGACTCAATCCACATCACTCCAGGCAACATAAAGTTCAATGGCATAAAGATGAGAGACCGCGACAACCATCAGGCCACGTTGAGCGGATGGTTAAAGCACAATGCATTTCACGACCCGAAGTTCAGCTTCTCAATCACCAATGCCCGCGACTTCTTGTGCTACGACATCGGCCCTAACCCCGACACCCACTGGTATGGCACCATCTATGGCAACGGGTCGGCCTTTGTGAGCGGCGTGCCCGGCGTAGTGAAAATCAGCGTCAACATGCAGACTGCGCCCCGCAGCAAATTCACATTCGAGCTTTCCAACAGTCAAAAAGCCAGCGAGTATAACTTCATCACTTTCCGCGACCGCGATGCCGCTAGCGGGAAGAAAGCGGCGGTGGCCGATACTGTGGATTCCATTCCGGCAATAGTGCGCATGTATGCCAACCAAAACAAGCCCAAAGAGGAATCAACGCCCACTGTTTACTCAATCAACCTGCAAGGCGACATCACCCCCGACGCACAGCTGACCATGCTAATGGACCCTGCCGGCGGCGACAAGATAAAAGCCGTGGGGGCAGGCAACATGCGCCTAGCCTACAACAACGCCGACGACAAATTTGAGATGTATGGCAAATACACGCTTGAGCGCGGCAGCTACAACTTCACGCTACAAGACATTATAATCAGAGACTTCAACATAAGAAGCGGAAGCAGCATAAGCTTCAACGGCGACCCGTATTCGGCCATTCTCGACATCAATGCCACTTATTCACTTAACGCCAACATACTGGACCTCGACCAATCGTTCTCGGAAGACAAAGAGCTCAACCGCACAAATGTGCCCGTGTATGCCGTGCTGATGGCAAAAGGAGCCATGAGCCAACCCGACATCTCGTTTGACTTGGAGTTCCCCACGCTCACGTCGGAGGCCTACCGCAAAATCAAGAGCATAATCAGCACCGAAGACATGATGAACCGGCAGATTATTTATCTGCTGGCCCTAAACCGGTTCTACACGCCCGACTATATGAACAACGTCAAGACCAACAACGAGTTGAGTTCGGTAGCATCATCCACCATTTCATCCCAGCTCAGCAATTTGCTCGGGCAAATCAGCGACAAGTGGAGCATATCGCCAAACTTCAGGTCGAACAAAGGAGACTTCTCCGACATGGAAGTGGACTTGGCGCTGTCGAGCCAACTGCTCAACAACCGATTGATTTTCAACGGCAACTTTGGTTACCGCGACAACACATACAACACGCGCAATTCCAATTTCATTGGAGATTTCGACATTGAGTATCTGATCAACAAAAAAGGCACAATCAGACTGAAGGCCTATAATCACTTCAACGACCAGAACTACTACGTCAGAAATGCAATGACCACTCAAGGAGTGGGCATAATGTTCAAGCGCGACTTCGACCGCCTGTTTGATTCCCGTCGCAAACAATCGCAGGCCGCTGCCGACTCGACAAAGCATCACGGCAAAAAGTCAACCGACGGCAGCGATTCAACACATGTGAACAAATGAAAATGCGAAAATTACTGATTTTTGTTATTCTGCTTTTGGGCATTCAAGCCATACCCCAAACATCGGAGGCCCGCAACCCATTTAAGGCCATCAAGCAAAAGGTGAGAAATAAGATGAACGAGCCATTTGACACGGTCAGGGACCAAAAATACTGGAAGCGCGCGTTAATGCACGGAAAGCTGAACATCAACGACACCACCATAGACTATCCCAATTTTTTAGACTTTTGCCTCGACGTCTACCGATGGGCCGACCACGCATTCAATTACTACGACACCACCTATGTGGTGAGCACCGGACGCAAGTGGAAGTTTATGCTGAAAAACAACGATTGGATCGACACTTATGCCGGCCACATCATGCGTAACGACCGCCCTGTGGCCATGAATTCCAACGTCTCGACCAACGTGGGTGCCCAATTGGCCTTCATGGCCTTAAGCTACACCTATATGCTTGATATCGACAACCTGATTTCGGGTAACGCCGTAAAGCACACCAAGCATGAGTTCTCGTTCACTTGCGCCCGCGTGGCACTTGACGCCTATTATCACAAAAACACCGGCAACGTGGACATACACCGGTTTGGATACTACAACGAAGGCAAAAAGGTGAACGTAAGGTTCACCGGACTGAGCCGCGAGGCCTACGGACTATATTGCTATTATTTTTTCAACAACAAGCGATATGCGCAAGCAGCAGCCTACTGCTTTTCGAAATACCAGAAAAAGAGCGCAGGCTCGTTTATTGCCGGACTACACTTCTCGCATCAAGACGTGAGCATGGACTTTGGCACACTCGACGACGAGATGCAGCAGGCCTTGCCCGACTCGGTTAGAGACTACCGCTTCAGGTATCGCGACTACTCGCTTTTGTTTGGATATGCCTACAACTGGGTGTTCCGCCGCAATTGGCTTTTCAATGTCACCGCACTGCCGTCGATAGGCTACCGCCACTCGTTTCCCAACTCAATCGAAGGCAAGAAAGACATGATTTCGCCCAACATACGCTTTAAGCTAGCCCTGGTGCGCAACCGAAAGAACTTCTTCTATGGCGCACAGTTCGTGATGGACGGGCACTGGTATATAAGCAAGAACTACAGTTTCTTCAATTCAGTAGAAGACCTGACGCTCACTGCCGGTATTCGCTTTTAGCATTAATTTCCCCAACGAGTCCGCTTTTTTTGAGTAATTTTGTAGCAACTTTAACAATCATCACATAATGAGTACAATTATCCTTGGAATAGAGTCGTCGTGCGACGACACATCGGCCGCCGTCATCAAGGACACCGTTCTGCTGTCGAACGTCATAGCCAGCCAAAAGGTGCACGAGGCATACGGCGGTGTGGTGCCCGAACTCGCATCGAGGGCGCATCAGCAAAACATTGTGCCGGTTGTCTCAGAAGCCATACGCCAAGCCGGCATCGACAAGAAAGACATTGATGCAATAGCATTCACCCGCGGGCCAGGCCTTCCCGGATCGCTCCATGTGGGCACTTCGTTCTCAAAAGGGCTTGCCCTTGCGCTCGACATTCCGCTGGTCGACGTGAACCACCTTCATGGACATGTGCTGTCGCACTTCATAAAGGAGACCGAGCAAACCGAGGTGCCTGAATTTCCATACCTGTGCTTGCTCATATCGGGCGGCAACTCGCAAATCGTGAGGGTGAACGCCCCCAACGACATGGAAATTCTGGGACAAACAATCGACGACGCTGCCGGCGAGGCTTTTGACAAGTGCGCAAAATCAATGGGACTGCCCTATCCTGGCGGCCCTGTAATCGACAAGCTGGCCGCTGAGGGCGACAGCACGCGCTTTAAGTTTTCCAAGCCGCACATCGAAGGCTTGAACTACAGCTTCAGCGGACTCAAGACCTCGTTCCTGTATACTTTGAGAGATGAGTTGAAACTCAACCCAAACTTCATTGAAGAAAACAAAGCCGATCTTGCAGCGTCGCTGCAAAAGACTATAATCGACATTTTGATGGACAAGTTTGCCAAGGCCATAAAAACGACAGGCATCAAGACCATAGCAATAGGCGGCGGTGTCTCGGCAAATTCGGGCGTGCGCAATGCCGTGCAGGACTATGCCGACCGGCACCACATCAAGGCATTCATACCCAAGCGTCTGTTTACCACCGACAATGCAGCAATGATTGCCGTAGCAGGGCATTTCAAGTTTTTAGACGGTAAATTCTGCGACATCACCTTGCCACCATTTGCCCGTGTAGTGATTTGACGACGCATGAACGGGCTGCTATTGTTACTGATTGGCTGCGTGACACTGGATTTTTGTGTCGGGTCGGCTCTTTCATGGCTTAATGAGCGATGGAGGCAGCATGCCCTGCCAGCCCAAGTGGCCGACGTATATGATGCCGACACATATTCACGCCAGCAGAGCTATCAGAAAGCAAAGTCGCCAATTAGCTGGGTGAGCCGTTGCTTTGAATTCCTGCTCACTATTCTCCTTTTGTCAACAGGGGCTATCGGGTGGTACTATGGCCTGTGCGCCAAATGGTTCACCAACCCCTATTGGGCCACAAGTTGCTTTTTTGCGACCTATGTGCTACTTTCACAGCTGATTGACGCTCCGCTGGCCTACTACTCCGTGTTTGTGATAGAAGAACGGTTCGGGTTCAACAAATCAACCAAGGCACGCTTTGTGGCCGACCTGCTAAAGACAGCGGCCATTTCCGTTGTAATCACAGTGGGCTTATGCGACCTGGTGCTTTATATTTATGAGCTAGTGGGCGATGCCTTATGGCTATGGGGCAGCCTTGCCTGCACGGTGATTATGGTTCTGTTCACAGCGGCATATTCCGTGGTGATAGTACCAATGTTCAACAAGCAGACGCCACTGGCCGACGGCGATTTGCGCAACGCCATTGCCACAGCGGCCGCAGCGGCAGGCTTCCGCATAAAAAACATTTATGTGATCGACGGCTCAAAGCGCAGCACCAAGGCCAACGCCTATTTTACCGGCTTTGGCCCACAAAAGCGCATTGTGCTTTACGACACCCTTATCGACCAGCTCACCACCAGGGAAATCGTGGCCGTTCTCATGCACGAGATTGGCCACTACCGTCACCACGACATAATTCGCTCAATAGGCAACTCAGTGATACAGACAGCCGCTTATTTTTATATTTTTGCGCTATTGCTGTCGTCACCGGAATGCTCTGTGGCTATGGGCTACGGCGAGTGGTCGTTCGCCTTGTCGATGGTAGCATTCACGTTGCTCACATCGCCGCTTGAGCTTGTGCTCTCGCCAATGCTCAACGCACTGTCGCGACGAGCCGAAAGACGAGCCGACAACTTTGCGACGGATGCCGGATATGGCACAGACCTGATATCAGCCCTCAAGAAACTGTCGTCGCAGTCACTCTCAAATCTCACTCCACACCCCGCCTATGTGTGGTTTCACTACTCACACCCCACACTGGCCCACCGCATAAGTAACATAAACGAAAAGATATCAAAATAATGGACATTTCAATAATCGTCATAGGCGACGAGCTCTTGATAGGGCAAGTCACCGACACCAATTCAGGATGGATTGCGCGCCACATCACCCCCTATGGATGGAAGGTGAAAACAGTGAGAGTGGTTGCCGATGATGCCGAGGACATAAAACGCGCCATCAACGAATCATTTGCACAGACCGACGTTATCTTGATGACAGGCGGCCTTGGCCCGACAAAAGATGATATCACCAAGCAGACACTTTGCGACTATTTTGGCGGAGAGCTGGTGCTCGACGAAGCTACCAGGCAGAACGTGAACATGATTTTTGAAAAGCGCCATCTGGTAATGAACGAGCTCACCGCTCGCCAGGCAATGGTACCCACATCTTGCCGCGTGATTCAGAATGAAGTGGGTACTGCCCCACTGATGTGGTTTGAACGCGACGGCAAAGTGCTGGTGTCGATGCCCGGAGTGCCACACGAGACCGAGACCATGATGGAGCGTGCCGTGATACCTCAACTGATTAAGCACTTCAACAGCAATGTGGACATTGAATACCGCACCTTTGTGGTGATTGACTATACCGAGTCGGCCTTGGCCGGCAAACTAGACAGCTTTGAGCGCAATTTGCCGCCGTACATCCACCTTGCCTATCTCCCCAGGCCAGGCATAATCAGACTTCGCCTTTCAGGCATTCATCCCGACAAGCAGACACTCGAGGCCGACATGGCAAGACAGTCGGCACTGCTGCACGACGTGTTGGGTGACGCCATAATCAGCGACGGCGACAACACCCTTCCCGAAATCATTGGCGACATGCTCCGCCAGAGAGGGCTCACATTATCAACAGCCGAGAGCTGCACCGGTGGCAACATTGCCCACGTGATTACCGAAGTCGCCGGCAGCTCGGAATACTTTGTGGGCTCGGTGGTGTCGTATTGCAATCGGGTAAAGCATGATTTGCTCGCAGTACCGCAAGATGTGCTCGACACCGCCGGTGCCGTGAGCGAGCCAACTGTGGCACAGATGGTGCGCGGCGTTAGCTCCCTGCTGTCGACCGATTGCGCTGTGGCCACATCGGGCATTGCCGGCCCGGGCGGAGGAACAGCCGAGAAGCCAGTGGGCACTGTGTGGATGGCAGCCAAGTGCGGCAACGAAGTGACCACATTCTGCGGCCACTTCCCGGGCAACCGCAGCCGCGTGATAGGTCGCGCCACCACCGAAGTGCTCAAAATGCTGCTAAAATTGCTCAGAAAAAACCACTGAACCAGGCATATTGGCTGATAAATTAGCGATTTACCCGCCTTATTAGGACATAAAGCATTGCAGTTTGGGAAAAGTTTATTATCTTTGCAGTCGATTTCAAGACAGGAATACAACGACTTCCCGTTAGTCCTGTTCTGTGACATGATCGTTGAAACTTCGATGTCTCCAATAATGATGCTAATGTTGAGAGGCATAAAGCGTAGGACGATATTAAATAGCCCTTTGGCCCCACTGTTGGGTTTAGATGCATTCTCACATCAACGCCTATGGTGGAATTGCTGTAAAGGCCGTAGAATATTGTCTACTGCGAGGAATATAGTGCTCTGGCTTGAAGTCAATTAAGTGAATTAAAAAACGGAAAAATAACGACTATGTCAAAAGTTTGTCAAATCACAGGCAAGAAGGCGATTACAGGTAACAATGTATCGCACTCTAAAAGAAGAACAAAGCGTAAATTCAACGTTAATGTGTTCAACCGCAAATTCTATTGGGTTGAGCAGGGTCAGTGGATTCGTCTCACAGTATCGGCAGCCGGTCTGCGCAACATCAACCGCATGGGTCTTGATGCTGCTTTGAAGAAAGCCGCCAAAGAGGGTCATTTAACTGAAATTAGAACATTAGCAAAGTAAGATTAGATTATGTCGAAGAAAGCAAAAGGTGATCGCGTTCAGGTAATTCTCGAATGCACTGAGCAGAAGGCCAGCGGTGTGCCCGGAATGTCACGTTATATTACTACCAAAAACCGCAAAAACACTCCCGACCGTCTGGAGTTGAAAAAATACAACCCATATTTGAAACGTGTCACCGTACACAAGGAAATAAAATAATATTTTTGAACTATGGCAAAGAAAACAGTCGCAACCCTTCAAACTGGTGAAGGACGTACATTCAGCAAGGTCATCAAGATGGTGCGCTCGCCCAAGACCGGTGCTTATGTGTTCGAAGAGAAAATGGTACCTAACGACAAGGTTGACGAATTGCTGAAATAATAGCATTCGCATTCAAAATATATAATAATGGCTTCGGAGCTCTGCTTCTGAAGCCATTTTTTTAACCCTTGAGAAAAAATACAAGCTTGCCGTTTTCGCCCTTTGGGCTTATTTTCTTAATTTTGCAAAGCCTTTGAGGGATGGGGATTGCGGCACACCGTCAGGCAGCATCCACACACTGGCCGAGCATTGCAGTGGCTCCAGACCATCATGCCACCAATGCTTTTTTGCAAAAAACATATATACTAACTATTACTAAATGCTGAAAATAGCTATCGACAAGGCAAAAATCAATGAGATGCCTCGCGTCACGTTTCCAGGACAAATATATGTGATTGACAGCATGCTCAAGGTCAATGCGGCCGTTGGAGTTTTGCGCAAAAGCGCGATTGTGGGCTTTGACAGCGAGACAAGGCCATCGTTCCGCAAGGGCCACCCCCACAAGGTGGCCTTGATACAGTTGTCGACCGAGGACGAATGCTTTCTTTTCCGTACCAACAAAATAGGCATCCCGCTTAAGCTCGCCGAGTATTTGGCCGACAGCTCGTGCCTGAAAATAGGATTGTCGGTGCACGACGACTTCAATCAGATTCACAAGCTGAGCGATGTGAAGCCAGACGGCTTTGTTGACTTACAGAACATTGTGGGCAATTACGGAATTACCGACATCAGCCTTCAAAAGGTGTATGCAATCCTTTTCCAACAAAAAATCTCAAAGGGCCAACGGTTGACCAACTGGGAGGCCGACACCTTGACCGAAGCCCAGCAGCAATATGCTGCAATTGACGCATGGACGTGTATACGCATCTATCGCCACCTCACCGAGGGCCAGTTTAATCCCGAAACGTCACCTTTCATCGTCACAGAAAATGAAGCTCAACAAGAATAACCCTATTTGGCTTCCTGCCTTTCTCTTTGTTTATTTGGTGGTAATAATTCTCTATGCAGGGCTACCACACTTCTATGCAGGCAACTACTTGCTGTTTTTCGGGGTGTCGGGCGGCAGCCTTCTTGTGATTGTGCTGCTGTATTTGTCACTACGCTATAAGGCAAAACTGCGCAAACGGCGCGAAGAAGAGCAATACGGGCGATATCAGGACAATGCCCCAAGCAATCAGCAAGACAAAGCCGACAATCCATCCTAATAGGACAAGTGCAACAACCCTATATGGCTAAATAAAGCGGGCTAATTAAGGCCGCTTTTGTTTTTTCATCAAATCACACAGGCCACAGTCGGGAGTCTTTACGGATGATTTCGATGAGCACACATGGTGATTTATTATTAGATGTGCTTAAACGTATGTAATTGCTAAGACAGTAGAATCATATAATATAACGATATACTTGAAAATCAAGACAATATGACAAGAAAAGCCATAGTGATGGGTGCAACCTCAGGCATAGGCATGGCAACGGCGAGATGCCTGGCTGAGAGTGGTTGGGAAGTAGGTATTGCCGGAAGAAGGGTTGAACGGCTACAGAAAGTGGAGGCTTCAGCAAGCGGCATAGTGTGCAGCGCACAGATCGACGTTACCAGCGCCAATGCTCCAGCCCAGTTGACTGAGCTTATCAGCCGACTGGGTGGCATGGACTTGTATGTCCATTGCTCTGGCATTGGCTGGCAAAACACGGAGTTGGACGCGGAGAAAGAAATTCTTACCGTAGAGACCAACGGCACGGGATTCGTGCGCATGGTGGATGCTGCATACAACTGGTTTGCGCAGCAACAAGCCGCTACACATAGAGGCCCAAAAGCATACCACATTGCTTGCGTGACATCTATCGCCGGGACTAAGGGCCTAGGGGCAGCACCTTCATATTCGGCCACCAAGCGTTTCCAATCCCATTACTTGGAGTGCCTTGCACAACTGGCTAAAATGCGTGGGCTGCCGATAGGGATTACCGACATCCGACCGGGCTTTGTAAGCACCGACCTCATTGCTGGCCATCGCTATCCTCTGCAGATGCAGCCCGGTCAAGTGGCTCACCACATAGTTAAAGCCATTGAGCACAAGAAAGGCGTGTGCATTATCGACTGGCGATATCATATTCTCGTGGCGTTATGGAGACTGATACCCAGATGGCTGTGGACAAGGCTTCGTTTCATATCGGGCAAGGACGCACAAGGTTGACAAATAGCCCGGGCAACCGCACCAATCGGTGCAAAATCGGCACAAACGAGCATTTTTATTTATTAAAACTGGGACAAAGGAACAGAATGATGCTTCCGTTACTGAGGTTCGTGACAGTC
>CAVDUV010000008.1:0-117721 GCA_963612465.1 Bacteroidaceae bacterium | reverse complement strand
ACTTTGACACCCCAAAAAACAGATTCTTCAAACACTTTCCCTAATTTTGCACTTGCTGTTGGACTCTACAAAATGCGTAAAATGCTGTCGGTGTGGCGCGATTGTGCATTTTGTTTCGTGTTTTACGCCGTTTTTTTGTAATTTTGCCATTTGTATTAAAGTTTGTACACATCATAACAATAGTTTATTGTAATAAGTAATATGAATACTCTTGCAACGAAGTACGACCCGAAAGAGGTCGAGGACAAATGGTATAAGTATTGGATGGACCACGACCTGTTCAAGTCGACACCCGATGAGCGCGAGCCTTACACAATTGTGATTCCGCCGCCAAACGTCACCGGTGTGCTCCACATGGGTCACATGCTCAACGAGACCATTCAGGATATCCTCATCCGCCATGCCCGCATGGAAGGCAAAAACGCCCTGTGGGTGCCGGGCACTGACCACGCTTCGATTGCAACCGAGGCCAAGGTGGTAAACCGCTTGGCTCAAAAGGGCATCAAGAAAACCGACCTCTCGCGCGACGAGTTCCTGAAGCACGCATGGGACTGGACCCACGAGCACGGAGGCATCATTCTTGAGCAGCTCAAGAAGATTGGCGCATCGTGCGACTGGAGCCGCACCGCATTCACCATGGACGAGGTGCGATCTCGCTCAGTGCTTAAGGTGTTTGTCGATCTCTATCGCAAGGGGCTGATTTACCGTGGCGTGCGCATGGTGAACTGGGACCCCAAGGCACTTACCGCACTCAGCGACGAGGAAGTGGTGTATAAGGAGGAACACAGCAAGCTGTATTACCTGCGCTATAAGATAGTGGGTGAGGAAGGCTATGCCATTGTGGCAACCACACGCCCCGAAACCATTATGGGCGACACCGCAATGTGCATCAATCCCAACGATCCCAAGAACAAGCATCTGCACGGCAAGCGCGTGATCGTGCCGCTCGTGGGTCGTGAGATACCAGTGATTGAAGACGACTATGTTGATATCGAGTTCGGTACAGGATGCCTCAAGGTGACTCCTGCCCACGACATCAACGACCACATGCTGGGTGAGAAGCACAACCTGCCCAGCATCGACATATTCAACGACAACGGCACCATCAGCGAGGCCGCCGGCATGTATGTGGGCATGGACCGCTTCGATGTGCGCAAGCAAATTGCAAAAGACCTTGCCGATGCAGGTCTGCTCGAAAAAGAAGAAGACTACACCAACAACGTGGGCTTCAGCGAGCGCACCAATGTGCCCATCGAGCCTAAACTGTCGATGCAGTGGTTCCTGAAGATGACCGACCTGGTGAAACCGGCTCTCGACTCGGTGATGAACGACGACATAAAGTTCTTCCCGGCCAAGTTCAAGAACACATATCGCCACTGGATGACCGACACCAAAGACTGGTGTATCTCTCGCCAGCTGTGGTGGGGACACCGCATCCCGGCCTACTTCTTGCCCGAAGGCGGCTACGTGGTGGCCGAGACTGCCGAGGAGGCACTGGCAGAGGCTCGCAAAAAGACTGGCAACGATAGTATGCAGCTTGCCGACTTGCGCCAAGACGAGGACTGCCTCGACACTTGGTTCTCATCGTGGCTGTGGCCTATCTCGCTCTTCGACGGCATTTGCAATCCCGGAAATCCCGAAATCAAGTACTACTATCCCACAAGCGACCTGGTTACAGGCCCCGACATCATTTTCTTCTGGGTTGCCCGCATGATTATAGCCGGTTATGAGTATATGGGCGATAAACCGTTCCGCAATGTGTACTTCACTGGTATCGTGCGCGACAAGCTTGGCCGCAAGATGTCGAAGTCGCTCGGCAACTCGCCCGACCCGCTCGAACTCATCGACCGCTTTGGCGCCGACGGTGTGCGCATGGGTCTGATGCTTGCCGCTCCTGCCGGCAACGATATTCTCTATGACGATGCCCTCTGTGAGCAAGGACGTAATTTCAACAACAAGATATGGAACGCCTTCCGCCTTGTGAAGGGATGGGAAGTGAGCACCGAGGCCGAGCAGCCCGAGCACTCACGCCTTGCCATCGAGTGGTTCCAGAGTGTGCTCAACCGCACACTGGCCGAGGTTGATGACCTCTTTGGCAAGTTCCGCCTCAGTGAGGCCCTCATGGCCATCTACCGCCTCTTCTGGGAGGAATTCTCTGCTTGGTATCTCGAGGCTGTGAAGCCTGTCTATGGCCAGCCTATCGATGCCGCCACGCTCAATGCCACTCTCGGCTTCTTCGACACCTTGCTGCGCCTGTTGCACCCCTTCATGCCGTTCATCACCGAGGAACTGTGGCAGCACATCAGCGACCGTGCCGACGGTGAGAGCATCATGACCGCACAGCTTCCCAAGGCCGGTTTTGCCGACGAGGCTCTGCTCAAGGCCATGGATGAGGCCAAGGAAATCGTGAGCGGCGTGCGCAACGTGCGCACCGGCAAGAACATTCCGCAGAAAAACAAACTTGCCTTGCAGGCAGTTGGTGCATTCACCAACCCGTTTGAGAGCGTGATTGTGAAGCTTGCCAACCTTGAGGGCGTGAGCGCCGTTGAGGCTAAAGATGCCACTGCATCATCGTTTATCGTAGGTGCCACAGAGTATGCGGTGCCTCTCAATGGCAGTGTCAATGTTGAGGAAGAGCTTGCCAAGCTCAACAAGGAACTTGACTATGAGCGCGGATTCCTTGCCTCGGTTGAGAAGAAACTCAGCAACGAGAAGTTTGTGGCCCATGCCCCCGAAGCTGTTGTGGCAGGTGAGCGCAAGAAGCAAGCCGACGCACAAGCCAAGATAGCTACCCTCGAGGCTTCGATCGCAGCTTTGAGCAAATAAGGAAAATAGCCTCAAGGCTCAACAGCAGCCTTGACCTACAATAAAACAGGCACGCCCGCCCGGGAAATCAACACCCCGAGGCGGGCGTGCTGCTAAAATCAGCTTCATGCCTCCTGGCTCGGTCATTCAGCCATGTGTGGGTTAATTGAAATCCCGCGACTGGCTATGGGGGAAAAAATATCCGCAGTGTTTGCCACAATGGCGGCACTGCGGATATTTCGCTGTGGATGGCGGCACACTTGCATGCCGCTATGTCGGGTGGCTATTGTCGGTTACCTTACCACTTGTTTGGTGGTGCTTGTGGTGCCGTCGGTGTAGCGTGTCACGGCAATGTTTACGCCTGGGAACGGTTTGGCGCTTGCCTGGCCCACGGTGTTGTAGTAGGTCACCGACTGCACTTGCTTGGTGGCGGTCACGTTGTCGACACCGGTCGAGATGGTGCCTTCGCAGTTGAGGGTCAGTGTGCGTGTGAGTTCGCCCAAGTTGGCTGTCAGGGTCAGTTCGCCGGTGTAAGGCGACTCAAAGAGCACGTTGTTGCCCTTTATGGTCGCAGCCGATGCCGGTGTGGCAGTCCATGCCACGCCGCCTTCTGTTCCCACGTTGAATCCCTTGGTTACATTGGCATATATATCGCCCGGCTGCACTGCCACTGCGGCGGCATAGAGCTTGGCCACGTCGCAGTTGGCAAAGCCGTTGAGCACAGGCAGGGTGTAGTCGCCCAGGATGGTGTAGCCTTCACCCAGGTCGGTGCTGCACAGCTCAAGGGTTGTGACTGCCGTGCCCAGCGTGTAGCTATAGGTGCCGTAGTCGGTCACATAATAGGTGCTGTCGCAAGCGTTGCCGTCTTTCCAGTTGGTTGTGGCGGTGGGGTCAACACCTATGATTCCGCCACAGGCATTGTCGGGAGCTACCACTTCACCTACATTGTAACAGTTGCGGAAGGCTGTCTTGCCTGCCGATGTCGCGCCAGAGAGACCGCCCACGTTGGTCACACCGTTCACTTTGCCTGCATTGTAGCAGCGGATGAATGTTGCGCCTGATGTGCCGGCAAGGCCGCCGATGTAGGCACCGGCAGTCTCGGCAGTGCCGCTTGTGGTGCTTTGGCTGCTGATGGAGCCTGTGTTGAAACAGTTGGTGAAGGTGGCTGTTGCCACTCCGTATGACTGCAGACCTCCTGCGCGGGTGGTGGCTGCGGTCACGTCGCCGCTGTTGTAGCAGTTGCTGATTACATCGTGGGCTCCTACGGGTACTGCCACGAGTCCGGCGATGCGGTTGCTGCCGCTCACGTTACCGGTGTTGTAGCAACTGTCGATGGTGGTGTAGTCGGCTATATAGGCTGCTATGCCGGCGCCGTGTGAGCCGTTGGCCACCACGTTGCCTGTGTTGTGGCAGTTCTTGATGGTGGTGAGGCGTGTGGCGGTGCCGCTCGAACTGTTCTTGGCCACAAGGCCGCCAGCATATTGATTCTTGTCAGATGTCACGTTGCCGCTGTTCCAGCAGTTGGTGTAGGTGGAGTTTGACGGGAAGAAGCCTGCAATGCCGCCTGCTGCGCCGCTCTTGATGCTGGTGCTTGTAACCGAATGGATGTTTCCGGTGTTGTAGCAGCTGTCCATGTGCAGAATGAAGTTTGCGCTTGACGTTGTGCCAAACAGGCCGGCGATGACGCCTGTGGCCTCGATGTCGGCAGTGTTGTAGCAGTTTGTCATGGTCACCACGTCGGCTGTGCCGCCGGTGAGCTTGCCTATGAGGCCGCCCACATATTGCACCTTGTCGGGGTTGGTGATGTTGATTTCACCTATGTTATACACGCCTATGTAGTTGGCTGCCGTCGAGTTGGCTGCGAATCCGGCCGTGTAGCTGCCAGAACCGGTGTTGCTCACTGAGCCCACGTTGGCGCAGCGCAAGAAACTTGCTCCTTTGACCACGTTGCTTGCAAAGCCGCCAATGTAGGTGTTGCTGCTGCTCACGTTGCCTTGGTTGATGCAGTCTTCAAATTTGGCAGTGCCGTAGGCGTTGGCCACGAAGCCTGCCGAGTAGGTTGCTGTGCTTGTCACGTTGATGGCATTCACGCAATTCCTGAATGTGCCGTATGCGGCACCTACAAAGCCGGCTGTGTAGCTCTTGGCCGACGTGATGGTGCCACCGACGGTGAGGTCGTGCACAACGGCATCGGCACCGACTGTGGCAAATGCGCCTTCGTAGGTGTCGGCTGGAGTGTAGGTGATGCCTTTCACGGTGTGGCCTGCACCGTCGAAGTCGGCTTGCAGGCTGGTGGCCTTGTTGCCTATAGGCTTGAAGTCCACTCCAGTGAAGTCGATGTCGGCGGTAACCTTCACATACTGTCCGGCGAAGCTTTCGTCGCAGTAGGTCATGTAGTTGGCAAAGGTTAGCCATTCGTTGGCGTTACTTATCAGGTAAGGCGATTCCTTGCTGCCGTCACCACTGAGCTGAAGCTCATAAGGGGTGCTGATGGGTATCACTTTCATGTAGTTGCCACATGTGGCAGTGAGTGTGTCGACGAGCAGGCGGTTCAGTCCTTGCGGAACTTTGAGCGTGTTGCCGCTCACTTCGTAGTCGGTGCCTGTGGTGAGTGTCCACTGGGTGCCTTCGGGTGCAGTGAGTGTTGCATCGGTCATCAGGGCCGATGCGGTCTGTCCGGCAGTGATGCCCATCATCACCTGGCTGGCTGACTTTACTTGGCTGATTTCCGCAAACTGCTTGAGCACCGGATACGCTCCGGCTGTGAAGTTCCATGTGCTGGTGTCGAAGCCGCTTATGGCTGTGCCGCTGGTCAAGGTGCTTGTGGTGGCTGCTTCTGCTCCCTCAAGGTCAACGTTTCCGTGTGCCTTTAGGGGAATTATCTGGCCGTCCCAGTACACCTTGCTTATGGTGCCCTTGGTTCCGCTTGTGCCGCCTATGGCACCGCTTGTGGTGATGTCGGAGCTGATTACAGTGCCGTAGTTTATGGTGGTGTAGATGTCGTTGGAGCCTGTGCCTGCGCTTAGCGAATTGCCCAAGGTGGCGCTGATGCCACCCACGGTTCCGGATGCGGCCGCTACGGTGCCTGCGTTAACGCAGTTCCTAATGATGAATCCGCTGCCCTGGCTCACAATGCCACCGGCAAACTTGAAGTTTTTAGTCGCGAATTCCGAGAGTTGGCGCACGGCCACGTAGCCGGTGTTCATGCAACCCTCCACTATGCCTGCGCTCATTGCGGTGATGCCGCCTGCGTGCTGGTAGCCCGATTCCACTGTGCCTGCGTTGAGGCAGTTTCTTATGGTGCCACCTTTCTCGTTGCGTCCGGCAATGCCGCCAATGTAGCTGCTGAGGCCCTGCACGGTGGCGAAGTTCTTGCAGTTCTCTATTGTGCCCAGGTTGTAGCCAACGAATGTGCCTGCTTGGGCAAAGAATTCTATCTTGGCATCGGCGGCAATGTTGAGGTTCTTGAGCACACCGGTGGTGCCCAGGCGGCCTATGAATCCGTTCACGGTCTTGCACACGCCGTCGCCTGAGCCCGTCTTGGGCTTGCCGGTGCCGTCGCCAAAGCCGGTAGTGGGCTCGGTGGTCCACACCACGTAGCCGGTGAGGGCAAGATGGTTCAGTGTGTGGCCGTCGCCGTCGATCACACCTTCGAAGCATGCATTGACGTCATCGGGAGTGATGCAGATGCCTTTGAAATCGGTGGTGTATTCCATATCGATGTCATTGGTGACCTTGAAGTAGGTGCTTGGGAAATACACCTTCTTGTTAGTGGTGAGGTCGGCGAGTTCCACGAGGTCTTCCTTGGTTTGGAGCAGGAAGGGTGATGCTTGGGTTCCGTCGCCGCTGAAGCTCACGGGAGCAATGTTGATGTAGTAGTAGCTGGTGTCGGCGCCATTGACCACACAAAGGGTGTCGGCACCGAAGGTGCTGCCCATTATCAGTGTGTCGGAGCTGATGGTGGCGTTATAGCCTTCGGTTGACAGCACATTGCCTTTCTTGAACAGGAACTTGGTGCTGCCCAGCGCCTTCAGTGCAGCGTTGCGGGTCACGTTGCTGATGCTGTTTGTTCCACTCAGGTGCAGTGCCGATGCACTGTAGAGTGCGGCCTCGTTGGTGTCGATTCCTTTGAGACGTGGATAGTAGCCTTGGGCAAACGTCCACAAGCTTGCATCGAAGCCGTCGGGACCGTTGGCTGCCGTCAGACCGCTGGTGCTTATTCCACGGTTCTCTGAGCCCAGGTTGGCCATTTGATTGTCGAAATATATGTTGCTCACGGTCAGCTCAGCGCCGTTGTCTACACCACCTATAGCCTCGCGGGCCTCGCCCGTGACGTCATATTGGTAGGTGTTGCACACGATGGTGCCGGCCGTGTAGCTGTTGGTTATGGCTGGCTGGTATTTGTTTGTGCCTGAGGTGTAGGTAGTGGCCAGTCCCACAAGTCCGCCCACATGGGCCGATGCGGCACACTCCACGCGTCCGGTAGAGTAGCAGTCGCTTATGGTGGCACCGTAAATCACGCCTGCCACACCGCCGGCATAGGCATTGCTGTAGTTGGCAATCACGTGGGCGCGGCTGAAGCATTGACGCACGGTGCAGTTCACTGCTCGGCCTGCTATACCGCCTGCGGTGAGGTTGGTTGCGCCGTTGTATGCCGCATTCACTGTTCCTGTGAAATAGCAACTGGTGGCGTTTGACTGCGACAGGTTGCCCACGATGCCGCCCACGGGCAGGCTGGTGGCTCCGGCTCCGTTGACGGTGGTGGCGGTGGCGTGGCTGTAGCTGATGTAGGCATCAGCAATTTCACCTGCTATGCCGCCCACATATCCGCCGAGGCCGGTGACGGTCGAAGCTGTCACCGTGCAGCTGTTGGTGTTGGCTATGGTTCCACCTATGCCGCCCACGGCGCTCGATGTGCCGTAGATGGTGGAGTTGCTCACGTTCACGTTGTTGAGTGTGCCCTTGCTGAAGCCCACTACGGCTCCCACAAAGTAGGACGATCCGTTCACATTGGCCTTGTCGATTGTAAGGTCGGTCACTATTGAGTTTTTAGCCAGGTGTCCGAAGAGTCCCAGGTAGCCTGTGCCGCTTACGCTGAGGTTGCTGATGATGTGTCCGGCTCCGTTAAACGATCCGCCGAACGAGTGACTGGCGTTGTTGCCTATTGGTGTGAAGGTGCTGCCGTTGAGGTCGATGTCGGCAGTGAGTTTGAAACACACGCCTGCATAGGCGCGGTATTCAGGGGCTGCTGTTGTGCCACTGTTTACCGCATCGTAGGCGTTGACACGTGTCGCAAGCAGGGCGAGGTCGCTTGCTTTTGCAATCTGGTAGGGATCGGCCGATGTTCCCGAACCGTTCCACCCGCTCGTGTCTTGCGCTAAGGCACTGGTTGCGTGGCCAACCGTTAAGGTCAGCGCGCACAACAAGGAGAAGGCTTTATTCATATAAAAGTATAAATTGTTCATGTTGCGGCACTTGTGGCTTATGTTGCTTTGGCTGTGTGGAGCGCGTGTTGACTCCTGGAATCCCCGGCGTGTGGAGCAGCAGTCCGAGTGCCGCAAATAATGACCGGCTTCTGCCACCGTCAAGGATTATGACAAAATAAATATAAAATTCCGACAAATTGCGATGATTTGTATCTTTTCTCGTGTTTGTGGCTGAATTTTCTCGGTTTTATTGGTTTATCAGTTTGTGTAGTTGCCTTGTGCCCCTGGTTGAAAGCGTGCACCGACGGCATGTGTTCGGAGTGGTGGCGCAGGTGGCAGAGTGGACGGTGTGGCAGGCAGTGGCGGTGTCAGTGGCGGCGTGGTGAGGGAGCTGGCTGGCCGCCTGCGTTGTAGGCAAACTCGCACCCGCAGCTGGGGCAAAATATCCTGCTCATATGCTTGTTAGCGTGGCGATTTTATGGGTTTCTCGTCGGGCGCATCGTCGGTTGCCTCGTAGTTGATTTTTTGTCCCTTTGAATCGGCGTTTTTCAGTCTGGTTTCAAACGGAAGCGGCCCTTGTGTCTCGCTCTTGATGATGACTGGCATGCCCACCCACGCGTAATGATCCTTCAGGTGGATGATGTCTTGGTCGCGTAGGCGGATGCATCCCTCGCTGTCGCGCCCGGGCATCTTGTCTTCGTTGCCGGTGCTTCCGTGAATGCCTATGCCGTTGAATGGGGTTTCGAGGCGCAGGAACCAGTGTCCGTAGCTCAGAATCGATCCGCGGCCGTCGCCAAAGTCGTGGTGCCAATCGCTTGCATCTTGAATTTGCTTGATGCTGAATGGCTTGCCTGGCTCCGACTCGGGTGTGCGCATATCGCCGCTGCCTTGCTTTTGTCCCAATGCCCGGCTGAGGCACACTGGGTAGCGTGCCACGAGAAGCGTGTCGGTCCCCTTGACGGCATATACTTTTAGCCTGAGCTCTTTCTTCGATATCACGATAAACGTCTTGTTGCTGTCATATTTGGCTCCGGCGTCATAGGTCAGTGCCGTGTCGGGGCGGAACCCGTTGCCGTCCTTGGCCGCTGTGGTGTCGGCAGCCAGTGTGATGTCGGTTTGCGCTTTGGCTTCTGTGGTTGCTGGCTCTGTTTTGCCGCTAGAGCAACCTTTGAAGTTGTGCACGGCCACCACTGCTGCCGCCAGGGCGGCGGCTATGATTATCTTCTGGGTTTTCATTGTTGTGTGATTTTATCGTTTGCTTTTTTGCGCTCTTGTTTCCCATGGCAACGAGCCTTGGCCCTCAGCCTTTATTATCACGGGCATGCCCACCCATGCGTAATGTTCCTTCAGGTGGATAATGTCTTGGTCGCGTAGGCGAATGCACCCCTCGCTGGCACGGCCGGGCACCGAGTTCTCGTTGCCGGTGCTTCCGTGGATGCCTATGCCGGAGTGGCCTGGGGTGAGCAGCCGCAGAAACCAGTTGCCGTAGGCCAGTATGGAGCCTCGGCCGTCGCCGAAGTCGTGCTTCCACGCCTTGGAATTCTCAATCGATACAATCTTGAACGGCTTTCCGGCTGGTGACTCGGGTGTACGCTTGTCGCCGCGGCGTTGCTTTTGTCCCTTGTTTTTGCTCAGGCACGCGTCATAGGTGTGCAGCAGTGTGGTGTCGCCTTTCTCTGCCTTATACACTTTCAGGTTCAGGTCGCGCTTTGAAATCACAATCAGCGTGTTGTGGGTGGGTGTGGCCTTTGCCTGTTGTTTTGCTGCTGTGCCGGCCGGCAGCAGCATAAGCAGCGCTGCCATGGCACACATTGCAATCGTTCGTTTCATAAGTCTTTATTTTTTGTAGGTGCGCCGTTATTTGGCCACCGAGAATTGCTTGGAAATATACACGTTGTAGCCCTTATAGGACACATAATAGAAATCGCCTTCCTCGCCAAGGTATTTGAGCACTTGTCCAAGGCGCGGGTGCACGTTGGTGCCGTCGGTGTAGGTTAGGGTTTGTGACGACAAGTTGGGCTCCAGGCGCAGTCGCACGTTTTGTCCGGTAACCACCACCTTGGTGGGGGCTCCGGCTGCTGTTTGGTACTGGTCGTGATTAGGCTCGTGATAGGCATTTGTGGTGCGGTTTGCCGGCGTGGCCTTTTCTACAACCACAGTGTCGTGCTTCACCACAGTGTCGCGTTGGCTCACCGTTTCGGTCAGCACGGGTTCGTCGGGAGCCTGGTCTTTGTCGCGGTTGACCCAAATCACTGTTCCGGCCACAATCAGCACCACTGCAATCACCCCGGCTACTATTATGGCAATGGTGCCACTGTTGCTTTTCTTGGGTGGCGCGGGATGCGTGTATGCCGGTTGCTGCTGTGGCTGTATAGGCTGTTGCTGTACTGGCCGTGGTGGAACAGGCGGAGTGGGTGGTGGAGTGCTTGCGGCTGTGTGGGGCAGTGGGGGCACTTGAGTGGGTTGCACTTGTGAGGCTCCGCAGTGTGGGCAGAATTGTGAGCCGTCGTTGATTTCGCGTTGGCATGAGTTGCACTTCATGGGCAATGTGGGTGATTGTGGTGTTTACACCTTGTTAGTGTTTTTGATTTTTTGTGTTTGTGCTGCAATGCGTGTGTTGTGTGTGGCGTTGCAGCCGTTTGCAAATTTATTGCATTGTCCACTTTTTTGCAAATTTTTTAAAATGTGTTGCTGCGTGTCAGTCACGGCAGCACCGATTTCTTTGCAGGCTGGCAGGTCGTGGCCCGGCAGTGCCGGTGCCTTATGGTTAGCAAGGGTGGCTTGTGCTCGAGATGAATAAAATCAGGCCTGTTGCCATCGGCTTTTGTTTTTTCGTTTGCCTCATGAGCCTTGATGAAAAATGTTAAAATTGTTTCGACACGAAAGCAGTTGTGTTTCGTCGGATAAAATCGGATTGCGGATTTGAAACAATGTGGTTACAAATCCGAAAAAAGTTGAAAAATGGTTTGTTTGTTACATTTATAGTAGTTACTTTTGTTATCAATAATTAACAATAAGTACTGAAAACCCCCATTGACATCTCCTTGTTTTTGGATTAAATGGCAATACTTATTAAATATAAACCAATATTTTTTTAACTGATCATTTATGGATTTTAAACGAGTCTTAAGGACAGTTTGGCTGCTGCTTATGCTTGTGATTTCGACATCGCTGTCGGCACAGACAAGAGTGACAGGTACTGTCTATGAGTCGGATGGCAAAACCCCCATGGTGGGCGCAACCATCATGCAGAAAGGCACCAGCAATGGAACGGCAACCGACATTGATGGTAAATTTTCGCTGAAAGTAACAGGCAAGAGCCCTGTACTTGTGTTCCAATCGGTGGGCTACACCAAGCAGGAGGTAGCTACCAAAGGAAAAACCGAGTTCACGATTACAATGAAAGAATCGGCCACGATGCTCAACGACGTCGTGGTTACAGCCCTCGGTATCACCCGTGAGCAGAAATCACTGGGTTATGCCGTGTCGAAGGTGGGCAGCGACGAGATTAATAAGACCTCATCGGGCAACTGGCTCAACTCTCTGAGCGGTAAGGTTGCCGGCCTTAGCATCAGTGGCGCAAGCTCAGGCCCCACCGGATCACTCCGCGTGGTGCTCCGTGGCGAGCAGTCGCTCAACTATGGCAGCAATGAGGCCCTGTTTGTGGTCGATGGTGTGCCCATCAACAACAGTTCCGACGCAACCGGTAGCGGTAGTGCTTACAGCAACGCCGACGCATCGGCCGACTTCGGTAACGGTGCTGCCGACATCAACCCCGAAGACGTGGAGAGCGTGAGTGTGCTCAAAGGCCCCTCGGCTACAGCACTCTATGGTTCTCGCGCAGCCAACGGTGCCATCATCATCACCACCAAGAGCGGCCGCAAGCAGAAAGGCGTGGGCGTGACCGTTAACTCTTCGGTTGTGTTTGAGAAGGCAAGCTATTTCCCCGATTTCCAGAAAGAATACGGCCCTGGCGGTGACCTGGGCTACACCGACTTCAGCATTTGGAACGTGAGTGCTGAAGAGGCTCCCGACGGTATCGCAAAGAGCCGCAACTACTCTCGTAGCTTCTTCGGAGCCAAGTACGACGCCAACCAGTACCGCTACTTATATGCAAGTAAGAACTGGGACACCGGCGAATTCACCAAGTTGCCTTGGGTTTATCAAGACGACTGGTATACCGGCATCTTCGAGACCGGTACCACATTCAACAACACCGTGACCCTGTCGGGCAGCAACGGCAAGGGCTCTAATGCCCGCCTCAGTGTGACCGACACACACAACGACTGGATTCTCCCCAACACTGGCTACGAGAAGCAGAATGTATCGTTCTCGGGTATGACCGAGATCAACAAGTGGATCAAGCTCCAGGCTAAAGTGAACTACAACCACCGCAAAAGCGACAACATGCCCGCTGGCGGCTATGGCGCACAAAACCCGCTTTACCTCCTCACTTGGGGTTTCTCTTGCAACCCCATCAGCGTATATAAAGATGAGTACTTCCAGGGCCGTTTCACCGACGAGAACATCAACGGTGGCGGCAGCAACGGTCACTCTCTTGTGAACCCTGCCACTCCCTACAACCCCTACCGCTATCTCTACGAAGCCACCAACGCTTCGACCAAAGACCGCGTGTATGGCAACATGCAGGCCACAATCCAGTTCCCTCTCAAGGGCCTTACCCTCGACATCCGCTCGGGTCTTGACATGAGCGACGAGTTCCGTCAGATCAAGCGCCCGGTCAACACAGCAGGCTACCTCAAGGGATACTACCGCGAGCAGACGATCCGCTACAATGAGTTTAACACCGACTTCCTGCTCCGCTACATAAACAACGACTGGGCTAACAAGCGCTTAAGCTTCAACGTGGCATTCGGTGGCAACACCATGACACAAAAGAAATACCGCTTATATGTTACTCTTAACGAGCTTGGCGTGGAAGGCGTCTACAACACCAACAACGCTCCCGTCGACGTGCCCGCAGTCACCTACAACTATCGCAGCAAGAAGATTGTGAACAGCTTGTATGGCTTCACATCATTAGGCTGGGACAACACCTACTTCCTCGATATCACCGGCCGCAACGACTGGTCGAGCTCGCTCACACGCGGCAACTGGTCGTTCTTCTACCCGAGTGTCAGCGCCAGCGTTCTCCTCGACAAGGCTTTCGGCCTGAAGGAAAAAGCCCGCTGGATCGACATGCTCAAGTTGCGTCTGTCGTGGGCCAACGTGGGTAACGATACCGACCCCTACACCACAATTGACTACTATTCAAGCGAGAGCGATTACTCGGGCGGCTATTCGATGCCTTCATCAATTGCCAACCAGTGGATCAAGCCTGAGAATGTGGAAAGCTGGGAAGCTGGTCTTGAGGCCATCTTCCTCAAAAACCGTTTCTCGCTCGACCTCGCTTTCTATAACTCAAGTACCACCAACCAGATTATCTCGGCTACCACCGACCCCATCATCGGCGCAAGCTCAATGCGTGTGAATGCTGGTGAAATCCGCAACCGTGGTATTGAAATAAGCACCCACATCGTTCCCGTGCGCAACAAAGACTTCGAATGGTCGATGGACCTCAACTGGTCACGCAACTGGAACAAGCTCGTGAGCTATCTCGATGGCTGGGATCCCGAAACTCCTCTCCAGCTCGCCAACAACGGCACCACTGTGGGTAGCCGCGTCTACATCTACTCTTATGTGGGCGAGGAAATGAACTGGATCTACGGTAAGGGCTACCAGCGCGCTCCCGAAGGTTCTTACTACACCGACGAGAACGGCAACAAGGTAGACTGCTCAGGCCAGATTCTTGTCAACGCCAAAAACGGCTATCCTCTGCTCGACCAGACAGCAACCCGCCGCATTGGCAAGGTTAACCCCACTTGGCGTGGCGGTATGACCCAGACGTTCAAGTACAAGGGCTTCACACTGAGCGCTTCGTTCTCGGCTCAGATGGGCGGCCACTGCTATTCAGTGACCAACTTCGCACTTGGCTATCTTGGCAAGCTCAAATCAACCCTCCCCGGACGCAACGACGGCCTCGTGGTGAGCGGCGTGAACCAGGTGACCAATGCCGATGGCTCTATCAGCTACACCAAAAACACAACCGTTACCGAAAATATCCAAACCTACTACGGCTCTTACAAGTATATCCGCGACAATGCTGAGGAGAACACCTTCAAGACCGACTTCCTGAAACTCAAGGAACTTCGTCTCGACTATGCTCTGTCTAAGAAAGTGCTCGCAAAGACCCGCGTGCTGCAAAGCGCATCGCTCGGCGTCTATGCCACCAACGTGTTCTGCATCACAAGCTGGCCGCAGTATGATCCTGAGGCTGGTATGCTCAACGGCGCCACTGTAACCGGCGGTATCGAGGCAATGTCGTTCCCGATGACCCGCACCTATGGCGTGAACATCAAACTGGGCTTCTAAGTCATGGATAAATCATTGAAACATTTTAATCAAAAGAAAACAATGAAAAAATCAGTAAAATATTTAGGAGTCGCCGCACTTGCCACTCTTGCCGCAGCAGGTTTGAGCTCGTGTACCAACGATTTCGAAGAAACAAATAAGAACCCCAACACCATGGTGGTGGGCGATATCGACCCCTACAGCCTCTTTGAGCCGCTAATCTACAAGTCGGCCAAGTCGGTGTGCGAAAACTACACTTATAAGTGGAACGATGAGCTCGTGCAGTACACCGCATTCAGCGGTGGTACCACCCGCGAGGAGCATCGCTACAAAATCAGCGACAACGACTGGAAGAGCGTGTGGAACACCTATGCCACTTACGGCTACAATGCTCAGCACCTCATCGACCAGGCTGTGCTTAAGAAGGATGTTGCCGCTCAGGCTGTGGGTATGACCTACAAGGTTTACCTCCTCTCGTGCCTGACCGACATTTATGGCGACATCCCCTACAAGGAGGCCTTCAAAGCCCGCACTGAAAACATCACACGACCCAAGTTCGACACCACTAAGGAAGTGTATGAGCAGCTGCTTGCCGACCTCGACAGTGCCAACACTCTCTATGCCAAGAAGCCTGAATTTGGCAAACCGGCAATGGACGGCATATTTGGCGGTGACATGACCAAGTGGCGCCGGTTCAACAACTCACTCATGCTGCGCCTGCTCATCCACGTGAGCGGTCGTGCAGAGTTTGGTGCTGGCGAGATGATCAAGAAAATAGTTGAGAACCCGTCGAAATATCCCATCATCTCGAGCAACGATGAGAATGCCACTCTCAAGTATACCGGCATAGCTCCTTACCGTAGCACATTCGCCGCAACCAAAGAGTCTGACTTCACCTCGTCGGCCTACCATCTCGCAGAGCAGATGATTAAGCTCACTGTGGAATACAACGACAAGGGCCTGCAGTCGCTCATCGACCCCCGTCTCCCCATCTGGGGTGTGGCCGGTAGCGAAGGCTGGAAGGGTGCCATTGCAGGTTGCCCGCCTGAGGACCGCAACATCAGCAATTCGGGTGCGTCAAAACTCAACTTCAACGTTCTTGCCCGCCCAGAGGCACATGTGTATTACATGGACTATGCCGAGGTTAACTTCATTCTCGCCGAGGCAGCCCTCAAAGGTTACATCGACGGTGGTGAGTCGGCTGCCCGCAGCTTCTATGAGTCGGGTGTGCGCGCTTCAATCGCAAAGTGGGCCGAGCTCGGACAGTATAGCGCCACTCCCGTGGTGGTTACAAGCGAGGATATCGAGAACTATATGCAGTCGAGTCTGGCCAACTGGGACCTCACTACCGACCACGAGCAGCTCATTGGCAACCAAAAGTGGCTCGCACTGTTCTGGACCGGTATGGAATCTTACACCGAGGTGCGCCGCACGGGTTATCCTGTGCTCACAATCGGCAAGGGTACCGACTACAACGACTATGAATACCCTCAGCGCTTTGGCTACTCTAATGTAACAGTGTCTAACAACCGCGACAATGTGCAGGAGGCCATCGACCGCCTGGGTGGTGAAAACAATATGCGCAAACCACTGTGGTGGAGCAAACAGGCCATTACTGGCAAGTTATTATTCAAAAGAGGTGACGAACAATGAAAACAGTTAAATTAAATATTCTAAACCGTGTCAAGGCATTATGCCTTGTGGCACTTGTCGCCCTTGTGGCATGCGGCTTTGCCTCGTGCAGCGACGACAAAACAAAATCAGGTGAACCCTACTTCTATTTAGAGGGCGTAACCGACGGTGTGATTGAGCTCGACATGGCTGCGGTCGACACCACTTCACTCTCAGCCGCCGCAAAATACACCGTGCGCTCTAACCGCTCATGGAAGCTGGTACCCCAAAGCGAGAACGGATGGCTCCGCATCTTCCCGCTCACGGGTGAGGACGACGGCTTGCTGCGTGTGTCGCAACTCGAGAACTCAAAGCCCTCAAAGCGCGAAATCACCTATAAGGTGTATCTCGACGGCAACGACAGCGGCATCACCTACACCATTCGCCAAAAGAACAGTGAGCCTTATATGAATGCCACCACAAGCAGTGTGCAAGTGGCTCGCGAGGGCGGTGAAGTGTCGGTGCCCATTCAGACCAACGTGCCTTTCGAGGTGTCAATTGTTGAGACCGATGCCAAGTGGATTGGCGCTACGATTGACGACGGCGTGATAAAGCTCACCGTCGACTACAACCAACCGGGTGCTGAGCGCAGTGCCACACTGCACGTTCAAGGCACTGGCGAGTTCGCCAACCTTTCGCTCGACATCCCAGTCATTCAACTCGGCGAGGTGCTTCTCTACGAAAACTTCAGCTGGCTCGTGAAGAGCGCTGCCGGTGTGGAATATCCTATCCAGGGCTGGATCTATGACAGCTGCGTGCGCTTCGACGCTTGGACTCAAGACGAACTTGACCACGGCTGGACCAGCCGCAGCAATATCGCTTATGCAATGCAGGGCTTCGCTAAGCTTGGCAAGACCAACGTGGGCGGCGACATCATTTCGCCTGTGCTCTCAAAGATTGAGGGTACACGCAACATCAAGGTTACATTCCAGGCTGTGGGCTACTCATCGGCCGGTGGTGCTGTCGACGACAAGGAGGTTTACGTAGGCGTCATTGGCGGCGGTAAAGTAGTGAGCGTAGAAGGCGCAGAAGGCGTTGCCACAAGCGTTGAGAGCTCTTACACCTATCAGGATGCCAACAAGGCCTCAATGACAATCCAGGGCATGGGTCACGCCACTCTGCATGAGGACGACCAGTTCAACAAGACTCTTGACCCCACCGGTCTTAAGATTTGGGAAGAGCCGTTCACTTGGATTACTGTCAATATCGAAGGCGCTACCTCTCAAAGCCAAATCGTGTTTGTGGGCGGTATGTTCAATACCGGCCTCAAGGGCGTGGGCCAAGGCAAGAACCGCCTCTTCATCGACAACGTGAAAGTGGAATACCGTTGATGACTCAGGGAAGTTTTATTCCTTGACGTCCCCGACAATCTGAATAAAGCAGGCCTCGTGAGCAATCGCTCGCGAGGCCTGCTCGTCTATGTATGCTCGGCATCCCCCGGGAGGGTAGTGGGCTGTAACGCCGGCGTTTTCCCGTTTTGGTGGTGAACTTGGTGATTCTTCTGTGCAGTAATCTTTCTGCAGCATTATGCATTTGCAGGAAAAAGGCGTAACTTTGCAAATACTATGAAAAGAATCAAATTACACTTGACAGCCTTAACTGCCTGCCTGGCCATTTCGGGGCTATGGATGCCGGCAACAGCCTCGACTGTCGCCGATGAGCAGGACTATGACGAGAGCATACGGCTCCCGGTAAGGCGGCTCCATCCTGAGCGCAATCAAAAAAACACAGAAAAAACCGACAACAACGCCAATGCCGACGATTTCTCGCAGCGCATGCGCCGCGAGCGTGCCCGGCTGCAACGCCAAAATGCCAAAAGTGCCAATAGCGGTTCTGATGCCGCAGCGCAGCAGTCGTCGACTGTCGACAAGGACTGGCTTAACCAGTTGCTGTCGACAGATTACTCCATTAAAGGCATTGACCATTACAAGCCCCAGCGTCTGCGCTGGACCGATGAGCCCGTGAAGCAGTCGACATCGCAATTGCTGCCTTATTTTGTGAGCACGCCTGTTGACAACGGCATCACGCGCTACATGCCCAAAGGCGTGACAATGGACAACAGTTTCAACAGTCTTTACCTGTATTTCGACAGCAGCAACGGCAAACCCACGGATTTGCGTCTGCGCGCACAATACTATGCCGACGATGCTCTCGACATTGAGCGGGTCGACTTTGTGATCAATGGCTTCAAGTACAACTATGTGCCTCAAGTGGTGAACCGTGGCAAGGGCAATGGCCGAATGGTGTGGGAAAACTTCGACGAGGCAGTGTCGGCACCGATGAAAGACCTGGTGTATGCATTGACTCACGGTCAGGTTGTGGTGGTGAAATACGTGGGCAGCCGAGGTTTCTCGCACGTCAAGGAGCTTACTGCCGACGAAATCAACGACATGTACCGCACCCTTGAGCTCTACCGGGCCATGGGTGGAAGCATTTAAGTCTCGCTCGTCGGGAGGTGGCATTTTCATTCACGCTCACAAAACTCAACTGTGATGGGAATCAAATCGGCAATCATAATAGCAGCGGCAATGGCCGCTAATGTGCAGGCTGCGGCACAGCTCAGCCTCGTTAAGGAAAACGGCCAGCACTCATTTGCCCAAACTGTGCCGGCTGGCAACTACAGCGGCATTGCCCATATCAGTGGCAACCGCTATGCCGTGGTCGACGACAAGGCGGCATTTGATGGCTTTCATGTGATGGAGATTGATGCCGACAGCGTGAATGGCGATATCAAGAATGTGACTCACGTGGGTTTTGTGAGCAGCAGCTTGCCCAATCGCGATGAAGAGGGTATTGCCATGCGCCATGCCGACAGCACGCTGTGGATTTGCGGCGAGAACGGGAACAAAGTGCTGCAATACCGGCTCGACGGTTCACCCACAGGTCGAATGCTTAATCTGCCGCCTGAATTCATTGCCAACAATGGAAACTATGGCCTTGAGTCGATTGCCTATAATGACAGCACACACACGTTTTGGACCACCACCGAGAGCACTCTGCCCACCGATGGCATGCAGGCCGATGCCACCAACGGCATTGCCAACCGCCTGCGTCTGCAGGCGGTTAACGACAGTTTGCAGCCTTGCGGACAATGGACCTATGTGATGGATAAGCCTCGCTCTACCAAGCATGCGCGCAACTATGCTATGGGGGTGAGTGAGCTGCTTGCGCTCGACGACGGCAGTCTGCTCGTGCTTGAGCGCGAATTCTATGTGCCAATGTCGAAAATAGGGGCTTGGTGTCAAGTCAAGCTCTATCAGGTGTGGCCCACTGCGGCCAACATGACGGCTCCGCTCGACAAGCATCTGGTGCATCGTTTTTCCACATCGCTAACGCTCTTCAATCACGGCATTGCCAACTATGAGGGCATGTGCCTTGGTCCTCGGCTTGCCGACGGAAGCCAGTGCATAATCTTGGTGAGCGACTCGCAAAACCAGTATGGAGGTGTGCTCAAAGACTGGTTCAAGACCATCGTTGTGAAATGACCACACGCATTGCATGTGTTGCGGCTGAGTTAGAAATAATTTGAAAAGAATCCCTCCTCAACTTCAATTAACCGGCATATTGGCATGGACACATTATTGATTAAAAATCACACTCGCCAGCGGCTATATAGGCACTGCACTCCGCAGTTGCTTGAGGCTGTGTTTTGCGAATTCGGCTACGAAAACATAGCGGTTGACAATCACGACGCCTGTGATGATGTGTGGGAGATAGGTGATTTTGTCTACACGAGTTATCCCGACAAGCTGCTCGACCGGCTGAAGGTGATTTTCGTGTTCTCGTGCATCGGTGGCACGTTGCGGTTCGATGGCCATGACATTGCTTTTAGCGTGCTTTTCAAGCTGCTGCGTCGCAATGAGCCTGGCATGGTGTTGTCGTTTTGGACCCAGAACAAGCTAAATGGCATTGAAACTGTGTTCGACGTGGGTGAATTGGCCATGCCTGATGCACCCGACCGGTGCTCAGGTCTTCAAAACTCTGAAACAATGAATCTGAATTAATCGTCGGGCAGCCACGGTGTGTGCCGCATAGCTCAGTCAGAGAGATACTGCTCGATGTAGAGGCGGCAATTGGCCTCAAGTTCGTCATACCATTCCTGTCCGAACCGTTCGATAAGCGGCTCGCGCAGGAACTCATAGGCGCGAATTCCTTTTTGGCGGCCCATCACTTCGGCTGCCTTGCATATTTTCCATCGGTGATAGTTCACGGCGGTGCCGTGGCTTAGTTTGTTGACGCGCACCGGATACAGGTAGCAAGAAATGGGTTTGCGGAAATCTATCCGACCCTCGCGGTAGGCTTTCTCAATTGCGCATATACACATGCCACCCGGGGCGTAGCACGAGAACACGCAGTTGCGCCCGTCAACAATTTGTGTCACCAGGTCGCCTTCGGGGTCAAGGTAGCCCACGCCATGCTCGCGTATTGTGGCTTGGGCCTGTGGCAGGAGGTCGTCCCACACATCGGGCAGAATCCGCTTCAGTGTGTCGTATTCCTCTTGTGTGAGCGGAGCTCCGGCATCGCCCTCGATGCAGCACTCGCCCAGGCAGGCGTCGAGATTACAACAAAAGAAACGCTCGACCAGATCGAGACTCACAAGTGTGTTGCCTATTTGAAACATTTGTCGGTGGTGTGTGTGGAATGATGAATAAGAATCGTTGTTGTGGTGTGGTGACTATAAGTCTTGCGTGAACTTGCTGAGCACCTCTTCAAGGGTGGTGCTGGTGAGCTTTTGGTGCAATTCGCCGTTGAGGGCGTATGATATTCCGCCGGTTTCTTCTGATACCACTATGGCCAGGGCATCGGTGGCTTGTGCAATGCCGAGCGCCGAGCGGTGGCGAAGTCCCAGGTAGCGTGGCACGTCGGTGTCGTGCGACACAGGCAAGATGCATCCGGCTGCCACTATTTTGTCGTTGTCGATGATTAATGCGCCATCGTGCAGCGGGCTGTTCTTGAAGAATATGTTCTCGATGAGGCGGGCATTCACGTCGGCGTTGATCATGTCGCCCGAGTGCTCATAGTCGGCGAGGCCCACCGAGCGGCGCACCACAATCAGCGCACCGGTTTTGCTCTTGCTCATGTTGATGCAGGCATACACCAGCGGCATCACCCACTTCTTTCGGCGGTCGGTGTCTGACCGGTGCCACAGCCGCTTCAGGAATCCCAGGCCTCGGCGTGAGCCAAGTTCGGTGAGGAAGCGCCTGATTTGGTCTTGAAACAGAATCACGATGATGAACAGGCCTATGTCGATAAACTTGTCCATTATGGTGCCTATGAGGCGCATGTCGAGGATTTTATACATCACTACCCATGCCACCACAAACGACATGACGCCCAAAAACACGTTGAGCGTGCCCGAATCGCGCATGGTGCTATACATGTAGTAGAGCAGTGTGGCCACCAGCAAGATGTCGACGATGTCCTTGATGCCAAACATGCCAAGGATGGCTGAATCCAGTAGTATCATATTGAAGTCGTGTTGTGTTTTTTTTATTGAAGATGCATATCTGGTGTAAAACGGTGTCAGTGCCACACTCCGCCGCGCATGGCCTCGACCACGGCGCGTGCCTCTGCGGCCTGACGCACGTCGTGCACACGCAGGATGTGTGCGCAACGCTCGAGGGCAATGGTGTTGAGCACTGTGGTGCCGTTGAGGGCCTCGGCTGGTGTGCACCCGAGCAGGCGGAACACCATCGACTTGCGCGACACTCCCACCAGCAGCGGCACGCGCAGCTCATGAAATGCCTCAAGCCCGCGCATAAGCTCGTAGTTTTGCTCCACTGTCTTGCTGAATCCGAAGCCTGGGTCGGCAATCACGTCGTTCACCCCCATTTGGTGCAATTCGTCGACCTTGCGGGCCAGATACTCGAGCACCTCGGCGGTGACGTTGCCGTAGTCGGTAAGCTGTTGCATGGTGGCCGGAGTGCCACGCATGTGCATCACTATATAAGGAACCCCTAGTTGGGCAACTGTGGCAAACATGTGGTCGTCGAGCGTGCCGCCTGCCACATCGTTGATTATGTCCACTCCAAGCTGTTCCACGCAACTGCGTGCCACGTCGGCACGGAATGTGTCGACGCTCACTATTGCGTCTGGAGCCACGCGGCGCACCACTTTCATGCCGCGCTCAAGGCGTGCAAGTTCTTCGGTGGCCGGTATGTTGTCGGCGCCCGGACGGGTGGAGTAGGCGCCAATGTCAATTACATCGGCCCCCTCGTCGATTATTTGCCGCACGCGTGCCTCTATGCGCTCGGCATCGGGGCATCGGCTTCCGTCATAGAAACTGTCGGGGGTCACGTTGAGGATTCCCATGATCCAAGGGCGGGTGATTTCCACAAGGCGTCCGTGCAGGTTCAGGCTATAGGGATGAAATTGTACCATACTCACATCAGGGGTTATATAGTGGCGGCATGGTTGCTCACTCGCGTGGCAGCACGCTGATTTTAAGTTTGGCTAAGGCTCGGTCGGCCTTGGCTTTTGCGGCCTCTACGCTGGTGTCGGTAGCTAATATCACGGCCATGCGGCGGTGTCCTTTCACCTCGGGCTTGCCAAAGATGCGCATCTGCACTCCTGGCTCGGCAAGTGCCTGTTCCACATCGCCAAACTCTATGCGGTTAGAGTCGCCCTCAACCACTACCGCGCGTGATGCGCTCGGTCCATAGAACTTGATGGCAGGAACTGGCAATCCCATCACTGCCCGTGCATGCAGGGCAAACTCGCTCATGTCTTGCGAAATCATGGTCACCATACCGGTGTCGTGCGGGCGTGGCGACACTTCGCTGAATATCACTTCATCGCCCTTGACAAACATTTCGACGCCAAACAGGCCGTAGCCTCCCAATGCATCGGTCACCTTGCGGGCTATGTCGTGTGCGGCGGCTTTGGCTTTGGCACTCATGGCTTGTGGCTGCCACGAGTAGCGGTAATCGCCGTCGACCTGGATGTGGCCCACCGGCTCGCAGAACTCTGTTCCGCTCACCGAGCGCACTGTGAGCAGTGTGATTTCGTAATCAAAGTCGACAAACCCTTCTACAATCACGCGTCCGGCACCTGCGCGCCCGCCTTCTTGCGAGATGTGCCATGCTTTCTCCACGTCGGCCTCTGAGCGTATCACGCTTTGGCCGTGTCCGCTCGAGCTCATCACGGGCTTCACTACGCAAGGCATTCCCACTGCATCTACGGCTTCGCGAAATTCGCTGTAAGTCGATGCGAAACGGTATGGCGAGGTGGGCACCCCAAGGGTCTCGGCGGCCAGTCGGCGTATGCCCTCGCGGTTCATGGTGAGCAGTGTGGCATTGGCGGTAGGGGTCACATGGTAGCCCTCTTTTTCAAGTTCCACAAGGGTGGGGGTGGCTATTGCCTCGATTTCGGGAATTATGTAGTCGGGTTTCTCACTCTCGACCACATGGCGCAGAGCTTCGCCGTCGAGCATGCTGAACACGTGGTTGCGTTGTGCCACTTGCATCGCAGGCGCACCGCTGTAGCTGTCGCAAGCCACTACTTCCACACCCATGCGCTGAAGCTCGATGGCCACTTCCTTGCCAAGCTCACCGCTTCCAAGCAACAGTGCCTTACGGCCTATGCTGCTGCCTATAGTGCCTATTTTTGTCATTGTAGTTTTTGTTTGGTCGTTAAAAATTAATTACAACCACAAAGTTACGGCACTTTAAGCAAAGTAGCAACCAGCCTTAGTGCATGCACAAGGCTTTTTTGCGTTGTTGCGGTAATGAAAACTGATAGCTGAGGGCTCACTCGAAGATTCCCACATAGTAGCAGAAGATGAGAATCACTGCCACCGGGGCCACATAGCGCAGGCAAAACACCACATAGTGCTCCATGTGGGTGCCGAATGTGCCGTGGTTGGTGAGCTGGTTGTGAATCACCTTGCGGTCGAGGAACCATCCCACATACACGGCTGTGAACAGGCCGCCAAGAAGCATAAACACGTTTGACCCGATGTAGTTGAGAAAGTCGAAAATGGTCATGCCAAAGAGCTTGAAGTCGCCAAGCACATTGAACGACAATGCGCTGAGCACGGCAAACACAAACACGAACACGGCCGTGGCCCAAGTGGCTGTGCGACGCCCCAAGTGGTGCTCGTCGGTGAGAAACGTGACTGAAATCTCGGTGAGTGATATGGTTGATGTGATGGATGCGAAAAACACGAGCAAAAAGAATAGCACGGCCCACACATATCCGCCGGGCATTTGGTTGAAGATGCTGGGAAGGGTCTCGAAAATGAGTTTTGGCCCGGCTTCGGGCTGCACCCCGTAGGAGAACACGGCCGGGAAAATCACCACGCCCGACAGCACTGCCACCACAGTGTCGAGGGTGGCCACGGTGATGGCGTCGCGTGAGAGCGAGGTCTTGTCGCTGAAATAGGATGAATAGGTCACCAGGCCCGAGATGCCTAGTGTGAGCGACATAAATGCCTGCCCGAATGCGTCGACCACGCCTTTCCATGTGAGGCTGCTGAAATCGGGTGCAAATAGGAACTCAAGGCCGCGGCGCGCCTGGGGCAGCATCAGTGAATTGATGCAAAACACTATGAGCAGCACAAACAGCAGCGGCATCATCACATTCGACACCCGTTCCACTCCGCCGCGCAGCCCGCGGCCCATCACTGCGAAATTCACCAGCAGAAACAGCACTGTCCACAGCACACAACGCCATGGGCTGCCCACAAAGTCGCTGAATATGGCCCCATACTCCTGTGTTGTGTGGCCTCCAAGGTTGCCAGCCACGGCCTGCACCAAGTATTCGGCCACCCAGCCGCATACCACGCTGTAGAAACTCAGGATGAGCAGTGAACCCAAAATGCACATATAGGTGAACAGGTAGACCCGCGACTTGGGCGACAACTGCTGCAGGGCGCCCTTCATGTTTTTGTGGGTGGAACGGCCTATAATGAACTCGGCCAGTATCACCGGCACTCCGAGCAATGCCACACACAGCAGATATATTAAAATAAAAGCCCCGCCGCCATTCTGGCCGGCTTCGTAGGGAAAACGCCAAATGTTGCCGAGGCCCACTGCCGAGCCCACGGTTGCCGCAATTGCCCCGACGCGCGTGGCAAAACTTGCTCTTTCGCTCATAATTCTGATTTATATATAAACAAAAAACAGTTCCTTAACACGGACAATTCTCCACTCTCGTCAAGCAGGGTTGTTGTCCTAACAGCGCTTGGCTTAAAGCCATAGCGGTCACATTTTTCAATTAGCAATGCAAAATTAGTGATATTTGTTTACTAAAACAAGTGTTTTTATTTTAATTTGTATTAATGAGCGTGCGGTGGTGTTTCTGAGGCTGTGAGAATTGATAGGTCCGGGCAAGGTGAAAGGTGCGTTTTGCCCGTTGCCCAAGTGGCGTTGTCGGCCGTTTTTGCTTGAATTTGTCATTGTTGCTGAGCGGAGTGTTGTGAATAGCTTGGCACAAGCGTTATTGTAAAAAAAAGACTGCAAAGTAATGAAGAAGTTTGCCATATTGCTTTGGGAGGGGTTGAAGTTGTTTTTCATTCTGCCTTTTGCCTTGACCTCAAAAAGGATCTTTGAGTCATGTTGGACAAAGTATTACATTGAGCCGATACCGAAAAACGTGTTTAACTTGTGTGTCCAGTGGCTTTTGTCTCAAGGAAGGCGCTTGGGATTCAGTTATGAGGACATCAATGTGCTGATATTCTGCATCGTGTGGCCTGCTATCCCCATATTGTCGTTGCTGCTCAACGCCATTTTGCTGATTGCCGTTTTCAGGCATGCTTGATTTTGCAAGAACCAGGCTCTTCGGTATATGACGGTGTTAAAACGACGGGACTGGAGTGAGTGGGCGGTCGGGTGCAGATTTCGGTTTGTGGCTTTCGGCCTTCTTTCGCCGGCGTGGCTTTCGGTGCTTGCCATGGTGCTTTGATGCGGTGATTGCAGCAGTGGCTGTGTCGGCTTCGGCGGCAAAGCGTGCGGCGGCCTCCACTGCTTGTGGCGGGCAAGAATCGCCCCCGTTGCAGCTACGGGCAGCAACGGCAGCCACTATGGCAACACCAAGCAGTGCCATCACTGTAATGGTGCCCACGCGCTCGTGGCGCGTCATTGAGAAGAAATCGCCAAGTTTGCCCATATTGGCTACAAAAATAAGCATTTTTTCACCAATGCGCCCCACAGGTTGTTCTGAGATGTGTTCTTTGTGTCGCAAAATGACGTAGTGTGCCTGTCGCTCATTATTTTAACGCCGAAGAAGGCGTGATTATCCAATAAAATAAAGTAACTTTGCAGCTAGTGAGGAAAATACCCGCCTCACAATAGGAAAAAACAACGCAAAATGAGATTCTTTTTACGAACCTGAACAATTATGAGGAAATTAATTAAATCAATACCTGCCGGTATACCGTCGGCACTGATATGCATATTCATTGCCTATCTTTCGCTGGCGCCCAATCCGCTTGACATCAACGATGTTCCGCTGTTCCCCGGGGCCGACAAACTATTGCATGCCATTATGTATGGCGGTGCCACCCTCGTGTTTTTGCTCGACTATGCCAAGTCGAAGCTTCCTCACCACACCAAGACCAACAACGAGATAGCCATCACGGCCGGAACCATGGTCTACGGGTTTGTGATGGAGATCTTGCAACTCATAACGCGCATGGGGCGCAGCTACGACTTGCTCGATGTGGCTGCCAACTGCGCCGGGGCCATTTTGGCGTTTTTGCTGGTGCGCTACTGGCTCATGCACCGTTTCCGCCGCTTGATGCTGGGCCGTCGCCATCACCATCACCACCATCATGCCGAGCCCGACGCCACGGCCAATGCTTAGCTATAGCATTTCCGAAGTCTTGATTTTTAAGTATATGCCTCAAAAAACTGTGGCATAGAGATTTGTTGGTTGGGGAAAAAAGCATAACTTTGTGGCGTAACAAACTCAAAAGCATATCAGTATGAAGTGTTTTATCCCCTTTTGTGCAGCTGCCAGGCGCTTGCTCGTGGTTGCGATAATAGTCTTGCCATGCATGTTGCAGGCCAAGACCTACAAATTTTCAGCCGTGAGTGAATCGGGCACTGGCTACAAGGAACAGACGTGGTTCAGCAGTCAGGAACTTGATGAAGCCAAGATAAAGACCAATTGGGATGCAGGGAAGCGCATTACCAGTGCCTCCTATACCGACAAGGGATGGTTTGTGGTAATGGCAAAAAACACGGGATACGGCGCGCAGACCTATCACTACGCCAGCTCTTGGCCCGACGAATGGATTACTAAGAAGCAGAAAGAAGGCTACCGCTTCACATCGGTGGGTGTCAGCTATGGACAATGGATGCTGGTGTTGTCGAAAGAATCAGGATTCACCACTCAGACATGGTTTTACGGAAGTTGGTCGTCTTGTAGAGACAATATCAAGAGCCGATGGAACGACGATTACTACATCACATCGATGGTGTGGGATGGCAAAGGCTGGTTTGTGGTAATGAGCAAAGGCGCAAAATACAATAAACAGAAATATGTGAAGAGAGAAACCTACAACGAAATCCGCGAAGAAATCAAGAAACAATGGAATCTGGGATACTCTCTGCAGGCCATCGAATATGGCAATGGCTTTTATGTGGCACTGATGGTGACCTATGCCGACGGCCACTCGCCTAAGCAGTCGTTTGTCGGGGGGTCTGATGGAATCAACAGTACGATAAAGGACTGGTGGGCTTCCAGCAAAGACATAGTGTATGTGGGTGGCGGTGAGGTTGCGAATTCCTCCTCCTCATCCTATGCATCTGCTGGCAGCAACGCCAATAGCAATAGCAGTTCCGCCGGTAACGGCAAGGTCTACAACTACACGGCCACGGGCAAATATAGCGTGGAGGCTATGGCTAATGGAGGAAAGCGGGAGAACTTGCCTGACGGAGGTTTCAGGATATCGTACATGCAGAAAGACGGCTCGCAGACCTTCTATGAGGAGCATCCGTGCATCATATGCAAAGGCGACGGCAAGTGCCACATCTGTTGGGGCACAGGTGGCACATACAATGGTTATACCGGCATTTTCTATCCTTGCACTGCATGTGCCCGTGCGGGCGGCAAAAACGTGTGCTATTCTTGCTTCGGCAAAGGCAAGACCACTTTGACGGGAACCTATAAAGACGGTGTGGCGAAAAGTGTGGGCAACGACGGCCGCACATATATAGGAACGGCCGACGGCTACAATAGCAAGAGCGATAGAAGCAGCTCACGCAGCAGTAAAAGGTCGAGCAGCAGTAGCCGCAGCAATGACTATGTGGAAACAATTCAATATGCTCCTAATTACACCGGGGTCAGTAACGACACGTGGTGCGAGAAGTGCCAGAATTATGGCCCGGCTCACAGTCACATACGCAAGAGGGTGCGTTAAGCATAGTAGCGACGGTTAACGAAATAGCACAAGCCGCGTCTGCCACTGATGGCAGGGTGGCTTGTGCTTGTTTCTTGGGGCTTGTGTGTCCCAGATAGAGTTTTGGGAGGGACGTAAACATAGCCTCGTGGCCATAACAACCTCCCCAAACACGTGCGGCGGGCACATGATTCTGACATTCAGGAATCAGTGCCCGCCGCTATGTCTTATAGTGGCTGTTTAGTCAGTTGCCTGTTACCAGCGGCCACCACCGCTGCCGGTGAGTCTGGCCGATACTGTAGATGACGATGAGCCGCAAGTGAGAGTGTAGTTGCTGCCCGATGTGAGGCCCGGGCAAGTGACAAGCACAGAGCTGCCGCTTCCGCTTCCACCTGGGCCGCCGCCTGGACGGTTGCCACCGCCGCCACCACCGCTCGACGACGAGTTGTAGCCTGTGGGCACGGTGAACGTGGCCAGTGTGTCGGATCCGTTTTTAAGGGTCACGGTGTTGCCGGCGCTGAGTGAGCCGTTGCCCGACACGTAGGGCTGTGTGGATGCCGATGTGCTCGGCACCGAGTTGCCTCCGCCCACAGCAAGCAGTGTGCCTCCGGTGAATATCACCGAGTAGCCCTCTTCCTCGTTGGCGTCGATGCCGCACTCGGGCGATGTGGCGCCGAATGCCATGATTGTGCCGCCGTTGATGTATAGGTTGCCGTTGGCGTCAAGGCCGTCGTTGTTCGATGCCACCACGGTGATTGTGCCGCCGTTGATTATCATGTGGCTCGAGGAGTTGATGGCGTCGTCGTAGGTGTAGGCCACGATTGTGCCGCCGTTAATCACAAGTGAGTCTTTGCTCTCAATGCCCTCGCTGTTGTAGCCGGTGGTGGTGACGTTGATAGTGCCGCCGTTGATGGTCACCTTGCCGTCGACCTTAATGCCCTTGGCCGACGACTTGTAGTCGCTCGCCAGACGGTCCACGTTGCCGGTGTAGTTGTCGTAGGCAGTGCCGTTGACGTAGGCAAACAATCCGCCCGACGTCTTAATGGTAATCTCGCCGCCGTTGACGGTGAATGTGCTGTCGCAGCTTATGCCTTTGCCGCCGCTGCCGGTGCTGGTGAGCGAGAATGTGCCGCCCTCAATCAGCACTTTGCCGTCGGCGCTGATGCCTGCCGATGCCTTTGTCTTCACGTCGTCGCTGTCCCATGTGCCGCCGCCCGAGGTGGTGACGGTGATTGTGCCGCCGGTCACTGTCACGTCGCCGTCGGCCTTGAGGCCCTTGGCAGCCGCTGCGGTGACGGCCACGTTGATGGTGCCGCCGCTGATTGTGATCGAGCCGGTGTCTTCGGCCTCGCGGTCGGTGTCGTCTTTAAACGACACTTGCACTCCGTCGTCGCCCACGCCCGAGATTGTGAGCGATCCGCTCTCGAGCAGGAAGTACTGGTTGCAGTTCACGCCGTCTTTCACGGCTTTGGTCACGCTCACGGTGCAGTTCTTCATCTCCACATACTCTTTGGCATAGATGCCGTGTGCCGTGTTGCCGGCCACGGTGAGTGAGCCTTTGCCCTTGAGTTCCAGGTGGCCCTTGCACACGATGCACCCCTTCTGGCTGCCGTCGGAGCCGTCGGTGAGTGAGTTTTCGGTGTCTTTTTTCACGCTGAGTGCTATGCGCTTGCCGTCTTGTATGTCGAGTGCCGCGCCCGATGGGTTGGTGAGGCTCACGCCGCGAAGCTCAATTGTGGCTTTATATGAGCCTTCGAGCTTGAATCCGCCGTCGGTCGACGAGCCGCTAAGGCTGTAGGTGATTTCGCCGCAGGTGCTATCGTCTACGGTGCTGGCCTGGACTATGCTCACGTGTGCGCCGTCGACAGTTGGGGTCACATATTGCGCCACATTGCCTGCCACCACCACCTTGGCCGTGGTCCCGTCGAAGGTCACGCTCACGGTGTTGTCTTCCACTGTGCTGTTGTCCACATACATGCGCGTGATTTCACCGGTGGCAAACGTCTTGCCCAAAATGGTGAGTGATGTGCCGCTGCTGTAAGTCATGTCGCCCGCCTGTGCCGACGGGATGGCGTAGGTGACGTCGCCCGTGACCACGTTGAGCGTCTGCGCCATTGCCGCCATTGAGACCATGACGGCTGTGAGGAGGAAAAATATTTTTTTCATCTTGCAATCACTTTAAGGGTTTTACCATTCTGTCTGATTATGTACACACCTCCCTTGGCTGCCGCTTTGGCTGCCTCGAGGGTGGAGTAGGTGCCCACGTGCACTCCCGAGGGGGTGTAGACTTGGGCTGGCCCGCTGTCTTCGGTGTTAAGCACGTCGATGCTGGTGGGCACTCCGGTGCCGGTGTCTTCGGCCGAGAAATACATGCGTGTGAGGTCGGCCACCACAAACGATTTGCTGGCCTGGTCATTGACGGCATACAGGTATCCGTCGCTGATGGTCATGCCAAGTGACTCCACCCCAATCGACACCACTGTGCCGTCGCCCCGTTGAAAGGCAAGATAGGGATAAGTATAGGTGTCGGCTGTGGCATATAGTGTGCCCATAACAACCGACATGGCCAATAACATTTTTTTCATGTCGAGTCCTTTCTTTTTTTTGAATAGTATGGGAATAAATGTGAAAATTGTAGCAAATATACCCATATTTATTTCAATCCGATAGCAGTGGATGCTTTATTTAATCGTCTTTAATGTAAAATAACGCAAATTCACAAATCAATCTGTTGCTGGTGACTGTCAGGGGCTTATGCGCAATGCTCCGGTGTAGCGGGAAAAAACAAGCAGGACCACGTCAATCCCGACGTAGTCCTGCTGAATTAACCAATAAATACCAAATTCCCTAAAAGGAATTACATTACATTTATATCTGTGTTTATTGAAATAAATGTACGATTAGAATGTGAACTGCACGCGAGCCTGAACCGAGTGAACGTTCTTGTCGTAGGGCAGGCGGTCGATGTTGATGCGGTGCCAAGTGTAGTTGAGCATCACCTGTGCATACTTGTTGAATGCGTAGTTCACTCCCACGGTGGTCGAGTAGATGTCGCCGCCACCCACGCTGGTTGCGCCAGTAGAAGGCCAGTCCACGAGGAAGCCTTCGGCATAGTACTGGTCACGGCCTACCGAGTAGTATTCGCCCTTGGTGAGGTCGTTGAGGCCAGTGTAGTTGAAGCGTGCAACCACCTCGAGTGCTTTGCCGTTGAGGCCGTTGAGCACTGCGTTGTGCTTGTCGTAGGTGTAGTCGTTGCCAAAGATCTTGTAGCCGGCTTCAACGTAAGCACCGTTGAAGTGGTTGGTGCGGATCTTGTTGGCGTTTTCCCACACGTCGGGGTCACCCCAGCCGTCGATGTTGTCTTGGGCTGCGATGAATATCTTGTAAGAGTCGCGCTTCTTGGTCACGATTTTGTGCTTGTACTCGGCACGCACAAAGAAGTCCTTGTTCACAAAGAGGGCCTCGGCACCGAGGTCGATTACGTTGTTGGCCCAAGGCATCACGCAGCTCGAGAATCTCTCGTTCTGGTCAACGTAGGTCTCCAGCGACTGGCCGAGCGACAGGGTTTTCTTGAGCACGGTAGAGCCTTTGGTGGTGACTTCCTCGCCGCCGCCAAGGTGTGCGTAGCGTGCGCTCACACCCACGTGGAATGCGTCGTTGGCCTTGCTTGCCTGGCGATAGAGCCAGCGGCCCGACACTGTGAGGCCGTTGTAGCCGGCGTCAACTCTGTTGTAGGGGTTCTCGGTGAACACACCTTGATAAAGGAATGCGTTGTCCGACGAATATTTGTAAGTGATGCCGAGTGCGCGGCCTTCGCCGAGCGATGATGCCATACCGGGGCGTGAGATGAAGTGGTAGCCGCCGAGTGAGGTCTGTGCGGCCATTGTGCCGGCGGGGTCGTTATAGTAACCCACTTTCACTGCATGGGTTGCGTCGTTGGCATCTTTGGTGGCATACTGCAGGAAGATGTTTTTCTGCGAGAATTTGCCGCCGCCGAAACCGAAGTCGGCATAGAAGTACCAGTTCTGGCCATAGCTCATGCTGGTGCGGATGCGGGCGTCGCTGATGGCTGCACCGCTGGTGAGCGGAGTGAACTGGGTGTGGTAGTAGGCTGCATCGGCCATGAAGCGGGCACCTACGGTGAACTTGACTTGCTTCTCTTTGTTGTTGAGGTTGATTGTCGGGTCGTTGTCAAAGTCTTGTGCAGTGGCCGAGAATGCCAGTGCTGCCATGGCCGACATCAAGATATATTTGCTTGATTTCATTTCTTTCGTTTTTCTTTTAAGTGTTTTTGAGAATTTGTCTCTATGCTGAGTGCTTGTGTTGGCGCTCGGCTATTAGTAGCCCAGGTGGTTGAGCAGCTCGTTGGCGTCGGGCACGGTCGAGGGGGCCTGGCTGTTGTCGAAGTACTGTCCGGCGTGGAACGGGTTGGGCAGCTTGGCGTTGCAGCGCATGCCGTTGTCGAGCATATACTGGAGGTTCATCTCGCTGTGGTTGGTGAAGCATCCGTCCATGTAGATAGGCCATGTGGCCGACTCGCCGGGGAATGTGCTCACTGCGGTCTTGGGGATGGTGACTTTCATCAGGTCGTCATACTCGGTGGTGAAGCCGTAGTTCCAGTAACCCATGTATTTGGTGATTTGGGCCTGTGAGTCGAATGAGTAGGGGTGGTTGATCATGCCGGCACGGCGAACCATGTAGGCCTGCCACGGGCAGTTCATTTCGGGATAGTTGTTGGGCGCACCTGAGATGGCCGGGCCAATGATGTGGCAGCCGTGGTCTTGCATATACTTGATGAAGTCGGCTACACCGGTGGGGGTGTCGTAGGCAATGTCGGTTGCATAAGCGGGTTCGCTGGTCCAGAGCAGGTAGCACATGGGGATGCGTCCCTTATACACCTGGTAGGCACGGTCAACAGCGTCGAACGAGAACGTTTGCAGAATCACCTTGCCGTTGGTGTTGCCCACATTCACCTTGCCGTTCTTGTAGAATGCGGTCTCGGTTGAGGGTTTGGTGATGATGTTCCAGCCCCACTTGTCGAGCTCTTGGAACACGCGTGCCTCGATGTCCTTAGGCTGAGCCCAGCTTTCCTTGAACTCGATGTAGATGCCGGGGCGGTTGCCGCTGTCTTGCGGGTCGTTGACGTAGGCGTTAGAGAAGTCATATACCAGGAAGTCCATGTAGCGGCTCTGTGCGGTCCAGGTGGTGCCCTCTACAGTGGTTGAGGGGGCTGTGCCGCATATTTCGAGCAGGCTCTTGCCCTTGAGTGAGTTTTTCACGTGGTAGGGCAGGATGCGGCGGCCTTGTGAGTCACGGTTGAGCTTCTTACCGCTTGCATAGGCGATTTGGTCGGCAAGGGCGCTGATGTAGAGGCCGTTGCTGTAGGTTACCTGTGCGTTGGGGTTGGTCTGCCAGGCAGCGAGGGTCTCGCTCAGTGGCTTGTTGGTCGAGGCGAAGCTCGAGCGTGCCTGCTCCAGGTTGTCTTCGTTGAACCAGCTGCCGGCGTCGAGCATGAGGAGCTCGGCGTAGTAGTAGTTACGTGGATAGTAGCTGTAGTAGTTGCCCAGGTCGTTGTTATACTGGGTCTCGATGTCGGCTTCCGAGAAGTTGCACGGTGTGCCGTCTTCGTAGGTCAGTGAGCGGTAGAATGCCTTGCGGATGGCGGGCACTTGGTCGCTGAACACGCTTTGGATGTTGGTGGTGCGCTTCAGGTTGTCGTCGTGGAGCGACAGCACCACGCCGTCTTTTGTGGCCTGGAGGTCCGACTCAAGGTAGTCGGCGCCCATGTCGCGGGCCCAGCGCCAAGAGGCCTCGGTCTCTTCGGGGGTCCAGTAGGTGCTGCCGCGGTGTGCGATCACCGCATATAGTGGCACATAGTCACGCACTTTGGCAAGCTCTGAGTTCAGAACCTGCACGTCGATCGTTTTCGCTTGTTTGTTGTAGTCTGTGAACTGTTGTTCGTCAGAGCACGATGTCATGGCAACAGAAGCAACAGCAAGGCTCAAGATGCCAATTTTTACAAACTGTTTGTTCATAAATTTAAATTAAGTGTTAGTTAGATGTTATCAATAGGTAATCAGTAGTGGCACGCTATGGTTATGCCGTCAACCCGATTTGCAGGCCGAGAGGATGCATGCTGCTACAGACTTCCTTTTTCTTCATAGTTTCGTGTTTGTTGCTTGTTGCAGGCCGTTTCACCTTGAGCATGCAACTCAATGGCGCAACTGTCGGCAAAAGCCGATTTTTCCTTAGTGTTAATGGGCTACAATCCCCTTGCCGGCTTAAAATCATGATGGTCTACGGTGGAGCTGTGCTCACTGTGAGGGCCTAAGTCGGCTGCAATTGCTATGATGCTTTTTTGCGGTGGCGATTTCATCTCTTTTGCGCTCAAAATGAAATGGAGCGCACTCAAAAAAGAATCATGGCTGTTTTTTGAGAAATCTATTCAGTTTGTCAAATAGCGTTTCGTTAACCCATAAAAGGAAACATTCAAAAAATACAATTTCCGTTTAAGCGCGGCAAAGATACATAAAAAATTTCATTACGCAACTTTTTTTAACTGATTTTTCTGTAAAATGTAACAGCTTTTTTACGATTTGCTACCTCCACCTAATTGGGACACCATCAAGGAAATGACGGTAAGGGTCTTTTGTGACGTAGTTGAAAGATATTCAACTCATAGCGTGTGTGGACATGCTTGCTTTCTTATTGGTGAAAAAACACCAGTATAATGATGCAGCTAGCCATAATAAGTGGTAGGGTTGTTGCTGGCTTGTGGAAAAATGGACCAATATGGACTATTTCTGTGTTTTTTACAGGTTTGTTATACTGCGGTTACTCAATATGGCTAATTTTGTTGTCAACAAAAGGCTCGTAAATGGGGCCCATTGTTATCACTTGAAAAAATATTGTAAGTTTATTAAGTAAGTTAGAAATTAATCCAGAATTCGTTAAAAACCTTAAGGGACGAATCTAATCCTGTGAGATTGCTATGGGCAATCTGTAATGCAGTGCCTGATGGCACTCACCCCATTAAAATTTTTCAGAAACACCCTCCTGACCATTAATTGACCGTGATGCAAATGCTCAATTTCACAGCATCCACTTGAATCTAATACCATAAGGAAAACCAAATCACCAATCACGTTCAATCGCTATTGCACCGCTTGTGGCGGAAGCCTCACTCAATCGCCCAGGTGCGTACTGTGCCGCCGTGCATCTCCCGCTTTGTGCGGCAAGAAAGGGGTATAAAAAATGTGTCCTACACTCACGTGCAGGACACACCCCATTAAAATTTATATAATAATCCTATTGTATGTGTTTACAAAGGTATGAAAACAAATAACTTGTGCGTTTTTATGACGCTTGATTATTTGATTTTCTCGTATACGTAAACCTCGTGGATTTCCTTAGTGTAACCCTCTTCGCTGAACGGAGCGAGCGACATGCCAAGGCAAATCTGAGTACCACGGTTGTTGAGCACGAGCAGGTCGTCAGTGTTGGGGTCAACAGTCAGACCTTCGATCTCACCAGCGCGACGGAAGTCGGTCATCTCGCGGAACAGAGTGAGCTTGCCTGCGATAGCGCCAGCAGCAATCTTGCCTGTGCGGGTAACGGGCTTGCCGTTTGCATCGAGCTTAACTGAGAACGGGGTGTCTTTAACAACCTCAGTTCCGTCTTTCAGACCAGTGTAAGGAACGTTGCTCACGTCGGCGATGTAGATGCAGTCAGCAATACCGTAAGCTGATTCACCGTCGTCGGCCGAGAAGAGCATCTTGCCATCGGCAATGTAGATACCCTGGCACCAGTAAGGAGTGGGGCGGCACTGCATCTTAGTGTAGTACTTGCCAGTCTCCAGGCTGTAGCAATATACGTAACGGCTGTCCACCCAGTCGCTCATCCAGATGAGGTTCTTCTCGCGGTCTACTGCAAGACCAGATACCTCAACTTGGCCTGACTCAGCGCACCATGGAATATCCTTGATCCATTTCAGTGTGTTGGCATCGTAGATGCTCACAGCGATGTTTTGGCCACGGCCGAAAGCAAACTTCTCGTTGCCGGTGTAGATCTTGCCATCGTAAACGTCGATGTCACCGAAGTGGTTGGCGTTTTCAGGATTCGGGAACAAAGGATCTGACTTAGTCTGAACGCGCTTTGCAACCAGGTTCCAGTTGTGGTCATATTTGTACAGACCGCGAGTGTCAGACACATAGAAGAAGTCCTTGTCGGCAGCGATGCCTTGACGGCCGGGAACCTCAATCACTTTTTTCAGACGATACTCTGTGCCCAGGTGTTGAGCATTTGCGACTGTGCCTGCGAAGCAAGCGGCAGCCAAAATAAGCATTAACTTTTTCATAAAGCTTGTCTTTTTGTTTAAAACTTGTGTTTGTTAATAATATTGTTTAGTTAAGTGTGCTAACTTAATTTGCAATGTTTGTCTTGTCTTTTAGAACTTGAACAGACCCATGATCTGGAGTTGCTCGCTGCCCTTGTAGCCAACGGCTGCCTCTACGTCGCTGTTGTAGAAGAAGTGGCCGTAGTTAACCTGGAACTTCAGGTTCTTAAGCAGCTGATAAGTGCAGCCCACGAGCACGCGGTTGTAGTTGGCACCGGCAGTGGTGTTGTTCACTTTGTCCTTGTACATGTCCCAGCGAACGAGGGGCAGGAACTTGCCAGCGTGGTAGCCGAGGAGCACATAAGCACCCTGCTCGTTAACCACCTTCACGTCGTTAACGGTTGATTTTGCGAAACCGTACTCAGCACGCAGGTCAAGCCCGTTGGGATCGTTGTACCATGCGCCTGCCACGAAGCGGTGCATCGGGTTGTATTTGCCTGAACCCACGCCTTTGCCGCCAGCCAGAGCCTCAGAAGAGTATTCGCCCCAGTTGTAGGTAGCCTTAACGTTGAAGTTCTTGAACGGACGGATTGTTACGCTAGCAAAGATGTCCTTGCTGTTGTTGCGGTCGTCCTTGCAGGGGATTGAGCCGTTGGTGATGGCGAAATCGTAGTGGAAGTAGCGATAGCCTTCGCCGCTGTCACCTATGTCACCAATGAACATGATACCCAGGTCGCGGCCATAGTCTACGAAGTTGTACTCATAGGGGTTGCGGCATGCAATGCGGTATACGATGTTAGAGAAGTCTACTGTTTCGAGGGTTGCGGGAGAGATGTCATAGTTCTCATAGCCCATTGGGGTGTAGAACTGACCAGCGCGGAACTTGAACTCGGGGCAGATTTTCCAAGTAGCGAATGCGTCCATCACTTGGATGTTCTTCTGGCCGTTGCCGTTGGTTGAGCCACCGATGCCGTTGAAGGCCTCGATTTGCAGACGGAAGTCAACCTTCTCACCCACGTTGCCGTCCATGATTAAGCGCAGACGCTTAGCCTGGAACGATGAAGATGAAGAGTTCTTGTTGCTGGTGTAGTTCCAGCCAGTCTGCAGGTAACCAGATACCTTAGGCAGTTTTGCAAGTACCTTTTGCCATGTGCTTTCTTGGGGAGCGGGAGCTGCTGTAGCTTCAGCTTCGGGAGCTGCTTCGGGAGCGCTCACCTCAGTTGCCATTGCCGGGCATGCCAGCGCTGCGCAACCAATCATTACAGATAAAAATCGTTTCATAAAAAATGTAATTAATTAGGGATATAAAAATAAATGTATAGTTGTTCTTGCGATTAAAACTTGTGCGGTTTCATTGCGTAAAGTTAGTACACATTTTTTAATGTGTCAAAAAAAATCAACTGTTTTTTTTACAAAAGGTGCATGTTTTTGCCTCTTTGGGTAGTAAAAGCGTGATTTTGTGGTCATTTTTTACGTGATACCAGCAGCAATTTCCCGAATTCTTCGATGTTGAGAGCGGTCACATCGGGTTGCGGGTCGCTTGCAAGGGCGGTTTCGAGTGTGGTTTCGCCCGACAGCACGAGCACACCAAGCGAGCCGGCGTTTTGTGCCGTCTTCACGTCGGTGTAGATGCGGTCGCCTATCATGGCCAGCTCTTCGCTCTGCAGGCCACGCTTGTCGCGGATGCAGTAGAGCATGTTGGGGTTGGGCTTGCCTATCACCACGTCGGGGGTGCGCTTTGAGGCGCCCTCAATGGCTTTGCAAATCGACCCGCAGTCAACCAGAATCACTTCCTGGTCGGTGGGGCACACCCAGTCGGGGTTGGTGGCAATGTAGGGGATGTCGGCCTTCGATGCCCACCATGTGGCGCGGCACAGGCGAGAGTAGACGAGTGTGGTGTCGAATGCCACAACCAGCACGTCGGGGCGGTCGTTGGGGTCGTCGTCACACAGCTCGAAGCCGGCTTTGCGGAACTCTTCCTGCATGCTTGGGGTGCCGAGGGTGAACAGGCGTTTTGCTTGCGGATAGTGCTGCTTTATATAGTCGATGGTGGCAATCGACGAGGTATACATCTGCTCGTCGGTGCATTCGATTCCCAGCTTCTCGAGCTTGGCCATGTAGTCTTTGTGGCTCTTGGTGGGATTGTTGGTCAGGAACGAGTAGGTGATTCCGTTGGCGGTAAGGTCGGCAAGGAATTTTTTGGTGTAGGGAAACAGGGTGGAGCCCATGTAGATGGTTCCGTCCATGTCGAGTGCCACGTGCTTTATTTTTGAGCAAGCCTCCATCAGTTTCTCTTGGCTCATGGGGCTCATGTATTTGTCAAATTCCATTTTTTTCTTCAGTCGTTAAAATGTGTGTTATGTATATATTATTGTGTGCAATGGAACAATTGTGCCGCTGCTGTGCCGTGTGAGCTGTGCTGCCGTTGGCATCGGGGCAGGGTGGGCCATTGGACAAAAATAAAAGTGGGGGAATTCCCGGTCGGCTTGTCGGTGCCCCGGTGTGGGAGCGTCGGCTCGAGAATTCCCCCACATGTTATTTGGCCTTGCTGCGGCGTGCGGCTGCCAGTGGGGCTGTGCCGCTCACTCGTGTGCCGCGCCGTGTGTCATGTGCGCCGTTGCGCATCATGACGGCTCTTGGCTCGCCGCGCGATTAGTCTTCGTCGTAGTTGATCTGCTGGCTGCGTGCGTAGCCGTCGCGTGGAGCATTCCACATCGAGATGAGCACAAACATGCCGATCACAGCCACCACGATGATGGTTTCAAACACGTGTGTCCATCCGTAGCTGTCGGCCACATAGCCCACGAGGATGCCCGAGAGGCCCGAACCCAGATAGCCGAGGATGCCGGCGATGCCGTTGGCGCGTGCCGATGCCTCCTTGGTGGCCTGGTTGCCAAGCTCGATGCCGATGAGGGCCTGCGGACCATAGATGAAGAAGCCTGCGCCCACGAGCACGGCGGCTGTGAGGCCGAGGCTTGCGCTATTGGGCAGGAAGCGGAAGATGGTCATGAACAAGGCTGCGCCGAGCATGCACACCACACACATGCGGTGTCCCTTGCCCTTGAACAGCTTGTCGGTGAGCCAGCCAGCCACCAGTGTGCCCACGATGCCGGCAATCTCAAATGCGGCAACTGTCCATGCAGCGTCTTTGATGTTGAGGCCGCGGCTCTCGGTGAGGAATTTCGGTCCCCAATCGAGCACACCCATGCGCACCACATACACAAAGAGGTTGGCAATGCAGAATGTCCACACCCAACGGTTGCGCCACACCATCACTTTCTCGAATTTCTTGCGGGCTTTTGCGCTCTTGGCTGCCTCCTTCAAGCCACCCAGGTTGGTGCCGGGAAGGTCGGGCAGACCCACATCCTTGGGCTCGTCGCGGAGCGACAGGAAGATGATTATCGAGCCGGCCACTGCAAGGCATGCGGGCACATAGAAGCACAGCTTCCATGCACCGATGTGCGATGCATACGACAGCACTTGCTCTGTGGTTGCCGAGTCGCCCAGATTGGCGGTGATGGCTTTCACCACCTCAGGGTTGTCGCTCATGTTCATGCCGCAGGTGCCCATCAGGTAGCCGCACAGCACCACTGCGAGCGATGCGCCCACCGAGTGCGAGCAGTTCCAGATGCTCATCTTGGTGGCAAGCTCGCTGGGATGAATCCAGTGAGGCAGGATGCGGGCGCACGGAGGATAGCCCATGCCTTGGAAATATTGGTTGAGGATGATGGTCACACCCATCACGAGGATGAGGGTGCTCACCATGTCGGGACCGCTTTCCTGGCCGGTGATCATTGCGCTCAGGTTGGCGCCGAAGCCGAATGCGAAGTTGGCAAGTGCGCAAAGCAGCAGGCCCACGGCCATCACCACGCGACCCTTTACGCGGTCTACGAGGTAACCGTTGATAAATCTGGAGAAACCATACACGAGCGATCCGGCAAAGATGATCCAGCCGAAGCTCTTGTTTGAGATGCCATACTCAGCCGTCAGGCCAGGCATAGCAAGAGAGAAGTTCTTGCGGACGAAGTAGAATAGCGCATAACCCACCATTGTGACGAGGATTGTGCGTATCTGCCATCCGAGGAATTTCCTGCGGTGTTCACCAAGTGAACTGTAAACGTCTTCTTTCATTTTTTGGTAGATGTTTTTTGTATTAAAATGTTGTTTGTTCCGTGTGTCGTGGAAAAATGGGCAATCATAAATAAACCGGGCGGCAACGTTGCTTCAGCTTCGATAGTTGTTTTAATTATGTAAAAGGGATTGGTTGCTAAGCATCGTTGTAGCCCGGTTTGATATGAAAATGATTACAGTCTGTTTCTTGCTTGACTTTTCAAGTAAAAGCCGCCGCGGTGGGCGGCGGCTTTTATGTTAGGGTCAAGTTACTTTTTGTTTTTGGCCAGGTATTTCTCCTGGTTGTAGGTGAATGCCATGAACACGATTGAGAGCACGCATGCTCCCATGAGCAGGATGAAGGTCCAGCTCCAGCCGGCATGTTCGGCCACATAGCCGATCACGATGTTGGCCAGAACGGCGGTACCGAGCACGTAACCCATGAAGCCGGTGAGACCGGCGGCGGTGCCGGCAGCGTTCTTCGGAGCCAAGTCAAGTGCTTGCACGCCAATGAGCATCACGGGGCCGTAGATGAGGAAGCCGATGGCGATGAGGCAGCCGATTACCACGTTCAGGTTGTCGAGGTTCTGCCAGTATACTGCGATGGCCACAATAATCAGTGCCATAAACAGGATAGTGGGCAGGGCACGGCGGCCGTGGAACACGTGGTCGCTGAGCCATCCGCAGAAGATGGTGCCGGGGATGGCGGCCATCTCATAGGCGAAGTATGCCCAGCCGGCGTCTTTCAGGTCAATACCCTTTTCGGTGAGGATGGTGGGAGCCCAGTCGAGGCACCCGTAGCGCACCATGTAGACGAAGGCGTTGGCAAAGGCGATATACCACAGCAGTTTGTTAGAAAGCACTGTCTGGAAAATCTGCTTTGTGCTCAGCACTTCTTCTGCCTTGGCGTTGTAGGTGCTGCTGGCGTGTCCGCTCCACTTCTCGATTGAGGGAAGGCCGCACGATTGCGGGGTGTCGCGGATCATCAGGTAGGCTATGATTGCCACCAGCATGGCGGTGGCAGCGGGGAATGCGTAGGTGCCGATGAGGAAGTAGTAGTCGGAATGCTCTCCGTAGAACCACGAACCGAACCACATTGCACCGTATACCGACATGGGGCCCACGAGAGCTCCACCCACGTTGTGGGCGCAGTTCCAGAAGCTCATCCATGTGCCACGCTCCTTGATTGAGAACCAGTGTGTCATCACACGTCCGCACGGAGGCCAGCCCATGCCGTTGAACCATCCTACCAGGAAGTTGAGGGCTGCCATCAGCGTGATGGCCAGAGCCTTGTGCTCAGAGCCAATCCACTGTACGGGCACAATCATAAACAGCATCGACAGGGCAGCGCACACCAGTCCCAACGGGAGGAACTTGCGGGCATCGCTGCGGTCGCTTATTGATGCCATGATAAATTTCGAGAAACCATAAGCAATGGCATTCATCGACAGCACTATACCAAGCTCGCCCTTGTCGAAGCCGAAGGGTGCGAGGGCAGGGATTGCCATCGAGAAGTTTTTGCGCACAATGTAGAAACCGGCATAGCCGATAAAGATACCTATGAATACCTGCCAGCGCAATTTGCGGTATTTGGCATCGGCCGCTGGGCCCGTCTGCTCGGGTTTATAGGCCGGTGGTGTTAGAAAACTAGACATTCTTATTCTTGATTTTTATAAGGGTTTAGTATAAATATGTATATGAATAGTAATATAAACTATGCGTTACTTGTTGAGCTCGATGGTCTTCTCCACATCGAGAGCCTCGGCGATAATCGAGATGGGGTTCATCACCTTGTAGCCGGTCGACATCTCAATCTGCCATTTGCAGGTCTCGCAGTCGGTGGCCACCACGTCGGGGTTCACGTTGCTTATGTTCTCGAAGAGGCTTGAGCCGATGGCTTGCGAGGTCTCGTAGTTCTCGCGCTTGAAGCCATAGGTGCCCGAGATTCCGCAGCACTGCGACTCGAGCATAGTGAAGTCCACTCCCGGAATCATCTTCAGCAGCTCGGTGCTGTAGATGGCCCAGCCCATGCGCTCCACGTGGCAGGCTGTGTGATAGGCCACGCGCAGCTTGTAGTCGGGCTTGAAGGCAAGCTTGATTTTGCCCTCGTCGATGAGCTTGTAGAGGAAGCGTGTGGCGAGACTCAGACCGTCGCGCACGTCGCCGGTGTTGATGTCGAGCAGGTGCTCATACTCGTCGCGCATGGTGAAGGTGCAAGTGGAGCTGGTGGTGAGCACCACGCGCTTCTCGTCCTTGTACGACTTGCGTATCGAGTCGATGTTGTTCTGTCCTTGACGCTTAGCCTGCTTGTAGAGGCCGTTGGCAATCAGGGCAGTACCGCAGCATTTCTCCTTTTCGAGCAGATGCACGCCATAGCCCACGGCATTCATCACCTTCACGAAGTCCTTGCCCAGCTGCGGGAAGTTGTAGTTCACATAGCAGCCGTGGAAGTAGCTCACGTGCTTCTTGTAGGAGTCTTGGCTCTTTTGCGCGTTGCGCTTGAACCACGTCTCAAACTTTTGTGACGAGTATTTGGGGAATGAGCGGTGCTTGTCGATGCCCATTACGCTGTGCAGCACAGCCTTGGTCACGGGCAGGCCGAGGGTGAAGTTGGTGATCGGGGCCACCACGTTGGCCATTGTGCCCACAAAGTCGGTGTTGGCGAGCATGGTGTCGCGCAGGCTTGGCTTGTGGGTGCTGTATTTGATGCGTGCGCTTTGGATGATGTCGCCGATTTTCACTCCGCTCGGGCAAGCCACCTCGCAGCGCTTGCAGTTGAGGCACTTCTTGAGCGATTCTTCGAAGAAAGCGGGATTCTTCAGGCGGTAGCGCTCGCCGTCGGGGCCGCTCTGTTTCGGGCCTGGGTACTCTGGATTGACTGCCGCTACCGGACAATACACTGTACAAATCGAGCATTTAAGGCACTGCTCGAAATTGTTGACGCTTATATTGCTTAATTGTGTTTCGTTTGCCATGTCGTTAGTCATTTTAAAATGTTGTTAGCAACCTGCAGTGCGGTGAGCAGCGACACGCCTGTGCCGTCGCCGAGCTTGAGCGAGTTGTGGCCGCTGAGCACCGACCCGGCGGCATATAGGTTGTCAATCACTTTGCCGTTGAGGCTCACGCGGAGCTTGTCGTCGGCCTTCACACCATATTCCTGGTATGGTTGGGCGTCAAACACGTTTTCGCTTGTCCAGTCGGTGCGAGTGGCCGATGCGTCGACGTCGAGCCCGAACACGGTCTCCCACACCTTTTGGTAGTTGGCGCTGAGGCCGCGGCTCATGAATGAGCCGGTGGCGAGCACGAATGTGTCGGCTGTGAGTTTGGTGTCCTCAAGGTTTTCTGTCTCCACGCTTTCAAGGCGTGTGCCGTTGAACTTTCCGCCCTTCACGCTGTCGCCGGCCAGGTAGGTGCCGCCAAGTGCGGTGAAGCGCTTGCGCAACAGGGTCTCGGTGCGCACTCCGGGCACTGATGGGGGCAGGGTGGCCACAAGTTTCAGTGGCTTGGCCACCAGCTTGGTGAGGCTTGTCACGCCGTCTGCGTTGGCAATGCCGAGCACTGCGGGCAGCAGCACCGCGTCTTCGGTTCCGTCGAGCTCATTGTTGATGGCAGCGGCCACTTGCTCAATCTCACCCGGGCGGGCAAGCACCTTGGCAATGTTGGTGGCGCGCATCTCGCTCGGGCTGCGGCGTGCAGTGTCGAGGGCCTCGGTGGTCACGGTCTTGATTGTGCACTTGGCACCAAGGCGTTCCACTGCGTCGGCCACGAAAGCCACGGGGAAGTCGAGATATCCGTTGATGTTGACGATTGCCACCTTCTTGTAGGGCAGTGAGGCGGCATCGGTGAGAGTCACATAGTCGTTGATGGTGAGCCATGCCGGCTTAACCACGCCCATGGGCGACAACCGGTAGTGGTTGCGCTTGGCATCGCCTGTCACGGCCAAGCCTGCGCGTGTGAGCAGCTCCTTGGCTTCGGCAGCGGTTGCGGCCACGTCGGCCACTTTGCTGTAGGGGTGGGCTTTGCCCAGTTTGGCGATTGCCTCTACGGGGGCTTCCACAGTTGCGCCTTGTTCGTCGCTGCCCAGCAGGTCGAATGAGCCTGAGTTAAAGTGCAGTGTGCTGTGTCCGGCTGCCACGAGGGCCACTTTCTTGCCGGCCTCGGCCAGCTTTATGCCTGCGGTGAGGCCGCTGAGGCCTCCACCTATTATAATAGAGTCAAACTTCATTTCTCAACCTCCTCCTTTTTGTCGACAAATTGGTTAAGGCCGCATAAGCCTTGGTAAATAGTAGCTGTGAGTTGTGCCTCGCGCAGGGTGTCGCCCCATGCCACTGGCATCATGCCCTTCCAGCGCTCGTTGATGAAGTCGGCCAGGTCGGCGCCGCTCTTGGCGGTGTCGCCGCTTTCCTTGCCCAGCACACAAGCGGCACGGCAAGCGCAGAGCTCGCCTTGGCAAGTGCCCATGCCCACGCGTGTGCGGCGGCGCAGGTTAATCAAGTTGTGCACGTGCAACTTGTTGATTGCATATTTCACTTCGCCCACGGTCACTTCCTCGCATTCGCACACCAGCGAGTCGTCTTCGCTGTTGCCGCTGGGCACCTCGGTGGTGAGAGTGCCGTGACGGCCTTCGGCTGCTTTCTGTGAGTAGCTGTAGGTCTTGTATTGCTCTTCGTTGCGGGGCTCCGATCCGGGCAGCGGTGTGGTGGCGGTCTCGCACTTCTTGTCCACATTGAGTTTCTTGCAGGCAAGGTCGGTCGCGATTTCGGCCATCAGGCGGTAGGTCATCATCTTGCCACCGGTGATGGTGATGAAGCCGGCCATGCCGTCGCGGGTCTCGTGGTCGAGGCACACGATGCCGCGGCTTATGCTGCGGCCGCTGGGGTCGTTGTCGCTTGCCACGAGCGGACGCACACCTGCATAGGCGCGCAGGATGCGGGTGGTGGCGAGGCTAGGTGCGAGTTTCTCGCCCTCGGCCATGAGGATTTCCACCTCTTCGGGGGTTACTTTCATATGGTCGCATTCCTCAAACGGCACACGATCGCTGGTGGTGCCAATCACACACACGGTGTCGTCGGGCACAAGGATGTCGGCGTTGGCCGGCTTGCGGCAACGGTTGATTACCATGTTGTTGACGCGGTGGCCGAATATCAGCAAGGCTCCCTTGGCCGGGAACATGTTGACTGTGATGCCGGCTTGCTTGGCCACAAGGTGTCCCCAAATGCCGGCGGCGTTTATGGTGAGGCTGGCGCGCACTTCGCTCATCTCGCCGTTGTGGTTGTTGCGCAGTTTCACACCCACGCAGCGGTTTTGCTCAACAATCAGCTCGGTCACCTCGTGGTAGGTGAGTGTGTCGGCTCCGTGCAGACGGGCATCTACCACGTTGGCCGTGGTCAGGCGGAATGGGTCGACCGAGGCGTCGGGAACACGCACCGCGCCAATCAGTGTGGGGTTCACGGCCGGCTCAAGCCTGCGGGCCTCGGCCGGGTCGATGACGTCGGCTCTGATTCCTGCCTTGAGGCACGATTCCACAAACTTGGCCTGGTAGGCCAAGTCGTCTTCCGGCAGCGTGATAAACAAGCCGTCGGTCTCGTCGACACAGTGACGCGCAATCTTGCGCAGTGTCATGTTTTCCTTGATGCACTCCTCTGCCGATTCTCCGTCGGTCACGGCATATCGTGCTCCGCTGTGCAGCAGGCCATGGTTGCGGCCTGTGGCACCGTAAGTGAAGTCATACCGCTCAACGAGCAGCACGCTTAGCCCGCGCATGGCGCAGTCACGGGCAGTGCCGGCACCTGTGATGCCGCCACCGATCACGATGACATCGTAATTTTTCTTTATGTTAGAACTCATCACCTAAATTGTTTTAGTTTATTCTCTTAAGGTTCTTTATATTATCCAGTTTCGCGCAAAGAGGAAAGTTTACGGGTTTCTTTCGTAATGTTTCCTGTTTTGTTTCACAACAAAAGTACTTATAAATATCTAACTAGCAAAATTTTTTGCGCTTTTTTACTATTGTGTGAAACGAATGCATTTGGCAAAAAAACACCCCGGTTGCCATGTCGTCGCATGAAACGAAAGCCAATATGAAACTTTTTCGACATATTGCCAATGCCGAAAATTTCTTTTTTCGGTAAAAATAATTAATTTTGCAATGAAACGGAAGTCGGCTTCCCGCCTAAAGGATACGTGATTTTTTTGTGAAGCCACCTGTTTCCCGCTCCTAAAATTCACGAATCTGTGTCGCGTCAGCCCCTTGAGCTATCGGCCGGCCCTCACGCCACTAAGCATAAATTCTACGACAATGACCAAAGAACAGCGTCACGCCTTTATTCTCGACAACCTGCTTAAAAGCGGTTCGATACTTGTGTCCGACCTTGCCAGGTTGCTCTCTGTGTCGTCGGTGACAATCCGCAAAGACCTTACCGAGCTTGAAAAGGCAGGCAAGCTATACCGCAGCCACGGCAAGGCAATCCTGCTCAACCCGTTCACCAACAACCGCTCGGTGAACGAGAAAGAGAAACTCTCGGCCGTGGAGAAAGACAGCATAGGCCGTGAGGCGGCCAAGCTCGTCACCAGCGACGACTCCATAATCATAGCCTCGGGAACCACCGTGCATGCCCTTGCGCGCAACATTCGCCCTCAGCACCGCCTTACCGCGGTGACTGCCTCAATTGAGGTGGCGCAAATCCTGGCTCAAGACGAGAATATCGACATCCTGCAACTGGGCGGAATGCTGCGCCACAGCAGTCTGTCGGTGGTGGGGCACTATTCCCGCATGATATTGCAAAACTGCTCGTTCTCAAAGCTATATATCGGTGTCGATGGCATTGACCTTGATTTCGGATTCTCTACTACCGACATGCGTGAGGCCGAGCTCAACCGCGAGATGATGGCTGCCGCCCAAAAGACGATTGTCCTTGCCGATTCAACCAAGTTTGGCCGTCGCGGTTTCGCCAAAATAGGCAATATCGATGAGATTGACCTCATTATAACCGATTCGAGGGTGTCGCCTACCGTGGTGAAACAAATCGAGGAATTGGGCATCGACTTGATAGTGGCACACTGATTAGCCACCCAGAGGCCGCTACATTGTGCGGGCCGTGGTGCTCCATAGGGTGATGGTGATGCGCACCCCGATTCACAGCCTAACCTCTTTCATATTAAAACAAATCATTGTCAAAAGAAACGAACACGTCTGCCATGCTCATCCGGTCGATAATCCTCACTGTTGCGCTCCTGCTTTCGGCGATGCCTTGCACGGCTTCGAGCGTGCAGAGCCTGCTCTCGGCCATCAACCGCGAGTGTGTGGATTGCGGCATCAAGGGACAGCCCGAAATGCGGGCCGTCGACTCGCTGATGCATGTGCCAGCGTCGCGTGTCACGCGCCAGGCTCTGCTCGACGCCACATACCAGACTGTGGCTGCCCTCAACCGCATCCAGTCCTATGGCGTGGCCATGCGCTTTGGCTCGGCTGTGGTGCCCCTACTCAGCGAGGATATGGGCGAAAGCAACGGCGAGCTGCAAGCCTACATCTACATCCTCGATGAGTATGGCTCGGCTTGCAGTGCCATGGGCATGCAGTCGCAATTGTGCGACACCTACATCAAGGCGCTCACCATAGCGCGTGCCCACCACATGACGGCTGAAGAGGCCATTCTTCTCAACAACATGGGCACGGTCTATTCCGGAATGGCCGACTGGGCCAAGGCAACCGACTGCCTTAACAAGGCTATAAAAATCAACGAAGCTTCAGGCAACACCCAACGCCTCTTTGTAAACTACAACAACCTGTCGGGCGTGATGGTTGCCCAGGGCAAGCTCGACAAGGGTCTGGAACTTGCCTATCTGGCTCTGCATCAACTCGACGGAACCAATCAGCCCGACATGGAGATGCTCATGCAGCGCAACATCTGCAGCATTTACCGCAAAAAGAAGCAGACGCGCATGGCTCTCGACATGATTCATAAAATCATAGCTTATCAGTTGTTGCATAAGCAGCAGGCTTATCTTGTCGACTCTTACCGCTTGGCAGGCTCATTGTATGCCGATGCGGGAAACCCCGACTCGGCGCTTATTTGCTACACCCGGGCACTTAACGTCAACGGGGCGGCCACGCAGATCGACCAGCGCATCGTTTTGCTCGGCGCAATAGCCGACGTATGTGCCGCCAAGGGCGATTACGGCAGGGCCTACCAGTCGATGCGCGAGAGGGCAGCGCTCCGCGACTCAATCACAAATCTGGAGCAGGCCAGCCGCGCCCGTGTGATGAGCAACCTCTATGACAATGAGCAGCGCAACCTCGAAACAATCAACAACTTGAACAAGTGGCGGTCGGGGCTGTGGTGGTTGATGGGGCTTTTGACCGTTGCTCTTGTGAGCATCACGCTGCTGTGGCGGCGCACCGAGCACCGTGCCATTGCCCGCAATATAGATGCCGAGCGGCAAAACCTGGATTTGGCAAAAGCCCAATTTGCCCAGACTGAGCAGCGTCAGGCCGATGAGATACGCACCCTCGTGCAGCGAATCACCACGCTGGAAGACGAGGCCCGGCGGGCAGCGGCCGAGTCGCTTGGGCAAAGCATCGAGGCCACACGCAATGCCGAGTATGTGGCGGCGCTCAACGAGCAGCTTAAGGCCACATTGCTGAAGCTTAGCCCGAAAAACACAGAGGCCCGCACCAAAATACGCGAATTGATAACTTTAACGGCCAACTACAGCGACAGCAGCGGCATCAGCGACTTCCGTGAGGTGTTTGGCAAGGTGTATCCTTCGTTCTTCGATCACATAGTGGAGCGCTATGGCGATCTCACCCCCAAAGAAATGCGCCTGTGCGCCTTGCTCCGATTGGGGCTGTCGACCAAAAGCATTGCCGACATTACGTTCCGCGAGGTGCGCAGCGTGGAGTCGGCCCGCAACCGTCTGCGCAAGAAATTCGGCCTCAAGCAGCAGGATAATCTCATTACATTCTTGCACCAATTTTAGTAGTTTTTGTTTCGCTTTATCACTTGCGGTTTGATTAAAATTACATTTTGCAACTGCAATACTGGTTGTCCCTATACGTTTATTTGATTTTATTTGGAAACGAAAATAGCTGATTTTTAGTGTGATACAATGGTGTGCCGTAGTGTTTGACGGCCACTATATGACGCTTCGCAGTAGTAATTGGGTGGATGATTAGTTGACCCATTAATGATATTATGCCTATTTTTGCCACACTCACACGTTGAGATCAACTACAATATTATTAAAACATAAAAAAACATGCAGATGAAGAAATTTACGCTATTAACCACGGTGCTCGCATCGTCGGCGTTATGGGTGACGGCTGCAGCGCAGCAGGCAACTCTCCAGGCCGACTTTGAGAGCGATGCCGTCACAGCCGGCGGGTGGACTGAGTACCACTCGGGTACCAAGGCTCTTTGGACGGTCACTAAGTATTCTTCCGAAGCCCAGCTGAAATCACCGCTCAGCGCCAACAAGCTTGGCGCAGCGCAGTGCGCTGTTTCGCGCACGGGCGGCCTCAGCGTTGTGGGCGGTGTCAATCCCAGCAACTGGCTCATCACGCCAGCAGTGACCGTTGCCAGCGGCGACTACCTTAACTATCAGGTGGCTTATGGCACTGGCTACAACACAAGCAATGTGACCAGCGATGACAATCGCATACGCCTCGATGTGCTTGTGTCGACCACCACTGCCGACACCACAGCCTTCACCGACACCTTGCGTTGCGAAATCCCGCGAGAGATTGCCGACTGGAGTTTCCGCAGCCTTGATTTGAGCAAGTATGCCGGCAAGACGGTCTACATCGCTTTCCACGACCACGGAACCCCCATCAAGAACTTTGTGTCGCAAAACCTCTTCCTCGACAACGTTGAGGTGAGCCAGTCGGCCAAGGTTGACCAGGGTGTGAATAAAATCAACGCATTCTCAAATGGTACCCTCGCCTCGCAACCTGTGGTGGCGCGGCTGGTCAATTACGGATCTGCCACCAACGGCTACACTGTGAGCTATAGCGTCGACGGCGGCGAGCCTGTGACTCAAACCGTGGCTCAGCCAGTGGCGTCGGGCGACACTATAACCCACACATTCACCCTTCCGGCCAACTTCGAGCCGGGCACCCACACAGTGAGCGCTTGGACAAGCGCCAGCGGTGATGCGTATGCCTACAACGACACCGTCTCTACAACGGTCACCATATTTGAAACCGCCCCTCTGCCCTATAAAGTGACTTCGGCCAATGCCACTTCGGCACTGGCTTCGTCGTACACCTACCGGTCGACGGGATGGGCCTACATGTCGAACTACAGTTCATGGATCTATACACCCGTCAGCAGGGCGTCCTACCTTTACACAACCAAAGGCGTTGCCTTGAAGAAAGGAAAAGTGAAAGTTGTGGCCAATGTCACCTCTACAGCCGACAATGCTACGCTCACTGCCTACCTCACAACGACTAAGGATAAGTACGACAGCATCAAGGCCGGATCTACCACTTTGGTGAAATCGCTCAATCCGTCGTACCAGAACTTCATAATCGATGTGCCTGAAGACGGTAACTACATCATCGGCCTTGCCGCATCTGCCACCGGACAGATCGCAATCTCGGAACTCACCTATCAAGAGCCCTATGAAGACCTGCAACTCAAGGCTGTGACTGCACCGGCATCGGCTCAGCTTGCACAGGCTGGTGTGCCTGTGGCTGTTAAGGTATACAACGATGGCCTCAAGACCCAGTCGGCTGTCAAAGTGGCCTATCAGGTCGACGATGCCGCAGTGGTAGAGGAACAACTCGACAGCATTCAGCCCGCTACAAGCGCCGACTACACATTCAAGACCACAGCCGACTTGAGCAAGGCCGGCAACCACACCATCAAGGCTTGGGTGCACATCGACGATGACGGTGACGCAAGCAACGACACTGTGTCATATAACGTGTATGCCTACGCGGCACATCAGTTCCCCTATGCTACAAGCTTCGAAACCACAGCCGACTCGCTTGAGTGGACCAATGTGAATGTTGACGGCGATGCTGCCTATTGGGGTGTTGAGTCTACTCCCACCTATGGCATCGACGGCTCACACACACTTTACCTCAACTTTGTGCAAAGTGTGAAGCATAACGACTATGCAGTGTCGCCCGCAATTGCCATCAACGGCGGCCAGCGCGGACGTGTGTCGTTCTACTACGGACTCACATCCAACAGCGGCTCCAACAACCTGCAAATCATAATGGCCAAGGATCCTTCGGCCGAAGGTCTGGCCAAGGGCACTGTGCTCGGCAACATAGCCATCACACAAAAGGGCTACTCTTATGCCAACGCATATTTCAACATCCCCGACACCGCAGCCGGTAACTACTATTTCGCAATCTATGCCAACGGCGGTTATGACCAAATCTTCGTTGACGACTTCCGCGTAGATGCCGCCAACGAACTTGCCGTGGTGGGCGTAGCATCGAGTGTGACAGGAAGCAGCTACGATCCTGCCGATGCCGACATCACAGTGGCTCTTGCCAACTATGGCGTGGGCAGCTTGAGCGGAGCAAAACTCACATGCACCATCGTCGGTGCCGACGAATCGGGCAAGGTGGTGTCGACTCAGACGCTGACCGATACTTATACCGGAACAGTCGAGAGCGGCGATACCGTGCAATATACGCTTAAGGACAAAGCCTCGTTTACCGAGGCCGGCACTTATGTTATTGCTGTGGCAATGACTTGCGATGGTGATGCCGACAGCAAAAACAACTCATATCAGACCGATGGCCCGGTTAAGTGGACCACCCTCTCGGTGCCCGTTACCATCGGTTTTGAGAACACTAACGACAACAAGGCAATCCAGGTGGCCTCGAAATGGACAGTGAGCTCTTATGTGCCCTATCAGGGAACACGCTCGTTTGCCCACAGCGGTGCAGCCGCCAACGCCACCGGCGACTGGGCATTCCTCAACCGCATCCACATTCCGGCCGGCACCTACGACGTGAGCTTCTTCTGGAAGACCATGACCGGCAATACCAAAGACACCTACAAGCAGAACTTTGCCGTGTATTTGGGCAAGGAGGCTAATGCCGACGCCATGACCATCAAGGTGGCCGAACTTAGCGACACCCTCAATGCCGACCACAAGGCCAACAAGGAGCTGGCAACCATTACCATCCCCGAAGACGGCAACTACTACATAGGCACCAAGTGCACCACAACCAACACTCTTGGCTACCTCGTGCTCGACCAGTTCACCGTGGCTGCTCCCGCTCAGGGCATAGCAGTTACTGCCGACAGCGCTTATACTGCCGACTTCGCAACGCGTGAGAGCGAGTGGTATCACTATCATCCCACAAGCACATCAAACCAGTGGAAGGCTACAACAAGCGGCGACGAGACAGTGGTCAGCGCCGACCGCACCTACACCAGTTGGATGCAGACTTGGAAGACTCCTGGCCTTTATGAGGCTCCCGCATTCAGCCTCGAGGCCGGAAAGAAGTATGAGGCTTCGTTCAGCTATGCGATAGCCGGTACCGATGCAAGCAATCCTCTCGACGGCGAATCGCGACTCGACCTGCTTCTCGCTTCGGTTGACAAACCTGATGCATTCGACGTGGCAGTGGCTTCGGGCACTGAGACCTATATCGCCAGCGGTGCTTCGCGCGACACTGTGGCCGGCACATTCACGGTTCCGCAAGACGGCGTGTATTATCTTGCCTTCCTCCCCGACAGCAAGGTGAGCGCCCGCTTCAGCATCTACTCGTTCGACCTCAAGTGCGTGGAGAGCACTGGCGTAATCAGCAACGTGGCCGGAACTCAGGTGACTGTTAAGCGCGACCGTGTGGAAATCACTGGTCCCTACAACAAGTGCACTGTCTACACCGTGGGCGGCGTGGCTGTGGCCTCGGCTCAGGGTCAGAGTGTGGTGAGCCTTGAGTCGCTCTCATCGGGCGCTTATCTGGTTCAGGTTACTCTCCCCAACGGAAAGCAGATTGTAAAGAAGGTGGCTCTGACACATTGATGTCAGTAGGTCCTTCTGTGTAAATACCAAGTTATATATCCTTGCGGGCCATCGCATGCTTTGTGCGACGGCCCGCATTGTTGTTTTTTTGAGGTAGCGGCCAGCAAGTCGTTTGGCATAAATTTCCTAACTTTGCCATTGTGTGGCGGCTAGGCTGCATGCTTAATTCAAATCGAGGCAAATCATGACACTGCGACTATCACAAAGCATAAAGTCGAATTGGGGTTATTGGGCTGCCGTAGTAGTTGCCACGGCAGTGGTGGCTACGCTCACGGCTCTCACCACCATCAAGGACGACGACATTATCTACACGTTTATCGACGGCTCTGGCGGCCGGCCCATGGATTCGTTCTACGATGTGCTGCGCTCGCATTTGAGCCACATCGTCAGCACCAACGGCCGTTTTGCTAATTTCCTTGCCCAACTGTTTTGCGGTTATCTGGGCAAGACCGCATTTGATGTGTGCAACGCTGTGGTTTTTGCTCTGATGCTGCATTTCTCAACAATTCTTGCCGTCGGCAATCGTCGGCCTGTGGTTGTGGTGGCATTGGCATGCGCATTTGTGATGTGGTCGTTCCCAAATCCTGGCGAGACCATGATGTGGCTTACCGGCAGCACCAACTATTTGTGGACAGTGACAGCAACCCTTGCTCTTTGGGTTTGGTTGCGGCACCGTGGGCGCAAGCCTGTAGGGCCTGTGGCGGCAGTGGCTTTGTGGCTGCTTGCCGCCGTTGCCGGCAACATGAACGAGGCCACGTCATTCGGTTTCTTCACGGGAATGGTTGTGTGGATGGTGCTCAACCGCAAGCAGTGCGGTCAGGCCACAGTCATTGCCATGACGGGCTATCTTGCCGGTATAGCGCTGATTGTGGCTTCGCCCGGGGCGTGGCAGCGTCTTGCGCAAAGCGGCGGTGGCATGGTGGTTGGCGGCATGGGACTTGTCCAGACGGTGATTCAGCGCTCCTACATTGTGTTTGGCCGCTCGGCCCTCTATGTGTTTCCTGCGTTGGCGCTGGCGTGGGGGCTTTGGCGCTTGGTGCGCGGCGGCTTAAAGCCGGGATTGGCTTTGGTGACCCGCAGCCAGGTGTGGATTGTGTTTTTAGCTACGCTGGTGTGGATGCTGTTGCTTGGTGTCAACCGCTCACGTGCATTCACGTTCTATGCTGTTGTTGGGTTTGTGCTGGTGGCTTCGGCCGTGTGGCGGCGCGTGGCTTTGCGCCCCAAGTGGCAGTTGTGGATGAGCGTGGTGCTGTTTGCCTCTTGCATTTTGCCGGCTTACAAGGCCGTGGGGGTGCTATCGCGCTTCCGTGCCTATGACGCCGAGGTAAAGCGGCAAATAGCACAGGCTCCGGCCGAGGCTGTGGTTGATGCAAGTGTGTTCAGGGAAGAAAACCGTTTTTTGATGCCCGTGTGCTACAATTCGGCCAACTATTACACCTATGCACCCTTTTATTGCAACTATTTTCATAAGACGAATGTGCAGTTTTTGCCTCCTGCCGTGATGCAGCGCTACCGCAGTGGCGATATGCTCAAGGGTGGAGTGGAGGTTGCACGGCTCCATAGCAATATGCCCGAAGTGGCCAAGGCTGTGTATCAGTTCCCCGGTGAGGATTTCTCGGTGGTACCGCTCAGCAGTAGCCGCTATGCCACCACGGCGCATGTGGCCGCCACATTTGCAGTGGCCGGCAGATTCGATGCCCAAGAACAGCGCCGGCGCTACTTGCTGGGGCTGGGCACGGCCAGCTCACCCGTCAATGTGTATCATGTGGTGTGTGGCGGCGTGTGCTACTTGGTGCTTCCCGCCTTGCCGCCCGATATTGTGGAAATCACACTGCCGCTTGCGCCCGAGTCGTCGGTTGCACCACTTGTGTTCTCCCTTCGTTAGGGTCTCACGTTCAAAGCAGTGATCATGGGCAATCAATGCCCGTTTTGCTGCTTGGCAATGAATGTGTTTATTTTCGCATACTCGGCCTTGTATCTGGATAGCCGTTGCCAGTCTTTGGCAGTGGGATGCGCCAGCCGTGTGATGTCCATGTTGTGCTCAAGGTCGCTGGCTTTTACTGCGCAAGCTAGCGGGCTGTCGGCCATCCGCTCGATGTAGGCCTCACGGCTTGCGGCTGTGTGTGAGTCGAGCCGCTCGAGAGCAGTCTCAATTTCCATCCAGTCTTGTTGTGTCGGCGTGAATGTCGCTATGGCATTTGCCTTTGCGGTTAGCATTGTCATCACTTCGTGGGTGGTGCGGCCGGTGTCTTCGGCGGCATCGTGCAGAAATCCAGCAGTCATTTCCTTCCAGTCGCGGCCCTTCAGTGCCACGGTGGTCAGATGCCCCTTAAAGTAGTCGCATCCGGCCTTGTCGGTCTGCCCGTGGTGGAGTGTTTTCGCAATCGAGGCGGCTACAGCCACAATGGCCATTTGCCCGGGGTGTGCCGATGCATAGGCCGCTTGTGCCGTGCTCAAGCGGTGTGCAATGTGGCTTGCCATTTCTGCAACATGGTCATCCTGTTGTGGCATGGGGTGCAATGGATTTGTTGCGTGTCTTTTGGAGTGGGAGTGATGGATTATTATTGTGCCTTTTTCTTTGGCTCGGTCTTGGGCCATTTGTCCTTGCTGAGGTTGATGGTGTAGTAGAGGCTGAAACTTGCTGCAAGGCTGCGCTCGCGGTTTCCGTAGCCCGGCACATACCATGGCCGGCTATATCCGTTTTTCTTATAACTGAGCATATTGTGCCATTTCACCTGCCATCCGAGCGATAGGTTGTTCCATATTTGCACTCTCAGCCCCAGCAGCACTTCGGCCCACAACGCATTCGATTTCAGACCCTTGAGGTCGAATTGCTGCGACTCTCCCCAGTATCCGTTGGTCACGGTGACGCCGGTCACGTCGTAGCTGAATGTGCTTGCTCCCAGCCTTGCACCGGCCACTATCTGGTAGCGCGGCTCATATTTGAACCTTAAGTTGTAGTTCACACCGATGCGGGCATAAGGCGACAACTTGCCACGGTAGGTGAAGTTCATGTCGTCGGGGGTGCTTTTTGCCATCCCGGCACCTATTTCCACCACAGGTTGCAGCCGGTTCCACATGTTGAGGGTCGCGCTCAAGTCGATGCCGCCGTATTTTTGTCCGAAAAGCAGCAGTACTGGGTCAAGGAAGTTGATGCCGAAGGTCACATCGGTGAGCAGCGGATAGCGTGGATAAATCCGCTTTAACGAGTCGGCGCGTGCTTCGGCCAGTGCCGATGTGGTGTCGCCGGCCAGATAGCGCTCAATCACCTTCTCATCGGTTCCCTTTGGTGGGGTGAGCACGCGGTTGGTGCTTGGTTTCACGGGCGTGATGCGCCTTTGCTCGGCATTTTGCGCAAGCGCCGTCATGCCGCACATTACCGCCATGGCCGCTATCGTCAGCTTTATGATGTGGTTTCTGTTGGTCATCTGTGCTAGTGGTTGTGTGGTGCCCGTCTGTTATTGGCTCACGGGCACAAATATCTTTATCGATACCCGGTTAGCATTGGTAATCACATTGTGCAGCACCACCACCGAGTCGATGGCGTGGCTGGTGCACTTGTAGGAGCTGATTTCGAAATTATACATTGCTCCACAGTCTTGCGACACAAACGTGGGCACAGCCTTGTAGCGCAGTGTCAGCGTGTCGGTGGTCGACGTGGCTTCGCCGTCGGTGCCGAAGGTTATTGCAAACCTTGTGGAGTCACAGCTCATGCGCAGTGGCAGGTATACTTGGCTCAAAGCCTCGTTGGTGGCAATGGCGCTGTCGCCAGGTGCTCCCATGCCGCGCACGGTGACGCTGGCCGGTGTCACGCTACTGCCGGTGCCGCTGGCATAGAATGCGGCTAGTGGCAGGCTGCTCCCGTTGTCGGAGCATCCGTCGCTGCTGCACGAGGCTGCCCCTATTGCTGTCATGGCCAGTGCGGCCAGTATCGTTGTCTTCGTCATTGCATCAAAGTGTGGTGGTTGCCATATTGCGGTTCTGTCGCCGGTGTCCACGACTGTGAAATCACTATTTCAGCTCTTCTGAGATTTCGTAGTGGTTGCGGTCGGGGGCATTGCGGGTAATCAGTTCGCCCAGGAATCCGGTCAGGAAGAATTGCGACCCTAAAATCATGCACGTCAGTGCCAGGTAGAAGTAGGGCGAGTCGGTGACCAGAATGTAGTGGTTGCCCACGTGCAGGTTGTAGAGCTTCCACACGCCCACAGTGATCACGGCAATCAGGCCCACCAGGAACATGAGGCTTCCCATAAGGCCGAAGAAGTGCATAGGTTTGATGCCGAAACGCGACTGGAACCATAGCGTGGCCAGGTCGAGGTAGCCGTTCACAAAGCGGTCGAGCCCAAACTTCGACACACCGTATTTGCGTGCCTGGTGGTGAACCACTTTCTCGCCTATTTTGTCGAATCCGGCGTTCTTGGCCAGATAGGGGATGTAGCGGTGCATGTCGCCATACACCTCGATGTGCTTCACCACGTCGCGGCGATAGGCCTTGAGTCCGCAGTTGAAGTCGTGCAGATTGTTTATGCCGCTCACTTTGCGTGCCGTGGCATTGAACAGTTTGGTGGGAATCGTCTTCGACAGCGGGTCGTAGCGCTTCTTCTTCCAGCCGCTCACCAGGTCGTAGCCGTCTTCGGTAATCATCTTGTAGAGTGCGGGTATTTCGTCGGGCGAGTCTTGCAGGTCGGCGTCCATGGTAATCACCACGTCGCCTTGAGCCCGCTCGAAGCCTGTGTTGAGAGCTGGCGACTTGCCGTAGTTGCGGCGGAAGCACACGCCCTTCACAGCCGGGTTCTCGCTGTGTAGGCGCTCAATCACCTCCCACGACTTGTCGGTGCTGCCGTCGTTGATCATCAGCACCTCGTAGGTGAAGTTGTTCTCTTTCATCACCCGCTCAATCCACGAAGCCAGTTCGGGGAGCGATTCTGCCTCATTGTAAAGGGGCACCACTACTGTTATATCCATATCGTGTTGTCTTGTGTCAGTCGTTGTCAAAAAAAAGTTTTTTTCGGTGGGACAAAATGCTAAAGCCCGTTGTTGCGCAGGGGGAGCCGCGTGGCCGGAACCGCCAGCAGGGCACTCAGCAGCGATCCTGCAAACGATGTCATCCAAAACATCTGCACCACATATTCAATGGGCGTGGGCAGCAAGCCCTCTTCCATGGCCATGCGCATGGTCTGTACCATGGTGCTGTTGCGCAGCTCTGGCGTTTGGCTGTAGAGGTTGATGGCGGCCTGCACCTGCTCGTTGATGAAGTCGGGGCGCATGGCGGTAATCACCACATAGGTGACCAGTGCGCAAATCAGGCTCCCGAAAATCAGTGTCATCATTCCCAGCAGCCATATCCCGGCATACGGTGTTGTGGGGTCGGCTTTGTGGGCGCTCCTTTGTATGCGGTAGATGACAAAGGGCAGACACATCATCAGTGCCAATGCCACGACGGGTATGAACGATGCGCGGTCGCTGAACACCACTGCTGCCGACAGCACACTCAGGTAGGCGCCAGCCGGAATGCCAAGCTTGCCTGCTGCTCTGTAGATGCTTTTAGAGTCCATTTATTGTTTATTGTTTCTACAACTTGCAAAGATACTGCTATTTGCACAAATTCGTGGCAATTTTCACCCTTTTTTGATTTTTATCACACTGTGGCCCGATGCTGAATAAACGACTTACCGGCAGTGCCGGTGTGCGCTAAATTCATTAATTTTGTGCAACGAAACAAATTCCACTAAACGATATATAATCAGCTATGGCAAAAAACGGACTTGTGCTTGAAGGCGGCGGAATGAGGGGGCTCTTCTCTGTGGGCGTGACCGATGTGCTCATGGAGCATGGAATAGAATTCAGCGGCATGGTGGGGGTCTCGGCCGGGGCGGCTTTTGGCTGCAACTACAAGTCGCGCCAGGCTGGCAGGGCTTTGCGCTACAATGTGCGCTACTGTCGCGACCGCCGCTATTGCAGCGTGTGGTCGCTGCTCACCACGGGCAATCTGTTTGGTGCATGGTGCTACCATGAGTTGCCCGACCGCTACGACATTTTCGACACTGAGGCGTTTAATACCAATCCCATGGAGATGATAGTCGTGTGCACCGATGTGGAAACGGGGCAGGCCGTGTATCATGAGTGCCGTGAGGCAACTCACGAGACCTACGACTGGATCAGGGCATCGGCTTCAATGCCGCTTGCCTCGCGCATTGTGCGCCTTGGGGGCCAGATGCTGCTCGATGGTGGCGTGACCGACTCCATTCCGCTGCGGTTTATGGAGCAGCGTGGCTATGACCGCAATCTTGTGGTGCTCACCCAGCCGGCCGGCTATGTGAAAGGGCAGAATGCGTTGCAACCGCTGTTGCGGTGGTGGATGCGCCGGCACCCGCGTTTTGTCGAGGCAATGGACCGCCGCCCGGCCATGTATAATGCCCAATTGCAGTATGTGAGGCAAAGAGCCGAGGCTGGTGAGGCTCTGATGCTCATGCCCGATGCCGCTTTGCCAATCAACCATGTCACACACTCGCCCGAATTGCTTCGCCGCACCTATCAGCTTGGGCGCGATGTGGCAGAGCGCCGCTTGCCTGAGATTGAGGCTTTCCTTGCCGGCAAATGACGGATTGTCCTTGACTCGGCCGGGCCGTTGTTGCTATTTTTGCCCGAATGTTTTTTTGTTTAGCACACGTTGTGCTGCTGCATTGAGCGGCCTTCAGGGTCTTGGCGGCATGCACGGCGGGCGCATATTGCCTTATGACCATGAATCACCATCCCGAATTTTCAGATATATTACAGGAGAACGAGCGCCGCAAGGCGGCCTCGCGCGTGCGCTACGACCAACTCACCGGCGAAGGGTGCTGCGGGCCGCGGCGCCGTGTGACGGTCGACTTTGGCAATGGCCAGGTGCTGACGCTGCATTTGCCTGAGTCGATGCTTGAGTCTTCGGCAGCATTGCGCATTGCGCTTCAGTGTCGGGGCAGCGGTCCGGTGCGCAACCCGCTTGGCTCGGTTGATGAGTTCGACAGGCTGCGCATTGTGCACGACTTTGAATACTGGTGCCGCACTTGCGTCACCATCACGCTCAAAGGCGTGGGCCGCGAGGGACCGCTTGTGCTCAATGCGCCACAGCGCCGCCTCGCGGTCGAACTTGAGCGGCAGCGTCTTGCCGGGATGCCCATCAGGGTGGTGCTGCTCAAGGCACGGCAGTGGGGCGGGTCGACCTTGGTGCAGATGTACATGGCTTGGATGCAACTGGTGGTGCGCACTCACTGGAACAGCGTGATTTGCGGGCATCTGCGCGGCACATCGGCTGCCATAAAGGGTATGTACACACGCGTTTTGCGCAACTATCCGCAGCGGTTCGTGCCGGATGGTCACAATCTTGAATTCAAGCGGTTTGAGGGTAGTGCCAACGCGCATCTGATTACCGGGCGCGACTGCCTGGTGATAACGGGCTCGGCCGTGACGCAGGAGATGGTGCGCGGCTACGATGTGAGCATGGCCCACTTGAGTGAGGTGGCCTTTTGGCCCGACACCGACCGACACTCGCCTGGCGATGTGATGCGCAGCATCTGCGGCACGGTTCCGTTGGCTCCGGGCACGCTCATTGTGCTCGAAAGCACGGCCAATGGGGTGGGCAGCTATTTTCACTCGTTGTGGCTCAATGCTTGTGCTGGCCATGGCGGCTATGCGCCTGTGTTTGTGCCGTGGCACGAGATTGAGGGCTACAGTGTGCCGGTGGCCGACCCGCTTGCGCTGTGGAAGTCGCTCGACGATTATGAGCGCCGCTTGTGGCTCATGGGGTGCACGCTTGAGCAGATAGCGTGGTATCGCGCCAAGCGTGGCGAGTATGCCACTCACGACCAGATGATGGCTGAGTTTCCGAGCAACGACATCGAGGCGTTTGCCGTAACGGGCCGCAATGTGTTTGCCCAGGCCGATGTGGAGGCCCTTCGCCAAGGGTGCCGGGCGCCCTCGTTCACTGGCGACATTGCTGCTGCCGACGGCCGCCTGGCAGGCATATCCTTGCATCCCGACCCGCACGGCTCGCTGCAAGTGTGGCGGATGCCCGACAAGGCGGCTGTGCGCAACCGCTATGTGGTGGCTGTGGATGTGGGTGGCCGCAGCCTGAAAGCCGACTACTCGGTGATTGCCGTGCTCGACCGCGGCGAAGACCCTGCCTGCTGCGTGCCCGAGGTGGTGGCTCAGTGGCGCGGCCACACCGACCACGACTTGCTTGCATGGAAGGCGGCTCAGATGGCGCGCTTCTACTGCAATGCGCTGCTTGTGATAGAAAGCAATACTCTCGAGACGGCTTCAAGCGAGGGCGACGGCTCGCGCTACATTATGCATGTGATAGGCCGCCACTATGGCAACTTGTATTGCCGGCGCCGTGGAGTGCCTGGCTTCCAGACGAATGTGCGCACTAAGCAGCAGGTTATATATGGCTTGATAGCCGCCGTGCGCGACCGCCGCATAGTTGAGCGCGACCACGAGGCGCTCAATGAGCTTAACTGCTATGAACTGAAGCCCAACGGCAGCTATGGTGCCATGCGAGGCCGTCACGACGACGTGCTGATGACGCGCGCAATAGGGCTTCACTTTGTGGAGCGGCTCAATGCCCGGGCGCAGTGCACGGTGCCGCAAGCCGAGCTCGATGCCATGACGGCGGCCGGTGCTGTAGTCCGCAAGCCAGCCACTGGCCAACTATGCATCACCGACTTCATGTGAATCTCCTGCGAACCGAAGGGCCGGCAAGCGAAGGCAAAAAGTTTTTTTGACGCGAAACCACCAGCCAATCGACAAAAACTGCTAATTTTACATTTCATCTAAGTGAAACGGCCATAGAAATACGGAATTATGAAAAAGACAGTTTTAATTACAGGTGCCACAAGCGGCATAGGTGAGGCTTGTGCCCGCAAGTTTGCTTCTTGTGGCTATGACTTGATTCTCACAGGACGCAATGCCCAAAAACTTGCCGAGCTAAAAAGCTCGCTCGGCAATGACAACGTGATAACCCTGAATTTCGACGTGCGCGACCGCAATGCGGCAGCTGCGGCCATAGCCTCGCTCGAGGGACATTGGCGCGACATCGACGTGCTTGTCAACAATGCCGGATTGGCTTTGGGACTCGACAGGGAATATGAGGGCAACCTGGATGAATGGGAAACAGTGATCGACACCAACATCAAGGGACTGCTCACCATGACGCGTCTTGTGGTTCCCCACATGGTGGAGCGCAACAAGGGGCATGTGATCAACATAGGCAGCGTGGCTGGCGATGCGGCTTATGCCGGTGGCAACGTGTATTGCGCCACCAAGGCTGCGGTGAAGGCGCTGACCGATGGCCTTCGCATCGACTTGGTTGACACTTGCGTGCGCGTGACCAACGTGAAGCCGGGACTGGTGGAGACCAACTTCAGTGTCACCCGCTTCCGTGGCGACCGTGCCAAGGCCGATGATGTGTATAAGGGCATTCATCCGCTTAATGGCGACGACATAGCCGATGTGGTTGCCTATGCCGCCAATGCGCCCGAGCATGTGCAGATAGCCGAGGTGCTGGTGCTTGCCACTCATCAGGCAAGCGGCAGCGTGGCGAGCAAAGATCCGTTGAGGGCAGAAAGCTTGTCGTGAATCCACTCGGGAAAAAACGCTAAGAAGGCGGGGGCGTGTGTGCCGTAGCGGCACGCTCATTCCCGCCAGTCTTTTATGTGGTTTGTGATGTGGTCAGCCCAAGCGTGCAGCCGCCAGTGTGAAAACTGTTATGCGCGCGCCTGCCCGATGCAACTCTTGGGCGCACACAAGCAAGGTGGCTCCGGTGGTCACCACGTCGTCGACCAGCAGCACGTGTTTTCCTCTCACATCGGCATTGCGCCGCAGCCTATACAGCCCTTGGGAGTTGAGCCACCGCTCGTGGGCGCTTTTGCGTGTCTGCGTGTCGTGCTGGCGGGTAGCGCATAACGCCTCAATTACCGGCACTTGCATCACTTCGGCGAGCCCGCGGGCAATGTGCTCGCTTTGGTTGTAGCCGCGTTTTGCGATTTTTGTCTTGTGCATGGGCACCGGCACCACGCAGTCTATGCCGTTGAGCATGCCGCTTGGCATGAGGTCGCAGGCGGCTCGGCGGGCAAGCCAAGTGCCCAGTTGCGGCATGTTGTGGTATTTAATGTCGTGCAGGATTGCCGCATAGGGATCGGTCTTCTCGTAGTAGAAATAGGCTGTGGCACGTTCCACCGGAACTTGCCCGGCAAAGAGCTGCTCCATGGCGTTGAGTTTCACTTCCTCGAGGCGGGTGCGTGGCAGGCGGTCGAGGCAGTGAGGGCACAGAAAAGCGTCGCTGGCACCGAGTGTGCGCTTGCACACCGGGCAACAGCGCGGCATGAGCACGTCGAGTGCCGCACGCATCATGTGCCTGAACCGGTCAGCAGTCCTCATCGCCTAGTCCTTTCATCACCTGGTCTACAATCGGGAAAAAGATGCCGGCCTCGTAGCCGCGACTTGCCGCCAGGCGCAGTAATGCCGCGCGTGCGGCCTGAGGGTCGCGCCCCGCGAGCGAGCGTGCCTTTGCTCGCAGCAGTTTCAGCAGCGTCTGGCGGCAATCGTCGTCGGCAATGCTTGCCGTGGCGGCACTGATGGCCTCGGTGCTCACGCCCTTGGCCTTGAGCATATAGGCTATTTTCTGCCGTCCCCAGCCGTTGAATGAAAACTTGTCGTGGGCATAGGCCGCGGCATAGCGGTCCTCGTTGAGGTAGTCTTCGCTTTTTAGCTTTTCGATAATGGTTTCGGCCTCGGCTTCGGTCATGCCCCAGTCGAGCAGTTTGGCGCGCATGTCGCTCTCGCAACGCTCGCAACTGGCGCACTGCGAGGCTGCCATTGAAAGTGCCAAGCCAAATTCAAGCGGCTGTCGTCTTTTTCTCATTTCACTTTACGGGTTTGTGTGGCCTGGGGCTTATGCCTGTGGCGCTGTGCAAAATTACTCTATTATGCACAAATTGAAAATAAATGGATGGGGGAGTTTTCGTTGCCATTGGAATTTTGCTTAAATTTGCGTCCAGAATCAGAAGAATCATTAATTCACTCCCATTAATATGAAAAATTTAGATTTGTTACTGGCTGAGAAACTGCTCAAAATCAGTGCTGTAAAGTTGCAACCCGATAGCCCGTTCATTTGGGCCTCGGGATGGAATTCACCAATCTACACCGACAACCGCAAAACGCTCTCTTATCCCGACGTGCGTAATTTCATCAAGGTGGAATTGTCGCGACTCGTTCTCGAAAACTTTAGCGATGCCGAGGTTGTGGCTGGTGTGGCAACGGGTGCAATTGCACAAGGTGTGCTTGTGGCCGACAATCTGGGCCTGCCATTCGTGTATGTGCGTTCCACTCCCAAAGACCACGGCCTTGAGAATCTGATAGAGGGCAACATCAAGCCCGGTCAAAAGGTGGTTATCGTGGAAGACCTCGTGAGCACCGGCAAGAGCAGCCTCAAGGCTGTGCAAGCTGTGCGCAATGCCGGAGCCGAGGTGGTGGGAATGGTGGCCATTTTCACCTATGAGTTCCCTGTTGCAACCGAGGCTTTTGCCGCCGAGGGCGTGAAGCTGCTCACCATAAGCAACTACAGCTCGATGGTGAAAGCTGCCGTGGCCACTAATTATATTAAGGAGGAAGACGTGGAATGCCTGCAACAGTGGCGTGAAGACCCGTCGGTGTGGACTCCGCGCGGCATCAACATCGACTGACGGTTTGCCGCCTGGCCTGACAAACAAATAAAGAAACAAAACACTCAATCTCAATTATGGAAACTTATAAAAGCGACGTTGCGCAGATAGCTGCCGGCATCGACCGCGTGTTTGAGCGCCTGTCGCACCCTGGCACATTCAACGATGCGCTGAAGTCGCAAGTGCAGGACGCTGCCGACAAACTTCCGCAAGAGGTGCTTGATAACTTGAAAAACGTGAAGTTTGAGGGCGACTCCCTGAGCATCGACACCCCAATGGGACCCATCAAACTCGGCGTGGTCGAGGCTGTGTCGCCCAAGCGCGTCGTCTATGGCGCATTGCGCTCTCCGGTGGCTTTCAACCTTGAAATAGAACTTGAGTCGACAGGTGCCGAGACCACTCAGGCTGTGGCCTTGATTAAGCTCGATATCCCCAAGTTGCTCGTTCCCATGGTGGGCGGCAAGCTCAAGGAGGGGGCTAAGCAGTTTGGACGCATTTTGTCGAAACTCCCATATTGATGCGATAAAAAAACTCAGAGCGGCGCTTATGCCGCCACACGAAACATACTATTCTTAGCGCGGCAATCAAAGCACAATGATTGCCGCGCTTGTTTTTAGTTTGACTAGCATGTGTGAAGCCTATTCGGGCTTGCCGGTTGTCGTAGAGTGGTGAAAAGTGGTGGGGTGGATATGTGCCTTTGCGGGCAGGTGAGGGGTGAAAAAAGTTAAAGAGCCGGCGCTTCACAGCGTTGGCTCCTTAAAATCTACAATCTATAAAAACATATATATTTCATCAGAATAGAACCAATTCAAGTATTCTTTCATTGAAGTTATGTCAATATTATCTTTTTACGATTTCAAAGATACTACCGATGCAAAGAATTTCCAAATATTTCCACTCCTTTTTTTGAAAATAATTACATTTTTTTGTTCTTCCAAAGGCTTGATGCCGCTTGCCTTTTTGTAATGTGCACGGCAGTAGTGCGTTGGCTTTGCTTATACTTTATCGCAGCGACTTGCTGATGTGGCGCAACTGCGCTGTCGTAAGCTAAATTAGCGCCTTTGAAACTTATAACCTATAAATTTACTGCAAATGATGAAAAACAACTCCAAATCGGTGACTGAGTTGAGAGTGGTGCCGCATGCCGTGCGGCAGATGCATAATGGTGAGGCTGCCGTTGCGGGCGAGGCTGCGGTGGTGCTTAATATGCGTGAGCGCGAGGAGTCGCTGCAAGTGGTGGGAACTCCGGCGGTGGTTGGCTCGATTCCGGCGGGCAGTCGTCTGTTGCTCGTGCACAATGCCTCGTGTGGCAAGATGATGCTTGCCGTTGATGACGGGTTTGTGGTGACTTGCAACGGCAAGGCTGTGCTTACGCTTGACTCCGAGCCCATAGGGGCGTGTGAGGTGGGCGACTATGCCGTGGTGGCCACAAAAGGGCGGCTGTGGGTGCTGCTGGCTGCAGATGGGGCTTATGCGGTGCTTGACTCGCAGGAGGCCGTGCCCGAAATATCGTTGTGTGAGGCCGATGAGACCAATGTTACGGTCGATATGGCCTCGGTGGATTTCGCCGAGCCTTATGACTCGTGGCCTTCGTCGCTGATGGTGGCCGATCGTGAGACTCTGCTTTCACTGCTCAGGCGCGGTGTGGTCGCCGCAACTGATGCCGTGACGGTCAAGGGTCGCTATGCCGGTGCTGTGCTTGCCCGCTATGGTGTAAGACTGTTCGACGACAGCTATTTGTTTCTCAGTGCGCCGGTAATGCTCGGTTCGTCCACTCTGGCCACGGTGTCGGCCACGGTCGATGTTGCCGTGTCGGGCGGCAAGTTTGCCGGTGTGCCTGCCGCCTCGCTCGCAATGCCGTCTTACGCCCTGGGCATAACGGTGCATCAGGGCATCCCGGCAAGTTGGCACGGAATAGTGAAGGCGGTAGATGTGCTGGTGACCGATGCTGTGGGCATCGCCTCGTCGGGGTCGTCGCTCATCTGCCATAGTGCCACTTCCACCACAGGCACTCGGCGCAATGTCCTTGAGTTTGGCCTGGCGGCTCCGTCGGCTCCATCGGTGGCCTCATCGCTGCTTGGTGGCAAATGGCACGTGGTGGCCACCACATGCCACATCGATGCTCTTGATGGGGGCGACTTTGTGGCTGCCAATGTGGGTCGGTCGGCTTCGGTCTTGTTTCCGTCGACTGTGACCCATGCACTGCTTGCCCCCATGCCGTGTGGCATCGACGTGGATACTGCGCAGGCTGCGGCGGTGCATGAGCGCATATCGCGGCTGATCGTGCCGTCGGCAGTGACCGGGCATGGCGGTCGGGCAATGGTGGGCGTGGCAGCATGGAAGTGCGTGAATCGGTGGGGCTTGGGGCAAGTGTGCCGTGCCGGTGCGGCCGAAGGCGGCAGTGCTTGGACTGTGACGGCCACATTGGCCACGTCTCATGGCGAATCCACTGTGGTGGCATCGGGGCATTTGCCGTTTGTGCCACGGAGTGTGTCGCCCATGTTGCCGTATCCCGATGCGCGGGCCACACATGTGCGCATCCAGGTGGAGGCCGATGCCGACGGCGCTGTCACTGCGTGGGAGTCCGACTTGTGGGCGGTGCCGTCGGCATCGATGGCGGTGGCTTATGGCTCTGGATTTGCGGCAAATGCGCTTTGGCCGGTGTCGGCAGCGACAAGTGTGCAGGCGGTCAATGACAGTGATCCGGCTCTTGGCTCGATGGCGGTGATGGCGATGGGAAATCCCTTTGTGGCCGAGGCGGTCTGCCCGGTGGGAGCCGACACTGTGCGTGCAATAGCTTTGGCGTGCCGGCCCATCTATTCAAGTGGCTTTGGCCGTTATCCGGTCTATGTGTTCACCGGCTCGGCCTTGTATGCGGTTCCCCGGCTCACCACGGGAGCCTATGGCGAAGCCCGACTGCTGTACCGCGACGGCATCGAGGAGGGCGGCCCTGTGGTGGGCGGTGACGAAAGCGTGTGGTTTGTGTCGGCCACCGATGGTAGTCTGTGCCGCGTCGAGGGGGCGAAGTGCACTCGGGTGTTGCGTGGGCTCGGGTCGGGAGCCAGTCTTGCCTGGAACGGTGCTGAGAGCGAACTCGTGGCTCTCGGTGCCGACGGCGTTGTGAGTGTGGTATCGGCCATTACCTGTCGCTCGTGGAAGCGCTCGCTCACGGCTGCAAGTCTGTATGGGTCTGGCTCATGTGCCCTTGCCGTGACATCAGGGGGCGAGGTCCTCGATTTCGGCATCGAGAATCAGGTGGCTGCCGTGCCGGTGTGCTACCGTTCGCATCCGGTGGAACTGAATCGTGGTTTCCCGTGCCGCCCGGTGCTGGCGCTGTGGCGCCTTGTGTCGCAACAGGCAAGTGTGCGCTTGGCCGTCAATGGCGAGCGCGGGGCAAGTTGTCACGGTTTTGTGGTGGGTGGGGTCAGCGTCTCGGGCAACCTCGATGCGCCTATAGCCATGCGGCTGTTGTCGTCGCCGGTGCGCACAGTGCGACTTGCGCTTAGTGGCTCTTTGCCGTCGGGGGCCATGCTTTTGCCGGTCACTTTGCGTGAGAGTCACAAAAAACAATCACTTGGTTGAATGATTTTAGACATTTAACTTGAAAAGAGCATTAAAAATGTCTATTTGCGATTTTTTTTGACAAAAAAGTGATATTTTTAAATCAAAACTATTGTTGTTTTAGAAAAAGTGATTATCTTTGCATCGTTATTTGATGGCAATCATATGGCAAAGATTGGAAAAACTGACCATAAAATCAGTTGTTTTGCCTAATGGAGAAGTTGCCGCGGTGTATTGAAAAGACGATTTTGCAATAGCTTCAACAGATAACACGTTTCATGAATTTGCCGCTCAATTGGTGACGGGTTGCCCGTCAGCGATGGCAAATTTTTAAAATAGAATTCAAATAGTTGTTTTATAGATAATTGTGTATTTAAAGGAATGGGAAGTTCGAGAGAATATCCCTTTTTTTTTGCCCATAGGCGTTGTCACGGCTTCACGCCACTTCGCGATTTGCCAGCGGGTTTGCTTATCCTCCCCCCCCACTAAATATCTACTGATTCCTCTCTTCCTGTTGCTTCGGCCCATATTGCGGCACAAAAAAACCGCACGGTGGCTACCGTGCGGTCTGCTGATTTTTTGAGCCTCTTGTCGGATTCGAACCAACGACCCCGAGATTACAAATCACGTGCTCTGGCCAACTGAGCTAAAGAGGCATAAAAAAGGGCAAGTGGACTATATCGCGCCGCTACAACCCGCGACCCTTGCTTCGGTCAAGACCTGGGGGATTAACGGGGAGCTGGCCGTATAGGACTTACCCGACTGCAAAGGTAGGCATTTTTTTGATAATGGCAAGCATTTTGCGGGCTAAATATTCACCGCTTGTCGTAGCCAGCTGATAACCAGTTGGTTGTTGGCTGTGTTGGCTGTGCTCGTTTAGCTGTTTTGCGCCGCAGTGCAGCAAATAAAAAGCCGGCCTCGCCCTGTTGTCGGTATATGGCAGTTAGGCGATAGCCGGCTTGATGGCTCGAATTTGTGTGCTCGTTTAATGCAGTTGTTTGCCGATGCTTCGGCTTCCGTCGGTGTAGCGTGTGATCACTATGTTGATGCCCGGCACCGGGGTGCTGCAGACCACGCCAGCGGGGCCGACATATTCTATCTTGGCTACCGTCTTGTCTTGGTTCACGGTAGCATCGATGCCGTTGTGTAATGGCACATTGCCGAAATAGATTACGTGTACGGCTCCGTTTGCCTCACGCATGCCAGCCACCGGAGTCGCGCTGCTATACGGGTTTTCAGGCTCATGTCGGTATAGCTTTTTGTAGGTGACACCATTGACGGTAGTGTCGCCGCTGAAATGTTCGGTGACATTGCGCATGTAGTTAAATCCGAATGAGTTTTCGTAACTCACGGTGAACGTCCATTCCACACCTTCGCGTACCAGAGGCACGTAGTTGCTGTTGGTTTGTCCGCATATCGTGAATGTAATTAAGGTTGTTGCTAATGCAGATAGATACTTGTTCATAATGTTGTTGATTTTTGATTCTTCCCAATCCATAAAAGTGAGTATGGATTTCGGAGTAATAGCATGGTTGTTTAATATCTTGCAGGCAGAGTTAGATAATACGAATGCTTATGCGCATTATGATATGGTTATGTGCCTGTTGAAAATCCTTCTAATACAAATAGGGCGTAACTCGTCTGTTCCAATGCGTGAAATCAAAGACTCCAAAATGGTTAATAAATTAATGCTATATGCTAAGTTTCGTCGGACTTTGGAGTGTAATTATACTAAGATACATTCAGTGTCGGGCTATGCCGAATTGATGGGCTTGACGCTTAAGGCATTGGCTTGTATAACGCAGGATGCCGTGGGGCAACATCCGCTGAGGGTGATTAATAACCGTATTGTGCTTGAAGCAAAGCGGCAGCTGGTGTTTTCGTCGATGACGGTAAAAGAAATCGCATATATATTGGGGTTCTCCGATGTGTCGCATTTCACGAAAATGTTCAGTGCCAACGTGGGCCTTGCACCCTTGCAATTCCGTGAGATGCATAAGCCGATGTGACTGCAAGTTGCCAGTTAACGATACTTAGTCTTAAAACGAAAAAAAACAGCGGGGCGGCAGGTTTTAATTCCTGCCGCCCCGCTTTGGGGTTATTCAGGTGCGATAGCCGTGAGGCTTATCGGTCGAGAATCTTTGCAGCTTCAGTAGTGCCGTCGCTGTAAGTGCGCACTACCACATACACCTGACCGTCGCGGTTGCTTGGCTTGGCCACCTCGAGACCGCTCACGGTGAAGTAGCGCTCGCCAACCACGGCCTTGTCGGCCACATTGTCGGCCACGCTCGAGGTTGTGTTGAGTTTCAGTGTCCACACGTGGCTGAATTGGCCGCAAGTGGATGTGAGCTGAACCTCGTCGGTGCTTGCTCCGGTGATTGAAGCCCAGTCGCCGCTGATTTTGATGACAGGGCTATTGGTGCTCCATTCCACGCCTGCCGGGCAGCCGATGTGGAACGACTTGGTGACGCCGTTGAACGTGTCGGCATCGTCGATTACCGGTGCTGCGGCGCTGGCCTTGGCATTGTCGTTGTCGGCAAATTCCGGAATCACTGGCAACTCATAGTCGCTGCCGTAGCTCCAGTTGCCTGCCAGGTCTTGAGCCTTGGCGAGGGCTGCGATGGTTATGCCTGTGCCGCCAATGGTGTCTTGCTCGAATGTGCCGTAGCTGGTCACATAGTAGCAGTTCTCAATCACGTTGGTCTCGCCCCATTGCTTGGCAGCTGTGGTGCCCACGAGGTTGCCGCATGAGGTTTCCACAGGCACCACCTTACCTGCGTTGTAGCAGTTGTAGAACGATGTGCCGAATGTGGTTGAGTTGGCCGACTGGCCCACAAGGCCGCCCACTTGGGTTGGTCCGCTCACTGTGCCGGTGTTGTAGCAGTTGCGGTAGGTGACGCGTGTCTGGCCGCCGAGGCCGCCAGCCGATTGTGTGCCGCAGGCCACATTGCCCGTGTTGAAGCAGTTGGTCACTGTGCCTGTGTAGTTGCCATAGCCGTTGATGCCGCCGGCACCGTTGGCTGTGGTGGTCACTTGGCCTGAGTTCCAGCAGCGCAGCAGTTCCACGTTGTTGCCCATCAGGCCGCCGGCTATACCGCCGCCGCCCAGGTTGGCTGTGATTGCTCCGGTGTTGTAGCAGTCGGTGACGTAGGTGTAGGCCGGAACCGAGCCTGCGATGCCGCCTGCATAGTTCACGCCGGCCACGTCGCCGGTGTTGTAGCAGTTGTTCACATATATTGCCTCGTCGGCACTGCTGGGGTCGAAGTCAGCACCCCACAAGCCACCGGTGTATACTGCCTGTGTGCTGAGGATGTTGCCGGTGTTGTAGCTGTTCTTGATCACGGTGTTGGGGGTGATAAGAGCCACGAGGCCGGCAGTGCTGTAAGTGGCCTTGGTGAGTGTCTCGATGTTGGCTGTGTTGTAGCAGCTGTCGATGTAGTAGGGGGTATGCACTGCGGAGTAGCTGGTGTTGGGCGAACCCACGAGGCCTGCGCCGCTCGATGCGCCCAGCACTTCGCCATCGTTGTGGCAACTGATGAACTTGAGTGTGTCGGCACCCTGGATGTAGCCCACGAATCCGGCCACAGCGGTGCACTTCGATGCGTTGATCTCACCGGTGTTCACGCAGTTGCGCATCTCGATGTTGTAGCCTTGTGCCACAAATCCTGCCACGTTCTTGGCGCTGCCGTTGTTGGTGATGTTGCCGTTGTTCTGGCAGTTGATGAATTTGGTGCCGCTGGTGCTGGTGGTGTTGGCCACGAAGCCGCCAACCACGCCCTTGGTGCCCACCACCGATGTGTCGTTGGTGCAGTCTACGAATTTCACGTCGCTGCCCTCAACCTGGGCCACGAAGCCTGCGGCTCCTGCTGCAGTAGCTTCCACTCTCATCTTGTTGTGACAGTTGTAGAAGCTGCCGCTTGCGCGGCCTGCGAATGCGCCCACATAGCCCTTGGCCGATGTGGCATCGCCCTTGAGTGTGAGGTCGTGGATGCTCGATGTGGCACCCATGTTCAGGAACACACCTTGGTAGGTGGCTGTGCCTGTGAATTTGATGCCGCTGAGGGTCTTGTTGTTGCCCAGCAGAGTGGCACCGAATTTGGTCACACCGTCGTAGGCCATTGGGATCAGAGTCACGCCTGTGAAGTCGATGTCGTTCATCACCTTCAGGTAGCTGCCGTCAAACTGGTTCTGGCTTTCGGCCATGTATTGGGCGAAGTTGTTCCAGTCGGCGGTGGTCTTTATCTGATAGGGGTCGGCCTCTGTGCCGTTGCCTTCCAGAGGCACTGGCTTGAGGGCTGCCAGCTCAATCGGACGTGTGAATCCGTTGAGGGCCACGGTGAGTGTGTCGTAGGTGAACTCTGTCACCGATGGCACTTTAAGCGTGTTGCCTTCGATGGCAAACTTGTCGCCCTTGGCGAGCTGCCACTTTGCGCCGTCGGCACTCAGTGTGGCGTTGCTCTTGAGTCCCTTCACCGTCTCGCCGTCGGCAATGGTGAACACTGCCTTGGCTGCGGCAATTGCCTTGGGCTCGTCGGCAAAGCGCTTCAGAGTCGGGTATTGGCCTGCGCTGAAGAGCCAGATGTCGGTCGAGAAGCCGTCGAGAACCTCACCGCTTGTGAGCTGCTTGGTGGTGGCTGCAATGGCGCCGGGGCAGATGTCGTTGGCTGCGGCCGATTGGCCGGTGAGCTGGGCGTCGTAGTAGAAGCCTTCGATCTTGCCGTCTTTGTTGTAGCCGTTAGAGCCGAGGTTGCCTATGCTGGAAATGTAGCTCTTGTTGTTGGTGAAGAGTGTACCGTAGTTCATTGATGTGTACACATCGTTCTTGCCGTCGTGCACGATGGTGCTGTTGAACGACGATGCGATACCGGCAACCATGCCGCCCATTGCGTAGCAGTGTCCGGCATTGACGCAGTTCTTGAACACGCCGCCCATCGATGAGCCCGAGATGCCGCCTGCATAGCGCAGCTTGTTCTCGGCGCTGACGAAGGTGGAAATTTGCTTAACCACCACGTCGCCCACGTTGAGGCACTCTTCCACCGTGCCGGTGTTAACGCCGGTGATACCGCCTGCTGTGGCATAGCCGCAGTACACAGTACCCTCGTTGTAGCAGCCTTTCACAAGGGCTCCGGGGTTGTTGTAACCCACGATGCCGCCTGCGGTGGTGCTGTAGCTGTAGAAGTCGCTGTAGTTCTTGCAGTTCTCCACGGTTCCGTAGTTGTAGCCCACGAATGTGCCGGCATAGCCCCATGTGTCGATGCGGCAGTCGGCTGCGATGCTCAGGTTCTTAATCACGCCTGAGTTGTCAAGGCTACCCACGAATCCTTTGTAGATCGATGATTTTGGTCCCTTTGAGTTGGGTGTGCCCATCGAAGTCTCGGTGGGTGCTACAGTCCAGCTCACGTAGGTGAGCACCATGTTGTGGATGGCATGGCCGCCACCGTCGTAGGTGCCGGCAAAGCGGCACTTGGCTTGGTTGGTCAGGCTGTTGCATATTCCCAGGAACGTGGTGTCGTTCTCCATGTCGATGTCGGCAGTCTGCAGGAAGTATGAGCCTGCGAAGTACTGTTCAACGTTGGTGGTGAGCTCGCCGAGCTTCATCAGGTCGGCTTTGTTCTTGATCAGGAATGGCTTCTCGGCGGTGCCGTTGCCATCGAAAAACTTGGGAGCGGCCTTCACTGTGTAGAAGCGTGCGCGAATGTTAGAGTCGGCGCTGTAAATGGCAATGGTGTCGTTGCCAAACGTCTCGTTGAGCTTGTAGGTGTTGCCCTCGATGCTGCCGCAGTGACCTGTGGCGCTGAGTTTGCCGTCGACCACCAAGGCAGCCTTGGTGGTGCCAAGCAAGTTGAATGTGGGGCTCACGGTGATGTAGTTGGTGTTGTCGGGGAAGTCGCTGTCGAGCTTCAGCACCGATGCGCTGAGCTTGGCCACGTCGTTGTCGTCGATGCCTTTCACGCGGGGGTAGTAGCCCTCGGTGAAGGTCCACTTGTCGGCGCTGAATCCCTTGGGACCGGCTGCGCTGGTGAGCTCGCTGGTGAGGGCGCTGTATTGGAGTGAGCCGAAGTTGGGCACCATCTGCTTGTCGTAGTAGATGTTCTCGATGGTGGGCACGGTGTTCTCGTTGTAGATCTTACCCAAAGTCTCGCGAATCTCGGTCTTGACGTCGTAGAGGTAGCTTTCGGCCTTGAGGCGTCCGGCGAAGTAGCAGTTTTTGATTGAGCTTTGACGCTCAATCGAGCCGTCGTTGTTGGTCGAGTAGCGCACGCAGCCGGTGATACCGCCGGTCATGCGCGAGCTTATTGACTGCACGTAGCCGTTGAAGTAGCTGTCGCTCACATTGCCGCCCATGAGCTGGCCCACCACGCCGCCTGTAGCCGACTCGGTGTCGTAGCCATAGAGGTCGGCTTGGGCAAAGCAGCTTTCAACCGTGCCGCGGTAAGCCTGGCCGGCCACACCGCCAATGTAGAGGTTGGCGTGCAGTGTGCCGTCCACGATGCCGCTGAAGTAGCTGTTGCGGCACACGGCGTTCACACCGTAGAGTGTGCCCACCACGCCGCCACCGGTGTAGGTGTCGGCAGGAGCGCCCACCTTGATGGTGGCTGCTGCGTGGCAGTTGTCGATTTCGCCATATACCTGGCCTGCAATGCCGCCGCCGAAGCCGCCGTTGGCCACAACGGTGCCCACAAATGAGCAGTTCTTCACGTTTTGGCCGAGGCCCACAATACCGGCGGCCGTGATGCCTTCGTTTTGCACCGAGCCTGTGGTGTTACAGTTCTCAATGGTGCCGAGCACGAAACCGCCGATGATGCCGGCGTAGTATGCTGATCCTTGCACGCTGGCTGCGTTCACGTTCAGGTTCTTGATCACCGATGCGGTGTCGGCCATGCCAAACAGGGCTGCATAGCCGTTAGTTCCGGTGTTCACGTCCAGGCCCTTGAGGGTGTGGCCGTCGCCGTCGAATGTGCCGGCAAAGCGCTGGTTCCACTTGTTGCCGATGGGCTCAAAGCGGTAGCCGGTCATGTCGATGTCGTTCATGAGCTTGAAGTTCTTGCCCAGGAATGTCTTGGTGTGGAAGGCAAGGGGGCCGCCATAGCTGCGCTCGGTGTCGTTGTTCACCTTTTCGGCCAGGGCCACAAGGTCTTCAAGTGTCTTTATCTGATAGGGGTCGGCTTCGGTACCTGCGCCGGTGAAGCTCTCGGGTGCGGCTTGGGGATATTCAAACTTGAATCCGTTGAGCTTGATTGTGGCGCTGTTGAGCTTGCCGGTGTAATACTTGTTGGTGCTGAGCATCACCCATGCACCCCACGACAGCTCGGTCTCGGTTCCCTTGCCGGTGATGGGCGAGGTGTATTTGCCTGCGGCCCATGCGTCGGTCACCATGTAGGGGTAGAAGTCGCCCATGGTGGTGCCTGCGGCCCAGGTGATTTGCGGGGCTATTGTGAATGTGGAGTCGGCCTTGAGCACCACGTCAAGTGTCTGGCCGTGGTTGCCCAGGTTTTTCACGCTCACCAGGTTTTTGCCCTTTTGGGTGACAATCACGTTCCACGACTCGGGGTCATTGGCCTCGGTCGTGGCGTCGCCGTAGTAGGTGACGTCCATGGTGGCGTTGCTCTTCTCGATGGCTGCGTCGTAGCCGGCCACCAGGAAGTTGTCTTTGTTCGACCCTTCCACAACCCATGCTGCCCACCAGCTCGAAATCGAGATGGTGCCGTCGGCGTTCACTTGGCCCTTGATGACCTGTGTGCGGTCGGGCTTGCCTGTGATAGCCACCACGGCCAGGTCGATAGGACCATAGGTGGTGTGGTCATACAGCTTTTGGTTGGGAATCTCAATACTCATGTCGGCATTCACCTTGGCGTGCACGTTCACGCTGGCGGTCCAGAAGTTCTGGATCTCGATGCTGTCGGCCGACAGTTTCTTGATGGTCACCGATGAGCCGCCGTCGCCAAGTGTGGTCACCAGCGATTTGTAGCTCATCACATACTTGCCTTCCAGGTCGTCGATGCTCTGCACTTTGGCTTTCGCCTTGGCGCGGTTGGCAGTCACGGCTGTGGCTTTGGTGGCGCCGTCCACAAGAGTGAACTTCGCTTGGGCTACTGTGCCCTGGGCTGTGGCTGTCGCCTTGGCGGCATTGTCCACGCTCGGAGCTTTCAGCTCGTTGACGGGCAACTTGGCCAAGTCGGCAACCTGCTGGGCTTTCGCTCCAATCGCCGCTGTTGTGGTGATGCAGAACGCCAGTAGTAAAGTTGTGACTTTTCTCATATAAAATGATGATTAGTGATTAGGGGGATTGTTGTTATGTCTCTATTGTTTTTGCCGCTAAGTCCTGATGGTGGGGCGCACCTCCCCCTGTAATCAGGTGCGTTCTGCCATCGGGCCTTTTGGCTGGTTATGCGTTATGGTTATGCGCTGCTGCTTTGGCGGCATGGCTGCTTCCTCTTTGGGCTGTGGAGCTCACTCAGACGTCTCGTGATGCATTTGCGCACAATACACAAATTTTACGCAAAAATATAATATTTCAACATAAATTTCAATCTTTTTTGCACTTTAAGTTGGATTTAGGTAAAAAATAATAAGAAAAGCAGGCGGGGTGGGGCAGCGGCTAAACCGCTTTGCCCACCCCGCCTGGAGTGATGCCGTTGCTCGGCCTTTTATGTGTTGGTCCCCATTGAGGGTGTCGGCTCTCAACAGTGGCTTGAGCCGTCGAAGCAGTGGGTGCACACTTTGCACTTGGGCAGCCCGATGGCCGAAATCAGGTCTTCGATGGTGCTGAACTTGAGCGATGTGAGCCCGAAGCGCTCACGGATGATTTCCACCATTTTCTCGTATTGCGGCGAGTGGCTTGTGGCATACTTGTCAAGATTCTTGTTGGGGTCGCCTTCAAGCTCGCCTATTATGCGGCGGGTGATGAGCTCGAGGTCGCTCTTCGAACTTGTGAACCCAATGAAGGGGCAGCCGTAGATGAGTGGCGGGCACGAGATGCGCATGTGCACCTCTTTTGCTCCGTAGTCATACAGCACACGGGTGTTGTCGCGAAGTTGGGTGCCGCGCACTATCGAGTCGTCGCAAAATAGCACACGCTTACCCGTGAGCATGGCCCGGTTGGGTATCAGCTTCATCTTTGCCACCAGCGAGCGCATCGCCTGGTTGCTCGGCGTGAAGCTGCGGGGCCAGGTGGGGGTGTACTTTGATATGGCGCGGTGAAACGGCACTCCCTTGCCCTCGGCGTAGCCAAGAGCCATGCCGGTGCCCGAGTCGGGGATGCCGCATGCGCAGTCCACTTGTGCATCGTCGCCTTTGCCCATCTTCAGGCCGATGTTGAAGCGCACGTCTTCCACGTTTCGGCCCTCGTAGCACGATGTGGGGAAGCCGTAGTACACCCACAGGAACGAGCACACTTGCATCTCTTGGCCTGCGGGGCGCAGTTGCTCCACGCCGTCGGCCGTGATGCGCACTATCTCGCCGGGACCCAGGTAGCGGTCAATCTCGTAGTCGAGGTTGGGAAAGGCTGTCGACTCGCTGCTCACTGCCATTGCGCCCTGCTTGCGTCCCACCACAATTGGGGTGCGTCCCAGGCGGTCGCGTGCGGCCACAATGCCGTGCTCGGTGAGCAGCAGCATCGAGCACGACCCCTTGAGCATCGATTGTGCGTGTGCAATGCCGTCGACCAGCGTGTTGCCCTCGGTGATGAGCAGTGCCACCAGCTCGGTGGGGTTGACGCCGCTGCTGCCCTGCTCGGCGAAGTGGTGGCCGCGCTCAAGCAGGCCCATTTCGAGTTCGGCAATGTTGGTGATGTGTGCCACTGTGACTATGGCAAAGCGGCCCACGCGGCTGTTGAATATGATGGGCTGTGCGTCGGTGTCGCTGATCACGCCCACGCCCGATGTTCCGGTAAACTTGTCGAGCTCGCCCTCAAACTTGTTGCGGAAATAAGCATTCTCAAGGTTGTGGATCGACCGCAAGAAGGTGCGTTGTTCGCTGTCGTAGGTGGCCAGACCGCTGCGCCGTGTGCCCAGGTGTGAGTTGTAGTCGGTGCCGTAAAACAAGTCGGTGATGCACGCTTCGTGTGCAACAGTGCCAAAGAAACCTCCCATAATAGAATAAAGAATTGAGTTTGTGAATAGTTATGTTTTTGAGTTATGTGTATAATCTAACCGGATGTGTGTGGCTTTGCTTGCCTGCAGTTGCTATCCCTCGGGCTGCCACATTGCGGTGGCAAACCGCTCGTTGCCATACTGGTCGCGCACGATGGCCACGTCGGCAAACCCCATGCCGCTGAGCAGTGCCGCTGTAGCTGCGCCTTGCGCTTGGTTGATTTCGAAATAAAGCCTTCCGCCTGGCACAAGGTCGGCCGTGGCATAGCGGGCTATGGCGCGGTAATACATCAGCGGGTCGGCATCGGGCACGAAGAGAGCGGTGTGTGGCTCATAGTCGAGCACGTTGGCCTCCATTTGCGCCTGCTCGCTTTGGCATACGTAGGGCGGGTTGCTCACCACTATGTCGTGCTTGGGCTCGGCTGGCGGTGCGGCTTGCATGATGTCTTGTTGCAGGAATGTCACGTTGTGGGTCTTCAGCTCGCGGGCGTTGGTGCGGGCCACGTCGAGTGCGGCCTCTGAGATGTCGGTGGCGGTCACTTGCGGCCATTTGAGCGTGCGCGCGAGGGCTATGGCTATGCACCCGCTGCCTGTGCCCACGTCGAGCACTCTGAGGTCGGGCTGCGGGTTGGCGTCGGCAATCATGTCCACAAGCATCTCGGTCTCGGGCCGCGGAATCAGTGTGGCGGGCGTCACCTTGAGGCGCATTCCGTGAAAGCGTGCCGATCCCAGCACATACTGCAACGGCTCGTGCCGTTGCAACCGCCCGATTATGCCATCGAGTTTCTCTTCGAAAAAGTCGGGAAGTTCGTCGCGGTCGTGGATTATCATGTCCACGGGTGAATAGTGCATCACTTCGTCCATGATAATGCGCATCATCTGCCCGAGTTCCCGCTCGGGCCACACTCCGCGCAGCCGTTTCTTGAAAGTGCCAATGGCCTCCTGGATAGTCATGGTGCAAATATAATAAAAAGTTGCTAATGCCGAAAGCCGGCAGTGCGTTGGGCTGTGCCGGTGGTGCGCCGTTTTGCCAAAAAATGGTATCTTTGCAATGTGTGCCGTGTTTTGCCGCGAGCTCCCGTTGGCCGCCTGGCCATGACGGTGGGGTGCGCTTGAGGCTGTGCCCACACAACTGAGAAATGAAAACATTGCTGTTCTGTTATGGAAATAGATGAGAAATACATGCGCCGTGCCCTCCAGTTGGCAGCTCAAGGGGCCGGACACGCTTCACCCAATCCCATGGTGGGGGCTGTGATAGTGCACAATGGCCGCATCATAGGCGAGGGATTCCACCGCTGTTGCGGGCAGGGTCATGCCGAGGTCAACGCGGTGGCGTCGGTCTCTGAGGCCGACCGTTGCCTTTTGCCCGAGTCCACAATCTATGTCACGCTCGAGCCCTGCTCGCACTATGGCAAGACTCCACCGTGTGCCAAGCTGCTTGTCGATGTGGGCCTGCTGCGGGTGGTTGTGGGAACGCTCGACCCCTTTGAGCGTGTGCGTGGCCGTGGTGTGGAGATGCTGCTCCGGGCTGGAGCCGAGGTGATGGTGGGGTTGCTCGAAGACGAGTGCTGGCAGCTCAACCGCCGATTCTTCACGGCTCACACCACTCGCCGCCCGTGGGTGCAGCTGAAGTGGGCCCAGACGGCCGACGGGTTCATTGGTCTGCCTCAGGGGGCTGCCGAGCGGCCGCTCCACATTTCCACTCCGGTCACGCTGGCTCTGATGCATCGCGAGCGGGCAATGGCCGATGCCATAGTGGTGGGGGCTCGCACTGCCGTGGCCGACGATCCAAGCCTCACCACTCGCCTGTGGCCAGGCTCGTCGCCGCTCAGGGTGGTGCTCGACAGCCGCCTCAGTGTGGTGGCTGCCGGTTGCCGGTTGCTTGCCGATGGCCGGCCCACAATAGTATATAATGGGCTGAAAGACGGTCAGGAGGGCAGTGTGACTTATGTCAAGCTCGACACGTCGCGGCCCGACGCGTGGCTTGCCGACTTGTATGCCCGTGGGGTGACGAGTGTGATGGTTGAGGGCGGAGGCCAGATTCTCGGTCAGATGCTTGCCGCCGACGCATGGAATGAGGTGCGGCTCGAGATTGGCACGCGTGTGGTGGAGCATGGCGTGGAGGCTCCGGCTTTTGCGCCTGCGCATGGCTGCAAGGTGGCATCGGTTGATGGCAACTTAATCGTCACTTGCCGCAATCAAGTTAAAAAGGTGTAAAATCGTGCCTACTTCACTTTTATATCTTAAATTGATGCAGTTTGTAACGGCCTAAATATTAATTTTACAAGCCGAAAGTGCTAGCCTGATGCCCTCGCATGAGCGAAAAGGGCAAGGGCGTCGCGCATTTGTCAAACTTTTATTGTAAATTTGCAATTTCAAAAACGTATTGAAATAAATGAAGATAAAAACCCCGGTTCACATACTGTTGTGCCTGATGCTGGCACTTGGCTACACGTCTTGCAACGACAAATCGTCGTCAAGCAGCGATGACTATTACGGAAGCTATTCCACTTCATCAACTCTCATCTCTGCATTCACTCTTGGCGAGGACGACGATGTGCTCGACAACCTCGACTCGGTGCACTTTGTCATCGACCCTGAGCGCCGCATAATCTACAACCCCGACTCGCTGCCCGTGGGCACCGACGTGCGCCACCTCACGGTGTCGATCACGTTCCCCCACACGGTGTCGAGTGCGCAGTTTACTGTTGCGGGCGGCAAGGTGATGTCCGACACCACGTTCGACTACACCAGCACCACTACCGACAGCATCGACTTCACCGGCAATGTGCAGCTTGCCGTTGTCTCCTACGACAAGACGCACTCACGCATTTACCGCGTGCAGGTGAATGTGCACACCACTGAGCCCGATTCCATCTACTGGGACCGCAGTCTCTTGCGCGACCTTCCGGGCACGGTGAGTGCCACCACGGGGTCTAAGACTGTGCGCTTGGGCAATGAGTGGCTGTGCCTGCTCAACAACGGCGGCGCATACACCCTGTCTACCGCAAGCGCGCCTGGCCAGAAGCAATGGAGCACGTCGGCATGCACGTTTGGCTTCACGCCTCAAGTGCAGTCGCTCACTGCCACTGCTTCCGACCTGTATGTTCTCTCCGACGGTGGCGACCTCTATCGCTCGGCCGACAAGGGAGCCACATGGACGGCTACCGGTCAAAATTGGTATTCAATCAAGGGTGCATACGACGACCGCGTGCTTGGCGTGACTGTGGCCGACGGCAAATACTGCCACGACGAGTATCCGCGTCCTGCCTCTTTCTCGCCTGCCGAGGTTGAAGACGGCTTCCCGGTGAGCGGCTCGTCTGAGATGGTTGAGGCTTCCAACACATGGGCCACTTCTCACCAGTCGATGATAGCCGGCGGCGTGATGGCCAACGGCAAAACCACCGGTTCGGTGTGGGGCTACGACGGCTCCAGCTGGGCCCGCATAAGCAACGACGCCAACTGGCGCCACCTGCCTGCCCTTAAGAATCCTTCACTCATAAAATATTACACCTACGACGTGAGCTCCACCAACTATTCCACCACGCGCCGCGAAACGTGGATGGTGCTTGGTGGCGTGCTGGCCGACGGCACGATGAACCGCGTCGTCTACTCGTCGCGCGATCAGGGTCTGCTGTGGCAGAAGGCCGACAGTCTGTATCAGCTTCCGGCTTATGTGCCGTCGTTCAGTGCAGCGCAGGCTTTCGTCTACGAGGAGACTCTCTCGGCCGGAACACTGCCCTGGAAGGCGGCGTCTACCGCTCCCACACAGCACTCAAGCGAGTGGCAGTGCCCCTACATCTACCTCTTTGGCGGACGTGCCAGCAACGACGCTCCGCTCAACACCATCTGGCGCGGCGTGCTCATGCGCATGGCCATGCGCCCCGTATATTGACAATAGCCATGCGGTGGCCACACAATTAATGGCATCCGCACTGCTTACACATATTTATATAATATAGGAATTCATGAACGTCAGCTCTTCGCTCAACGGCCGCTCTCGCAGCGTGCAGTCTTCGGGCCGCACAGCCCGTGGTGGCTTTGGCCGTAGGTGCGTCGGGTGGCTGGCTGTGGCGGCAATAGCCTTTTCGGCAATGATGTGGCCTGTGAGGACCGCGGCTCAGGAATACCGCTTCGAGATTGGCCCGGCCTTGGGCATGAGCGGATATCTGGGCGATGTGAACACGAGCAATCTGTTCCGCCATCCGGGCGTTGCCGGTGGAGCGGTGTTCCGCTACAACCCCAACAGCCGTTGGGCTCTGAAAGCCAATCTGCTTTATGCCTCAATCAGCGGCAACAGTGCCGACATGCAGTCGAGGCTGCCGGCTGGCGAGCAGTATTCTTTCAAGTCGAGCTTGGTAGACTTTGGCGGACAGTTTGAGTTCAACTTCTTGAACTACGGCTATGGCCCGCGCTACAAGAAATACAAGCGTCTCTCGCCCTATATGGTGATTGGCCTCGGAGGAGTGCTTGCCGCAACCGACGGAAGGACGTCGGTGAGTTTCGTGATTCCCATGGGTGGCGGCGTAAAGTTCAAGCTGAAAAAACGCCTGAACCTGGGCTTTGAGTTCACCATGCGCAAATCGTTCGGCGACCGCATCGACGGTCTCTCCGACCTGTATCACGTGAAGCACGGTATCGCCAAAAACACCGACTGGTATGCCGTGGCTGCATTCTCGATCACCTACGAGTTCAGCAAGCGTTGCGTGAAATGCCACTATGTGGAGTAGGCAGGATGATTAGGGCATGGAAATGAATAGTGACAATAAGGAACGATAACAACATATATACATTTACACACACTGTGATGTCGTTGATTGAAAACATAGATAGAGCAAGGCTCCCGCGCCACGTGGCCATCATTATGGACGGCAACGGACGCTGGGCCAAGCGCCACGGCCTCATCCGCTCGCTCGGACACGAGAGCGGCGTGGGCTCCGTGAGGCAGGTGACCGAGATTGCCAGCGAGCTGGGTATCGGCTACCTCACTCTATACACATTTTCGACCGAAAACTGGAACCGCCCTGCCGATGAGGTGGAGGCCCTTATGCATCTTATTGTGGTGAGCATTGAGCAACAGACGCCCGACTTGATAAAAAACAACGTGCGTCTCACCATGATAGGCGAAGCCTCGCGCCTGCCGCAGTCGGCCCGTGAGCGCCTCGAGTCGTGCATGAGTGCCACAAGCCACTGCACGGGTCTCGTGTTGTGCCTTGCTTTGAGCTACTCAAGCCGCTGGGAAATAACCCGGGCCTGCAAGCTCATAGCCCAGGAGGCCGCACAAGGCAAAATCGACCCTCTCTCAATCGACGAGGCCACCGTGTCGGCCCATCTCGCTACCAGCCAAATGCCCGACCCCGACCTGCTCATCCGCACCGGCGGCGAGCTGCGCCTGAGCAACTACCTGATGTGGCAGACGGCCTACAGTGAACTGTATTTCACGGGCACCTATTGGCCCGACTTCGGCAAAGAAGAATTCTTGAAAGCAATAATAGACTATCAATCGCGCGAGCGCCGCTATGGCAAGACGAGCGAACAGATCAATAACACCCAAAACGAACAAAACTGAACGTGACATGCGATATAAGATAATACTACTACTGATTGCATCGGTGCTGGCGGGAAGCCGTGTGGCACAAGCCCAGAGCACCACCGGTGCCACCAAGACTGTCAACGACACTGTGTTCAACCCTAAAATCGTGTTCTCGGCCAATCCGCAGAGATACGAAATAGCCGGAATCTCTGTCGAGGGAGTCGACAACTATGAGGACTACATCATCATAGGCTACTCCGGTCTATCGGTGGGGCAGCGCATCGAAATCCCTGGCGACGACCTCAAGGCTGCCGCCAAGCGCTTTTGGCGGCAAGGTCTGTTCAACAAGGTGCAAATCCAGGTGTCGAAAATCTATAAGGACAAGGCTTGGCTCGTGTTTAACCTGCGCCAGCAGCCGCGTATCAGCAAAATCAACTATGTGGGTGTGAAAAGCGGTGAGCGCAAAGACCTTCAGGAAAAGCTGGGCCTGCAGACGGGTAACCAAATCACTCCCAACATCGCAAGTCGCATCGAGCAAATCGTGAAGCAGCACTTCGCTGCCAAGGGTTTCGAAAAGGCCACCTGCAATGTGCGCCAAAGCGAGGACTTGAGCAAGCAAAACGAGGTGATCGTCGACATCGTGGTCGACAAGCATGAGAAAATCAAGGTGCACAAAATCTACATCGACGGCAACAGCGTGCTCAGCGATGGCAAGATTAAGCGCACCATGAAGAAGACCAACGAGAAGGGTAGCCTCATCAAACTCTTCAGCCAGAAGAAATTCGTGCGCTCCGACTACGAGGACGACAAGCAGCGCATCATCGACAAGTATAACGAGCTCGGCTACCGCGACGCAAAAATCCTTTGGGACTCGGTGTCGAACTACAACGACAAGACTGTGGATGTGCACCTCAAGGTGGAGGAAGGCAAAAAATACTACATCAACAGCGTCAACTGGGTGGGCAACACCGTGTATCCCACTTCGGTGCTCAACCGCGTGCTTGGATTTGAGCATGGCGACGTCTACAACCAGAAGATGCTCAACAAGCGCACCACTCAAGACGACGATGCCGTGAGCAACCTCTATCTCGACAACGGCTACCTCTTCTTCCAGCTCGTGCCCATCGAGACTAAGGTGCAGGGCGACTCGGTTGACCTCGAGATGCACCTCTACGAGGGCAAGCAGGCTCGTATCAACAAAGTGACCATCAACGGCAACGACCGCCTCTATGAGAAGGTGGTGCGCCGTGAGCTGCGTGTGCGTCCGGGCGACCTCTTCTCGAAGAGCGACCTCATGCGCTCGGCTCGTGAAATTGCTCAAACCGGCCACTTCGACCCCGAGAAGATGGACATCCGCCCTGAGCCTAACGAAGAAAACGGTACGGTCGACATCATTCTCAACCTCGAGTCGAAGGCCAACGACCAAATCGAGTTCAGCGCCGGCTGGGGACAGACGGGTATCATTGGCAAGCTCAGTCTCAAGTTCACCAACTTCTCGATGCAAAACCTCTTCCACCCATCGTCTTACAAGGGCATCATCCCGCAGGGCGACGGACAGACGTTCACCATCAGCGGCCAGACCAATGCCAAGTATTACAATGCGTTCAGCCTCTCGTTCCTCGACCCGTGGTTCGGCGGCAAGCGACCCAACTCGCTCTCCGTGTCGGCTTTCTACAGCCGTCAGACCGGTATCAACTCATCGTACTACAACCGCTTGTATCAAAACAGCTACTACTACAACAACTATTATTATAACAGCAACTACAGCTACAGCGACAACACCTACGAGAACGCCTACGACCCCAACAAGTATCTGCAGATGGCAGGTCTCACCGTGGGCTTCGGTAAGCGCCTCAAGTGGCCTGACGACTACTTCACCCTCAGCGCCGACATCAGCTACCAGTGGTATAGCCTCAAGAATTGGGAGTACCTTTATTATATGAACAACGGTACGTCCAACTCTATCACCTTCGGTCTTACCCTGGCGCGCAACAGTATCGACAACCCGCTCTACACCCGCAAGGGTAGCTCGTTCTCGCTCAGCTTCCGCTTCACTCCGCCGGCAAGCCTCTTTGGCAAGAAAGACTGGCGACGCCTCTCGCAAAGCAGCAGTGAGGCCGACAAGAAGCAGCTCTACCGCTGGATCGAATACTGGAAGCTCAAGTTCCAGGCCCGCACCTACACTCCGCTCACCGACCCCGATGGCCGTTGGACTCTCGTGCTCATGACCCGCGCCGACATTGGTCTGCTCGGCAGCTGGAACAAATACATCAAGACTCCGTTCGAAACGTTCTATGTCGGCGGCGACGGCATGTCGGGAAGCTACACCTATGCAACCGAGACTATCGCTCTGCGTGGTTACGACAATGGCCAGTTCACTCCGTCGGGCTACGATGGCTATGCCTACGACCGCTTCATGATGGAGCTCCACTTCCCGCTCATGCTCTCAACAAGCGCCACCATCTATCCGCTCCTCTTCGTCGAGGCCGGTAACGCTTGGACGAGTGTGTCGAAGTTCAACCCGTTCGACCTCAAGCGCTCGGCCGGTGTGGGTGTGCGCATCTATCTGCCTATGCTCGGCATGCTCGGTATCGACTGGGGTTATGGTTTCGACACTGTATACGGCCGCAAGGGCGGCAGCAATTTCCACTTCGTGCTCGGTCAGGAATTCTGATTTTGCGTGTAGCGGATAAACCGTCGTGCCCCTCGCAAGTCTAATCTCACGTGCCACAGGCACGCGCTTTAAGTGAAACAGATTAAAAAAGCAGAAGAAATGAAAAAATTAGCATTATTAGTCATCGCGGTGCTCGCTGCGGGATTCATGCAGCTGAGCGCGCAGAAGTTTGCCCTCGTCGACATGGAATATGTGCTTAAAAACATACCTGCCTACGAGATGGCCAACGAACAGCTCAACCAGGTGTCGCAACGCTGGCAGCGTGAGGTCGACAACCTCAAGAAGGAGTCCGACACTATGTATAAGAACTATCAGTCCGACATGGTGTTTCTCACCGATGAGCAGAAAAAGAAAAAAGAGGCCGAGATAGTGGCCAAGGAGAAAGAGGCCACGCAACTCAACTACAAATACTTTGGCCCGCAGGGCGAGTTGTTCAAAAAGCGCCAGTCGCTCATGAAGCCCATCCAAGATGATGTGTACAACGCCGTGAAGAAGGTGGCCGACGAGCGCGGCATCCAGACGGTGTTCGACCGTGCTTCGTCGCAAAGCATCGTCTATGCCTCACCGCGCATCGACATCAGCAACGAGGTGCTCGCCAAGCTCGGCTACTCTAAGTGAGCCCGGGGCGCAGCGCAACCATAATGGACAAACTGAAAAATAAAAATCATAAACAATCAATCAAATCATGCTAAAAAAATTATTACTCGCAGTGCTCGTCGCTGCTCCCATGTTCGTTTCGGCACAAACCGTGAAACTCGGCGCCGTGAACCCCACTGAGATTATGAACGTGATGCCCGAAATGGCAACTGCTCAAAACACCCTCAAGACTGCAAGCGACAAATATACCGCACAGGGTAAGACTCTGCAGGAAGAGTACCAGAAGAAACTCACCGAGTATGACAACCTCACCAAGAGCAAGGCCGCCGAGGCTACTCTCGAGGCTAAGGCTAAGGAAATCCAAGACCTTCAGGTGCGTTTCCAGAACTTCCAACAGACTGCACAAAGCGATTTGCAGAAGCAGCAGGAAACTCTCTTTGCCCCCATTCAGCAAAAGCTCGTCAATGCCATCCAGCAGGTGGGTGCCGAAGGCGGCTATGCAGGCATCTATGATGCAAGCGTGCTCCTTTATCGCGGCACTGGCGTTGAAGACGTGACTGCAAAGGTGAAAGCCAAACTCGGCATCAAATAAATAGCGTCACCACTCACACAACATAGCACACGGCGCGGAGCGGCTCAATCAGCCGCCCCGCGCTTTGCTTTTTTTCCCCCCCCCCTTCCCGCCCATATCCCAACCTCGCGCCGAAAAGCCTCCCCCCCCGAGAGCCCAATCCTCCCCAACCCCCAAACACACACCCCCATCCCTAAACTCTCAACCGTAAACCGTAATCTTTAATAAATATTTAACAGATTTTAGCCATTTTTTAGGCTATTACATATTTATTAAATATCTTTGAAGCGTTTTTAACCGCTTTTGTTAATTCACGGAGAGACTAAAAACAGATTGATTTTTGCACGTAGCATGCAGAGGCACGCTAACCGCCATGATTCCCATGAATAGAGACAGACTGCTTGGCAACCGATAGCCAAGCCACTTATGGTAATTGAACGATATGAAAAACGCAAAGCATTATTCTTTATAGGATTAAATAAGTATTAATTAAAAACAACCAGAAATGAAAACAAAGATTTTTTCAATGTTAGCATTGGCAGCTATGCTGCTCACGGTTTCATCGTGCCAGAAAGACGGCGTCGACGAGCCCGAAAAAGGTAAAGTCACCACAGTGCAATTAGCTGTCGAGCTCCCCGACGGCATCAATGCCCGTGCCCCGAAGGCTAATGGCCCGAAGCGTGTTTATGCCGACGGCACCACTGCCACCAAGCTGCAGTATGCCGTGTATGAAAAAGGCTCTGCCACACCGCTGGCAATCATCGACGGCGACAAGGACCTCGGTGAGAAAGCCATCAACCTGAAAACCACAGTGCAGCTCCAGCTCGTGACCGGCAAGACCTACGACATCGTGTTCTGGGCAGCCGCCAACGATGCTCCTTACACATTCGACCAAAACACTCAGAGCGTGACAGTGAACTATGACGGCATGAAGGCCAACGACGAGAGCCTCGACGCATTCTTCCGCTGCTACACCTACACCGCCGGAACCGATGTGGAGAACCCCATCAAGCTCTACCGCCCGTTCTCGCAGCTCAATGTGGGCACTAAAGACTTGGCAGCTGCCAAGGCCAGCGGCTTCAAGGCCGAAAATGCTCAGACCGAGGTGAAGGTAACCGGCATCTATAACACGCTCAACCTTGTGACCGGTGCTGTGAGTGGTGACGCAGAGCGCACTTTCAGCCTCAATGCAATCCCCACCGGCGAGACTTTCCCCAAGGCTGGCTACGACTATCTCTCAATGGACTATATGCTCGTTGCTGCCGACAAGGCCAACGTTGACGTGGCTTGGACAATTAATGACGGCTCAATGACCATCAACCGCAACTTTGCCAACGTGCCCGTGCAGCGCAACTACCGCACCAACATCTATGGCAACCTGCTCACAAGCACCACCGACTTCAACGTTGAAATCGAGCCCAATTTCAACAAGCCCGACTATGAATACACTGTGCAGTCGGCCGAGGAACTTACCGCCGCCCTTAACGCTGAAGGCGATGTGCGAATCTCTCTCACTGGCGATATCAGTTTAACCAGCGCGTTAATGGTTGCCAATAAAAACGTGTCAATCGACCTGAATGGCTATAAGCTTTCAACTGATGGCGTCTTGTCTTTCGAAGGTGGTACGGTGGCTATCAAAAACGGAACCATTGCATATAATAAAGAAAAAAATGCTGTTCAAGCGATACAGAAAGCTAATATGACGTTAGACAATGTCAAGGTGATTGCTCCTAATGCTGCCACAGCAGTTTTTGTTGAAGATGCAGGCACTGTTCTTAATGTGAAAAACTGCACCATGCAGGCTCTATACTTTGGTATTACAACAAATGCATCAGATGGCCTCAACAACAAACCTGTGGTGAATGTTGAGAACAGCAGCATTGAGGCGCAGACAGCAATAGGCTTCAATGTGAATGGCGAAATCACACTTAAGAACACCACGCTCAATGGCTATTGGCAAGGAATGATGCTCCGTGGCGGAAAGGCTACCATCGAAGGCTGCGAGATTAACCAGGCTTACAGGGCTGATAAAGACCTTGGAGGCGCGAAAGGTAGTAATCGCACCCCTGAAGTTGCAGCTCAGCAATACATGACTGGCGATTGGAAGACGGGCAACGAAGTGCCTATGGCTGCTATTGTGCTCGGCACCAATGGAACAGGTGCTTATCAGTATCCTACCGTGCTCAACATGAAGGGCACTAAGGTGGTGGGCGAGGCTCCGTTCCGCGCAGTGCTTCAAAGAGAAGCTGGCTTAAATACCGTTACTTATACCGACAATGGCGGCAACACCATTACTGGTGACTGGGTTGAGTATGTGAACGGCGAATATAAGGTGAAAAATTAATTGAATCCCATAGCATAGCAGTCTGGCTTAACGGGCTGCAATAATCCAAACGGGGAGGCGAGCCATCAGGTCCGCCTCCCTTCGTTTGTGCCTTGTGGTTTTGCGATGATGCCCACATAGCTCAACTCTCAACTTTGTTTTGGTTGCCCCCCCGCTCGGCTTGCACTATGTTGCCTTGCGGCTTAATTAGGCTGCGCCTCGGCTATCGCAAATTCAAGCAAGCTTGATTTGCTATTGCGCTCGGCTTGCACTATGTTGCCTTGCGGCTTAATTAGGCTGCGCCTCGGCCATTGCAAATTCAAGCAAGCTTGATTTGCTATTGCGCTCGGCTTGCACTAATTTTGCACATTAAAGCATTTATGATGAAAAGACTCTTAACGATATCAGCCGTGTGCCTGCTGTGCGCTATCAGCGCAGTGGCACAGATTGTGAATCCGGTGAAATGGACTTCGGCTGTCCGCCTCACCGACGCCACTCACGGCATAGTCACCCTGACCGCCACTATCGACGACGGGTGGCACATGTATTCAACCGATGCCGTGACCGACGGCCCGGTGCCCACCAGTGTTGACTGGAAAGAGCTGAAAGGCGTGAAGCTCGATGGTGGCCTTGTGCCCGACCGCAAGCCGCAACGCCATCACGACCCGAATTTTGATCTCGACCTCAGTTGGTGGACGGGGCGCGTGGCTCTGTCGCAACGGTTCACCATCACCGGCAGCGACTATTCTATTAAGGGCGTTGTGGGCTATATGAGCTGCAACGACACCCAGTGCTCGTCGCCGGCCAAGGAGCCGTTTGCGTTCAGCGGCAAGGGTGGTGGGGCTTCCGACCCTGCGCCTGCAGTGGCCGATTCGGCTGCCGATTCCGCTCCCGCCGAGGCCGATGTGGCTCCAGCCGAACCCGTTGGGCAAGACCAGCTGTGGGCGCCCGTCAAGGCCGACAACGGCGCGGGCGATGCGCAGGATGCCTCGTCGTCGTCGCTGTGGTACATCTTTGTGGCATGCTTCGGCGGCGGTCTCTTGGCCCTTTTCACCCCGTGCGTGTGGCCCATTATCCCCATGACGGTGAGTTTCTTCCTCAAGAAGAGCGGTTCGCGTGCCAAGAGCATTACCAATGCTGCCGTCTATGGCATTTCAATCATAGTCATTTATTTGGTGCTGGGCCTTGTGGTCACAGGCATCTTTGGCGCCAACGAGCTTAACGCCATAGCCACCAATGCGGTGTGCAACGTGGTGTTCTTCTTGCTGCTTGTGGTGTTTGCCATCTCGTTTTTCGGCGCATTCGAGATCACTCTGCCAAGCTCGTGGGGCAATGCAGCCGACAGCACTGCCGAGAAGACCACCGGCATCCTTAGCATTTTCTTCATGGCTTTCACGCTGGTGATAGTGTCGTTCTCGTGCACGGGCCCCATCATAGGCACCCTCTTGGTCGAGGCGGCAAGCATGGGCAGCAGCCTTGGCCCGGCAGTGGGTATGGGCGGCTTTGCCCTTGCCCTGGCCATTCCGTTCAGCCTCTTTGCCATGTTCCCGTCGATGCTCAAGCGTCTGCCCAAGTCGGGCGGCTGGCTCAACACGGTGAAGGTGGTGCTCGGTTTCATCGAACTTGCCCTGTCGCTCAAATTCCTCTCGGTGGCCGATTTGGCCTACGGGTGGCACATTCTCGACCGCGAGACCTTCCTGGCCTTGTGGATAGCCATTTTCGGTCTGCTGGCAATGTACCTGCTTGGCGTCTTCCGCTTCAACAGCGACGGCGGCAAGCGCGAGGGCATAGGCGTGACGCGCTTTATGCTTGCCCTGGCATCGCTTGCCTTCACCGCCTACCTGATTCCCGGCCTGTGGGGTGCGCCCCTCAGGGCCACAAGTGCCTTTGTGCCTCCACTCAGCACCCAAGACTTCAACCTCTATGGCGAGGAGCGGGTGCAATATGACAACTTCGACGAGGGCATGCAGGCTGCCGCACGCGCCCGCAAGCCGGTGCTTATTGACTTTTCGGGCTATGGCTGCGTCAACTGCCGTAAAATGGAGGGTGCCGTGCTCGACAAGCAGCAGGTGAAGCAGCTGATTACCGACCGGTTCGTGTCGGTCAAACTCATGGTCGACGACAAGAAGGCCATGCCGCAACCCGTGTATGTGGAGGAAAACGGCCGACAAGTGGAGCTCGAAACCTATGGCGACATGTGGAGCTACTTGCAACGCTCGAAGTTCGGTGCCAACTCGCAGCCCTATTTCGTGGTGCTCGACGAGCAAGGCGGCCTGCTTTCGGGCCCGGCCGTGTATGACGAGGATGTGGACAAATTCATGAATTTTCTCAACAACGGACTAAATAAGCACCAAGCCAATGCCTCACAGCGATAGACAGCGACAACTCGAAGCCTTCAGCCGCCTGCTCGACGTGGTCGACACGTTGCGCGACCGCTGCCCGTGGGATTCGGTGCAGACCAACGAGAGTCTGCGGCCCAACACCATCGAAGAGGTGATGGAGCTCACGCAGGCTCTGCTCGACGGCCATCCGGCCGAGATTAAAAAGGAACTGGGCGATGTGCTGCTCCATGTGCTGCTCTATGCGCGCATTGCCGACGAGAAAGACCAGTTCGACGTGGCCGATGTGTGCGACGCTTTGTGCAAGAAGCTCATCTTCCGCCACCCGCACATTTATGGCGGCCAGGAGGCTGACTCGCCGCAGGCCGTGGCCGACAACTGGGAACTTATCAAGATGCGCGAGCGCGACGGCAACAAGACGGTGCTTGGCGGTGTGCCGCGCACCTTGCCGTCGCTCATCAAGGCTGAACGCATTCAGGAAAAAGCCTCGAAGGTGGGCTTCGACTGGGAATGTCGCGACCAAGTGTGGCAAAAGGTGCGCGAGGAGGCCCTTGAGGTGGAGCAGGAACTCGTGGAAGGGCACGAGGTTGACCGCGAGAAGGAATTCGGCGACTTGCTCTTTGCCGTGGTTAATGCCGCACGGCTCTATGGCGTGCGCTCCGACAATGCCCTTGAGCGCACCAACCGCAAGTTTATAGCCCGTTTCAACTACATAGAGCAGCAGGCCCGCAAGCAGGGCCGCCGCATCAACGAACTCACGCTGGCCGAGATGGACGCCTTGTGGGACGAGGCAAAGCGCCTCGGGCTCGGAGAGGAGGTGACCGACCGATGAAGGTGTGTGTCACCGAGAAACCGAGTGTGGCGCGCGACATCGCCGCCATCCTCGGAGCCAACGACCGCCACGACGGCTACTTCGAGGGCAACGGCTACCAGGTGACGTGGACTTTCGGACACTTGTGTGAGCTCAAGGAACCGGCCGACTACACTCCCTTGTGGAAGCGGTGGAGCCTTGGGGCTTTGCCCATGGTGCCAGCCACTTTCGGCATCAAGCTCATCGACGACGACGGCTACAAGCGGCAGTTTCATGTGATAGAGTCGCTCATTGCCAAGGCCGACGAGGTGATAAACTGCGGTGATGCCGGCCAGGAGGGTGAGCTGATACAGCGCTGGGTCTACCAGAAGGCCGGATGCAAGGTGCCTGTGCGGCGGTTGTGGATATCGTCGCTCACCGACGAGAGCATTCGCGAGGGCTTCGGCTCGTTGCGCCCGGGCAGCGACTTCCAGAACCTTTACTATGCCGGCTTGTCGCGTGCCATTGGCGACTGGGTGCTTGGCATGAATGCCACCCGGCTCTACACGCTTAAGTATGGCCAAAATCGCACCACGCTGTCGGTGGGCCGCGTGCAGACGCCCACCCTTGCGCTGATTGTGGCCCGCCAGCGCGAGATTGAGAACTTTGTGCCGCAAGACTATTGGGAAATCAAGACGCTCTACCGCGGCACCACATTCAGCAGCACGCGCGGGCGGTATGCCACCGAGGCCGATGCCCAGGCGGTGCTCGAGAGCATGGGCAGTTCGCCGCTCACGGTCACGTCGATAACGGCCAAGAAAGGCCGTGAGGCACCTCCCCGCCTGTTCGACCTCACCAGTCTGCAGGTGGAGTGCAACAAAAAGTTCTCGCTCTCGGCCGATGCTACTCTCAAGCTCATCCAAAGCCTCTATGAGAAGAAGGTCACCACCTATCCGCGTGTCGATACCACCTATCTGAGCGACGACATCTATCCGAAAATTCCGGGCATCCTCAACGCTCTGGCTCCCTATGCCACGCTCACAGCTCCGGTGCTGTCGGCAAAGATTCCCAAGAGCAAGAAGGTGTTTGACAACTCCAAGGTTACCGACCACCACGCCATAATCCCCACCAACGTGAATCCGGCCAATGCCGCCCTGTCGCGCGACGAGAAGCTCGTCTACGACCTTGTGGCCAAGCGGTTCATTGCGGCTTTTTACCCCGACTGCCAATTCCTGACCACCACCGTGATGGCCGATGTCAATGGCAATGAGTTCAAGGCCACTGGCAAGCAGATTGAGAGCGAGGGCTGGCGTGCCGTGTATGGCGGAAAGGAGCAGCAGGCTGCCGATGGCGAGGCTGCCGAGGCCAATGCCGCCATGCCTCAGTTTGTGAAGGGCGAGAGTGGTCCGCACGAGCCGTCGCTTGCCAAGAAGGCAACCCAGCCGCCCAAAATGTACACCGAGGGCACACTGCTGCGGGCCATGGAGACGGCGGGCCGCCTTGTCGACGACGAGGCTCTGCGCGATGCAATGAAGGAAAACGGCATAGGGCGTCCGTCGACGCGTGCGGCAATCATCGAGACCCTTTTCAAGCGACACTACATACGCAAGGAGCGCAAGAGTCTTGTGGCCACGCCGGCTGGCTTGCAGCTAATCGACATCATCAGTGAGCCCCTGCTCAAGAGCGCCGAGCTCACGGGGCAGTGGGAGTGCAAGCTGAGGCTGATAGAGCGTGGCGAGTTTAGCGCTAAGCAGTTTGTCGATGAGCTGAAGGCTATGGTTTCGGAGCTGGTGCTCAATGTGCTGCGCGATAATGGCGGCACCAACATCGTGGCCGAGGAGGAGCCCAAAAAGCCCAAGCCGGCCACCCCGGCAGCGGCCAAGAAGCCGCGAAAGCCGCGCATCAAGTCGATAGAGGAAATTGCCTGCCCGCTGTGTGGCAAGGGGCATCTGCTCAAGGGGCGCACGGCTTATGGCTGCAGCGAATATGCCTCTGGCTGCCGGTTGTTGCTCCCGTTTGCCGACTATCCGTCGGACCTCACTCCGGCCAAGTTGCGCAATCTTGTGGAAAAGAACTTCAAGCCGGCTGCAACATAACGATAATCAACAGAACAAAAAAACAAACGAGATAGCTATGGACAGTGAACTCTTTCCGCTTGTCGACCCGCAAGGCCACGTCATAGGCAGTGCCACCAGGGCCGAGTGCCATTCGGGCAGCCGCCTGCTGCATCCGGTGGTGCACTTGCATGTGTTTAACCCGCAAGGTGAAATCTATCTGCAAAAACGCGCGGCGTCGAAGCGCATCCAGCCCGGGCGGTGGGACACTTCGGTGGGTGGCCACGTGGATTTCGGTGAGACCATCGAGCAGGCTCTTCGCCGCGAGGTGCGCGAGGAAATAGGACTCGTTGATTTTGAGCCGGTGCATCTGTTCAACTACGTCTACGACAGCACTGTAGAGAGTGAGCTGGTCAATGCTTACTACACGGTCACCACACGCACCCGCTTCGACTTCGACCCCGTGGAAATCGACGATGGCCGCTTTTGGAGCGTGGCCGAGGTGATGGCAAGCATGGGGCAGGGCGTGCTCACCCCTAATTTTGAGCAGGAATTCCTGCGTGTGATGAGCCAGCTGGGCATAGAGCCATGAGTGTGACGGCACAATATGTGGTGGTGGGCGTGGTGGTGGCTGCCGCCGTGGCTGTAGCCTTACGGGCCTTGTGGCGCTTGCGCGGCCTTTCGGGGCAGGTGAAGTGCGCGGGCTGTCCGCTGGTGGATGCTTGCCCCAAAAATAATCGCAAAAAATGTGCTGGCAGAGTTGCACAGTCGAAAAAAACTGATTAACTTTGCAACCGCAATTAGCTAAATGGTCGCTTGGATGAGTGGTTTAGTCACCGGTCTGCAAAACCGGGTACAGCGGTTCGAATCCGCTAGTGACCTCCAAAGATGCTCGGCTCAGGCCGGGCATTTTTTTATCGCCATGGGTAACGGTTTTTGATGTGCGATAACGTTTTTTTGCATGTTTTTTTTGGTCGCACCTATTAAGAATTTTTACCTTTGCTACAATTGATTTCACGTGGTTAAGAGTAAGATTGATAAGGTTATGAACTTTTGCCGCCTGGCCTGAAGGGTGGGGCGCAAGGTGTTTCATCGGCCTATGGTTTGAACCATTTTTTTTCGTGGTGAATAAGCGTATGTTCATCAGAACAATAATCATATAAAAACAATTTAAAAGATGAGAATTAATTTACTCCACACTGTAGCTGTGCTTGGCCTGGCAGTATGCTCTGTAGGCTCTGCAATGGCTACTGCCCGCGACTTCTCGGTGAAGTGCGTGCGGCACAATTGCACGTTCGACCCCGCAACATCGGTCAACAAGCACGAAATTGCCATTTCGCTTGAAAACAGCACAAGCAACGGTATTTCGTCCAACGACATCCTGCTGGGCACCAGCAAACTCTATTTCTATCGCAGCACCGACACCACTCGGGTGAAGCTTGCAACCGCCAAATTCACCACTTGGTCGCTCAACGGCAAGACTTACAACTATAAGCTTGAGGTGTATTATGCCGATGGCACCACCGAGGAGTCGAGCTCGAGCTTTTCGGCCGACGGCTACACCAAGCCGCTCGACTTGTCTACAATCGTCATCACCGATAGCTTCGACGAGCCTGTCTCTGCGCTGAACAAGACAAAATACTACTATTCGGCCGAGTATTTCCACAATGCAATCGCCGGATATTCTTACGCAAAACCCGACACAGTGTCGGCAATCAATGCCGATTACGCCATCGGCTACAGCTCAATCCTGCCAAGCGAGGCTACCGAAGACACCTGCCACACTTGCAATCTGAGCACCGTGGGTGCCGATTTCTATGTCAACACCATTCCAACCATCAGCCACTATTCGCTCATGCGTGTCGACCCGTCAATTGGCAGCCTTGAGGTGGCCCGTGTGGCAGCCGACTCCGACAGTGCCGGCATTTACCGCAGCTACGAGCGCGACTCCAACAGCGACCTGACCGTTGTCTATGCTTCGGTTCCCGCTGCCGAAAGCTGGATCACTGTCCCCACTCGCGACGACCTACGCGATCTTGGTCCGCTCGTCGAGACTGAATACTACTCGGTGGTGGCCGATACTCTGGGCAACACCTACGGCGGTGTCCGCCAGAAGCTTCCTGTGATTTCTGCCTTCCTTTCAAGCGACGTTCAGCAGGTTAAGACCAAACCCCTCGGCGACGGCTCAACCATGGGCTACAAGACCAGCTTCAAGGTTACCGGTGTGTGCGACGACAGCATAATGGAACCCCTCGGCTACCGCGTGTGGCGTGTGCTCCCCTCTGGCGAGAAACTGGTGCTCGACACCATGTCGTTTTACCCGACCGATGTGGTAGAGCTCAATGTGGAAGACCTCTTCGTTGACAGTGCCATCAAGGCTGGCGAGACTAAGAATGTGGCTTACATCCAGCGCTTCTATGCCCGCAACGCCTTCAACGACTATGAGGCTTATGTGGCTGAGCACCGCTTCTCGGTGCAGTTTGACAACGACACCCCCACTGGCATCACCGACGTGATTGCCGACGGCAGCGATGCACAGGTGAAGGCCGTGACCTATGTCAACGCCCTTGGCCAGAGCTCAAGCCGCCCGTTTGCGGGCTTCAACATCGTTAACACCACCTACACCGACGGCCACTCAACCCAGGTTAAGAAATTCATCCGCTGATAGCTTGCACCGGTTAGGCTAAACGCAAAACAATATTAAATAGGGGAGAATTCCAAGATGCGGAATTCTCCCCTATGATTTTTTATTGCGCTTGGGTTATAGCCTTTGCGCCCCTCGTTGGTGGCTGAATGTCAAGCCGAGCCTCTCGGTGTTAAATGGCCGATGAGTCGCTCCAGTTGAAGTTGCTCACCCCGGCACCGGCCTCAAAGTGGTATTTTACTATGCCCAGGTCAACCTTTGCGAAGAAGCCGAGCCCGGCTTTTGCCGTCACGGTTCGGCCATCGGGGTGCAGGGTGAACTTGAATTTCTGCTGGTTCAGGGCAGTGGGGGCAAGGAGTGCGGCTCTGGCTCCGGCCGTGAACCACTTGGGTGTGTCGCCACCGGCCTTGACTGCCGTCACGTCGTCGATGCTTTTGCTGCGGCGTTCCTCGCCTTGCGTGTTGCCGTAGCCAATGGCTATCAGGCACACCAGCTTCTCGCCGTTGTCCACCTTCCATGCTCCGGGGGCTTTGGTATACGACAGGCCCACCCAGCACGTGTTGAGCCCGAGCGTCTGCGCCAGCAACACCAGGCGCTCGCCATAGTAGCCTATGCGCTCGTCGAGTCCCTTGCCTTTGCGCCCCACCATGGCAATGTAGTTGCGCACACCACTGAATTTGCCGTAGTGCGCAAGGAAGCAGTCGAAGGCGCGTGGCTCGTCGGTCACCAGTTGCAGGTGTAGCCGCCCCTTGGCATTGCAGTCGGCAATGCATTTCTCCAGTATGGTGATGCTTTCATCGTTGATTGGGCGCTTGGTGAAACTGCGCACCGAGTGACGCCGCTTAATAGCCTCTATAATGTCCATGAAACAATGTGCTTGGTTTTTATGCGTAAAGATAGCCGTTTTTTTACACAATGGCAAATCACAGATTGCTGCAAATCATAGTTGATGCGGTCTCTTTTCGGTTAAAACGTGCCTAAATTTGTGACAAAACGAAATTTTGTCGTATATTTGTAAGGTATACCAAGGCCCTGACGTGCAATAGGCGGGTAGCAGGGCTTCCATTTTTCCCGCCGTCATAAACTTAACAAGACAAAATCAGAAACAATGAAGGCTAAGGCATCATTACTTGCAATCATGGCCGCCGCAACGCTTGGTGCGGCCGCTGCCTCAGCCCCCGCGCAATGGCAGGCAACCGTTGACCGCTGTGTGGCACAGGGCGAATTCACCAAAGCCGAGAAAATCATGAACTCCCTCCCCAAGGCTTCTCGCAAGGCCTATGCGGTGCAAATCGACTCGGTGAAGCAAATCATGCAACGCATACGCAAAGATTTCACCATAACTCCCGAAGAAGGAAAGAAAATGATTCGCGAGCGCATGCCGCAGGCCACCGACGAGCAAATCGACAACTGGAAGCGCCTGCGCAAGCTCGAGGTGATGAATATCGACGGACGCGAATGGTGGTTCCGCAAGAGTGTGCGCAACCTGTGGCTGCTGGCCGACGAATGTGCCGCTGAGCACAGCAAGGACAAGCAGTCGTCGTATGAGAACTACCGCTCGCTGTTTGAGCAGGCAATGTGCACTCCTGCCGATGCCAACGGCACACGCAACTGGCACCATGCCAAAATAACCTTCTCGCTCGACGTCGATGCCGATGCCGTGCCGGCAGGCGAGACTCTGCGTGTGTGGATGCCAATCCCCTACGAGAACCTGCGCCAGCGCAACATCAAGTATGAGTCGGGCAACCGCCCCGTCACATTCAGCCAGGGCAGCAAGCACCACACCGTGTATATGGAGGCTCAGGCTCAAAAGGGTCAGCCCACACACTTTGAATACACGTTCTCCTACGACGTGGGTGAGCGCCACATAGCCAAGCAAGACGTGCTGGCAATGCTCAAGCCCTACGACACTCAATCTGACCTCTACAAGCGCTACACTTCGAGCGAGGGACGCCACATCATCATCACCGACTCGCTGCGCCAGCTCGCACGCACCATTGTGGGCTCGGAAACCAATCCCGTGCTGCAGGCCAACAAGATATATGGCTGGATAGGACGCACTTTCCCCTGGGCAGGTGCACGCGAATACAGCACCCTGGCCAACATTCCCGAATATGTGCTGCTCAACCGTCATGGCGACTGCGGACAGGTGGCGCTGCTCTACATCACGCTCACTCGAAGCCTGGGAATCCCCTCGCGCTGGGAGAGCGGATATACGATTCACCCGAGCGATGTCAACTATCACGACTGGGCTGAGTCTTACTTCGAGGGAGTGGGATGGGTGCCGGTCGACCCGTCATACAGCCGCTCGGTGGTCAACACACCCATGGAGGACTATTACGCCTCGGGTCTCGACCTCTATCGCATGGCGTCTAACGAGGCCGTGGGCCAACCGCTGTCGCCTGCCAAGAAATACATACGCAGCGAGACCGTCGACTTCCAGCCGGGCGAAGTGGAGTGGAAGGGTGGCAACCTGTACTACGACAAGTGGCACTCACACTTCAACCTCGACTCGATAGAGCCAATTGCCACCGATGGCAAGTAGCTATTGGCGATTTAATTAAGACAATAGAAATCCAGCCGCTGCCCTGAGGCTGTGTAGCCATTAGGCGCCAGCGGCGAAACACAGAAAATATAACTGATAATGAAAATTACAATCAAGGCCCTTGTGGCCGGTGTGGCCCTCTTGGCCACAGTGCCTGCGGCAATGGGTCAGGCTTCGGCCGCCGATGTGCTGAAAGAGTTGAAAAACAACATCGCCCCCGACAAGCGCACTGCTGTGTGGAATGTCAACACCATCGACCAGAATGGCGTGCTCACCGTGTGGGGCACAGTGGGCACTCAGGAGCAGAAGGATGCCGTGAGCAAGGCGCTCAATGGCACCGGCGCATTCCAAAACCAGCTTGTGGTGCTTGAAAACTCGCTCCCTGCCGACAAGCGTTGGGCTGTGGTCAAGTTGTCGATAGCCACTCTGCGCACCAGCGGCAAGCATGCGGCCGAGATGGCCACGCAAGCCATCATGGGTACTCCCGTGAAGGTGATTCAGGCCGATGACGACTGGTATAGGGTGCAGACTCCCGACGACTACATCGCCTATGTGCCCTCGTCGTCGCTCCGCTTTATGACAGCCCAGGAATTGCAAGCCTGGAAGCAGGCCCGCCGCTGCATTGTTACCGTCTACGACACCCGCTTGGTGACAAAGCCTGGCGGTGACGAGACCGTGAGCGATCTTGTGCTCGGCAACGTGCTCGAGTATAAGGGCGAAAAAGGCAAGTGGGTGCTGCTTGCCACACCCGATGGCCGTCAGGGCTATGTGGAGAAGGCCAGCGTGCAAGACTTTGCCGAGTGGAGCAAGCAAGACTTCAACGTGGAGCAAATCGAAAAGACTGCATTCCGCATGATGGGCTCGAGCTATTTGTGGGGCGGCACGTCGACCAAGGTGACCGACTGCTCTGGCCTCAGCAAGGTGAGCTACTTCAGCAACGGCATAATCCTGCAGCGCGACGCGTCGCAGCAGGCTCTCTACGGCCTCAAGATCAAGGGTAGCGATTGGCGGCAGTGCCAGCCCGGCGACTTGCTGTTCTTTGGTAACTCTACCACGGGCCGTGTGACGCATGTGGGCATCTATCTGCACGACGGCAAGTATATCCACTGCTCGGGACAGGTGAAGGTCAACAGCCTCGTCGACGGAGCCGACGATTACCTCTATCCGGCCCTCTCGGCAAGTCGTGTGGCTGGCCAGGTGGGCACCAAGGGCATCACTGCCGTGCGCAACCATCCGTGGTATTTCTGATGCGGCACTCGTGAAAAATAACAGCATAAACATACACCCTCACAACATATAAAAATAACAATGGACAGAAGAAAATTCCTTGTGGGAGCCGGGCTTGGCTTAATTGCCGCCTCCTCTCCAATCTCAATTTCGGCAATGGATTCGGCCACATGCCGCACTGGCAAGAGCGGTCGCCTCAACTTGTCGTTTGCCCCCTATGAGTTGACCTTGCGCCATGCATTCAACCTTGCACGCTACAGCCGCACCACCACGCCCGACGTGCAGGTGCAGATTGAATACGATGGCATAGTGGGCTACGGCGAGGCGTCGATGCCTCCTTATCTGGGCGAGAGCGTGGAAAGCGTTACCAAGTTCCTCTCCAGCCTCGACCTCAGCCAGTTTACCGATCCGTTCCGTCTTGAGGACATACTTCACTATGTGGATAGCGTTGCACCCAACAACCGTGCCGCCAAGGCCAGTGTTGATATCGCCCTCCACGACTTGCTTGGCAAAATCATGGGGCAGCCGTGGTATAAGATTTGGGGCTTGAATCCCGAAAAGGCACCCAACACCAGCTTCACCATCGGTATCGACAAGGAGGAAGTGGTGCGCCAGAAGGTGAAGGAAGCATCGCCCTATAAGGTGCTGAAGGTGAAAATGGGTCTCGACAACGACAAGGAAACCGTGGAGGTGATTCGCAGCATGACCGATGTGCCTCTGTGCGTCGATGCCAACCAGGGCTGGAAGAGCAAGGAAGAGGCTCTTGAGATGTGCAACTGGCTCAAGGAGCGCGGATGCATATTCGTGGAGCAACCGTTCGACAAGACTTGGATCGACGAGACCGCTTGGCTGCGTGAGCGTTCGCCGCTGCCCATCATTGCCGACGAGGCTTTCCAGCGTCTGCCCGATATCTTGCGTTTCAAGGGCGTGTACGATGGCATCAACATCAAGCTCATGAAGAGCACCGGTCTGCACGAGGCTTACCAGATGGTGACCCTTGCCCGCGCTCTGGGCATGAAGGTGATGGTGGGATGCATGACCGAGACGTCGTGCGCCGTGACGGCTGCCGCCAACCTTGCCCCGCTTGTCGACTATGCCGACCTTGATGGCAACTTGCTGATATCCAACGACCGGTTTAGCGGTATGACGGTGGTGAACGGCAAGGTGACCTTGCACGACATTCCCGGCATTGGCATCAAGCCGCTGTTCTGATTCGTGACCCGGCAAGAGCCGGCAATGGTGAAACGTTAGAATCTGTGCCTTCGCATAGAAAAGAAATAAACCTTTTTTAAGCGGCAGGATGCTGTGGCGTGTATTAAGAACGCACGCCGGCGGCACTGCCGCTTTGTCGTTTTTTCGGCGGTTTGGCCGCATGCTTGTGGCTGGCACGACTCGTCGTCACGGCAGTTGACAATGAATTTGCAATTATGAATAAACCGTATTTGGGCTTGTGGGCCGTGTTGGCCATCACGCTGGGTGTGGCCATTGCGCTGTCGCGCTTCAGCGGTGTGGCCGATGACCTTCATTTGGCCACTGCCGACTTTATGACCACACTTTTTTCTCCGGTAAAGGCCGAGCCGTCGCGACCGGCTGCTCCGGCCGACGCCACTGCTGCCGCCAAGGCATCAAAACCCGCCACGGCCTACCGCCGTCCGGCCACGGTGAAGCCCGACACCTCGAGCAAGACAATCCTGTTCATTGGCGACTCGATGCTCGAGGGGTTGAGCCCGCGCCTGGCTGCCTATGCCAAGAAAAACGGGCATAAGATGTATTCGGTGATATGGTACAGCTCGTCGACCGAGGTGTGGGGTAGCAGCACCAAGCTCCAAGGCTACATCAGTCAGCTCCACCCCGACTATGTGGTGGTGTGTCTCGGTGCCAATGAGCTTTTCGTGCGCGACATCGCCAAGAAGCGCCGCCGCTATGTCGACAATATGCTGCGCCAGATAGGCAAACTGCCCTACATCTGGATTGGCCCGCCCAACTGGAAGCCCGATACCGGCATCAACGACATGCTGCAGGAAGCCCTGGCTCCGGGCACTTTCTATTTGAGCAACGGCCAGCAGTTTGAGCGCCAGCGCGACGGAGCGCACCCCACGCGCAAGTCGGCCGCCGCTTGGATGGACCGTGTGTGCCGCTGGATAGTGACGAGTTCTGCCCATCCCATAAAACTCGATGCCCCCACCGAGGCGTCGGCACATTGCCGCACCTTTGTGCTCCAGCCGGTGCGATAGCCACAGCCATTACACACTATAGCCAGTTTCAGATTATGGACTCTCTAACCTACAACTTGCCCACACTGCTTGCCAACGTCTGGCGCCAGCTTTGTTATGACCCCAGCCATCAGCTCATGTTCTCGAGCGGACTGTTCTGGGTGCTGTTTGTGCTGTTTATCCCCGTCTATGCCATGCTGCGCAACCGCCGCCGGCAGATGCTGATCTTTGTGGCTGCTTTCAGCCTCTTTTTCTACTACAAGTCGAGCGGCTGGTGCTTTTTGCTGATGGTGGTCACCTCGCTTGCCGATTGGCACATAGCCCGCCGCATGGCCGTCACGGCCGATGCCCGCATGCGCCGCATCCTGCTCGTGTGCTCGCTCGTGTGCTCGCTTGGCATTCTTGTGTTTTTCAAGTACACCAACTTTGTGCTGTGGAACATCGATGCCATCGTGGGGCGCAATTTCCATCCGCTCGACATAGTGCTGCCTGTGGGCATATCGTTCTACACATTCCGCACGGTGAGCTATGTGGTCGACGTCTACAAGCGGCGTATGGCGCCAGTTGACGACTATTTGGAATACCTGTTTTTCCTCTCGTTCTTCCCTGCGCTTGTGGCTGGTCCCATCGTGCGCGCCGAGAAGTTTATCCCGCAGATGCGCTCTGAGCGCAAGGCTACGGCCGACGACGTGTATGGCGGCTTGTGGCTCGTGATGATCGGTTTGATTAAGAAGTGTGTCATTGCCGACTATTTGGCTCAGTATTGCAATTTGGTCTTTGAGAATCCGGGCGGCTATGGGGGTATCGAGTCGCTGATGGCCATGCTTGGCTACACGGCGCAAATCTACTGCGACTTTTCGGGCTACAGCGATATGGCTATAGGACTGGGGCGGATAATGGGTTTCGACTTGGGTGTCAATTTCGATTTCCCGTACCGCTCGCTTAGCGTCACCGAGTTCTGGCGCCGCTGGCACATCTCGCTATCCACATGGTTGCGCGACTACCTTTACATTCCGCTTGGCGGCAATCGCCGTGGCCGTGTGCGCCAGTATGTCAACCTGATGGTCACCATGCTCCTTGGCGGCCTGTGGCATGGAGCCGCGTGGCAGTTCATCGCATGGGGCTTTGGCCACGGTGCGGCACTGTGTGTCCACAAGGCTGCCACGCCGTGGCTGTCGCAGATGCGCATTAACCGGCATGTGTGGAATGCCGTGTCGTGGTTTCTCACGTTCACGTTTGTGATGGTGATGTGGGTGTTCTTCAGGGCCTCTTCGTTTGCCGATGCATGGACGGTGCTGTCAAATGTGGTTTGCCGTATGGATCTTCAGCACCTTGGCGAGTTCATCGTGGCTCGCCGTGTGTGGTGCATAATGCTTGTTGTGGCCTATGCTGTGCACTTTGTGCCGCGCCTGTTGCTCGAAATGGCACGCCAGTCGTTCGTCGAATCGTTGTGGATTGCCAAGCTGCTGGTGTTTATGGTGGTAGTGCAGCTTGTCATTGAATTTTCCACGGCCGAGGTGGCTCCATTTATCTACTTCCAGTTCTGAACTTTTGCCGCCGATTATAAAACGCGGCTTTGCGTCTCACGTCTGCACGCGCGGAATCATTGCCGCCGGCCGGGCGCAATGTGTTAATGTGTGTGATAATGCCGCCATTTTAGGCGGCAATGGTGTGGGCAATGGCGAAAATTTCCTACCTTTGCATAATATGGGCCTTTAAGGCAAGGCCGCATGTTAAGTGAAAGCAAACTTTAGATGATGAAGTCGATAATTGACAGCAAAACCATCGACCGCCTGGCAACTCTGCTGCGTGGCGTTAAGAACATAGTGGTCACTTGCCACCTCTCGCCCGACGGTGATGCCCTCGGCTCCACCATGGGCCTGTGCCGCATGTTGCGCAATATGGGCAAGGAAGCGGTGGTAATCACTCCCGACCAGTATCCGCGCTCACTGCAGTTCCTGCCTGAGACGCGCGACATAGTGGTCTACACCAAAAGCGAGTTGCGCGCGCGCTTCTACCTGTCGCGTGCCGAGCTTGTGTTCTGCCTCGATTTCAATATGCTCCAGCGCATCGATCAGCTCGGGCACGAGCTTCAGCGGGCCAAGGTGCCGCTGGTGCTCATCGACCACCACCTCGGTCCTGAGCGCATCTTCGATGTGAGCATCTCGTTTCCGCAAGCCTCGTCTACGTGCGAGCTTGTCTACCGCACCATTGCACAACTTGGCTTGCTGCGCTATGTAGACCGCACCGTGGCCGAACTGCTCTATGTGGGCATGATGACCGACACGGGCAACTTCACCTACAGCTGCAACGACCCTGAGGTGTTTGAGATAGTGGCGGCACTCATGAAGCACGGTGTCGACCGTGTGAGGCTCTATAAGCTGGCAATGAACACATTCAGCGAGGCCAGCCTGCGCCTGCAGGGCTATGCGCTGTCGCAGAAGATGCAGGTGTTCCCCGAAAAGCATGTGGCTGTGATTGCCCTGTCGAAAGCCGAGCTCGCCGAGTATGGCTATGCCAAGGGCGACACCGAGGGGCTTGTCAACAAGCCGCTGGCCATTCCTGGTGTGGTGTGGTCGGTGTTTTTGCGCGAAGATGCCGACAAGGTGAAGGTGTCGATGCGCTCCGAGGGCGACTTTGCGGTCAATGAGCTTTGCTCGCAGTACTTTGGCGGAGGCGGGCACCTCAATGCCGCCGGTGGCGACTCTCACGATCCGCTCGACAAGGCGCTCGATGTGGTCTACGGCATCATCGACAGCATCCGGTTTGACGACGGCCCAACCCAGTGAACAGCACAGACAATTAAATAATATTATCATACAATCAATAACAACAGCAACCGAATGATGAAGTCAAGACTCTTATTCATACTCGCGGCAATGGCCGCAACGGCAATGGCACTCACATCGTGCAGCGACGGCGAGAGCTATGCCGAGCAACTCAACGATGAGCGCCACGCCACCAACCACTTCCTCTCGCACTACCGTGTGGTGGATCACATACCGGCCGACACCGTCTTTGAGGTGGGCACCGACGCTCCGTTCTACAAGCTCGATGACGACGGCAACGTCTACATGCAGGTGGTGCGCTACACCAAGCACTCGGCCGATAGCGCCAAGACCTCGCAGAACATCTATTTCCGCTACATGCGCTACAACCTGCTCACCCTCTACAACAGCCAGGAATGGAGCGGAACGGGCAACGAGAACGACATGAGTCAAGACCCGTCGTATTTCCAGTATAACAACTACACGATGCCGCAGTCGTCGTCGTGGGGCTATGGCGTGCAGATGCCTCTCAAGTATGTGGGCGTCGACAGCGAGGTCTACATCGTGGTCAAGTCGCAATATGGCAAGAGCGACGAAATCTCGTATGTGGTGCCGTTCCTCTATCACGTGCGCTACTTCCGCAGCCGTGTCTGATGCGTGTGCGCATCCTGGCAGCCGCTTGGCACTCACCCGGCACCGCCCTTGCGTGATGCCCTGACTGTGGCTGCGAGTGATTCACCCTCCCCCCCCCCAGAGTCAAGAATTGAAATTTTTATAATAATCAACTAAACTGTATACAATACACATTAACTATGTCATTAATCAAGTCAATTTCAGGCATTCGTGGCACCATCGGCGGACCCGCCGGCGATGGTCTCACTCCGCTCGACATCGTGAAGTTTACGAGCGCATATGCCACCTTCATTCGCCGCAACACTAAGGTCAACAGCAACGTCATTGTCGTGGGTCGCGACGCGCGTCTCTCGGGTACGATGGTGCTCGACGTGGTTGTGGGCACCCTCATCGGCATGGGTTTCGAAGTGGTCAACATTGGTCTGGCCACCACACCCACCACTGAGCTTGCCGTGGTGTGGGAGAAGGCGTGCGGTGGCATCATCATCACCGCTTCCCACAATCCCAAGCAGTGGAACGCTCTCAAGCTCCTCAACGAGCGCGGCGAGTTCCTTACCGATGCTGAGGGCAAGGAGGTGCTCCGCCTGGCCGAGGTTGAAGACTTCGACTATGTTGAGGTCGACCAGCTGGGCAGCGAGAGCAAGAACGACACCTACCTGCGCCGGCACATCGATGCCGTGCTCAACCTTAAGCTCGTCGACGTGGAAGCCATCCGCAAGGCCAATTTCACAGTGGCTGTCGATGCCGTCAACTCTATTGGCGGTGTGGCAATCCCCGCTCTGCTCGAGAAACTGGGCGTGAAGTGCGTCGAGAAACTCTTCTGCGAGCCCACTGGCAACTTTGGCCACACTCCCGAGCCCATTCCGCAGAATCTTACTGCCATTGCCGATTTCATGAAGCAGGGCAAAGCCGATGTGGGCTTTGTGGTTGACCCCGATGTTGACCGCCTTGCCATTGTGATGGAGAATGGCGAGTTCTTCGTTGAGGAATACACACTGGTTGCCGTAGCCGACTATGTGCTTTCGCAGACTCCGGGTGCCACCGTGAGCAACCTGTCGTCGTCACGCGCACTGCGCGACGTCACCGAGAAGCACGGATGCAGCTACACTGCCGCCGCTGTGGGCGAGGTCAACGTGACTACCGAGATGCGCCGCACCGGTGCCGTGATTGGCGGTGAGGGCAATGGCGGAGTCATATATCCCGAACTGCACTATGGCCGTGACGCCCTTGTGGGCGTGGCTCTCTTCCTCACGCTGCTTGCCAAGAGCGGCAAGAAGGTGAGCGAGCTCAAGCAGACCTATCCACCCTATGCCATTGCCAAGACCAAGCTTGAGCTGAAACCGGAAATGGATGTCGACAAAATACTCCAAGAGGTGCAGAAGCACTACGCCAACGAGAAACTCACTACCATCGACGGTGTGAAGATCGACTTTGCCGATAGCTGGGTGCACCTGCGCAAGAGCAACACCGAGCCCATCATCCGCATCTATAGCGAGGCTCACACCATGCAGGAAGCCGAGCAACTCGGCGAAAACGTGCGCAAGATAGTAGAAAGCCTCTGCTAAGCGCGCAACTGCACACTTAATTAAGCAACACAGGCGGCCACCGCTGCTCCTGCCCAGCCACAGTGCTGGCAAGGCGCGCAGTGGCCGCCTGCTTGCATAGGTGTCGCGTGATGGTGCATCGTTTTGCACATAATGATAGGCAGTGAAGTTGCGTTTTGTAATTTTATGTTGTATTTTTGCATTAGATTACTGCTTAAGCTTTGTAGTTCCTGAGCTTGAAAAAACACAAGAAGAATATAAATCCTAAAAAAACATTATTTATGCACATCAGAAAACGTATTTTCGCATCGTTGATTTTGACTGGCTGCATGGCGGTGTCGGCAATGGCACGGCAGCAAATGACGGTCTATTTCAACAATGGCAATGCTGAATCCTCGTTTGCGGTGTCGGATGTTGCCTCTCTGCATTTCAGCGACGGCAATCTGCTGGTGAAGCAGAATGCCGATGGCAAGCAGAGCGCAATATCGCTCGCCGAGATTCTGTCAATCAAGTTTGCCGACCGCAATCCCAGTGAGGTGAAAACCGTGGGCGACGGGCTGGCTGCCGTGAAGGTAGCCGCTTCGGCCGATGAATTGCGTCTAATTGGCTACGACACTGCCCGCCCGCAGCCTACCGTGCTCTATGGCATAGGCGGCACTGTGTTCTACTCGGTATCGGCGCAGACCACCGGCAGCATCAACATCTCCACTTTGCCCAAGGGCATCTATATTCTCAAGTTAGGAAACAAATCATTTAAAATCAGCAAATAATGAAGAAATCTATTCTTACCCTCATACTCTCAGTGGCTTGCTCCACTGCCATGATGGCGCAGAGCGAACCTACAAAAATGGTGATAGTGCAAAAAGACGGTACCACAGCAACCTATCAGCTTGCCGATATCGACAGCATCTACTTCAATGCCGAGTCGGCTGCCGCCAAAGTGTATAAAATCGACATCCCCACCGACTTCTCGACAGGCAACGTGCAGAAGGTGATGGTGGGCGACAAGCAGGTGGCCGAGGTGTGCAAGGAATACGTGCGCAGCTGGGGCGGCAGTGCAAACGTGATTGACGACGTGCTCACCGTGGTCTATCCCATGGGAGCCGACGGCAAGGCCGACCTCTCGAAGGGTCTCGCGTCTAACGGCGCAAGCATCGTGTGGGACGTACAGGGCGACTCTGTGGCTATCTACACTCCGGGCAATGCCGAGCTAACTTCAGTGCTGCTCACAGCCGACGGCCAGTATGTGGCCTCGCTGCCCGAGGGCGCCGAGGAGGTGGCTACAACGCTCACCCCCTATGTGATCGAAGACGTGCGCAGCAAGTCCGACAGCCAGACCTACAAGGTGGTGAAGATCGCTGCCCAATACTGGATGGCAAGCAACCTCAAGGCCGTGACTCTGCTTAATGGCACTGCCATTAAACTTTACACATCAACCCAGGCCGACGCTTGGACCAATGCAACCACTCCCGCCTATCACATCTATGGCGACGATACTGAATATTGCTGGGCTGACTATGGCGCAATGTATAACGGCTATGCTGTGGTGAGCGGCGGCCTTGCTCCCGAAGGCTGGGAGGTGTCGTCGATAGACCAATGGCAAGCTCTGAAGAATTATTTGAAAACCGGACAATCGGGCAAAATCAAGACTACCGACACCTGGGCTACTGTGGGTAACAACAAGACCGGCCTGAGCATAGCTCCCGGCGGATACTTCAGCCGCGCTACCGGCGACGACATGCAGGGCTCAAGGGTGTATTACTGGACTTCCGACAAGACCACTTCGCTCGGCGCCGATGCTCTTAAGCTGGCCTTCATTGTCAACGGTATCACACTCACATCAACACACGCCTACTACTTTGGCCACTACGTGCGCTGCGTGCGCAAATAGAGTGCCATAAGCTAAAGCATAATAGTAGCGGGACTTGCAAGGCTCTTTGCAAGTCCCGCTTCATTTTTACAGTGCTTGGAAATAGGCTTGCCGCAGGGGGGCAAACGGTATCGGGGAGGCTGGTGCAGTGATTTGCTTTTTTATGTGCTTTTTTTTCGGAGATGCCGTGAAATTCTTTCGCAAAAAGTTACCACCACACAAAATATTTCACTAATTTTATCCCGTGATTGGCATTGTCGCAAAGAATACTTTTCAATGATGACCGTCGGCGGTGGGAACAACAATGTCACCCCCCCCGCAAACAACCTGCGATTCCCGGGCATTACTGTTGGCTTGTGGCGTCGATGCAATCTTTTCCGAAAATAGGTGTAACTAAATAAACAACACAAGTATGAAGAAACTTCTATTATCTCTTGCCGTTGTGTTCCTGGCATTGGGCGCAATGGCGCAAAACGGCCCTCAGGTCAAGACGGCCCAGGGCGTTCTTGAAGGAGCTGAAATCTCGGGTATCAAGGCATTCAAGGGTGTGCCCTTCGCTGCTCCTCCGGTGGGCAATCTGCGTTGGAAGGCTCCGCAGCCTGCTCAAAAGTGGGATGGCGTGCGCAAGGCCACTGATTTCGGCCCGAATCCCATGCAGGAACGACTTTTCGGCGACATGAACTTCGGCACCAGTGTCAACAGTGAGGACTGCCTTTATCTCAACGTGTGGACTCCCACCAAGAGTTATGACGAGAAACTGCCTGTGCTCATTTACTTCAACGGCGGCGGCCTGATGGCAGGTAGCGGCAGTGAGCCTCGCTATGCCGGTGATGCAATGGCACGCAAGGGCATTATCGCTGTCACCGCCAACTACCGCGAGGGCATCTTCGGCTTCTTTGCCTATCCCGAGCTCTCTAAGGAGACAAGCTACAAGGGATCGGGCAACTACGGCTATTTAGACCAGGTGGCTGCCATCCAGTGGGTGAAGGACAATATCGCAGCCTTTGGCGGCGATCCTAACCGCATCACCATCGTGGGTGAGTCGGCTGGATCAATGTCGGTGAGTGCCTTGATGGCATCGCCTCTTTGCCAGGGTCTCTTTGCCCAAGCCATGGGCTCAAGCGGCTCGGTGATGGGCTTCAAAAAACTGCCCACACTTAAGGAGGCTGAGCAGCAGGGTGTGGCTCTCGCCAAGAAAATAGGGTGCAAGAATCTGAAGGAACTTCGCGCCATGCCTGCTGAGCAACTGCTTACGCTCGCTGCAGTGAAATCGGTTCCCACCTACAACATCGACGGCTATTTCCTTACTGAGCAACCTGTGGAAACATTTGCAAAAGGCAACCAGACCAAGGTGCCGCTGCTCATTGGCGGCAACAACCAGGAAATGGCACCCGCCAGTTTGCTCGCTGGCAAGCAACCCACAGTAGAGAATCTCAAGGCTGCTGCCCGTGTCCGCTTTGGCGAAAGCACCGATGAGCTGTTTACCCTCTATGGCATCAACACCGACAAGGATGTGCTGGAACAGCCGGGAACCAACCTCGCTTCCGACCTGTTCCTTGACTACTCTACATGGAAGTGGGGCAACATGCACAAGCTCACCGGCGGACAGCCCGTGTATCGCTACCGCTATTGCCACCCGCGTCCTGCAATGGCTGTAAAGGGCAAGGTGACTTGTCTGGCCGGTGGAGTGGAGGATGCCAAGGCTGACGCTCCGGTGCCGCCGCAAGACAAGGGTGCAGTTCACTCAGCCGACATTGAGTATGCAATGGCTACGCTGCCCACCAACCGCGTGTTTGACTGGCAACCTGAAGACTACATGCTGAGCGATATCTTCAGTCAATATTACGTAAACTTTGTGAAGACTGGCAACCCCAACGGGCTGGGTCTCGTTGAGTGGCCCTCGACCAATGGCAAAGCCGTGGCTCCTGTGCTTCAAATCGATGTCAACACAGTGGTGAAGGCCGATCCGCAGATGGAAAAACGCTATGAGTTTATCGACAAACTGTTCTGGAAATAATAGCTACGTTTAGGCTCTAAGCCTAACTAAAAGCATAAAGAAACGGGGCTGTGCCACATGATTGGCACAGCCCCGTTGTTAATTAGCCGGTCAAGGGGCAGCCTTAAATTTTGACTTTGACCGATGTGCCTGCGGTGCGCACCACATAGATGCCACCACTGGGCACGTCGATTGGTTCACTGGCTGTGCCGCTATACACAAGGCGTCCGCCGACGCTGTACACATCCACCCTTTCGCCGCTGGCTGCGCCGTCCACGATGATTGTTCCGTTTTCGGCCTTTATGGTTACTGCGCCATTGGCCTCGACGTTGTCCACGCCCGATAAGTCGGGCTTTTCATAGCTGCCAAAGTCGCACCACACGTAGGCTGCGGCATATTTCAAATATGCGCTTGGATACACGTAGAGTGTCTTGGATCTCACTTCTTCACCGAAGGCGAGCAGTAGGGCTGAGGGCGGAGTGAGTCTCAGCGAGTAGACGCTTCTCATGCTTCGGGTGCCGGCAAACGCATACTTTCCTATATAGGTCACTGTGGCGGGAAGCACAATCTTTTGCAGGTTCTCGCAGTTGCGGAAGGCTTCTGCCTCGATTGTGGTCACTGCATCGAATCCCACCCATCGCAGATACTGGCAGTTGGCAAATGCCTTTTCCGGAATCAGCTTCACCGTCGATGGCAGTTTCATCGTCACGATGCTGGAGTTCATAAATGCACCTTGCTGTATTCTTTTAACGTTGCCGAGGTTTACGTTGCCGTTGAGCGGAGTGCCGGCAAACGCATATCGGCCTATTGTGTCGGCATTGAGCGTGACATTGGTCAGAGCGGTGCCTGCAAAGAGGCTGTCGGTTACAATTGGGGTCGACGTGATTGTCACGTCGGTGAGTGAGTGGCATTGGTTAAATATCGCCTTTCCGGCAAATTTCACATAGCTTGCGCTGAACGAGGCTATTGAGCTTCCGGCAAACGCATAGTTGCCAATCGTTGTGCCCTGTGTGCTGTTCATGGCTGTGAGTGTCACCTTGTTGAGCGACTCGCAGCCCGAGAATGCCTCGTCGGCTATTTCTATCACGTTGCGCAAGGTCACATTGGCCAGTTTGGGACTGCCCTGGAATGCGTGGGCGGGCAGGCCGGGTGTGCATATGTCGATAAGTGTGAGGCTTTTGTTGCCTTTGAATGCAGTGGGCGATGCGATGACAATCGTGCGGTCTGAGTTGCTCAGTTGCGAGATGCTTGTGTTGGCAAACGCCATTGAGTTGATCACCACTGAATGGTCGCCGTTGTCTTCTTGCTTGCCGAAGTCCACACTGCTTAGTTTTGTGCAGCCCTCAAAGGCTGATGCTCCAATTTCATACACGCTTTTGAAGCTCACGGTGCGCAGGTTGGGCAAATAGGCAAATGTGCCTTTTGGCAATAATGTCACTTTAGTGTAAAGCTGTGCCAAGCTGCTGCAACCGGCAAAGGGCGTGCCGGCAAAGACGGTGTACAGATAGCCAAGGGTGTTGACGCTGCTCAGCGATGAGCATCCGGCAAATGCCATGTTGCCTATTTGCAGACTGGTGTTTTTGTCTTCTCCGAAGCTGAATGTGGTCAGCTTTGGGCAGTTGGCAAATGCCGAATCGCCTATGATGTAGGTCTTCGTGAGGGTTACTTTGCTGAGTTTTGGCAGGTTGGCAAATGTCTTTTTGAGAATCGACGGGGAAAGACCCAGTGTGATGTCCTGCAAGCCGGTGCATTTGGTAAATGATGTTGACGCAATGTTTGCGCTGGAATATCCGGTGATGTTGATTCTCGACAGTGATGAGCATCCGGCAAACGCCATCTCGCCTACTGTCAGTGCTGTTTTTGGGTCTGCTCCAAAGTCGAAGGTGGTGAGGCTAGGGCAGTTGGCAAATGCCGAATCGCCTATGATGTAGGTCTGTGTGAGGGTTACTTTGCTGAGCTTTGGCAGGTTGGCAAATGTCTTTTTGAGAATCGACGGGGAATATCCCAGTGTGATGTCCTGCAAGCCGGTGCATTTGGTAAATGATGTTGACGCAATGTTTGCGCTGGAATATCCGGTGATGTTGATTCTCGACAGTGATGAGCATCCGGCAAACGCCATCTCGCCTACTGTCAGTGCTGTTTTTGGGTCTGCTCCAAAGTCGAAGGTGGTGAGGCTAGGGCAGTTGGCAAATGCCGAATCGCCTATGATGTAGGTCTGTGTGAGGGTTACTTTGCTGAGCTTTGGCAGGTTGGCAAATGTCTTTTTGAGTATTGAGGGGGAATACCCCAGGGTGATGTCCTGCAAGCCGGTGCATCCGTCGAAGGCTTTCGCTTTAATTTCGGTGCAAAACACTTCGGCTGTGTTGATCTTTGAAAGGCTTGTGCAATTCTTGAATGCGTTGTCGTAAATCGTCATTTTTAGGTGGCTGTTGCCTAAGTCAATGTCTGATAATGCCGTACATCCGGCAAATGCCGAATCGGAGATTACGTATACTTCGCCGAATTTCACAGAGCGCAGGCTGGTGTTGCCGCTCAACACGCCCTTGTTGATGCTGTTGGCCGAGAAACTTGCTGATTGCAGTTTGGTGGTGCCTCCGAATGGCGATCCATAGAAGCAAATCATGCCACGCTTCAGTGCATTGAAATCGGTGAGTGCCGGGCAATTAATGAAGGCGCCGTCGTTCACGGTTATGCCGTCGGTACTTTCCCCGAAATCTAATGTGGTGAGGTTTTTACACCATTCAAACACGTTCACGCCGATATATCTCACTTTTGTCGCTTTCACTGAGGTGAGCGAATAGCAGATTGAAAATGCCATATCGGCCAGATAGACGGTACCGCCCAGGTCGGCTTTTTCGAGCCATTTGCAGTTCATGAATGTTTGGCTTTTTATCTCGTAGCGGGCAGTGTCGGGCAGCGTGAGGCTCTTGATGCCCGACCCCATGAATGCTTTGCTTGCGATTGTGGCGCTCCGTTGGAGTGTGAGGTCGCTTAGCTCATAGCAGTAGCAGAATGCGGTTTCACCTATGCTTTGCAAGTATTTCCCAAAGTGGAAACTCGAGAGATTATAGCAATCCCTGAACGCATTTGCGCCTATTTCCTTAAGCTTGAATTTGTCGTAGGCGTTTTCGGCTACTTTCACCGAGTCGAGTCGCTGGCAGTTGCTGAAGGCATTGTCGCCTATGGTCAGGATGGTTGTGGGGAGTGTGACCTTGGTCACTGTGCTTGAGGCAAACGCATTAGCCCCGATGGCACTAACCAAAAAACTGTATCGGCTGTTCTTGATTGTCGCGGAGAACGATGACGGTATGGTCACTTCGCCGTCATATTTGCCCGTTGGAGGAGCCACAACTTTCACTATGCCCGCATATTTCATTCCCGGCTCTAAGGTGTCGGTTATTGTGTAATACAGGCCGTTGGACTCAATGTCATACGTGCTTGTGGCTGCGGTCGCTTGTGGCAACCACACCATGCACAAGGCAATAAATATTGCCGCTTTTGTGTAGAGATTTTTCATAATTCTATTCAGTTAAGTATTACGTTTTTCCAATAATGGGCCTTGTGTGTCAAAGGCCGTGCTTGCAACTCTGCCGCACCATCGCTGCTTGTGGGTGGTGGGGTGGTGCACTTCGCTTTTCTATACACTGTGGTGGCGCAAATCAATGCTCTGCACACGGGCTGGCTGGCTTGGTCAAGGCCACTGTGGTGCATCCACCTGCATTTATGCAAATATAGCGATTTATCGCTTAAAACCAATTCCGTGAAATAAAAATTAACACTTTCTTTCCCGCAGTGACAGTGTGGCCGGTGGGGGCGACGATGCTGTGGCGGAATTAAGCCTGTGGCCTTTTGGGCAAGTATGGCCCAAATCGGGTTTGGCGGTGTGGAGTCTTAATCAAAAAGCAGCCTTGGCCGTTATGGCCGGGGCTGCTTTGGGTGTTGCAGGGCATTG
>CAVDUV010000007.1:0-118983 GCA_963612465.1 Bacteroidaceae bacterium | reverse complement strand
GAAATTCGGCCCAATTATTTATGCTTGCAAAAATTTTTAGCGGACAGCAATAATAAAAAAATAAGATATGGAGAATTTTAAAATTGATTTATTTGAAAAAGAAACGGGGGATTTGTTTCCCTCGTTTCAGAAAATGAATAAGATAGACTGTAATATTTGCTACAATTATTTTCGAAAGAACATTAAAGTATATGATTTACAGAAATCTGTTTTTGATAATTTTCAATCAAATGGTTTTTTTGTTGAGAAGTATAATGCCATTGATGAGTACTTTTCATTATTAGACTTATTTGCTGACTTGAATTTATGTTGTGATATTATATGTATTAATTGGGATGAGTTTAAAACAATAGACGAATTTCGTACAATAGACCTTTCTAATTATTTTAGCGATATATGGTTTCCACATTCTGATAATATAATAGTATTTCCAAAGGATACGACTATATTTGTTATGATTAGACATGATGGTGCAATCTATTATATTAGATATAAATAAAATATAGCACAATTACTATATAAAGGAATATTCAATGAGTAAAAATCCGTGGACAAGAATTTGCTTATCCACGGATTTTTATAAGTAGCGTATTTTTTTACTGTCCGCTAAAAAAGAATGATAAGTAGATAACAAGTAGACACACAATACGATAGGTCTATTTACTCGTATAAACCGCTCGGAGGATGCGCATATAAAAGGAGACCGTGTTTAGCGACACACATTTAGATTTCAGCCATACCTCATACGACTTGACTATTGCCGGAGTGATGCAATCCCATGAAATATCTTTGCCCCCTCGGAAAGCCATGAAACTCCTCATTGCTGCAGTGTATGTTTCCGATGTGCGTATCTTGTCTTCCGATTTCTGCTGTTTGATGATGCCCTGCATATAGATTTGGAACGACTGGCGGGAGGTCAACTCGTTGTACTTTGCGACAACATCGTCGGCAGTGTAGCCAATGCCGTTATTGTCCAACTCGCTGATAATTCCTGCAAGGCGCAGTCGGTCATTCCTTATTCGCTCGGCAAGTTCTTGCAGATACGCATTGCGCCCAGCGTCAGTTCCCTTACTCAGCACAAAGTTTTCACCTTTCTCCCGTCGCCGTGATTAAAGGTTGAAAACTAACTGGTTAATGGAACGATGATTAACCGTGAAGTTGTATTATTGCACGCTTTAGCCTGTTGACAGCCTAAAGCGTGTAAATCTTGGCTATAAACTTATTGCGCTTGTTAAGAGCCGTTAGTTTTAGGGTGGCCCGCATGTGGCTTAAATGGTTATTCAGATTCGGTTTCACTGTTGACCCTTAAGAGCATTCTCGATTTCAGAAATTCAATGATGTCGTCAGATTCGTTGATTAGCATGAAGTGGTTTTCTTTTTTGTTGAAAAGCATTTCAGCATCCACGCCTATCGATTTCAATGCGGTGCGCACAACAGGCATTCTGTTGCACTCCTTGTCTTGGCCGCCACCCACAAGGTTGATTTTGCACGGCACTTTGCACACTTGCCGAAGGTTACCCGATATTGCAGTCAGGCTGCTGAAGTCACCGCAGTGGGCTGAGCCCATGGCACTGTTGACTGCCGAAACGCCGTTAGACAGTCCCACAAGGTGAATTTGCCTGTGGTCGATGTTGAACCCCAACCTTTCGAGTGAGGGAATGTAGAGCGTGAAAATCTCGTTGATGTTGCCTGTGGTGAAAATTCCGTCAAGGCCGTGGGTGGGGATGCTGATCACAATGGCGTCGTTAAACCCTTTCAGAATGCCTTGATAGAGTCGCCAATTGCCTAAATATCCATGGCAAAACACGATTAGCGGGTATTCGCATTTGCTGGTATAGGCCATGGGCTTGCACAAATACATGGCTCGATTGTTTTCACCGAAAGTCTCGTTGAACACTTGCGCCCAGATTCCTGACATGGGGTTGCTTGTGCCCATGAAGTAGGGTTTGAAGAAGTTGCCGGCATTGCCATCTTCTATGGTTTTGTGTGCTTGGCTCATCAAGTCGTGGCCTAAGCCGAATGTGCCGTCGCTAAAAATCGACAGCCGCACGCCAATCAGTCCAAAGTTGACCATCTCATTCTCAGGAGCAACGATGTTGGCAAAATATTGACTCAGCGGCGGGTGCTTAACATTGCCTGCATCGTCTAAATAGAAAAGCCGCACGCGGTCGGGGCATCCGGTGCGCCATCGCGGCATAGCCATCCAAAGCGCCATCGCCAACACGCACCAAATGGCCCGCTTGAACCACGGACGGCGGTTTTGTGCAATGCGCGATGCCAGTTTGTTTTGCCACACGCCAAACAAGCACATCAATATAATGGTCTTGTATAGCACCGAATGGAACAGTAGCAAAAGCAATGCCAAAAGCAGGCTCAAGGCCAGGCGGCAAGCCATTTGCCTTCGGGTGTTGCCCTTGGGCTTTATGCCGTTGTCATTGCTCGTATTTGTTTTTTTCGACATTGCTAGTGAAACTCTGTATTGCGAAGTTAATGCAAAATTGCTTTATGGGCAAAATGTTGCTTCTTCCTATTGTCGTGTCCACTGTTGCTTTTTGTGCTTAGGTCATGCTTGAATCAGTAGTTTGTCTCCTTTATTTGCCGCTTGCAAATGCTGATAAGCCGGCAATAGTTGCACGTGTCAATTCCTGGCGGGCATTGGTTGAATTTGGCTTCGCTGTCGAAAAGGATACGTAGCTGCGAGCCCAAACATTCGCAAAACTTGTCAAGCACCCCGTCGTTATGCATGGAGTTTAGTGTGATTTGTTTTTTTGCGAACTTCACTCCTGATTCTTTCATATTTTGCAGCTTATAGATGATAGGCATCACGTCGGTGTCGCTTTCAGCGTAAACCTTTTTCCAAGCCATGCAATAGAGAATGAGCTGTACTATAGCTTTACAGCGTTTGTTTCCTTTTGAGTTGTTGAACAGACTTTCAACGTTGGAGAACGATGTTGCGTCTTTTCCTGTCTTGTAGTCTATGATTCTGATGGGACCTTTGCCGCCAATGCGGTCAATGCGGTCGGCGCGGAACTGGAAATTGAATTCCACGTCATCGACTTTTAGTCTGACGTAGTGTGTGGCCTCACACTCAATGACCTCAAAAAACTTCTCGTTCTGTTCTTTCAGAAGTTTCAGGTCGTGGTCAATCGCTTGCTCCACAAGTAGCTGGATAGCTACTTTTTGCAGCTTGGAGTCGCCGGTCAATGTCGCATTCAGCTCTTCTTCGGGCAAGAGCAGATACGTCTTGTTGATTTGGCGCGTCACTTCGTCGCCCAGTTTGGCTCTGAACGATTTTATCCTGCTTTCGTCAACAATGTAGGAGCCTTCAGTGCCATCGGGGTAATAAAGCTCATTCAGCGTGTCGTGCACAATTGTCCCCATTGTGCCTGAATCCATAAAGTCGCCCTTGTCGGTCTCATCGTTAAGACCGTAGATGTGGCGCAGGGCAAATTTTAGCGGGCATGAGATAAATTCGTTGATTGAGCTGGCCGACAGGTATGCGGCGTCGGTGTCGGTGGAGCGGTATTTCTCTATCTTCTGCCTGCTGTAGTCGTCTTTGGGCAGGTTGATCGTGTAGTCGTATGAGGGGATGAGCTTGCTGTTCACCGAGTGATGCTTGATGGGCAAGTTGTAGATTTTTGAGAGTTGCGCAATGTAGCGCGATGGCTCGCTTGAGCCGATGCCTTGCTGCTGTGTGCAGTAAAGCATATACACCCGTTTGGCTCTGGCAAGCAGGCGGTAGAAGTAGTAGCTTGTCATCGCCTCCTTGTGCTCGGTCGATGCCATGCCGAAGTGATGACGCAGGCTGTCGGCGATGAACGACCGTGAGTGGTGTTTGCGCGGGAATATGCGCTCGTTCATCGACAGCAATATGATGTTGTCGAAATCCAGACAACGAGTCTCAAGCATTCCCATCACTTGCAACCCGTTAAGCGGCTCACCCTCAAAGGGGATGGTATAGGCTCCCGTAAGCCGGTCGGTGAGATAGAAGATGGTTGACTCGCATTGCGGAATGCCATAAGCCTCAATGCAGCTTTTCACTTGCTGCATTATAAGCACATATTGGCTTATGAACGCACACTGCAGCGGTATGCTGTTGTCATCGTCGTCATTGCCGTTGTCATCGGTGTTGATGTCTTTGTCTATGTCGTGTCCTGCTATTGCTTGGTATATGCCGTTCACAAATTCAGTCAGCCTGTCAAGATACGCCATCACGTCGGCGGGCGTCGAATTGCTGCTGATGGTGTCAAATAATGGCCTAAGCGCGTTGTTCCCGTCAATCAGGCTTTCGGGCACATTGAAGTCGCTGCGGTTGTCAATGATTTGTGCTATGTTTAATGCGTCTTGTGCAAACACCGACTTTATTATGGGATGCGACAGCACGCTTCGCACATCCTCACGATAAAACCTCCATTCACTGCCGTTCCACGAGGCTTGCCGGTGCATTTTGGCCACGGTGTGCATCATCGATACTATGTCGGCATTCCTGAGCGGATATCCAATGGTGACGTTGACGTTTTTCACCTTGGGGCTCACTGAGTTGATGAGTGGGGTGAACAAGTTTTCGTCGGGAAGCACTATGGCCGTGTTTATCGCATTTTGTGGGTTGGTGAAGCCATTGTCAATCAGCTTGTCTACTATCTTGAAGGCACATTTGCTTTGCCCGAAATTCGATGGAACGGCAATGGTGTGCATCTCGGGCCATTCGTCATCGCCTATCGGGTCGCTAATGAAACCGTTGGGCTCGGGAAAATGCTTTGAGTAGAAGCTGATAAACTTGGTTGCCAGATTGTCGGTGTTGTTCATTGCCGGCCATTTGCGGTCCCAAAAGAAGTCGGCCATATCGGCCTTTTCCATTTGGTTGAATATTGCCAGCTCGCAATTGCTCAGCACGTTGAAGCCCACAAAGGCATATCGTTCGTGCTTCAATGCGTCGCGTCCCTTTGTCGTGACAATCCGGGCCGCCTTTCGGTAGGTCATGCCGGTGTAGCTTAATCCTAAGGCGTTAAGTTCCTTGTTGAATGCCTCATAGAGTGGCAGCAGTTGTTGCCACAGTCGCATGTAGCTCTTTTTCACTTCTCCGTTTTCGGCATCGTCGTTGATGTGTTGCCAAAAGCGGTCGTTATTGCTGTCACCTCGGTTGATGTTGAGGTATTTGCTTAGTTCCTGCTTCAGTTCCTCGGGCAGGAAATCAGTGGATATTTCCTTGTATTCGCGTATGTTGCTGAATATTTCCTTGGGGTCGACAAGATACATGTCCACATCGTTGAAGTCGCTGAGTACCACATTGCCCCAGTACACAAACTTGTCGAGAGGGTAGTCCTCGTTCCCGCTGATTGATGTGTAGGCCTTGTGCAGCAGAAACAGCGACTGGATGATGCTCGGAGTGGTCACATTGGCCAAATCTGACACAAAATCGCTGATGGTAGTAATCTGCGGATGCATCACAGGTTTCTCTTCACAGAACCGCATCTCGTCGAGATACATTGAAAAAAATTGCCCGCTTCGCCTGTTGGGAAACACAAAGCAATAGTTGGCCAGGTTTTGCTTGTCTTTGTAGTAGCTGGCCACTTGTTTTAGGAACGGAGTGTGCTCTTTGCTCATAATATTAATGTATTTTTCCGGGTTGGGGCTCTAAGGCCGCTTTTCTTTATCGCTTAATCAGTATGGTAATCTTAATGGCCATGTCGAAAAGCACTATTCGCGCGTTGCCGTTGTTTTGAATGTGTTTTCTTGCCAGCTCAAATTGCTCCATCATTTGCTCGGCATTGCCGGCATTGATAAATGGTGCAAACTTGCTGCTGAAGGCCTGTTCGGTGCGGTTCAGATAGTTGAGCTGCGGCATTTGCAGGTTGTAGATGAAGTTTTCCCTGACCATCCTTGACGCATAGTCGAGAAAGCGGCACGATTTCTCACGCATCATTCCGGCAATGCCTTCGCTCCAGTCTTTCAGTGATTTAAGGTCACGCACATAAGCCATGCGCATCAGCTTCACAAACTCTTCGTGAAACGTTTCGCCCTCGCTGCCATGTTGCAGACTCAGTTCGGCCTTTACCACGTTGCCGTCGGCAGGAGCCGCCACCGCCAAGGCGTCTTGCAAGTCCATGCCGTAACGCTTCGATAGGTAGGCCGCAATATCTTCGGTCGACGGCTTGTGCAATTCTATGCGTTGAAGCCTCGACAGTATTGTGGGCAATATCTCTTTGGCGTTGTCGCTCACCAGCAGGAAAATGCTGTCGGGCGACGGCTCTTCGATTATTTTCAGCAACTTGTTGGCGCATTCCTCATTCATCTTTTCGGGTAGCCACATTATCATCACTTTGTAGTCGGCCGAGAAGGCCGCCATGCTCATCTTGTGGATGATGTTGTTGCTCTCGGTCACATAAATAATGGGCTTGGCGTTTTCGCTTTTAAGCAGCTCCAGCCATTTTCCGTAGTCCTCAACAGGACTTTCGGTGAGAAACTGACGCCATTCCTCGGCAAACACGTCGCTGGTGGCATTCCCTTTTTTCACAATCGGATATGAAAAGTAGGTGTCGGCGTGGTTGAGGGTCTGGTGTTGTATGCAGGCAGGGCACTCCCCACACGCATCTCCGTCGGGCGTGCGGTGTGTGCAGTGTATATATTGGGCCGTGGCCAAAGCCAGCGACAGCTTTGGCACGCCAGGCTCGCCATGCAGCAGCAAGGCGTGTGGCATTCGCCCTTCGTCCACAAGGTTGCGTATTTGGCCTATTGCTTTGCCGTTGCCTATGACATCACTGAATTTCATCGTGGTTTTCTCTTTATTTCACAAAATTAATGAAATTCACACGCAATAGCAAGCCATCACGCCGGCCAATGCGGCATTAATATCTACCTGCACGTCGGCAATGCGGGTAGGCTCGTTTTTTGGAGGTGTTAGGCCTGCGCCTTTGTTGCCGTTTGGATTAAAATGGTTATCTTAGCGTTAAAATTCAACGATTATGGATACAATAGAGTCTCAGATAAAACAGTTGCGTGAGCAGCTCGACAAGCATAACTATAACTACTATGTTCTTAATCAGCCCACAATAAGCGATCAGGAATTTGATGCCTTGATGCGCTGGCTGCAGCAGCTTGAGCATGACAATCCCCAATATTTCGACCCTTATTCTCCCTCGCAGCGAGTGGGCAGCGATTTGAGTCAAGGTTTTGTTCAGGTTGCGCATGAGCGCCCTATGCAGTCGTTGTCTAACAGCTATAACATTGGCGAGGTGCAGGAATTCTTGCGCCGAGCTAAGGACGGGCTCGGCGGTGAGCCTGTGGAAATCGTGGGTGAGATGAAATATGACGGCACTTCTATTTCGGTCACTTATGAGCATGGCCGACTGGTGCGGGCGGTAACCCGCGGCGACGGCACGCACGGCGACGATGTGACTGCCAACGTGATTACCATCAAAAGTGTGCCCTTACGTTTGCAGCCTGGAAATTGGCCCGACCGCTTTGAGGTGCGTGGCGAAATCCTGCTTCCGTGGAAAAGTTTTGACAAGCTGAACCGTGAGCGCCAGTATAACGAGGAGCCGCTCTTTGCCAATCCGCGCAATGCGGCAGCCGGAACGCTGAAAATGCAAAACAGTGCCGAGGTGGCAAGGCGCGGACTCGATGCCTACTTTTATTTCTTGCTTGGCGACAATTTGCCATTTGAGACTCATGTGGAGCGCATGGAAGCCGTTAAGTCGTGGGGATTTAAGACAGCACAAATGACGGTGTTGCCCTCGATTGATGCCGTTCAGGATTTCATCGAATATTGGGACGAGAAAAGGAAAAGCCTGCCTGTGGCAACCGATGGCCTGGTGTTTAAGCTCAATTCCACGCGTCAATGGCTCAACCTTGGGTCGACGGCCAAGTCGCCCAGATGGGCCATAGCATATAAGTTCGCACCCGAGCGCGAATGCACTAAATTGCGGTTTGTGTCGTTTGAAGTGGGGCGCACTGGTGTAATAACTCCGGTGGCAAATCTGGAACCGGTCTTGCTTTCGGGGACTATAGTGAAAAGGGCCTCACTGCATAATGAAGACGTGATACGCTCGCTCGACATCCACGATGGCGACATGGTGTATGTTGAAAAAGGCGGCGAGATAATACCTAAAATCGTAGGGGTGGATTTAAAGCAGCGTCAGGCTGGCAGCACGCCGGTCAAGTTTGTCGACCATTGCCCGGTTTGCGGCACACCGCTTGTCAGGGAAGAGGGTGAGGCGGCTTGGGTGTGCCCCAACAAATATGGCTGTCATCCGCAAATAACGGGGCGGATTGAGCATTTCGTGTCGCGGCATGCCATGGACATTGATGGCATTGGCGAGGAGGTGGCTGTGCAGCTGCACGACAGCGGCTTGGTGAACGATGTGGCTGATCTGTACGATTTGACTGAGGCTAGCTTGATGTCGCTTGAGCGATTCCAGAAAAAGTCGGCACAGCGCATCATGCGTGGATTGGAGGCTTCGAAAAAAGTCCCGTTTGCCCGTGTGATTTTTGCTTTGTCAATCTCGTTTGTTGGCGAAACCACGGCAAAGGTGCTTGCCCGTAATGTGCACTCCATTGGCCGGCTTATGGAAATGCCAGCGTTGGAGTTGTCGGCAATTCCCGAAATCGGCCCCAAGATTGCCGAGAGCATAGTTGAGTATTTCTCAGTTCCGTCAAACAGGGATATAGTAAGGCGCCTTATGGCAGCCGGCCTTCAGTTTGAGGAATCGGCCGAAGAGGCAGCAAACCATTCCGATAAGCTTGCGGGTAAGAAGATAGTGATCAGCGGCGTGTTCAGTAAGCACTCTCGCGATGAATACAAGGCTCTGATAGAACAAAATGGCGGTAAGAACGTGGGCTCCATTTCAAAGGCCACAAGTTTTGTGCTGGCCGGTGAAAACATGGGGCCGTCAAAGCTCGAAAAGGCGCAAAAGCTCGCGGTGCCCATCATCAATGAAGATGAGTTCCTTGAAATGATCAAGTGATTCTGTCGGAGGCAGTTCTGTTTTGACGAAAACGAAATTTGGCCACGTCAAGGTGTTAATCCTGACGTGGCCAAATCAGTAAATATATAGTTTAGTTAAAGCCTGTGTATGTGTGCTATATAGGTCAGATTCCCACTCTCACGACTCCGCGCTTCGAGCTTTTCACGAAATCCACAATGATGTTGCGCTCTTCGGTCTCGGGCAACTCTGCTAAGATTTTCTCAACAGCGGCAGAATTGTTGAGCCCTGAAAGGTACAGCATGCGGTACACCGCCTGGATATTGTTGATTTGCTCTTCGGTGAAGCCGCGACGGTGAAGACCCACAGAGTTCACGCCTTCATACGACAAAGGATAGCGGCCGGCCATGATGTAGGGCGGAATGTCCTTGTTGACGAGTGAGCCGCCTTGCAGCATCACGTGTTGTCCGATATGCGTAAACTGGTGCACGAGGGCGCCGCCGCCAATTACGGCCCAGTCGCCCACAACAACCTCGCCTGCCAGCTGAGCCGAGTTCGACATGATGATGTGGTTGCCCAGGTTGCAGTCGTGTGCAATGTGGCAGTAGGCCATGATGAGGCAGTTGCTGCCAATCACGGTTTGTCCCTTAGACGCTGTGCCGCGGTGCACAGTCACAAATTCGCGTATTGTGGTGTTGTCGCCTATGATTGCCACAGTGTCTTCGCCCTTGAATTTCAAGTCTTGCGGAATGTCGCATATCACAGCGCCCGAGTGAATGTGGCAGTTGTTGCCGATTCTGGCGCCTGAGTGTATCACTGCATTGCTGTCAATCACGGTGCCGTCGCCAATCACCACATTGTCGTCGATTGTCACAAAGGGACCGATTTTAACGTCTTGCCCGATTTTAGCACCGGGATTTATATAAGCCAATGGTTGAATGTCCATAATTGTATTTTACGATAGCTAAGTGCTGAGTTTATTTGTTCTTGATTATTTGTGCCATGAATTCGGCTTCCGAAACAACCTTTTCGCCCACAAAGGCATATCCCTTCATCACTGCGCATCCGCGGCGCATAGGCGACATGAGCGACAGGTGGAAAATCAGCGTGTCGCCGGGAACCACCTTTTGGCGGAACTTCACATTGTCAATCTTCATGAAATATGTGGAGTAGCGCTCGGGCTCATCAACTGAATTCAGCACAAGCAGGCCTCCCACCTGTGCCATTGCCTCAACTTGAAGCACGCCTGGCATAACAGGCTCTTGCGGGAAGTGGCCCTGGAAGAACGGTTCGTTGCTGGTGGCGTTTTTCACACCCACAATGTAGTTCTCGCCAATCTCAATCACTTTGTCCACAAGCTGCATCGGGTAGCGGTGGGGCAGCAGCTTGCGAATGTGGTTTACGTCCATTACCGGAGCCTTGTTGGGATCGTATACGGGCGCTTGCACGTTTTGATATCTCAGCTCTTTGCGAATTGTCTTTGCCAAAGTGGTGTTGATTTTGTGGCCCGGGCGGGTGGCAACAATGCGGCCCTTAAGCGGGCGGCCTATCAGGGCCAAATCGCCAAGCACGTCGAGCAGCTTGTGGCGGGCGGGCTCGTTGTTGAATGCCAGCGGCTTGTTGTTGAGGAAGCCCAAATCGCTCATGTGCTTGTGCGGCAGTTTCATCAGGTCGGCAAGCTGGTCAAGCTCCTCTTGCTTCATCGGGGTATCGTAAATCACGATGGCGTTGTCAAGGTCGCCGCCTTTGATGAGATTCATCTTTATCAGCGGAAGCACCTCGCGCACAAACACAAACGTGCGGCAGGCTGCAATCTCGTCCTTGAATTTGCTGAGGCTCTCAAGGCTGGCAAACTGGTTTGGCAGTACCTTTGAGTCAAACTCAATCATGGTGTCGATTGAGAAATCGTCGTCGGGAAGCACAATCAGCGATGAGCCCGAATCAGGGTCAACCACCTTTATGCGTTTTTTCACCACATAATATTCTTTCTCGGCCTCTTGCTCCACATATCCCGCTTGCTCAATGAGGTTGCAGAACTCGATTGCGCTGCCGTCGAGAATGGGCATCTCGGGTGCGTTGACTTCAATCAGGCAGTTGTCAATCCCAGCCGCATACAGAGCGGCCATTGCATGCTCAATGGTGCTTACTTTTATTTCTTTGCGGCTTTTGTTGGCAATCACTGTGCCGCGGTTAGTCTCCACCACATTTTCGGCAACAGCTTCAACGGTGTTGTCTCCTTCAATGTCAATGCGCTTAAACACATAGCCCGTGTTGACCGGAGCGCTCTTGAATGTTGCTGTTACGTGCACGCCTGTGTGCAGGCCTTTGCCGTTTACGCTGAACGGCTCTTTTAGTGTGCGTTGCTTCATTTTTATCCTAAAAATTATTTTTCGTCGTTTTTGATTTGACTAACAGCCTTTTTCAGCTTGCTTATGTCGCTATACATTTCGCCCAGGCGCTTCATATACACATTCTGACGCGCAAAGTCGAGAGCTCCAATTCCTGGGGTTCCCATTATGCGCAGGTTGCTGCCCACGCTGTTGGGGATGCCTGATTGTGCGCCGAAACCGTTGTTGTCGCCAATGGTGATGTGGCCGGCAAAGCCCACTTGTCCGCCCACCATGTTGTTCTTGCCTATCTTGGTTGAGCCGGCAACGCCCACTTGTGCGGCCATCACGGTGTTTTCGCCTATTTCCACATTGTGGGCAACCTGTATCAGGTTGTCGAGCTTCACACCCTTGCGGATGATTGTGGCACCCATTGTGGCCCTGTCTATAGTTGTGTTGGCTCCGATTTCCACATCGTCTTCAAGAATCACGATGCCTATTTGTGATATCTTTTCATAAGTGCCGTCGGCCTGTGGGGCAAAGCCGAATCCGTCACCGCCAATGGTGGCGCCGCCTTGCACTATGCAGCGGTTGCCTATTTTGCAGCCGTGGTATACTTTCACACCGGGATACAGGACTACGTCGTCGCCTATTTCAACATTGTCGCCCACATACACCTGCGGATATATCTTTACGTTTTTTCCAAGCTTCACTCCCTGTCCTATGTAGGCGAAAGCTCCAACATATGCACCTTCTTGCAGCTCCACACCGTCGCTGATGTGGCATGGCTGCTCAACCCCCACTTTTTGCGGGGCTTGGCTGTTCACATAGTTGAGCAGGTCGGCAAGGGTCGCATAGGGGTCTTCCACGCGTATCATTGTGGCCGATACGGGATGCTCGGGCTTGAAGTCTTTTCTTACAAGCACGGCCGACGCCTTGGTTGTGTAGATGTAATGTGTGTATTTGGGATTAGCCAAAAAAGTGAGACAGCCCTTTGTGGCTTCCTCAATCTTTGAATAGTTGTTGATTACAGTCGTTCCATCGCCATCGACAACTCCTTTTACTAGAGCGGCCAACTGCTCTGCGGTTACCTCCATCTTTATTGCAATAATTAGTTGTGAGAATAATTAATGTGCAAATTTGCGAAAAATGCGTGGCTTAGGCAAATATAACGATTTAAATTTACTTAATCGGCCACTGATTAGGCTTTTGTCGGCCTCGCAAGTGGCGGGCGTTTTGGCTGTGATAAATAAATGGCTGGCTTTGCATGCCGGTTGATGCAAAAGTGCTATTTTTGTCAGTGCCCCGGCCTGGGGCTGCCGTCATTAGCGTGGCAGCGGCCAGCCGGCACTGAATCATAAATGTCTCATCAAAAAGATTATGGCAACAATAACTTTGTTTTACCTAAAGCACTGTCCTTATTGCAAAAAGGCGTTCCGGTATATCGATGAATTGAAATCGGAACACCCCGAGTTGTCGCAAGTGGAGATTAATGCAATAGAGGAGGATGAAAATCCTGACGTGGCCAATGCCCACGACTATTACTATGTGCCCACATTCTACATAGGTGGGCAAAAGATGCACGAGGGCGGCATATTCAAGCCCGAAGTTGAGCGCTTGCTGCGCATGGCCTTGATGGAATGATTATTCTAGATTGGCTCTCACCTCATTCAGGTAGGCTTTCATTGCTTCGCTGTCGCGGTCGGCAATAATCTTTTTCAACCGTGCCATCTGTGCTGTGATTTTGTCGAGCTGCTCAATGGTCAAGGGGTTGAAGAGTATTTCTTGGAGCAGATAGTCGTCTTCCGACATCAGCCCTCGGGCAATGGTCATGTGCCGCTTGAATGTGGTTCCGGGTGCCTCTTGATGCCGCATCACGCTCGCAAATGCCAGTGAGCTCGCAAAGGGAATCGAGAGCGAGTAGGCTATGGTCTCGTCGTGCTCGGTAAACGTGTATTCCTTCACGTTAAGGTGCAGGCGGCCATACAGTTTTCTGAAGAAATCCTTGCCGGCCTCGTCGCCTTCGCTTATTATGATTGCGTTCTCGTTGCTTAAATTGCTCAACGAGGCAAATGTTGGGCCAAACATGGGGTGTGTGCTCACAAACGGGTGCCCGCAATCGCAGTAGAATTCGGGCAAGCCTGTTTTCACCGAGGCTATGTCGGCTATGATGCACTTGGGTGGCAAGTAGGGCAGTATTGTCTTAAATGCCTCGATGGTGAATTTCACCGTCACGGCATTTATCATCATATCGGGGGCAAAGTCCACTATCTCGCCTATGGTCGACAGGCGCAGGGCATTGAATGTGAACCGCAGCTTCTGGCGGTCGGTCTCGTAGATGGCCACATCGTGGTCAAAACTCAGCACGTCGCAGAAAAACTTTCCCATCTTTCCTGCGCCTAAAATCAATATTTTCATAGCAATTGTGTTTGTCGTTAGTCTTTCTTGTTCACCACCTCAAGCTGTTGCCTTACCGACTCGCCGTGTATGGCCTCCATTACTTCTTTCATGAATGTCTCGTTGAGGCCTAGCGACTTGGCTTGCTTCAGGCGCGATTGCATCACGTCGCCATACCGGCCGGTCTGTACCACCTGCATGCTGTGCTCTTTTTTGTATTGTCCTATTTCGCGGGCTATGCGCATTCGCTTGCCTATCATTTCTATGAGTTCGTTGTCGCACTGGTCTATTTGCTGGCGCAGTAGGGTCAGGTTCTCTGTTGTCTGGTTCATGTCGCGCACGATTAGGGTGTTGAGGATTAAGTTTAGTGAATCGGGGGTCACTTGCTGGGCTGCATCGCTAAGGGCGCAGTCGGGGTTGTTGTGCGATTCCACGATTAAGCCGTCGAAGCCCATGTCCATGGCTTGCTGCGACAGTGGGGCTATGAGTTCACGCTTGCCGCCTATGTGCGACGGGTCGCACAGTAGTGTCATGTTGGGGATGCGGCGGTGCAGCTCAATGGGAATGTGCCATTGCGGCACGTTGCGATATAGGTGCTTCCCGTAGGTGCTGAATCCGCGGTGTATGGCTCCCAACCGACGAATGCCAGCGTTGTATATGCGTTGCAGGGCCCCAATCCACAGCTCTATGTCGGGGTTGACGGGGTTTTTAACCAGCACTGTCATTTCTTCGTGCCCTTTCAGCGCGTCGGCAATGTCTTGCATGGCAAACGGGTTGGCCGACGTTCTGGCTCCAATCCACAAAATGTCTACACCAGCCTCTATGGCTGCGGCCACATGCTCATGGGTTGCCACTTCGGTGGCAGTGAGCATGCCGGTTTCCTTTTTCACTTGATGCAGCCACAGCAGTCCTCTGATGCCCACGCCCTCAAAGCCTCCGGGCTTTGTGCGCGGTTTCCAAATGCCTGCTCTGAAAATTTTGACGCCGTTTTTATGAAGCTCTTGTGCTGTGCCCAGCACTTGTTCTTCTGTCTCGGCGCTGCACGGCCCGGCAATCACAAGTGGGCGCTTGGTGTCTACCCCGTCGAATGTCAGGGGCTTTAGATCTGGAAATATGGTGTCGTTGCTCATAGTGTTCTGTTATTTTATCGTTTGTTTTATTCGTGAAAGTGCTTCATGTAGTTTCTCTTGTGTGGCGCATAGCGAAAGCCTGATGTGCCTGTTGCCGTTGGAGCCGAATATGCTGCCTGGCACCACAAACACGCGCGCTTTGTCGAGGATGGTGTCGGCATACTCTTCGGCATTGCTTTGACTGTCGGGAATCTTGCCCCAAAGGAATAATCCCCTTTGCTGTGGGTCGAAGCGGCATCCCAAGGCATCCATTATCTGCTCGGCCACTTTTCGCCTGGCTTGGTACTCGCCGTTGAGTTCCTCATACCATTCGCGGCCGCATTGCAGGGCTCTGGCAGCAGCAAGCATCATGGGGCGGAATTGGCCTGAGTCGACGTTTGATTTCACACGCAAAACCCAACTGATAAACTCCTTGTTCGAGGCGGCCATGCCTATTCTCCATCCGGGCATGTTGTGCGATTTGCTTAGCGAATTCAGCTCTATTGCTATGTCTTTCGCTCCGGCCACGTTGAAGATGCTTAGCGGAGTGTCGTTGAGGATAAAGCTGTAGGGGTTGTCGTTTACAATCACAATGTTGTGCTTTCGGCCAAATTCCACGAGCTTCTCAAATGTCTCCATCGACGCGCACTTGCCGGTGGGCATGTTGGGGTAGTTGACCCACATCAGCTTTATCTTGTCGAGGGGCAGTTGCTCCAACGCGTCGAAATCGGGTAGCCATCCTGTCTCTTCTGTCAAGTCGTAGTTGAAAATCTCGGCTTCGGCCAGCTTGCTCACCGATGTGTAGGTGGGGTAGCCTGGGTTCGGCACCAGCACGCCGTCGCCCGGATTTACAAATGCCAGGGTGATGTGCGTTACCCCTTCTTTCGATCCTATCAATGGCAGAACTTCGCTGTTTGGATCAAGCTCCACTCCATAATATTTGCCATACCAGCCCGAGAATGCTTGCCGCAACTCTTTCAGCCCGGTATAAGGCTGATATCCGTGTGTGTCGTGTCTTGCAGCCTCGTCGCAAAGGGTTTTCACCACATCGGTGTGCGGCGGTCGGTCGGGGCCGCCCACGCCTAGCGATACGATGTCGGCTCCGGCCGCATTCAGTTGAGCTATTTCTCTGAGCTTGCGCGAGAAGTAGTATTCTTTTACTTCTGCGATTCTTCGGGCGGGCTTAATTGTCGCGTTCTGTGAATTCTGCATATTCTCCAAGAATTTTTAGTTCGTTTATCAGTGGGCGCACGGCGTCTATGGCTTGTCGGTAGCGGGTGTCGTCGTCAAATGTGAGGTCGATATAGAACCGGTATTCCCATTCTTGCCCTATGATGGGCAGCGATTGAATCTTAGTGAGGTTCATTCCGTAGAACGACAGTATGGTGAGCACGGCCGACAGGCTGCCGCGTGAGTGGGGCAGGGTGAAGGCTATGCTCGATTTTCCCATGCCGCTTTTCAGTGAGTCGATGTGACTGTTGGCCTTGTTGGCAACAATGAGAAATCTGGTGGAGTTGCGCTGGTTGGTCTGGATGTCTTCTTCCAGAATCTCCAGCCCGTAGAGCTGTGCCGCAAATTTTCCGCACACGGCTGCGTGTCCCCATAGCCCGTTCTCTGCTATGGCTTTGGCGCTGCCGGCCGTGTCGCTGGCTTCAACCACTTTGAGCCATGGGTGGTTTCTGAGCCACTTGTCGCATTGCCTGAGGGCCATGGGGTGGGAATTCACTTCCTGCAGGTCGCGCAGGCCTTGGCCCGGCAAGGCGGCAATCACATGGGCAATGTGCATCCGGTATTCGCCTATGATTTTCACGTCGCTTTGGCGAAGCAGTTCGTGGTTTTGAAGCAGGCTGCCGGCAATGGTGTTCTCTATGGCAACGATGCCGATCGTGGCTGGCGACGACTGCAGTGTGTCAAACACGTCGTGAAATGTGTCGCACTCTATGGTGCTCACGTCATAGTCCTTGAAATATTCTCTGGCGGCGGCATCGTGAAAGCATCCGGCCACACCTTGAATCGCCACTATCAGTTCTTGTGCCATTGTTTGTCTTCTTTTTGTTGTTAAAATAAAAAGTCCTGTCAAGAAAACTTGGCAGGACTTAATATTGTTTTAACCATTTATTCAAAAAATCGTTACGGCTTTTACCCACATATCAATCCTGCCTTTATTCGGTAAAAATAAAAGTAAAAGAAAAAATAATATGAATAAAATCGTGTCATATTCTCAAAAGTTTATGCAAAGGTAGGCAAAATAATTAAATAATCAACACAAACGGCCTTTAAATTTTAAAATTGTAATTATGGGCGCAACGTTTTTAGAATGAAATGTCAATTAGGTAAACAACCCTGACTAAATGTTATACTTGAAATCTTCAGGCACGACCATCAATCTTGCCGACTGATAATCATACCCCTGCTTTTGAAACCGGACTATGCGTTCTTTTAGTGTGTCGAGAATTTTGTCTTTCACAACATCAGGCCAGGTATCCATCTCTTTATAGAATCGCGCTAACCCTAAATTGCAAAAGTCGGCTGGAAGAGAAATCTGTTCGTGTAAGAAGCCATGTTGATGGCACATTGGATATAAATCCTCAGAGTAGTCAATTCCAAACAGATGCTTTATCATCTCCTTGTCTAGTTGGATATATGCAGGAATACGAATGACTTTCCAGCCGAGCTCTTTGTATTTCTCGTCTTTTTCAAGATCGTCGATACATGTCTTGGCACTCGTGTAATGGCCCACTCTGTAATTCTGGCCATCTATTTCAATGATGGTCCTGTGGGCGTCCAAAATGAAATCCGGTTGTATCCTATGTCCACTCTTTGTTTTAGCCGTCTTACCATGGAGGTCTTTTAGGCAACTTTGCTTTTGAGGCAGTTCGTGCCCAGGGAACAACTTCTTTAGAATACTTGCCATCTCATTGTCCCGTAGGGGCTTATTGGTTGCTTTGGTAGGACCTTGTCTCAATCCGTCCAATTCATTTTTTGATTTTCTCTTTTTTACTCATTTCTCTTATATTAAAGTTTATTTATTCAATACTATTTTTGAAAGGTAGAAAAGGAAGTAAAGCTAAGGCAGAATTTCCTGCCTTAGCAAAGAGCTCCAACTCATTTACTTCCTGTGGTAAATATAGAATCTGTACTTGCCAAAGGCAAGCAAATTAGATTAAAATCAGTCGTTAATTGGCAAAAGTCTTTTGACCGTGTCAGCAACTAATTTGTTATGCTCGTTTATAGCATCTTCGTTCCACTCGGAGATTGTCCTGAACCATTGTGCGGTGCGTACGTCTCTAGACCACTCTTTAAGATGATCCACCTTGTTGCTCCAAGCTGCATCCTTGATTGATTTAGCTGACGACTCATCAGTGAGCATCAGCAAATAATTGCCTATGTTTTGCGAACGTGTTTTTCTAAGGCTTTCCATGGCTTCATCTTCATGAGCTGTCCATGTGTTGGCATTCTTAGCCCCCGGCTTCGGCATAATAGCATCAATGCAATACTTATTGAATCCCCTGTCTTCTATATAATAGCCTATTCTTGTCTCAAGCATATAGTAGAAGAGTCTTGCCGTTTCCGAATCGACAGAAATTGATGAGATGTTGTCGTCAATAGCTTCGTCGCTTGGCATGAATTGATTTTGAGTTGCATCATAACTCATGAGTCTTTCCTTCAATTTTGCGAAGGTGTTGACTTCATTGCCAATTAAAGTCTCGCTAAAGAATTCCGTGTAATTTTTGTTTGTGGATTTGGGCATAGAAACAATTCTTCGAAGCAAGTATTTCTCTAAATAATCAAACATTCTAATCTGTTCGGCATAATCAGAGACATTTCTAAGAATGTAGAGGAGATATGGAATGATCGTTGATTCTTTAGCCATGGCATAGCAAGCCAAGCGTTTGATGCTTGCTGCCATAGGAATGCGAACATCCAATAAATTTTTGTCAAAATATTTACGATACAATTTCGCATATTCTATAATTTCATTGGCGAGGGTCATGCGATCTTCGCCATAATCATTGACAAATGCCTTGCAACTTTCAAAAAGGTTATTTTTGGCAACAAGTTTTTTTCTTGCATTAGCTTGAAAGTTGTCTCTATATTTCCACATTTGTATTTTGACAAAATGCAAAATGAATGTTTCAATGACTTTTGATTCTTGTTTGCCTTTTTGCTGACGGCGAGCAGCATCATCCGTTCCCCAGAATTTGCGTGCATCATCATCATCGAATATCGGCTTCCAATTTTGAATGTATGCTTCTTCTTTGTTAGGACCATAATATAGGAAATTCTTCAGAAGTTCGTCAGTGGTCAAGTCCACACCAAGAGAGTTTATAGTTTCAAAAATCTGTTTCTCGTTGTCTGTTTGGTGTAGGGTTATTTCGACAAAACGAATGTGGGATTTAATAGCATTAAGCAAATTTGACAAATGTCCACGACGCATTAGCTCATTTCTAAAATAACGATACGCAGCTACAACTTGCTTTCCTGCGAATCTTGGAATTTCTTCAAGAGGCGTTTCAAGATTCATTATCTCATTAAATGCCACTCTGTCATTCATGTTGTGGTGAAGTATAGGTGTGTGTTCATTATCGTCGTTTTTGAATTGACAATCAAATTCGTAATTCTGTCTTCCTGACACCATATACAACACTTTCATAAATATTGAGAGTGTGGTAAGTCTTTGTTGGCCATCAACTACAGATAATTTTTGAGAAATACCATAAGCTCTTTCTTGGTTAGAAATCTGTTCCTCTTTGAGAATTAAAGCACCAAGGAAATAGTCGGTGTCATTGTCTATAAGTGAATACATGTCATTGGTAAAAACTTCCCAATCTTGTTCTTGCCAAACATATTGACGTTGAAAAAAAGGAATACGAAGAATTCTAGATTGGTTGAAGACTCCGTTAATTCGAGCTGTGGTTGCTTCCATAATAAAAAATTTAATAAGTGAATTATTAGTTATATATAAATTGTTTTTTCAAAAGAATCAGATAGTTGGAATGTTTTTTATAAACACCACTCCTGTCTGCAATGATGACATACAATGATGCTCACCACAATAGGAACAAGCAACGAGTTGTTGCTCGTCTTTTTCCCAAAAACGTGTTTCAACGATTGCCTTTCGGCTTACATCGTCGTTGTTGAAATCACATTGTCATTATACAAATCAACTCGCAAAATTCCAAATCAAATCATGCAAAAAAATCATGTGGTTTGGGGACCTAAACGTATATGGTTACCTATGTTTAATTGAAAAAGTATTATGGCCTAATGTTAAAAATCAAGCGAATATATATATATATATATATATATATATTAGACCAAATTTTTCCATATGTTATACAACATAGAACGGTGTGTTGGCCTAAGAACGGGTACAGCGGGGTGGTGCATTGCTATTATATATAATAATGTGATACACGTGCATGGTTTGGGCAACTCTGTTGATGGCACAAAAGTCCTGCACAAATGCTGCAAAAAGCATAAATACCCGTGGGCTCGCTAAAGCCGTATTTCCACAAAAGATTGCAAGTGTCAAAAAAAAATCTTAACTTTGCACCGCATTTTCTGAATGCATCATACTAATATTTTAATTTTTAAGTTTTTATGAACAACTACGAAACCGTTTTCATTTTAACTCCCGTTTTATCTGAGCCTCAGATGAAGGAAGCGGTAGAGAAATTCAAGAAAGTTCTCACCGACAATGGCGCAAGCATTGTCAACGAAGAGAACTGGGGCCTGCGCAAGCTGGCTTACCCCATCCAAAAGAAGTCTACCGGATTTTACACTTTAGTTGAGTTTGACGCCGAGCCCACCGTTGTGGCTAAGCTTGAGACAGCTTTCCGCCGCGATGAGAAGGTGCTCCGTTTCCTTACCTTCCGCCTCGACAAGTATGCCGAAGAGTATGCAGTGAAGAGAAGAAGCCTCAAAAAAGCCAAGAAGGAAGAAGCCAAAGCCGAAACAGCTGAAGCTCCCGCCGCTGAGGCCAACGCTGAAGTTAAAGAGTAATTACACAATCAAATTCTTAAAGGAGATTTAAATCATGGCACAGACTCAATCTGAAATCCGTTATCTGACTCCGCTGTCAGTTGACATCAACAAAAAGAAATATTGCCGTTTCAAGAGAAGCGGAATCAAGTATATCGACTACAAGGATCCTGAATTCCTCAAGAAGTTCCTCAACGAGCAGGGTAAGATTCTTCCCCGTCGCATCACTGGCACTTCGCTGAAGTTCCAAAGACGAGTAGCTAAAGCCGTTAAGCGTGCACGTCACCTGGCTTTGCTGCCCTATGTAACCGATTTGATGAAATAATTTTTAATTAGGAGACACTTTTATTATGAAGATTATATTAAAGGAAGATGTCAGCAACCTCGGTTACAAAGACGACGTTGTTGAAGTTAAAAGCGGATATGGCCGCAACTACTTGATTCCCCAGGGCAAAGCAGTCATCGCTTCTCCCTCGGCTCTGAAAGTCTTGGCCGAAAACCTGCGTCAGCGCGCTCACAAGATTGCCAAAATCAAGGCTGATGCCGAGGCAGTTGCCGAGTCGCTCAAGGACGTTTCTCTCACCATTGGCGCTAAGGTAAGCACCACCGGCACTATCTTTGGCTCTGTTACCAACATCCAAATCGCCGAGGCTCTCGAGAAACTTGGCCACAATATCGACCGTAAAATCATCAGCATCAAGGATCCCGTTAAGGAAGTGGGCAAATACACTGCCGTGGTTAAGCTTCACAAGGAAGTTTCTGCCGAGATTCCTTTCGAGGTAGTTGCTGAGTAATTTTCAATGCCCGGCGATGGTGCTCCGGCACCGCAATGGCCGTTGATAATTCGATAATTGCATACGTTAAGCGCCGCCCTCCAGCATCATGCAGTGCTGGGTGTGGCGCTTAATTGTGTGCTAGTGGCTAGTACGTTCGTTCATTTTTAGTAACTTTGCACTATAAATATATTCAAATCAGGGTATGATCATAACTAACAATTTAGGTATTCAATTTGGTAAAAAAGTGCTGTTCCAGGACGTGAACCTAAAGTTCACCCCAGGCAACTGCTATGGTATAATAGGAGCCAACGGCGCGGGAAAAAGTACGCTGATGCGTATGCTTAGCGGCCAGCTCACGCCCACTCACGGCACGGTCACTCAAGGCCCGGGCGAGCGCATGTCGGTGCTGAGCCAGGATCACTTTGCGTTCGATGAGTTCACTGTGATGGACACCGTGCTGCAAGGACACACCACGCTGTGGGAGGTGATGAAGGAGAAGGATGCGATTTATGCAAAGCCCGACTTCAGCGAGGCCGACGGCGTGAGAGCGTCGGAACTGGAAGAGAAATTTGCCGAGATGAACGGCTGGAATGCCGAGAGCGATGCCGCCACGCTGCTCAGTGGCCTTGGCATCAAAGAGGAGTCGCATTACACTCTCATGAAGGACATGCCTGCCAAAGCCAAGGTGCGTGTGCTGCTTGCAAAAGCCCTCTTTGGCAATCCCGACAACCTGCTTCTCGATGAGCCTACCAACGACCTTGACCTCGACACTGTCACCTGGCTTGAGAACTACCTTTCAAATTTCGAGAACACGGTGCTTGTGGTGTCGCACGACCGCCACTTCCTCGACGCAATATCAACCCACACTCTCGATATCGATTATCACAAGATCACACTCTATGCCGGCAACTACAGCTTCTGGTATCAGTCGAGTCAGCTCGCGCTGCGCCAGCAGCAACAGCAGAACAAGCGTGCCGAGGAGAAGCGCAAGGAACTCCTTGAATTCATACGCCGCTTCAGTGCCAATGTTGCAAAGTCGAAGCAGACCACAAGCCGCAAGAAGATGCTCGAGAAACTCAATGTTGAGGAAATCCAGCCGTCGTCGCGTCGCTACCCTGGCATCATTTTCACTCCAGAGCGTGAGCCTGGCAACAAAATCCTTGAGGTGCATGGCCTTACGGCATCGATTGATGGCGAAATCCTGTTCAAGGATTTGAATTTCAATGTGGAAAAGGGCGATAAAATTGTGTTCCTTAGCCGTGACCCGCGTGCCATGACGGCTCTGTTTGAAATCATCAATGGCAAGCGCAAGCCCGACGAGGGCACGTTTGAGTGGGGACAAACCATAACCACGTCTTATCTGCCACTTGACAACTCTCAGTATTTCAACACCGATTTGAATCTTGTCGACTGGCTGTCGCAGTTCAGCAACGACACGAGCGAAATCTATCTGAAGGGATTCCTCGGCAAAATGCTGTTCAGCGGTGAGGATGTGCTCAAGAAGGCTTCTGTGCTTTCGGGTGGAGAGAAAATGCGTTGCATGATTGCCAAGATGATGATGATTAATGCTAATACACTCATTCTCGACACCCCCACCAACCATCTCGACCTTGAGTCGATTCAGGCATTCAACAACACGTTGCAGGCTTTCAAGGGCAATGTGCTTATGGCTTCTCACGACCATGAGTTCATCCAGACCGTATGTAACCGCGAAATCGAACTCACGCCTAATGGCATAATCGACAAGATGATGGATTATGACGACTACATTAGCGACGAGAAGATCATTGCAATGAAAGATAAACTTTACAACAACCAATAAAATAAAAACTGTGATATGGTAAAGCATATAGTAATGTTCAAGCTCACTGGCACCGATGCCGAAAGGCTGGAGGTGGCCAAGCGTTTTAAGGCTGCCCTTGAGGCGCTTCCTGAGCAGATAAGCGTGCTTCAAAGCATTGAGGTGGGGCTTAATGAAAACCCTTCAGAGGAGTGGGACGTGGTGCTCACCGCAATAGTGCCTACTATAGCCGATGTGGCAACTTATGCCAATCATCCGGCTCACGTGGCAGCAGCCGGGCTCTTGAAGGGCCACAAGGAAAATCGCGCATGCGTTGACTACGAATGCTGAGCCGCCATCGGTGGTGACTGACTATCTGGTCACTATATAAAAATAACGGAGCCGCTCCCTTTTGTTGGGGGGCGGCTCCGCTTTAACTATGCAGGCAACGCTCAGTTTCTGAACACTATATTGCCGTTCTCGGCATCAACCACAATGGGCTTCTCGCGGTCGATGCGCTGTGCGATTATGTCTTTCGACAACTGATTGAGCACTAAGCTCTGAATTGCGCGCTTCACTGGGCGGGCGCCGAATTCGGGATCATAACCGGCACCGGCAAGCAGATTGACTGCTGCGGGGGTGGCGGTCAGTGTCAGTCCGTTTTTAGCCAGCATCCGTGCCACGCTGTTGAGCTGAAGTGATACTATTTGACCAATTTCAGCTTCGTTGAGCGGGCTGAACATTATCACTTCGTCTATTCGGTTGAGGAATTCGGGCCTGATTGTCTTTTTCAGCATTTCAAACACATCGTTCTTGGTCTTGCTCACCACGCTTTCGCGGTTGTCGTTGGTGAGATGCTCAAACCGTTCACGAATCAAGTCGCTTCCCAAATTGGAAGTCATAATTATAATCGTGTTTTTGAAGTTCACGGTGCGGCCTTTGTTGTCGGTCAGACGCCCGTCGTCGAGCACTTGCAGCAGTATGTTGAACACGTCGGGGTGTGCCTTTTCAATTTCGTCAAACAATACCACTGAGTAGGGCTTGCGTCTCACGGCCTCGGTAAGCTGTCCGCCTTCCTCATAGCCCACATAGCCCGGAGGCGGGCCAATGAGGCGCGATACCGAATACTTCTCTTGGTATTCGCTCATGTCGATGCGCGTCATCATATTCTCGTCGTTAAACAGATAGTCGGCCAGTGCCTTGGCAAGCTCGGTCTTGCCCACGCCGGTGGTGCCAAGGAATATGAACGAGCCGATTGGTCGGCGCGGATCGTTTAGCCCGGCACGGCTGCGCCTTACGGCGTCGGCTATGGCCGTTATGGCCTCGTTTTGTCCCACCACGCGCTTGTGCAACTCGTCTTCGAGGTGTATCAGCTTGTCCTTCTCGCTTTGCATCATCTTGTTTATTGGAATGCCAGTCCATCTCGAAACCACATCGGCAATGTCGTCGGCGTCCACTTCTTCTTTGATCAGGGCTTTGTCGCCTTGCATCTCGTTGAGTTGCTTCTGTATTCTAGCATTCTCGTCCTCTTTCTGCTTGATGCTTGAGTAGCGAATCTGTGCCACGCGGGCATAGTCGCTTTCGCGTTCGGCGCGTTCGGCCTCAAAGTTGAGCTGCTCAATGTCAATCTTGTTTTGCTGTATTTTGTTTATCAGCTCTTTCTCGGCGTTCCACTTGGCACTGTAGTCACGCTCTTTGTCCTTGAGGTTGGCTATCTGTTCCTCAATCTGCTTGATGCGCTGCTCGTCGCCGTCGCGCTTGATGGCCTCGCGCTCAATCTCGAGTTGGGAAATCTTGCGGGTCACCTCGTCGAGTCCTTGCGGCACCGAGTCCATCTCTATGCGCAACTTTGCCGCTGCCTCGTCCATGAGGTCGATGGCCTTGTCGGGCAGGAAGCGGTCGCTGATGTATCGCTGGCTAAGTTGCACGGCGGCAATTATCGCTTCGTCGCGAATGCGCACCTTGTGGTGGTTCTCATATTTTTCTTTAAGTCCGCGCATGATTGCGATTGCGCTCTCCTCATCGGGCTCGTCAACCATTACCACCTGGAACCTGCGCTCCAGAGCCTTGTCTTTCTCAAAATATTTTTGATATTCGTCAAGAGTGGTGGCACCAATGCTACGCAGGTCACCGCGTGCAAGGGCCGGCTTCAGTATGTTGGCCGCGTCCATGGCACCTCCGCCGCTTTTGCCTGCCCCCACAAGGGTGTGTATCTCGTCGATAAACAGGATGATGTCGCCGTTGGCCTGTGTGATTTCGTTGATCACGGCTTTGAGCCTTTCTTCAAACTCGCCTTGGTATTTGGCACCTGCAATCAGTGCACCCATGTCGAGCGAATACACTTGCCGGTTCTTAAGGTTCTCGGGCACGTCGCCACGCACTATTCGCTGAGCCAGCCCTTCTACAATTGCGGTCTTGCCAGTGCCCGGCTCGCCAATCAAGATGGGGTTGTTCTTTGTGCGTCGGCTCAGTATCTGGAGCACTCGCCTGATTTCGTCATCGCGGCCAATCACCGGATCGAGCTTGCCTTGCCGAGCCCGTTCGCAAAGGTTAATGGCATATTTGCTTAGGGCGTTGTATTGCTCTTCGGCCTCTTGCCCTGTGGCCTTTTTCCCTTTTCTGAGTTCGGCTATAGCCTGTTGCAGCAAGTCTTCAGTCACTCCGGCGTCTTTAAGAATGGTGGCTGCCATTCCTCCCTTTTTGAAAACGCCCATAAACAGTGCCTCGGCAGTCACATACTGGTCGCCGTTTTTAGAGGCATAGCTTGTGGCATATTCAAGCACTTGGTTGGCCTCGTTGCTCAAGTAGGAATTGCCTCCGTTCACTTTGGGCAGTTTCGCCAGCTCATCGTCAAGGCGCCTATCCACGTTGGTGGGGCTGATGTCAAGTTTTTGGAAAATGAACTTAACCACAGCGTCACCCTCTATAAGAATCGCTCTCAACAGGTGCAGCGGCTCAATGGCCTGGTTGTTGCTTCCCTGTGCAATCTGTACAGCTTTCTGTACGATTTTCTGTGATTTGATAGTAAAGTTGTCAAAGTTCATAATATGATTTTTTGTTTGTTTTCTTGAATTGTTTTTTCAATTCATCGTTTAGCAAAGTGTGTGCCATCAATTGTGATTTGCCATGGGCAATGGGTTGTGTTATAATGACTTAGGAAGATGCGTGCAAAAATATGCAAGTGACAAAATTTCAGTTATTGAAATTTTTCTTGCAAAAATGCTGAAAAAATGGCATAAAAATTTGTTTTTATGAAATGAAATGTAGTATATTTGCATTGTTAAACGAAAATAATACATAAATATACATTATAAAAACATATGGTTATGGAAACAAAGAAATTTCTTCTCAATGAGAGCGACATACCCCAAGCATGGTACAATGTGATGGCTGATATGCCCACCAAACCGCGTCCTCTGATCAATCCTGCCACAAAGCAGCCTTTGAAAGAGGAAGACCTGTATCCATTGTTTTCGCGTGAGGCGTCACGTCAGGAACTTGATATGGAGCACCGCTGGATTGAAATCCCCGATGAGGTGCGTGAGATGTACCGCATTTGGCGACCCACGCCACTGGTGCGTGCCACAGGCCTTGAGCGACTTTTGGACACTCCGGCCCACATCTATTTCAAGAACGAGAGCGTGAGCCCGGTTGGCTCACACAAGCTGAATTCGGCCATCGCACAGGCTTATTACTGCAAAAAGGAAGGAGTGACCAACATCACTACCGAGACCGGTGCAGGGCAGTGGGGCGCAGCTCTGTCGCTTGCAGCCAAGCACTTCGGACTTGAATTGGCTGTATATATGGTGAAGATTTCCTATGAGCAGAAACCATATCGCCGCTCAATCATGCAGACTTATGGAGCCGAGGTCATAGCATCGCCCAGCATGTCGACCAAGGCTGGCCGCAAGATAATCACTGATAATCCCAACTACCAAGGTTCGCTTGGCACCGCAATCAGCGAGGCTGTGGAGCTGGCAATGAGCACGCCAAACTGCAAGTATGTGCTTGGCTCGGTGCTTAACCACGTGGCTTTGCACCAGACGGTGATAGGTCTTGAGGCCGAGAAACAGATGGAAATGGCTGGCGAATATCCCGATACGGTGATTGCATGCTTTGGTGGCGGCAGCAATTTTTCGGGCCTTGCATTCCCGTTCCTGCGCCACAAGCTTAGTGGTGAGCACGATGCGCGGTTCATAGCGGCTGAGCCGTCGTCTTGCCCCAAACTGACTCGCGGCGTGTTCCAGTATGACTTCGGCGACGAGGCTGGTTACACTCCTCTCATCCCCATGTACACGCTTGGCCACGATTTCCAGCCTGCCAACATTCATGCCGGCGGTCTTCGCTACCACGGAGCCGGCTCGGTGGTGAGCCAGTTGAAGCACGATGGAATAATCGATGCAGTCGACATCCCGCAACTTGAGACGTTTAGGGCCGCAACACTCTTTGCTCGCAGCGAGGGCATTATTCCCGCTCCTGAATCGGCTCATGCCATAGCCGCAGCAGTGCGCGAGGCTCTCAAGGCTAAGGAGGAGGGCCGCAAGAAAGTGATTCTGTTCAACCTGTCGGGTCACGGCCTTATCGATATGACGGCCTACGACCGCTATTTCGCCAACGACTTGTTTAACTACGAGGTTCCCGATGCCGAGATTGCCAATAACACAAAGGACCTGGAACACATAATCAAATAGGCAGTTGCGCTAAAAGCAAAAGACTAACAGCAACGGCGGCGATACCCCAACCGGGTGTCGCCGCCGTTGTGATTCTCTGTATTCCTAAATGGTTACTTCGTGAGCGTGATGATGAATGTGGCAATTGAAATCAGTGTGCCCACCGAGCCCACAGTCAGTGTCAGTGCCGGAGGTACCGACCATGATGAGCGGGCTTTTGAGCCGTTGGGCTCAACATATATAATGTCGTTCTGGCTAAGGTAAAAGCTTGGCGACACAAGCAGGTTCTTGTCGTTAAGGTTCACATAGCGCACCGAGCGGCTGCCATCGGCGTTGGTGCTCACCACAAGCACGTTGTTGCGCTTGCCGTTGATGGTGAGGTCGCCGGCTTGGGCTATGGCTTCCAGAATGTTGAGGCGCTCATTTTGCGATGTGACCACTCCGGGCGAATTCACCTCGCCGAGAATCGACACGTGGAAATTGCGGAGCCTAATCTCCACACCGGGGCGCTCGGTCAGATATTTGGGATATATTTGTGATGCTATGAGATTCTCTACGGCCGATTTGGTCTGTCCGCCCACATGCAATTTGCCCAGTATCGGGAACTCGATGTCGCCCTTGGTGTCAACCAGGTAGTATTGTTGCCCGTCTTGGCTTCCTGTTGATTGCGACTGGACTCCGCTTTCTGTGCTACGGTAGCTGCCGCGGTTGAATGGCTTCACGGCTTCGGAGTTGAAGCTAGTCACTGTGATGTCGAGCAGGTCGCCCGGCATAATGGCTTGGTCGGTGGCTTTAGAAGCGGCCTGCAGCACTTCTTGTGGAAGCTTGCCGGCATCAATCACATAAGGGATGTCTTTCGATGTGTTGCAACTGCCTGCAATAACAGCAATTATTGCCAGCAACAGTAATTTTTGAATCTTCATACAGCTGTTGTTTCTATAAGTGTGAATGTTTTTGTGTGTTATCTCAATATCCTTTCCCAAAGGCAGCAGAGTCGGGTAGGGCCGACTCTTGCCGACGAGTGTGGCTCATGCGGCGCTGGTTGCCGTCAATTATGGCAAAATTAATAAAAATTAAATTTTGCCACACACTATTTGTTGTAAATAATGCGGTTAACGAGTAAATTTGTGGAGTTTAAGCTATGGAACATATCAAAAAAATTGAATCTCACCCATTTGAGCCATTTCTGCCCGACGATGCGCGCATCATCATGCTCGGCACTTTTCCTCCAAAGCCTGAAAGGTGGTCGATGCCGTTTTATTACCCGAATAAAATCAACGACATGTGGCGCATAATGGGGCTGCTTTTTTATGCCGACCCCAACCGGTTTTGGGATGCCGATAAGCGCATGTTTTTGCTCCCCGACATAAAGCGCTTTCTCACCGCACACCGCATTGCATTGTGGGATACGGCCATGCGAGTGCACCGCCTGAAGGACAATGCCAGCGACAAGTTCCTTGAGATTGTTGAGCCCATTGACTTGGCTGCGCTGTTTGCCGCGCGTCCCTCTATCGAGGGCGTGATCACGGCTGGCGAGAAAGCCACTTCGGTGATAGCCGGGATGGCTGGGGTCGATGTCCCCAAGATAGGGCAACTGGTAGACTGCACGGTAGCCGGGCACAAGTTCAGGCTGTGCCGAATGCCGTCGTCGTCGCGGGCCTATCCGTTGCCGCTTGTCCAAAAGGCCGAAGCCTATGGCAAAATGTTGGTTGCCTTTGGCTATCAATTGCACAATAATGGCTAACTTTGCGCTCGTTATTCATCAAACAATAATTAAAAATCAACAATGAAAAAGAATACAATTCAACTGATAGTCGTGGCTGCTGTCGTGGTTGCTGTTATAGTGCTGATTGTAATGTATATGCCGCGCGACGTGGTGCAAATATACAAGTGGTATAAGGGAAACCTCAACTACACCACAATCACTTGTCTTATGGCAATTGAAAGCTCGTTTATCCCGTTTCCGTCTGAGGTGGTGGTGCCGCCGGCTGCATATTTTGCGGCCCGCAATGGCGAGCTTAATATATATATGGTGTGCTTCTTCGCTACGTTTGGCGCATTTATAGGGGCTGCCATCAACTATTTGCTGGCTTTGTGCATAGGTCGTCCGGTTGTTTACCGTTTCGCCGACAGCAGTTTTGGCCATGCCTGCCTCATTGATGCCGAAAAAGTGGCAAAAGCCGAGGCTTATTTCGACAAGCATGGCGCAATATCCACATTTCTAGGCCGCCTGATTCCTGCCGTCAGGCAGCTGATATCGATTCCGGCTGGTATCGCACGCATGAATTTTTGGAAATTCACGTTTTATACTGTGCTTGGGGCCGGGTTGTGGAATGCAGTGCTTGCGGCACTTGGCTACTGGCTCAGCACAAAGTTTCCCGAAGACCAGCTGCTGGCTCAGCTTGAGCATTATAATAGCTATTTGAGCTATGGCGGATATGCACTGGCCATTTTCATTGTGCTCTACATAGCCTACAATGCGCTGAAGAAGAAAAAAAGCAAAGTGACTCCCGCCTAATAGGAGGCATCTGATAAAACTGAATAAATATACTCTACAATGCAAGTATCACCGTCGTTGTTGTCGGCCAATTTCGGAAACCTTGAGCGCGACATCGAAATGATAAACTCCAGTGAGGCATCGATGCTTCACCTCGATGTGATGGATGGCGTGTTTGTGCCCAACATCTCTTTTGGATTCCCCGTAATCAAGTATGTGCAACAGTTGTGCACAAAACCGCTTGATGTGCATCTGATGATTGTCGAACCGCAGAAATTCATAAGCGAGGTTCGCGATTGCGGCGCAGCCATAATGAATGTCCACTATGAGGTGTGCCAGCACCTCGACCGTGTGGTGCAGCAAATCCACGATGCCGGGATGAAGGCCGGCGTCACGCTCAATCCGGCCACGCCTGTGTGCATGCTTCGCGACATAATTGGCCAACTCGACCTCGTGTTGCTTATGTCGGTGAATCCGGGCTTTGGTGGGCAAAAGTTCATCCCCAACACCTTGAACAAGCTGCGTGAGCTGCGCCGGCTTATCGACGAAACCGGCTCTAACGCCATGGTGGAAATCGATGGTGGCGTGAATGCCGAGACCGGACGTCTGCTGGCCGATGCGGGAGCCGATGTGCTTGTGGCCGGCAACTATGTGTTTAAGGCACAAGACCCTCTTGCGGCGATATCTACACTTCACAATCTGTAGGGGGCGAGAAAGGATTTAGATGGTTGCGGGCATGCTGCTGTTGATGGCAGCGTGCCCGCAACTGCTGTGTGCGCATCGCCCATAAGACTCCTGATGTATTAATTTTTTGAAAATGTGATGCGTGGCGTTTGCTTTTTGAAACCACCGATTGTGTGGTTGGCGAAAAATAGCTATATTTGTAAGTTAAAGTATGCCTTTATGGCAATGGCTCGAAATAAATATAAGCACTGAAATATGAAATTCAACATTCAAAGTAAACTTTTACTGTCGCACTTGTCGGCAGTCAGCAAGGTGGTCAACTCGAAAAACACCATTTCGATTCTTGATAATTTCTTGTTTTATCTTGATGGCAATCAGCTTATTGTCACTGGTAGCGATCAAGAGACTTCGCTAACCACCCGTGTTGAGGTGTCGGGCGCCGAAGGAGTGGGCAAGTTTGCTGCCAATGCAAAAGCAATGCTCGACTTGTTGAAGCAACTCCCTGATATCGGTCTCGAGTTCGACATCGACGACGACAATCTTGAGATCGTGATCAAATACGTCAATGGCAAGTATAACTTTGTGGGTGTCAATGGCAACGAGTTCCCTCAAAAGGCTGCGTCAACCGAGCCGACAACCGAAATCGTGATGCCGGTGAAAAAACTTGTGAGCGGCATTCAGCAAGCGATTTTTGCCGTGAGCGACGACACTTTGCGCCCTGTGATGATGGGTGTGTTCTGTGATGTGACTCCCGACAAGGTGGTGTTTGTTGCCACCGACTTGCACAAGATGGTTAAGTTTACCGAGAACGATGTGCACACGGGCGTAACAACTTCATTCATTCTGCCCACAAAACCGGCGTCGATCATCAACTCTGTGTTCGACAAAAAGGACGGTGATGTGAAAATCTCGGTCGACTCCAAGGGTGCTGTGTTCACTGTCGACGACTATACGCTCACTTGCCGCTTTGTGAATGGCCGGTATCCCAACTACAACTCTGTGATTCCTGCCGACAATCCTTACAGTGTGACTGTCGACCGCCAGCAGCTGCTCAATGCGTTGCGGCGCGTGTCGGTGTTCGCCAGCTCGGGCGGCCAGATAAATTTGAAGCTTACAGGCAATGAGATAACCATATCGTCGCAGGATATCGACTTCAGCACATCGGCCGAAGAGCACATTCAGTGTGACTACAACGGTGCCGATATGGTGATTTGCTTCAACAACGAGCACATTATCGACGTGCTTAGCAACATAGATGACGACACAGTGATAATCAAACTGATGGATGCTGTGCGCGCTGGTATTTTTGTGCCGGCCAATCAGACCGAAGGCAGCGACCTGCTGGTGCTGCTCATGCCGGTTATGCTTTAAGCCCTTAAGCACAAAGCCATGCCAGTGGCCAGCTTGTCTTATTAAATCAATTCACACCCACCTGCAAAAATGGAACTGAATTTAAAATCGCCAATTATATTTTTCGATGTGGAGACTACTGGTCTTAATATCACAACCGACAAGATTGTGGAGCTTTCCTACATCAAAGTGTTTCCCAATGGCACCGAAGAGTCAAAGACGATAAGGCTAAACCCTGAGAAGCACATTTCAGAGCAGTCAACCGCAATTCACCACATCACCGATGAAGATGTGAAAGACGCCCCCACCTTTAAAATGGTGGCTAAAGAGCTTGCCAAGACTTTTGAGGGGTGCGATGTGGCCGGGTTCAACAGTAACCGGTTTGACATCCCTCTGCTCGAGGAGGAGTTTATCAATGCCGGAATCGACATCGACCTTGCCCGCCGCCGTTTTGTGGATGTGCAGACGATTTTTCACAAAATGGAACAGCGTAATCTGGTGGCTGCCTATAAGTTCTACTGTGGCAAAAACCTTGATGATGCCCATTCGGCCGATGCCGACACGCGGGCCACTTATGAGGTGCTCAAGGCACAGCTCGACCGTTACCCCTCGCTGCAAAACGATGTGCAGTTCCTTTCCGACTTCTCGACGCAGAACAAGAATGTGGACTTGGCTGGACGCATCATCTACAACGACCAAAATGTGGAGGTGTTTAATTTCGGAAAATACAAGGGACAGCCGGTGGCCGATGTGCTCAAGCGTGACAGCGGTTACTACGGCTGGATGATGCATGGCGATTTTCCGCAAAACACCAAAAAAGTTCTCACTCGCATCTACATGCGCACAAAGCAAGGCTGACGTGGTGACTATGCGTGTTCTTGAAGGTAAACACATAATATTGGGCATAACAGGCGGCATAGCTGCCTATAAATCGGCTGTGCTCACCCGCCTTTTGGTGAAGGCGGGAGCTGAGGTGCAGGTGATTATGACGCCTAATGCAAGAGAGTTTATTTCGCCTGTCACTTTGTCTACGCTAAGTGGCAAGCCGGTGATAACTGAGTTCTTTACGGCCAACACCGGCCAGTGGAACAGCCACGTTGACTTGGGGCTCTGGGCCGATGCGATGGTTGTGGCTCCTGCCACGGCATCAACAATAGCCAAAATGGCAACCGGCGTAGCCGACAATATGCTGGTTACAACGTATCTTTCGGCCAAGGCTCCCGTGTTTGTGGCTCCGGCCATGGATCTTGATATGTTTAAGCATCCCACTACTACCCGCAACCTTGACCTTCTGCGCAGTTATGGCAATCACGTCATTGAACCTGAGGCTGGCGAGCTTGCAAGCCACCTCATAGGCAAAGGCCGGATGGAGGAGCCTGAGAAGATTCTTGACGTGCTGGTTGATTTTTTCAATAGCCATGACCGTCAAGATCTTGCAGGGAAGAATGTGATAGTTACGGCTGGCCCCACCTACGAGAGAATCGACCCTGTGAGGTTCATCGGCAATTTCTCGTCAGGCAAAATGGGTTTTGCCCTTGCTGCCGAGTGTGCTTTGCGCGGTGCTTCGGTCACGCTGGTGACGGGTTCTGTGGCTTTGGCCACTCCAAGCGGTGTCGACCGCGTAGATGTGGAAAGCGCACGGCAGATGCACGAGGCAGTCATGACTCGGTTCCCCGCTGCCGATGTGGCGATATTCTGTGCGGCTGTGGCCGATTATTGCGTGGAGAATGAGGCCGACCACAAAATCAAGCGTGAGGCTGGTGCGCCACCGGTGATAAGGCTCAAGAAAAATCCCGACATCGCAAGTGATGCCGGGGCAGTGAAGCGTAGCGGGCAAGTGACCGTGGGCTTCGCCCTTGAGACCGATAACGAAGCCGCCAATGCCGCATTGAAACTCCAGCGCAAGAACTTGGACTTTATCGTACTCAATTCTTTGCGCGACAAGAATGCCGGATTTGGTACCGACACCAACAAGGTGAGAATATTGCGCCGTGATGCAGACAGCATTGATTTTGAGTGCAAGCCTAAATCCCTTGTGGCAAAGGATATTATAGATGTATTGGTAAATAATTACATTAAGCTATGATGTGTGTGAGAGGTTACGTGTCCCGATGCTTGGCTGCCATTGTTTTTGCTATGGCTGTTGCCGCTCCGTGCATGGTTGGCGCACAAGAGCTGAACTGCAATGTTGAAGTGAATTCCGACAAGGTGTCGAATGCCAATAAGGAAATCTTCACCACCTTGCAGCAGGCAATTGCCGACTATATGAACACCAACAAATGGACCGATGCCCAGTTTAGCGCCAATGAGAAGATAGAGTGCAAGCTGTTTTTGACCATCAGCACCTATAACGATGGTACAAACCGCATGACGGGTGACCTGCAGGTGCAGTCAACTCGGCCGGTCTACAACAGCTCCTACACCACCACGATAATCAATTTCAAGGATACTAAAATTGATTTTGCCTATCAGGAAAATCAGCCGCTGGTGTTCTCGGAGCAGGATATGCAGGACAATCTCACTGCAATCCTTAACTTTTATGCCTATATGATTCTGGCAATGGATTTCGACACGTTTTCGCCTCAGGGCGGCACGCCTTACTACGAGAAGGCGGCCAATGTGGTGCGCATGGCGCAAAGCTCGGGTGAAACCGGTTGGAAGGCATTTGAAGACACGAAAAACCGCAGCGCGGTGCTCAGTGCCTTCACCGACAAGTCTACATCGGGCATTCGCGATGTGCTTTACCAGTATCATCGTCAAGGTCTCGACCAAATGGTGGTGAGCGTCGACAAGGGTAGGGCAACCATCACACAAGCAATAGCCACACTCAAAAAGGTATATGATGTGGCTCCCATGTCGGTGTGCCTCACAATGTTTAAGGATGCCAAGCTCGATGAGCTGGTCAACATCTACTCTAAGGCTAATGCAACCGAGAAGCAGACGGTGTATGAGTATCTCTATCCTCTATATCCCACCGAGACTTCGCGCCTCAACAAAATAAAGGAGGAGAGCTCTCAACGATAACCCCACACACTACCACGATTCCCACTTTGCACATATGCTTACACGACTTTTCATTTCGAATTATGCTTTGATCGGCCGCCTTGAAATTGATTTGGAGGGCGGATTGACCATAATAACCGGTGAGACCGGTGCCGGCAAGTCAATCATCCTGGGCGCACTGGCACTGATTTTAGGCGAGAGGGCCGATGTGCGCAGTGTGCGCGACAATAGCCAGAAAACCGTGGTTGAGGCAACGTTCGACTTGACAGGTTACGCCATGGGCGATTTCTTCTCGCAAAACGACATCGATTTTTTCGAGAAGGAGTGCATCATAAGGCGCGAGGTGAGTGTAGCTGGCAGGTCAAGGGCTTTTGTCAACGATTCTCCGGTCAACACTGCGGTCTTGAGGCAACTTGCCACGCGGCTAATCGACATACATTCCCAACACAGCAATATGCTTCTTGGCTCTCAGGCGTTCCAGCTCGAAGTGCTTGACTCAATTGCTGCCGACAATGATTTGCTTGGCAAGTATGCGAAAGCCTATGCCGAATATCGCAAGCTTCAGCGGCATTTCGCTGAATTGAAGCAGGAATTTGATAAAAACAAGGCCGAGGAAGACTATATACGCTTCCAGCTTGCCCAACTAGAGGAGCTGCAGCTAACGCCCGGTGAGGATGAAGCCCTTGATGATGAGCAAAACAAACTCGCCAACGTGGCTGAATCAAAAGAGACGTTGTGGAATGCCGTGTCGGTGCTGAATGGCGACGATGGCTCGGTAATCGACAGTCTCACGGCTGTAGCCCAGTCGCTGGCGCATGCCGAGCGAAACTTATCGGACATAGAGGGCCTTTCCGAACGTGTCACTTCGGCTGCAATCGAGCTTAAGGATGTGGCCTCGACGCTAAGCGCCGTCAACGACAATCTGTCGGCCGATCCGGCCCGGCTTGAGCATGTGGAGTCGCGAATCAACGACATTTATGCCTTGAAGCGCAAGCACAACGTTGGCAGTGTGGACGAACTGCTTGCATTGCAGCAACAATATAGCGCACGCATCGACCGGATTAATAACTCCGACGAGGAATTGAGCCGGTGCCAGTCACAGTTGGCTGCCGCTGAGCAAGGCCTGTCGGCTTTGGCTGCTGAGCTTTCGGCAAAACGCAAGGCTGCCGCCAAACGGTTTATAGCACAGCTCATGCCAGTGGCTCAGTCGCTTGGGATGCAGAATCTGCAGTTCGACATCTCGTTTGGCAAGTGTGAATGTTGTCACACTGGATGCGATGTTGTGGAATTCCTTTTCGCATTCAACAAGAAGCAGCAGCTCACGGCTGTCAAAAACTCAGCCTCCGGCGGCGAGATTTCAAGGTTGATGCTATGCATAAAGTCAATTATTGCCGAGAACATGAACTTGCCCACCATAATATTCGACGAGGTCGACACCGGCGTGTCGGGCGATATCGCCAACCGCATAGGCCAGCTGATGGACTTAATTTCGCACCGCATACAAGTGATAGCCATCACACATTTGCCTCAAGTGGCTGCTCATGCGCGCAGGCATCTGCTCGTCTACAAGACCGACACCGACAGTGAGACGCTTACCGGCGTGCGGGCTCTCGACTTTAACCAGCATGTGGGCGAGGTGGCGCGCATGCTCAGCGGGCGCGACGTTGACGAGGCTGCTATCGAGAATGCTAAATCATTAATTCGACAAATTGACTACAATGACAGATAAAAGCAAAAATTTCATATTTGGCATCCATGCCATTATTGAGGCCATTGAGGCAGGTAAAAGCATCGACAAGCTGCTTGTGAAAAAAGAATTCAGCGGCGAGTTGGGCCGTGAGTTGCTCTCGGTGGCACGCAATTTCGGCGTGCCGGTCCAGCATGTGCCCGTTGAGAAGCTCAACCGCCTCACTCGGCGCAACCACCAGGGGGCGATAGCGATGCTTGCCGCTGTGGACTATTGCCACATCGACAGTGTGATTCCGCAGCTCTATGACGACGGAATCAACCCGCTGGTTGTGGTGCTCGACGGTATAACCGACGTGCGAAACTTTGGTGCCATAGCGCGCACCTGCGAGTGTGCCGGTGTCAACACTATTGTGATCCCAGAGCGCAACAGTGTGGGCGTGACTGCCGATGCGGTGAAAACATCGGCCGGAGCGCTCAACTACCTTCCTGTGTGCCGCGAGAGCAATCTGGTGAAGGCCGTGAAATATCTCAAGGATAGCGGGTGCCGGGTGATAGGTGCTGCCGGCGAGACCAAGACGTCGTACACCGCATCCGACTACAGGGGCCCGGTTGCCATTGTTCTCGGTTCGGAAGACGATGGCATATCGCCTGAGATAAAGAAGCAGTGCGATGAGCTTGTGGCAATACCCGAATTTGGTGAGATAAACTCACTGAACGTGTCGGTGGCAGGTGGCATAATGATTTACGAGGTGGTTCGCCAGCGTATCGCCGACGGCCAATCGGCGCAATAGCAAGGGGCGTAGGGTTCTTTAATGTGCGTTTTTTTACTAATTTTGCAAAATAAAAGAGTTTCACAATAATGATTAATCGCGTTTTAATACGAATTAAAGTGGTGCAGATGTTGTATTCCTACATGCTCACCAAAGACAGTAAGACTATCAGCAAGGCAAAAGACGATTTGCACGAGAGTCTCGACAAGTCCTACGAGTTGTATAATCATCTGCTTGGTTTGGTCGTTGACCTCACCGACCTTGAGACGTTGCGGCTCGATGATGCCAAGCACAAGTTCCTTCCCACCGATGAGGATTTGAATCCCAATACCCGTTTTGTCGACAATGAGCTTGCCGATGCATTGCGCGGAATCCCTCAACTGCAGGATTTCCTCAAGGAGCATAAGCTGTCGTGGCGCAGCGACGACGTTTTCCTGCGTCTGATGCTCGACAAAGTGCGCAACAGTGATGTTTATACCGAATATATGCAGATGCCCGCAACCGACTTTCCGAGTGATTGCGAGGTGTGGCGCCAGCTGTTCAAGAAGGTGCTTCTGCCCGACGACGACCTGCTCGAGGAACTCGAGTCGCTTTCGGTATATTGGACCGATGAAGACCTTGATATCATGGGCCAATTTGTAGTGAAAACAATAAAGCGCATCGAAGATGGTATGGAAAATCCCATATTGCCTCAATACAAGGACAATGAAGACAGCATATTCGGCGAGCAACTGTTCATGTCGGCCCTGAACCTGATGGACGACAACAACAAGTTGATAGACGGCCTTGTGGCAACCGAGCGCTGGGATGCCGAACGCATTGCCTTCATGGACCGCATTATTATGTGTGTAGCTCTTGCCGAGGTGTTGACCTTCGACAAGGTTCCTGTCAATGTGAGTCTTAATGAGTATATAGAAATTGCCAAGTTGTTCAGCACCAGCCGCAGCGGCCAGTTTGTCAACGGCATTCTTAACTCGGCAATAAAGAGCTTGCGTCAAGACGGGAAAATCACCAAAAAATAATTTTGGCCAAGAAAACCAAGTAAAAAACATAATTAATTTATTAAAAACAGAACAATATGCTTAATTCAATCTTATTAGAGTCAGCAACAGGTGCTGCTGGATGGTCAAACATATTAATGATTGTTGCCCTGATTGCGATTTTCTACTTTTTCCTGATTCGCCCGCAGTCAAAGAAGCAGAAGGAGATAAAGAAATTCCGCGAGGGCATGCAGAAAGGCGACCGCGTAACCACTGCCGGTGGCATTTATGGCAAGATCCGCGACATTAAGGAAACCACCATCCTCCTTGAGATTGCCGACGGTGTGAAAATCACAATCGACAAGGGTTGTGTTTATCCTTCGGTCAATGATGCTATTGAGTCGGGCAACGACATCAAGAACCAGCAGTAATCAACACTGTCTCGACGTGTAATCCCCTAAAGGGGCAATGAGGCCATGGCAGCAATTATGCCGCCATGGGCATTGCCTTTGCTAAAAAACAGCAAGACAATGAAAGTGCCACAACGTTTCAAGCAAGTGCTTAAAGGACTCCGCAAACACAAACCGGGGCGCATCGCTACCAAGGGCGTGCTCCTTTACTTGCTGTTTGTGGCTATTTCTACTGTGTTTTGGTGTTTTATCACCTTCAACGTCGACGTTCAGCAGGAGATAGAGGTCAACTTTGAGATTGTCAATAAGCCGAGCAATGTGACCTATATCACCGAGCCGCCTAAAACCATCACCATGACTGTGCGTGATAAGGGATCGTGGTTTGTGAGATACTGGATCACGACGCAGTCGTTGATAAAAGTCGATTTCAAGAAATACTGTAACGAAAACAGCGGACTCATCACGCTCACCTCGCGCCAGCTGATTGATGAACTCAGGAAAACCATAGGGCGCAATGTCACGGTATTATCGGTTTTTCCCGAGAATGTCTCGGTTAAGTATACCGACCAGGAAGGCAAGAAAGTGCCCATCCGCTTCGACCTCGACATTGAGGCCAATCTCAAATATGCAATTGGCAAATATGAGGCAAGTGACGATTCTGTGCTTGTGTATGCCGACAATGAAACGCTTTCGCAGATATCTGAGGTATACACCTATCACACGCAGATGGTCAACTTGACCGATACGCTTCGTCGCTCGGTCACCATTCAGCCATGCGTGGGTGCAAAGATTGTCCCGTCGTCGGTGAAAATCATGGTGCCTGTAGAGCGCCTCATACAAAAGCATCAGCAAGTGAGCATTCAGGTGCGCAATGTCCCCGACAAGCAATCTCTGATTGTGTTCCCGTCATCGGTCGAGGTTTCCTATTTGGTGCCGCAAAGCCAATACAAGAACACAATATCAAGCATATCGGTAGTGGCCGATTATTATTCGATTGACTGGGCTTCCAAGTCGGGCAAGGTGGCTGTGTTTGTGGCCGATTATCCTCCCATTTGCCGCAATGTGGAGCTGTCGACCGACAGTGTGGACTTCATTGTTGAAAAGCATTAGCCCAATGGCAAGGCAGCTTATTGCAATCGTTGGCGGCATTGGAAGCGGAAAGAGTGTGGTGTCGCGCATCCTGGCCACAATGGGCTTTGGCGTGTATGACACCGATGCTGCCGCCAAGCGGCTGATGAACACTTCGCCCCAAATCATAAAGGCTCTGAAAACCGGGTTTGGCTGTCAGGTCTACACTCCAGATGGGGTGATAGACCGGGCTTACTTGTCGCAAATCGTGTTTGCCGATGCGTCGAAACTGCAGTTTTTAAACAATGTGGTGCATCCGGCCGTTGTCCGCGATGTGCACTCGTGGGCCGAACGTTGCGACGGCGACATTGCTTTTGTGGAAACTGCTTTGCTCCGTACGAGCGGATTGGATAGGGTGGTGACCGGCGTTTGGCGGGTTGATGCCCCGGTCGAAACCCGTGTGCTGAGGGTGATGCGCCGCAATGGAATGCCAGAGGAGGCCGTAAGGAGCCGCATCGTGTCGCAGCGAAACGAGGAATTGCCGTCGGCGCATGAGAGTGTGATAATCAACGACGGTGTTGCCGCTGTGCTTCCTCAAGTGATTGGGTTGCTGAAAAAATGCAGCATCGCTGAGGGGTAATTCGGTTTTTATGGCTATCTTTGTAATAACATTGAACAATTCTTTTATAAATTAGATTACATTATGCTTAAGAAAATACTTTCAATTTCAGGCAAACCAGGTCTTTACCAACTTATCTCTTTTGGTAAGAACATGATTATTGTTGAGGGTCTTGCCGACAAAAAACGATTTGCAGCCCACTCGCGCGATAAAATCATATCGCTTGGCGATATCGCTATTTACACCACTGGCGACGATGTGCCCCTGGGCAATGTGCTCGATTCCGTATACAAGAAGTTCGACGGAAAGGAAGTGAATGTAGCCGACTACAAGACTCCTGAGTCGCTTGCCGAGTTTATGGCTTCTGTTCTTCCTGAGTATGACGAGGACCGTGTGTATAAGACCGACATCAAAAAACTCATTTCGTGGTATAACATTCTGGTGAAAGCCGGATTTTCGGCTTTCGATGCCGAATCTGAAAATGCTGAGTCGCCGGCCGAAGAGAAAGCCGAATAACGCTGCCGCTGTATTTTTCACACAACGATAACCACCGCTCAGGCGGTGTTCACAAAATAAGCCGTTCACGCAAAGGGGATTTGTCTGGTAGGCAATAACCGCGTGGATGGCTTTTCTCTAATAAGTGCATTTATCTGTTACCTTCATGTTGCGCCTATGTTGAAAGAAAATAAAATAATAATTATGCTTGTGCTGCTCATGCTGGGAATGGCATCATGCGGCTCAAGCAAATCGGGCGTAAAGAAAGGTGGCGCTTACCCTAAGGGAGGCAAGCGCGGTCAAGTTGTCAAAGGCAAGACTGACAATGGGTGGGCCACGCTCGACATAAAACTTACTGCCGATGACAACCGCCGTCTGTATCGCGAAATCAAGGACTGGCTGGGCACTCCATATCGGTATGCCGGTGCCGACAAGAGCGGTTCTGATTGCTCCGGTTTTGTGATGATGGTATATAAAGCCGTGTATGGCAAAAAATTGCAGCGAAACTCGGCGCGCATGTATCAAATGAATTGCACACCGCTTAAAAGGCGCGATTTGCGTGAGGGTGACCTGGTGTTTTTCAACAATGGCCGCGGCGGAGGCATCAATCATGTGGGCATATATTTGAAAGACGGAAAATTTGCCCACACGTCATCATCACGCGGCGTGGTAATCAGTGACTTAGGCGACGCGTATTTCTCGGCCAGGTTTTATGCCGGCGGACGGGTAAAATAATTGGTGTTCACTTTAGTCATTCCCTAAAATCATCAGGGCTCCATCGCTCTTCATATTGTGCCAGGGGCGCCGCAGCTGGCGCAGCTTGCTCTCAATGGAGTCGGTCCCGGTGCCGTAAATGTCGCCCGAAAGCACATATTTCCTTATATCATACAGAGTGTCGGCAATGGAAATGTCGCTGTGGAACTGCTTGGTGACAATGCCAAGGTCTACGCTCGTGTTTCCGTTTCTTGTCATGTGTCGCCACTTGCCGTGTCCAATTGCCATAATTCGTGTGTGTCCCATGTAGGCAAACGGCGGTTTTATAAACAGTCCATTGCCGCATGCCGAATCGGCCACCTTGATGCTCTTGATGCGGTAATGTGCCATAAAGCCGGCATTGCTGCGGGCAAATCTGTTGATGTCAAATTCATCGTTGTCGGGAATCCATGTCACGGCATTCCCGTCGTTGAAGCACACAATAGGTGTGGAATCAAACGAATTAAACACCACCAAGCCATTGCCTGGAGTGCGGTAGTCCACATAGGCCGAATGGATTAATGCCAGTGCCAATATTGATGCGGCACCAAGAAGCCATCGCCTGTTGCCATAGCTCATCCATGCTGCCAGGCACAGCATGATGCCGAAGCTTGACCATACGGCCACGTCGGTCACCCACACGTTGTCGATGTGCGACAAGGGCAGAGCATTCAAGCTGTTAATGAAACGCTCCATAAGCCTGTAGTATGCTGTCAGCAGGCTGTTTAGCAACTCGCTTTCGCCTCCCATGGCGCAAAGTGCCGCAAACAGCATGCTGAGCGTCATGAAAAACGGGAATGTGGGGATGATAACCATATTAGCCACAATGCCTATGAGCGATATGTTGTGGAAATAGTGTGCACTCAGCATCAGGGTAGAAGCCGATGCAATGGCTGAAACCGATGCGGTGGAATACAAGAAGAATGCCACTTTGCGCCGACGGCTGATGAGCTCGGCCCTTTTGCCGAAAACCCAAATCGCTCCAACTGTCACAAAGCTCAACTGAAATCCCACATCATAGATGTCGCTTGGCGAGAATGCGAGAATGAGCAATGCTGCTGAGGCCAGTGCATTGATGGCCGATGACTTGCGGTGCATAATCATGGCAATGGCCACAAATGCAGTCATAATGGTGGCCCTTACCACCGATGCCGGCATCCCTGTAAATGCATCGGCCACTACAAGGGCAATCAGTGTGATGACAAGGCGCACACTCTTGAGCCGCAAATAATCGAGCGGCAACAGAATCCACCACAGTATCATTGCTGCAATGCCCACGTGCAGTCCGCTGAGGGCAAGAATGTGTGCCACTCCTGCATTTGAAAACTCGTGCCTGGTGTCTTGGTCGATAAAGTGGCTTTCGCCGAGCACCAGTGCTATCACAAAATTCTGCACCGGCTCTGGAAGGCTTGAAGCTATGATTTTTCGCTGTAGTTGTAATCGTGAATTGCCGAGACGGTTCATCAATGTGGGCCGGTGTCCTACTACTCTTGCCGAGTCGTTGCTCGTCAAGTGCTGGTTGTATGCAATGCCTTGCCGCCTCAAGAATCCTGCATAGTCCATTTCATCGGGGTTGCCCATGTTGCGCACGCTGTCAAGGTTGCACCTGAATGCAATCAAGTCTCCAAGCCGTAATGTGTAGTTGCATCCCTTGACCGAGAGGGCGATTGTAGGGTGATTGTCGATTTCTCTCGTTTGGTCTTTGCTCGGGATGGCACATTGTAGTGCAATGTGCATGCTCGTTGAGAAATCGGTGAAGTCAAGTTGGTCAATCCGCCCAACGACAATGCTCCCATTCAAGCGGGCAGTATCGATGCGCGTCGGCTCGTGCATCCATGCTGCAGTCCACCCAAGTGAGCATGCCAATAGGGCGATGTAGATGATGTGAAAACTTCGCACCCTGAGGGCTGTCGTTGGGGATGGCGATGTGTGCAACACCACCTTTATGGCTGCATAGACGGCAATTGCTGCGGCAACCATGGCTGCCAGAATCCAAATGCTTTGCGTGAGTCGCCAAAGCAGTATTCCCGTGATGAACGGAATTAGAATGCGTGCTACCGGCACTTTTGCCAATATGTGCTGCCGGTTGTCCATGGTCTTTTAAGGGGGGCGTTTATTTCATGTTCCAAATCTCGTAGGACTGAAATGCCTGTAGCAGAAGCATCTCAAGTCCGTTTTTCACCTGCGCTCCATATTTCTCGCTTTGCTGCATGAACTTGGTGCAGTCGGGATTGTAAATCAAGTCGTAGCACAAATGGTCGCGAGTGAGAAACCGGTAGGGAATGGCAGGCGATTTGTCGGTGTGCGGATACATTCCAAGGGGTGTGGCGTTTACCACAATCTTGTGGCTATGCATTGTGGCCTTTGTGATTTCTTCGTAGGTGATGGTGCTGGCGGTCTTGTGTCTCGACACGAATTGAACCTCAATGCCAAGTTGTTTCAGGGCATAGGCTATGGCTTTCGAGGCACCGCCGGTGCCCAGCACAAGGGCTTTGTTGCGGTTGGCTGTGATTAGGGGCTCAATCGACTTTTGAAATGCTGAGGCATCGGTGTTGTAGCCGCGCAGCTGATAGCTGTCGGCTCCGTTGCGCACAAAGCGAATCACGTTCACGGCCCCTATCTCGCGGGCTCCGTCGTCGAGCGAGTCGAGGAAAGGTATCACTTTCTCCTTATAGGGGAGGGTTACGTTCAGCCCCGACAAGTTGGGATTCTCGCTTATAATCTCGGTCAGACGGTTCACATCGTCAATCTCAAAGTTGACGTATTCGGCATTGATGTGTTCCGATTGGAATTTTTGGTTGAAATAATCCTTTGAGAATGAATGCACGAGAGGGTATCCTATTAACCCGTAGATTGTAACATTGTCGTTGTTTTGTGACATAGCCCTTGAGTTTTTTATAACAATATGGCAAATATAACAAAAAAATGCCAATGAAGTGTAACGGGCTGGTATAATTGTGCCGTGTGTCGCCCACGGCATTTTTTAGGAAAATCAGAATTGCGTCCTCCTGATCGTTGTCGGTGAAAAAAACTGTGCAGCCCTCGTTATAATGCAAGCAAAGCGACCGATGAGGGTCGCTTTGCGTTTACGGTGGGGCAGTGGTCGATCGCCGATGCCCGTCTATTCAGTTACCTCGCCCATCAGCTCAAACGGCAGGGCTTCGATGATTTTCACATTATAGAATTCGCCAATGTGCAAAGTCTTGCTCTTCTCAATCAGCACCTCAGGGTCTACTTCGGGTGAGTCGAATTGAGTGCGCCCCACATAGTAGTCTGTGTCCTCGCGGTCGATTATCACACGCATCACAGTGCCCACTTTGGCGTTTTGTATGTCTTGTGAGATTTCTTCCTGAAGGTCCATAATGCGCTGCAGCCGTTCGTCTTTCACGTCTTGTGGCGTGGAGTCGTCTAGGTTCTTTGCAGCAAATGTGCCGGCTTCCTCACTATAGGCAAATGCTCCCATGCGCTCAAATCGCGCGTCTTTCACAAATTGCTCAAGCTCGGCAAACTCCTCTTCGCCTTCGCCTGGGAAACCCACCATTAGCGTTGTGCGCAAGTGTATGCCTGGCACTTCTTCCCTGATGCGTCTTATCAAGGCCAGAGTCTCCTCTTTGCTGATGTGCCGCCTCATGTTGCTAAGCACTTTGTCGCTTATGTGCTGAAGCGCAATGTCAAGGTATTTGCACACGTTGCTGCGCTTGGCCATCACGGGTAGCACCTCGTAGGGGAATTGGGTGGGGTAGGCATAGTGCAGCCTTATCCACTCCACGCCTTCGATTTGCGACATTTGGTCGATTAATTCGGGTAGCATCATTTTGCCATACAGGTCAAGCCCGTAGGATGATAGGTCTTGCGCTATCACATTGAATTCCTTCACGCCCTTGGCAGTGAGTGAGCGCACCTCTTGCAGCAGCTCATCAATAGGCACCGACTTGTGGCGGCCTGTAATCAGCGGAATGGCACAGAATGCGCAAAAGCGGTTGCAGCCTTCCGATATCTTAAGGTAGGCATAGTGCTTTGGTGTGGTAAGGTGCCGTTCCGAAGCGATGTCGGCCTTATACGATTTTCCAAGGTCGGCCAGCATCTCTTTCCAATTGAATTTGCCGTAGAATTTGTCGACTTCGGGAATTTCTTGTGTCAAGTCTTTCATGAAGCGCTCCGACAAGCATCCCATCACAAATAGTTTGTTGATTTTGCCGTGCTTTTTTGCTTCACCAAGTTCAAGGATAGTGTTGATTGATTCCTCTTGGGCATCGCGGATGAAGCCGCAAGTGTTGATCACCACTATTTCTCCGTTCACTCGCGTGGGATTGTGCTCAACGGTGTAGCCATTGGCTTGAAACTGCTTGATAAGGTGCTCGGAGTCTACCAGGTTTTTGGAGCATCCGAGCGATATGATGTCTACTTTGTTTTTTCGCATTAGGTGTGTTGTGTTCCTGAATTATTTTCCAAACAGCGACTTCACGAATTCCTCCTTGCGGAATATCTGGAGGTCTTCCATTCCTTCTCCAAGTCCTATGTATTTCACCGGAATCTTGAATTGGTCGCTGATGCCTATCACCACACCGCCCTTGGCTGTGCCGTCGAGCTTGGTGATGGCAAGGGCGTTGACTTCTGTGGCGGCAACAAACTGTTTTGCTTGTTCAAATGCGTTTTGTCCGGTCGATCCGTCAAGCACCAGCAGCACCTCGTTGGGGGCTTCGGGCAGCACTTTGCGCATCACGTTTTTAATCTTTGTCAGCTCGTTCATCAGTCCCACGTTGTTGTGCAGGCGGCCTGCGGTGTCGATAATCACCACGTCGGCTCCTTGGGCCTTGGCGCTCGACACTGCGTCATAAGCCACCGAGGCTGGGTCGGTGCCCATCTTGTGCTTTATCACGGGCACGTCCACGCGTTGTCCCCAAATTTCGAGTTGCTCATCGGCAGCCGCGCGATAGGTGTCGGCAGCACCGAGCACCACCTTATTGCCAGCTTTCTTGTATTGGTATGCCAGCTTGCCAATGGTTGTGGTCTTGCCCACGCCGTTCACGCCCACCACCATAATCACGTATGGCTTCTTGTCGGCTGCAATTGTGAAGTCTTCGCGGTTGCTGTTGTCGTTGTCCACAAGCAGTTGCGTGATTTCATCGCACAGCAACTCGTTGAGCTCGCCCGTGCCCACATATTTGTCGCGGGCCACGCGGCTTTGTATGCGGTCAAGGATTTTGAGCGTTGTGTTCACGCCCACGTCGCTTGTGATAAACACCTCTTCAAGGTTGTCAAGAACGTCGTCGTCGATGGTCGATTTGCCGGCCACTGCGTGTGCCAGTTTTGCAAACACTCCTTGTTTGGTCTTGTCCAAGCCCTTGTCGAGCGTCTCTTTTTTCTCTTTCGAGAAGAATTTGTTGAAAATTCCGAATCCCATGCTTTTGCAATTAGTTTGTTTCTGCAAATTTACGAAATAATAGGCTAATATGGGGCCTGCGGCTCAAATATTGTGCGTTATTTTATGGTGTCGCTTTTCAATATTCGGTCCTGTGGCGTGCCGCTTTTCCTGATTTGCGACGGGGCTTGTCCGTTTTTCCTTTTGAAGAATTTGCTGAATGTCTCTATGTCGGGGAATCCTAGGGCGTAGGCAATTTCTGTTATCTGCATGTCGCTGTAGTTTAGCAGGTCAAGTGCGTCTCTATATAGCAGACCGTGAATGAATTCTTTAACTGTCTTGACGGCAAATCGCCTGACTATGCGCGCCAGGTACACTGGCGTTATGCCCAGGGCATCGGCATAGAACTTGGTTGAATGTGTCGTGTGGTAGTTTTTGCTTACCAGGGCAATGAAATTGCGGTATATTGTTTCTTGGTGACTCACCGCTCCGTGGTTGTTGTGAATGCTCAATATGTCCGAAAGATTCATAGCCGCCACTTGAAGCAAATGGCTTTTTATCTCTTCTTTGCAATTCAGGTGCGATTGGTCGATGTCGAGCATCAGCCTCATCGTTTTCGCCACAGTGGCTGTGTTGCCGTCGTTGGCCTCAACCAGCGGTAAGCGGTTGGTAATAAACCAGTCGGCAATCACTTTGCACGAGGCAACGTCGGTGAAAGTCTTTTCCACTAAGTCGATGTCGGCCGTTACGTAAATTGCGCTGAAGTCGTGAGAAATGTTCTCTATACCCACTAGTAGTCGTGGCGATGTGGCAAGGATGTCGCCGGCTTGGGTCGGGTAATGGCGGCTGTTGACCACATAGTCGGCCTGTCCGCTCTCAATCGATATGAAAGAGAAGAACTTGAAATAAGATGACTTGAAGTTGACCTTTTCCAGTTGCGCGCGGTTTAGGAGTATCACGTTGATAGCCTGCCGTTGCTGCGGACAAAGGCCCAGATAGGCACGGAAATCGTCATATGAAATCATAACGGGGTGGCATGTTTTTAGCAAAAATAATCAAGTGTTTTCTTTTTGACAAATTTTGGCGGTAAAACTCCATGATTGTCAATTATTATGTGCTTAATTTTGCAAGAAAATAATAGCGAATTAATTATATGAGAAAAATCTTGTTACTGATTGTGGTGGCCGCGTGTGCCACAATTTGTGCCTCGGCTCAGCGAATCACACTACACAGTGCCGATGGCGACAGTTTTGATGTGAAGCTTCGACGTCCGCTTCCAGTCTCGGCTCAGCGGGTGCGCTATCCGGGATTTCACCCCGACACGTTGTTGCTCAAGAAAGGCACTGTTCGCAGGACCGGAAGCATGCCGCTTCCGTGCGACATAACCATGTTGCGCGATGTGGCTGTTAAGTTGCGCGACGGTGTCACCATATACGTCGATGTCTTTCTTCCGGCTCAGCCGGAGCAGTGCCCGGCAATTCTGGCTTGGAGCCCGTATGGCAAGGAAGTGGGCGGGCAAATGCTCGACGATGTTCCACATCGTGCCGGTGTTCCGCAGAGTATGACTTCGGGGCTTGAGAAGTTTGAGGCCCCCGATCCTGCTTATTGGTGCGCCCGTGGTTACGCGGTGGTAAATCCCGACAAGCGAGGTGCCTATATGTCGGAGGGCAATCTCTTGTATTGGGGGCATGACGACGCCCTTGATGCTGCCGACCTTATTGACTGGATTGGTCATCAGTCGTGGAACAATCAAAAGGTGGGTATGGCCGGAAATTCGTGGCTCACAGCATCGCAGTGGTTCATAGCCAGTGAGCGCCCCAAGTTTTTGGCCGCAATAGCCCCTTGGGAGGGATTTTCCGACCTTTACCGCGATTCCAATCGTGGCGGCATCCCCATGCCTGAATTTGCCGAGATGATAGCTGAGACTTTTTCGTCGCAGTATGGCTTGCTTGAAGACCAGCCAAGCATGCTTGCCTCGCATCCCTATTGGTGCAGCTACTGGAAAGACAAGGCTCCGCGCATCGAGAACATCGACGTGCCTGCATATGTGGTGGCAAGTTATACCAACGATGTGCACACCCACGGCACATTTGACGCCTATCGGCGATTGCCCGGCAAAAAGTGGCTCAGGGTGCACAACACTAATGAGTGGCTCGATTTCTACACGCATCAAGACGATTTGCTTAAGTTTTTCGACCATTACTTAAAAGGAATTGATAATGATTGGGAGCAAACGCCCAAGGTGCGCCTTAGCGTGCTGAACCCCGGCGGGCAGGATGTGGTTGACCGCATTGAAGACGAGTGGCCTCTTAAGCGGGCTGCCTATAAGCGCCTTTGGCTTAATGGAGCCACTGGAGGACTGCAGCAGGGCAAGGTGGCTCAAAGCGTGCGGCAGAGCTATGTTGCCGACAGTGTGGGGCAAAACTCGTTGCAATACCGCATGCAGATGCGCAATAAGACTGAGATTACCGGCTACATGAAGCTCCACCTATGGGTGGCAGCTGAGGATTTCAACGATATGGATTTGCAGGTCCGTGTCGAAAAGCTCGACCGCAATGGTAAGCCTATAGTTGGTCCTACTGGGACCTCGGTGGCTGCAACGGGATTCATGAGGGTCTCGATGCGCAAGTTGGATTCTGTGAAATCCACTGAGTCGGAACCGTATTATCTGTTTACCGAGGATGCTGAGCAAAAGCTGGAACCGGGTAAGGCATATCCGGTAGAGATTCAATTGTGGCCAATGGGACTGATTTTTGAAAAGGGGGAATATCTGCAGCTTACGGTAGGAGCCTATGAGCCGCCTGTGCCTGCATTGAAATTCGGAAGTGCCAAGATTTCAATTCCATCCAAGGGAATGACCTATGATTCCGCCGATTCTAGTGTGGAACTGGTGACATTAGGCGGTGATGCCGACCATGTGGAAGACCCGGCCGAAGTGGTGAAGAGCCCAACTACTCACAACAAGGGGCGGCACACCATCCTATCGGGCGGTAAATATGACAGCTACTTATATGTGCCTGTAATTAAGTAAAATAACATCAGTGGGGCAAACTTTGTGTTTGCTCATGGCTGCGGCATGGCAATTTGCTAATGCCGCAGTTCTTATTTTGCCGGCTCGGCACAGATTTGTTTTTGCACTTGCTGTTGGACTCTACAAGATGTCTGCCGACACCTCCCGCCGAGTTTTTAGGGGGCTATAATTTGCTGGTGGTGGGCGATTGTGCTAACTTTGCATCTTAAAAGAATCACAAATGAAATTTAAGGTAATAGCGACTAACAGCGACTCGAATGCCCGTGCCGGACTCATATCAACCGACCACGGTGATATCGAGACTCCGATTTTTATGCCTGTGGGCACTGTCGGAGCGGTTAAAGCCGTGCAAATGCCTGATTTGGCCAACGACGTAAAGGCCCAAATCATTTTGGGCAACACATATCACTTGTATTTGCGACCTGGCATGGATATTATAGAGCGTGCCGGAGGCTTGCACAAATTCAACGGATGGGAAAAGCCGATTTTGACCGACAGTGGTGGATTTCAGGTGTTTTCTCTTGCAGCCAACCGCAAATTGAAGGAAGAAGGGGTGACTTTTCGTAGCCACATCGACGGGTCGAAGCATTTGTTCACCCCCGAGAAGGTGGTCGATATCCAGCGCACCATCGGCAGCGACATAATGATGGCTCTCGATGAATGCCCGCCGGGCACTGCCGACTACAATTATGCCCGCAAGTCGCTTTCTCTCACAGAGCGATGGCTCGAACGCGGCTGGAAGCATTTCAATGCTACTGAGCCAAAGTATGGCCACAGCCAGACGTTTTTCCCGATTGTGCAGGGATGCGTGTATAAGGATTTGCGACAGGAGAGCGCAAAGTTTGTAGCCGATTTGGGTGCTGAGGGCAATGCCATTGGTGGCTTGGCTGTGGGTGAGCCCACCGAGGTGATGTATGAAATGATCGAAGTGGTCAACGACATTCTTCCTGCCGACCGCCCGCGTTACCTGATGGGAGTGGGCACTCCTGTCAACATTCTTGAGGCCATCGACCGCGGTGTCGACATGATGGATTGTGTGATGCCCACGCGCAATGGCCGCAATGGAATGCTTTTCACCCAGCATGGCACTATGAACATGCGCAACAAGAAGTGGGCCGATGATTTCTCCCCGCTTCAGGAAGACGGCGCTTCGTTTGTCGACCATATTTATACAAAGGCTTACTTGCGTCACCTGTTTGCCGCTCAAGAGATATTGGCACTTCAAATTGCAAGTCTTCACAATCTGGCCTTCTACTTATGGCTCGTGGGTGAGACTCGGAAGCACATTCAAGCCGGTGATTTCAAATCGTGGAAAACCGACATGATACAGCGTTTAATGGTGAGGTTATAGTGAAGTTAAGCATCAGCAACATATTATCGTCAGCAAAGGCTTGGGCCTTGAGGGCTAAGTCTGCTGTTATGCGCAAGTCCGCTGGTGATGCGCCTGCCACTGCGCAATCTGCCGGTATGCCGGTAGCTGCCGAACCCGAGGCAGAACAGGCTGCCACCACTGCCGGCGAAGCATTGCCGAAGCCAGAAAAGCGCCCGCGACGCCCACTGATAAAGCATTTCGACGCTTATATCATGAAGCAGTTTCTTGGCACGTTCTTTTTTGCCATCTTGCTGCTTTTGGCCATTGTGGTAATGTTTGACTTCAATGAAAAGATTGATGCCATGCTCACCGCACCGGTTAAAGAGACGGTGTTCAAATATTTCATGAACTTTTTGCCTTATTTTGCCAATCAGTTCGCACCGTTGTTTGTGTTTATATCGGTGATTTTTTTCACATCAAAACTTGCCGACCACAGCGAGATAATTGCCATCCTGTCGAGCGGCATCAGTTTCAAGCGCCTGCTGGTTCCTTATATGGCAAGTGCCACCATCATTGCTGTCTGCACGCTGTTGCTGTCGCTTTATGTGATTCCACCAGCCAACGTGAAGCGCATCGACTATACCAACCAATGGGTGAGAAACAAGCGCGTGGACTATGGCGACAACATTCAGCTTCAAGTCCGCCCTGGCATAATGGCACACATGGGGCGGTTTGACAATCCCATGAAACTCGGCTACCGCTTTTCGCTCGACGAGTTTGACGGCAACACGCTCAAATCACGTCTGACGGCCGAGAATGTGAAATACGACACATTGGGCAGGTGGCACATCCATAACTATGTGATTCGCACGTTCAATGGCTTGAATGAGAAAATGGTGAAGGGTACCGATATGGACACCACGCTGAACTTCGATCCTAAGGACTTCCTGATTTCGCAAAACGACCAGGAAATGCTCACTTCGCCTCAACTGAAACGCTACATCAGCAACCAAAAGGCCCGTGGCGTTGCCAACATTCAAAGCTTTGAGATAGAGTATGAGAAACGCTATGCCATGACGGCTGCCGCATTCATCCTCACGGTGATAGGCCTTTCGCTGTCGTCGCGAAAGGTGAGGGGCGGTATGGGTATGAACATAGGTATTGGCTTGCTGCTCAGTTTCTCTTATATATTGTTCATGACTGTTACACAGACGTTTGCCGTCAGCGGCTACACGTCGCCTCGGGTGGCAATGTGGATTCCTAACGTGATTTATGCGGTGATAGCGGTGTTGCTTTACCGCAAGGCATCGCAATAAGCCTAACTAAGCCCAACGGGCTATGACTCAAGATATAAAAGCCTGACCGCATGCATTGTGCAGTGGATATGTCCACTATGTCAATGCATGCGGTCAGCGTTTTTTGCGCTTGCCCCCTCAAGGAGTGAGGCGCAATTATTAGTTTATTTCAGAGCGTAGAAGTTTTGACTTGCCATCTGCTCATAAGCGTAAACGCCTTCTTGGCTCAGCTCAACTGTGGTGAATCCGCCGTTGGGAGTTATCATCTTCACATGACTGTCGTCGACAAATTGCATGAATTTCATGTCTTTGCCATTGGCATTCACCGACCATGAGTTGTCTTCTTTGTTGAAATTGAGACGGGTGACGCTTTTGTCGCTCAGGTTGGTGATAGTGTAGCCGCTCTTGTCGCTTTTTACCAGATATTTGGCGTCTTTCCCGTCAATCACCTGGGCGGTGTCTGTCACAGGATTGTCACCTGACCAGAATTCAATTGAGTTGATTACCAATATGTCGGCCAGGACCGACAGTTCATACACCGGAAGAATGTGGAATCCCACAAACACGAGTGCGTTCACAAACTTGCTGCCAAGTTGCTTGTTCCACGACAGCACCTTGTTGGTCAAGGCAAAGCTGCCTATGCACGAGCTGAATATGGTAGAAGAGGCGAGTGCCAGCACCACGGCTGTGGTTAGATAAGTCTTTTTCATAATTCAATCACGTATTTGGTTTCTATTTTACTTTGTTCTTGTAGTGGTTGTAGTGGCGCTCAACTTCTTTCACATAGGCCACCGTTTGCCTCCCTCTGAAGTAACCGTATTTGCACACCGGGTCGTTGTAGTATTCCGGGTTTGCTTTCCATAGGATGGCTTCTTCCACATTGCCATACCACACGCCGGGATCTTTGCCATATTTGCGTGCCAGTGCAATTGCGTCGCACACATGGCCAATTCCGGCATTGTATGAGGCTAGTATGAAGTGTTGGCGTTCGGTCTGGTTGCGCACCAGCGTCTTGATGTATTGGTTGATGTCGTTGAGGCACATGACTGCCACTTTCACGTTGATGGCTGGCTGGGCCAGCTCGCTGCGTGATTTCACTCCATGGCTTCGGCCAATGCTCGGCATCACCTGCATAATACCCACAGCCCCCGACCACGACACTGCATTCGTTTGGAACCGCGACTCGGTCATGCCTATTGCGGCAAGTAACCGCCAGTCCCATTTGCCGTTTTCGGAATACTGCTTAAACAGGTGGTCGTAGGCTGAGATGAGCCCTTTGGTGTGTGTGGTTGTTGTCTTGGCACTGTCGGCTGAAGCCACCTTTTTCGACAATTCAAAATAGCGGCGCTTAATGCTTTTTGAAAGTTGCAGTCCGGTTGTGGAGTTGCTCCACTTGTCAATAGAGTCGGCCAGCCACTTGTCGCTTTTGTTTACTGCCCACGACGATCGTTGCGGAAATCCCACCTTAAGGCTGATGTCAAGATTGCCGTAATAGGTCTTGTAGAACTGCGCTAGGTCGCTGTCGGCAATAGTCATCGGCAGTTTTCCTTCTGCCACCATCTCTATGAGGTCTTCGGTCATCACTGTGTCGTTGTCTACAGTGTGGATTTTGATGCCGCCTCCCACTTCGTTGTCAAGGTTGCGCAGCCGGGCCTCATAGCGCGACTTTGCCTCCACATACACGTCTTTGCCCACAAGTGATGTGACATTGCCCACGGCTGCAGTGCCCTGAGGTTGCACCAGCACTTGGTAGGTGGTGTCGGCCAGGCCGCAATTCAGCACCGACTGCTTGAATTCGGCTGTCTCGGGCACTTCGTGGGCTATTATGTCGATCTGATGGCGGTTAAGCATCTCAATCAAGTCGCTCAGATTCTTGCCTATGACGAACTTGATGCCTATGCCCTTGTCTTTGGCAAAATCACAAATCCTGTCGTAGTCGTAGCCCAGAGTGTCGTTCTTTACAATGAAGAACCCGGTGGGACTGTAAAGTGTTCCCACCACAATGGAGTCGGGTAGTGCGTGGTCGCCTTTAGCGGTGCTTTGGCCTTTGGCACACGATGTTGCAGCCATTAGCAGCAGTGCTGCCGACAGCACGATTGTCGCAACTATGTCGTGTGGAGGCCTTTTCATTCCGTGGCTTGTGTGCTTTTAATACTCAAAGGTGCCAGCTTCCGACTTGATTGTGAGGCGGTTGCTGTCGGCGTCTTCCACGTGTCCTATAATTTGGGCATCGATTCCGTAGCTTTGCGCCACTTCAATCACCTTGTCGGCGTCTTGTGGTGCAACGTATATTTCCATGCGGTGTCCCATGTTGAACACCTTATACATTTCTTTCCAGTCGGTGCCTGATTGCTCTTTTATGAGCTTGAACAGTGGCGGGATGGCAAACATGTTGTCTTTAATCACATGCTTGTTTTCCACAAAGTGCATCACCTTGGTTTGGGCTCCGCCGGTGCAGTGCACCATTCCGTGAATGTCGCGACGCATGGTGTCGAGAAGCCGTTTAATCACGGGCGCATAAGTGCGTGTGGGCGAGAGCACTAGTTGGCCGGCGTTTACGTCCACGCCTTCTACTGCGTCGCTCAGTTTCTTTGCTCCCGAATACACAAGCTGCTCAGGCACGGCCTTGTCGTAGCTTTCGGGATATTTTTCTGCCAGGTATTTTGCAAACACGTCGTGGCGGGCCGACGTCAGGCCATTGCTGCCCATGCCGCCGTTATAGCTTTTTTCATAGGTGGCTTGCCCGTAAGAGGCTAGTCCCACAATCACGTCGCCGCCTTTTATGTTGGCGTTGTTGATCACTTGGTCGCGCCGCATGCGGCAGGTGACAGTGCTGTCAACAATTATCGTGCGCACCAGGTCGCCCACATCGGCAGTCTCGCCGCCGGTTGAAATGATGTTCACGCCCAGTTCCTTCATCTCGTCGATAAATTCTTGTGTGCCGTTGATTACGGCTGCAATCACCTCGCCGGGAATCAGGTTCTTGTTGCGCCCGATGGTCGACGACAACAGTATGTTGTCGGTTGCTCCCACGCAAAGCAAGTCGTCGATATTCATCACCACCGAGTCTTGGGCTACGCCTTTCCACACACTCAAGTCGCCGGTCTCGCGCCAATACACATAGGCGAGCGACGATTTAGTGCCGGCCCCGTCGGCATGCATGATGTTGCAGTATTCAGGGTCTCCGCCGAGCACGTCGGGAATGATTTTGCAAAATGCAAGAGGAAATATGCCCTTGTCGATGTTTTTGATTGCGTTGTGTACATCTTCTTTCGATGCCGACACTCCACGCAGGTCATAACGCTGGTCAGTCATTTCGTTTTTTATATTTCATTAAAGATAAAAGTCAATATCAAAAAGTAGCTGAGTGCCGCCGGCACCACCATGAGCAGGCTGTCGATGCGGTCGAGTATCCCGCCGTGCCCTGGAATCAGTTTCCCTGAGTCTTTTACGCCTGCTGTGCGCTTGAACAGCGACTCCATCAGGTCGCCGAATGTGGCAAACCCCGATGTCACTACGGCCAGTCCCACCCATGTGGCAAGCGACGGGCCTATGAAAAAGTCGTTGAATTCGGCAAAGATGAGCCATGCGGCAAGTGCGCAGGCAATAAGTCCGCCCCAAAATCCTTCCCATGATTTCTTGGGCGATATGCGCTCAAAGAGCCGGTGGCGGCCAATAAGGCTTCCCACAAGGAAGGCCCCTGAGTCGTTGACCCAAATGAAAATAAACAGGGCAAGCACCATGCGGGGATTGGTCATTGTGGCTATCGAGCTCAGCAGCGACAGTGGCAGGGCCACATAGAAGAGGGCCATAAACGACTTTTCGGCATTTGCAATGGCGTTTTCTGTGGGCTGGTAAAGCATGGTGATGCTGCGCACGAGCAAATATGCCAGAAATGGCAATATGGCAGGGGCCGAGCATTCGGTTGCCGCGAGGTAGTGCATTCCAAAGATGAGCGCGATGCATCCGGCCATGTCGATTGCACACAAAAGCTTGTTGTGATGCCCTTTGTCGTTGGCTTCAACAAGCTTATACAACTCGTGTGTGCCAATTACGGCAAACAGCGACATGACGCCCAAAAACACTATTGGGCTTACGGGAAACAGCAGTATTGATGCTATTATTAACGCTATGTATACGCTGCCCGATAATATGCGGACTATTAACTTTTTCACGATGATGCAGTTGTAGCTTTGATATGTTGCAAAGTTAATGTTTTTAATCGTCTGTCGCAATAATTGCCGACCACAACGATGTGACTCTTTTTCCGGAAAATTGTCTAAAAAAGCGGTCTGCACACCTGTTGTTTTGTTGGTGGGGTGACAGACCGCTTCACAATTTCATTCTTTTTCGCTTGATTGTTAGCCTAAATAAGCTTTTAGCAACTTGCTTTTTTGTCCCTTAAGCTTGCGTATGGCTTTTTCTTTGATTTGGCGCACACGCTCACGCGTCAGGTTGAATTTTGCGCCAATCTCCTCAAGGGTCAATTCTTGGCACCCGATGCCGAAAAACATTCTCAGAATGTCTCTTTCGCGTTGGCTTAGCTGCTCTAGCGCGCGTTCCACTTCTTTCGACAGCGACTCCTGGTTGAGCGATTGGTCGGCCATCGGCGAGTCTTCGTTGGGAAGCACGTCGAGCAGACTGTTGTCCTCGCCTTCCACAAATGGCGCGTCGACCGAAATGTGGCGCCCCGAAACTTTCATCGAGTCGGCCACTTTCTCAACCGGAACGTTGAGCCGGTCGGCAAGCTCGTTGGCCGACGGGCGGCGTTCGTGCTCCTGCTCAAATCGTGAAAGTTCCTTGCTGATCTTGTTGAGCGAGCCCACTTGGTTCAGCGGAAGCCGCACAATGCGCGACTGCTCGGCTAGGGCTTGAAGGATTGATTGGCGAATCCACCACACTGCATAAGAGATAAACTTGAAACCGCGCGTCTCGTCAAATTTCTGAGCTGCCTTTATAAGGCCCAAATTACCCTCGTCGATTAAGTCGGGCAGACTTAATCCCTGGTTCTGATACTGTTTTGCTACAGACACAACGAATCGAAGATTAGCGCTTACAAGTTTGTCCAAAGCTGCTTGGTCACCCCTCCTGATGCGCTGCGCGAGTTCTACCTCCTCGTCGACCGAAATCAGTTCCTTGCGGCCGATTTCCTGGAGATATTTGTCGAGCGATGCGCTTTCGCGATTGGTGATCGATTTTGTAATCTTAAGTTGTCTCATCTATTGAGTGTAGAGTTTAACACGCAAATTTAACTATTTTCTGCGACTTTGGCAACACCATTCTCCCTGCCGGCTTTGTAAAAAGCGCCGCCCGCAGTGGTTTTGCGGACGGCGCTTTATAAGGTTAGGTGTGTGTCTCTGTTTAGCAGAGGTATGATTTCAGTAATTCGCTCTTTTGGCCTTTGAGGCGGCGTATGGCCTTCTCTTTGATTTGGCGCACGCGCTCGCGTGTCAAGTCAAACTTGGCGCCTATTTCCTCAAGGGTGAGCTCTTGGCACCCGATGCCGAAAAACATTTTCAGAATCTCACGCTCGCGCGGGTCAAGAAGGTTGAGCACGCGGCTCACTTCTTTGGCGAGCGATTCTTGGGTGAGTGTCTGGTCGGTCGACGGGGTGTCCTCGTTGGGCATCACGTCGAGCAGGCTGTTGCTCTCGTCTTCCGAGAATGGGGCATCTACCGACACTTGGCGGCCGGTTACCCTCATTGCAGTCCTGATTTTATCGGCTGGCACATCCAAAATTTTGGCCAATTCGTCGGGCGACGGCTTGCGCTGGTGCTCTTGCTCGAATTTGGCTACGGCCTTGCCTATTTTGTTCTGTGCGCCAACTTGGTTAAGCGGTAGTTGTACGATTCTTGATTTCTCGGCAATGGCTTGAAGAATTGATTGGCGAATCCACCACACGGCATAAGAAATGAACTTGAAACCGCGTGTCTCGTCAAATTTCTTGGCGGCCTTGATAAGGCCGATGTTGCCCTCGTCAATCAAGTCGGGAAGGCTTAAACCTTGATTCTGATACTGCTTAGCTACTGAAACCACAAACCTCAGATTTGCACCCACAAGTTTGTCGAGGGCTTTTTGGTCGCCTTCTTTGATTCTCTGCGCCAGTTCCACTTCCTCGTCGACCGTAATCAATGGGATGCGGCTTATGTCCTGCAGATACTTGTTGAGCGTAAGTTCTCGGGATGTAATACCCGGTGCAATCTTAAGTTGTCTCATGTTTTCCTTTCTCTTTTGAAATAACGCAATTCTCGATAAGCAATTTCTGTGCCAATGCGTTTGTCGTTTTTTGCCGTAAGCGTCATGATGGCTTGTGAGCGGTAAGTCTGTCCGCTTGTGTGACTGTAGGGATGTCGTCTTTACGCAAGGCCTGCCACTGCATTGAACATAAAAAGCTTGCAAATTTAATAAAAGGAATTCATGTGTGCAACATTTGTTTGGGAAAATCCAAAAAAAAATTTTCAGAGTCGTTTCGGAGCATTTCGAGGTCGTGGTGGCGGGTGGGCGAGGGCGTTTTGTCGGCTCTTGTGTTATGGCGGAAGTGAGTGGTGCGTGAAAAAGCCCTTGATGCTTTCGCTTGCGCGGGGAGCATCAAGGGCATGCATAGCATTGGGAAATGCGGTTACATTGCGGTCATTTCTCAATTGTGATGTCGTCGTTGCGGTAGGGCACCAGGCTGCCCATCATGCTAATGCGCTCTGGGCCCATCATTTGGGTGACTGTGGCGTCCACGCGGTCGCTTCCTGGCAAGAGTGATATGGTCACGTAGGCATTCACACCGCTTCCAATCAGGTTGTATGTGACAAACACTTCACCGTTTTTGTCTGTTTTTACTTGCTTGTTGCGAACCGCCCCGTGCAGTGTCACGCCTCCCATTCCGTTTAGGCCAAGCCTTCCGTTGTTGAACGCTATTTGGAAAATTCCTCCGTCGTTTTGCACGAGGATGAAGTTGGCGTTGCTGTTTATGTCGCTCACCATATAGCCCAAACGGCCAAGTGATAGGTTGTCGGCCAGTATCACAAAATATCCGCTGTCGATAGCTTCCACGGCCTTGACGTGGGCAATGGAGTCGATGGCCTGACGCTCTCGCTTTTCTCTTGCTTTGCGTTCTTCCTTGCTTTCCTGGGTCAGTTTTGACGGCTTGACCACGGTCAGTTCCACAGAATCGCTTGTTGTCTCTGGGTTGGCTTGCACTGTTGTTGCATTAATCGTTGCCGGAAGCGTCATCAGCATCAATGCTAGAAATAATACCTTTTTCATAATAAACCTCCTTTGTAGACTTGATTCATTGTTTTCTTACTTAAATAACAAATGCCATGCCTGATTATTGCATGAGCCAGTGTGCCACATTGGCTCGTTTTGTGTAATTTTGCAAAAATTAAATCCAAACGTAAATAATTGTATGAAATTAAATATGTCGTTTGGCAACAGGCTTGTTGTGCTTGTCTGTGCCTTCATAGTAGGATTGTTTGTGGCCAGCGCAGTTCCTCAGGTTGGATTGTTTGGCCGTCGTGCCGATTTGTGGATTTCTACTGAGCTTCAAGATGTGCTCGTGTTTGTGTTGCCGGCTTTGCTCGTGGCTTGCATGGGCGGTAAGTCGGTGGCGCAGTCGCTGCGCCTAGACGTTGGCCTGTCGTGGCGTCAGGTGGCGTTTGTGACCGTTGTGTATGTGGTTTCGCTTCCCGCGCTGAATTGGGGCTACGATTTAAATCGGTCAATGTCTTTGCCCGACTCGATGAGCTCGCTTGAGCACTTTATGCGCCTCAGCGAGGAGGCTGCCCAGCAGATGACCGATGAGCTGCTTTCGTCCACGTCGTTTGCCGCAATGTTGTGCTCGCTGTTTGTCGTTGCTTTGTCGGCGGCGTTTGCCGAGGAGATGTTTTTCCGTGGAGCCATTTTGGGCTTGTGTGTTGATTGCGGAATGCGTCGGCATTTGGCAATTTGGACTGTGGCTTTCGTGTTCAGCTTCATCCATTTCCAGTTTTTCGGCTTTTTGCCTCGACTTTTGCTTGGAGCCTGGCTTGGCTATCTGATGGTTTGGAGCAGGTCGCTGTGGCTTCCGATTCTTGCCCACACGCTCAACAACGGATGCGTGGTCGTAACCACCTACTTGAGCAATGTGCACTTGATTGATGCCGGCTTGATTGACAGTGTGGGTATCCCCCAGGCGGGGCAGTTCCCTGTGGTGGCCCTCGTCAGTGCTGTGCTCACGGCATTGGCAATAGGCCTCTGCCGCAAGTTTGCAGAGCCCGTAAGCGCAAGCTGATTCCAGGGCGGTGACGGGCGCGGTGATAAGGAAAACTAAATATTGCTGTCCGCTAAAACTCAAAAGAGCACAAATATCCAGCCCGAAGCCTTGTAAAATGGGACATAAAAACTAAACCGACAACGCCCCGCTGAGCAGTCGTGCTGCCAGCGGGGCGTTGCTTGTTCTGTTGACCGGCCTGGTCGGCCGTGGCGATTTAGAAGTTGAAATCGTCTTTTTCCTTTGCTACGTTGCGGAAAGCCAACTCGTGGTCGTTGTATTCCTGAGTTGCAATCAGGGTTGGTTTCGGCAGCTTTTCGTAGTAACGTGAAATCTCAATCTGCTCACGGTTCTCAGAAATCTCTTCCAGGTTGTCGTTCATCGAAGCAAATTCCTGAAGTTTCTTTTCCAAGTCACTTTTCATCTCGGCTGCAATTTGGTTGGCGCGTTTGCTGATAATGCACACGGTTTCATAGATGTTGCCCGTCTGTTGAGCCATGTCCACAAGGTCGTGGATTGATGTTGTGAGTGGTGCGTTTGTCTTCTTGTAATCCATTTCTTATATATAAATGTTTTTTGTTTTGTTCTGTGGTGCGGTGAGGCGTCAAGGGGGGTAAGTGCGTCTTATTTGTCGCTTACGTGCTTGCTCGCTATTTTATATATGTTGTCGGCCTCTTTGCGTGTTTTGCTGTCGGGGTAGTCGTTGATAAATGCATAGTATTCATCTACCACCACGCGGTAGCGTTCTTCTTTCTTCTCGTCAACGCTCTGCTCGGCTTCTTTGAATCGTGATTTAAGCACAAGCATTTCAAGCTGCTCTTTGTATTTGCTGTAAGGGTAGTCCTTTATGGCGTTTTTGGCCGTGATCACCGCCGACTCGTAGTTGTTGCCCATATAGTTGCCCAGGTTGTAATAGAGTTGTGCGTTCTCAAGCTCTTTCAGCACCAGTTTGTCTTGCAATTCGAAAATAGCATTTTGGGCAATCGACACTTTGTCGCTCTTCGGGTAGTAGTCGAGAAACAGCTGAAGCTCCTCGATGGCTTTATAGGTCTCCGACTGGTCGAGCTGCGACTCGGGTGAGTCAAGGTAATAGCCATAGCCGGCATAGTAGTGTGCCAGTTCGGCGTATTGGCCTTTGGGGTAGTGCTGGTAGTATTGCTTGAAGTAAGATCCTGAATTCACGTAGTCCTTGTTCTCGTAATAGCTTAGGCCAAGCAGGTAAAGCGACTCTTCGGCCTTGTCGGTGCCCTTGAACACTGGAATCAGGTCCTGCAAAATGGTGTAGGCTTGAGTGTACTTCTTTTGCTCAAATGCCTTTTTTGCATAAGAGTACTTGTAGTTGTAGTCGGTGCTTTTGAGCACTTTATTGTATTCGCCGCAACTGGTCAGCACCGCAGCAGCGCATAATGCTATTAATAATCTATTTCTCATTTAAAATTCAGCTATTGTCTTTTAGCCTACAAAATTAGCCATTTTTCCACAAACGGCAATGATGCTATTGTAAAAAACATATAAATCGGGCCGTTGGCTGGTTAAAATAGTCCAAACCGGTGCGCTTTTTTGCAGCTTGGCAGGCTTGATTGATGGATTTCGGCAAATCGGCTGATTCGCGTTGGCGGCATGGTGGCTCCCGGGACTTTATTAAAAAAGTAAAATAACAGTTGTAAATTTGCTTATCTCGCAAATCGTGTGTAATTTTGAAAAACCACAAGGCGGTAGCACGCGTTGTGGCATCAATGCTTTTCTTGATAAGTAACTTTTAAAAATGACAATAGAAATGAAACCTATCAACATCGTTTTGGCCGTAATTGGCGGCGCAATAGCCGGAGCGGCTGTGGGCTTGCTTTTTGCCCCCGAAAAAGGAACCGATACCCGAATCAAAATCGCCGAGCTCCTTAAAAAGAAGGGCGTGAAGCTCTCCGACAAGAAAATGGATGAGCTCGTTGACGATATCACCCGGGAATTTAAAGACGAAGAGTAATTTGGCACACGGTCATGCCGCAGGTGCTAATAGTGAAAAATTTTTAAGACTGAAAAATAGCGTATGAAATCACTTAGCTTATTATATGCTTTCCTTGGCGGAGCTATTGTGGGTTGCGGAGTAGCAGTTCTCTTCGCCCCCGAAAAAGGTTCTGATTTGCGTTCTCGCATTAAGGAACTCTTGAAGAAGAAAGGAATCGACTTCACCGACGATGAGGTGGAGCAACTCGTAGACCAAATCAGCGCACAAATAGAGCAGTGACTCTAATTGGACGCTGAATGATTAAAAAAACAACGAAAGGTGCGCGGCACTGTGCAGGGTCTCGATGGCCGCCATGCCTTGTGCACCTTTTTTAAATGTTTATATGATGGCTGATTTTGATTATAAGTCATTGATCAGTGAAATCAAGAGCTATCTGTCGCTGGAATGCAATTATGCAAAGCTCACGGCGGTAGAGAAGCTGTCGATATTGCTGTCGGCCGTGGCCGTGTCGCTGGTGGCTCTTATTATCGGCGCTTGTGCAATCTTCAACTTGTCGTCGGCAATAGTGCTTTGGCTTGGCAGTCTGCTCGGTTGCGAGTGGGCGGCCTATCTTATCATGGCTGTGATTCTGCTCATCGTAATGTGGATTTTCATTGCGTGCAGAAAATCACTGGTGGTGAATCCGGTCACCAAGTTTGTGACAAAACTGTTCTTAAACCCTGATGAAGATGAGAAAGAATAACGCAGGTAATCCGCAAGCGGCAAATGCCGCTGAGGAGTGGGGCGGATACACCCTCGACGAGTTGCGCATGAAGCGCGCAATGGCCGCAATTAAAACCGAAATAGGCAAGGAACGCATATCCTCCAGATTGTCGCAAGCCAAGCTGCAAGTGGAGGAGGGCGGCATTCGCTCGATGATTTTCAGTGGCAACGTGCTTAGTGGGCTTAAAACGGTGGATTATGTGATTTTGGGATACAAGACATCGAAGCTTGCGTGGCGGTTGTGGAATAAGTTGTCGGGGCGTCGGCGTTGACTTTTGCCGTTATGCTATGCCGCATTTTTTCAAAAAAAATGCAGGCTTGGCCTTTCGGATATTAAAAAAATGACTAAATTTGCAAGTGGAAAGTGAAAAAAGTGTCACTTTTCAATTGGTAAAACTAACATATATTCATTAATAAAAATATTTGCCTATCGACTCAAACTTTACTCCAATTGACTAAAAATATTGATAATGAGAAGTTTTGATGACGAAAGCGACGAACGCTTAATCGCATTATACGTTGATGGCATAAATGAGGCTTTTGATGCTTTGGTTGAGCGTCATAAGTCGCGTGTGTATTCCTACATCTGCCGCACTATCAAGGACAGTGAGCTAGCCGACGACATTTTTCAAGAAACCTTTGTGAAGGTAATCACCACAATCAAGCAGGGACGTTATGTCGACAACGGACGTTTCCTGGCTTGGATTGTGCGCATAGCCCACAATCTCATCATCGATTATTTCAGGCAAGAGAAGAGCGAGAACATGCAGTCGACCGACACGGTAGGCATTAATGTTCTCAACAAGAAAGAACTGAGCGAAACCACCATTGAAGACGATTTGATACTCAGCCAAATCCACACCGACGTGCGCCGCCTGATATTGTCGTTGCCGTCTAACCAGCGCGAAGTGCTCCTGATGCGCTATTATAAGGATATGAGTTTCAAAGAAATAGCCGATGCCACAAAAGTGAGCATCAACACTGCCTTGGGCCGTATGCGTTATGCCATACTTAACATGCGTCGCATCGCTGAGGAAAACAACATCGTGCTCACCTTGCAGTAATGCCGGCCTTTGAGGCCGATGCCGAAGCGAAAATCACAATGCGGAAGTTGAGTCGACCCTATAAATGACTCGACTCCGCTTTTTTCAATTTATAAAAAGGGCAAATCCACCTACATTTTGCAAATTTTGTGATGTTTAATTTGTTAAAAGGGGCAATAAGATGTAATTTTGCACCTACGTTTTGAGATTTTTGAAACGGCTAAGGCATTATTTCGTAATTAAATCAAAACATATTATAATTCAAGAAAATGAATGTAACATTAGAGAAAAATGGTAATGTGAACGGAGTTATCACAATATCATTTAAAGAGGAAGATTATCAGAGCGACGTAAAGAAAGAACTGGCCCGCATCGGCCGCGAGCATCCGCTTAAGGGATTCCGCCCCGGACACGTGCCGGCAGCACTGCTTAAGAAACATTATGGTAATGAGGTTCTCGTCAATGTAATTGACCGCAAAGTAAGCAAAGCCCTTAATGATTACATCCAGGAAAACAAACTCGACGTTCTCGGCGAGCCCATGCTCTCAAAAGACACTAAGATCAACTTCAACACCGATAAGGATTTCGACTTTAAGTTTGACCTTGGCCTTGCTCCCGAATTCGACGTCAAGCTCGACAAGCGCGTGAAAGTTCCTTTCTATAATATAGAGGTAAGCCAGGAAATGGTCGACAAGCAGAACGACAATTTCAAAAAGCGCTTTGGCAAGCAGGTGCCTGGTGAAGTGGCAAGCGAAGACTCGCTTCTGCGCGGCTCAATGGCTGAGCTCAACGAGGACGGCACCGAGAAGGCCGATGGCATCAAGGTGGAAAAGACCATCATCTCGCCTCAGTATCTGAAGGCCGATGACGAAAAGGCCAAGTTTGTTGGCCACAAGGTGAACGACGAGATCGTGTTCAACCCGTTTAAGGCTGCCGATGGCAACGTTACTGAGCTGGCTGCAATGCTCAATGTAGATAAGAAGGACGCCGAGGTTAAGTCTGATTTCAAATTCGTGCCCAGCGAGATTCTTGTAAATCAAGAGGCCGAGATGAACCAGGAACTCTTCGACAATGTGCTTGGCAAAGACCAGGCTAAGGACGAGAATGAATATCTTGAGAAGCTCAAGGAGATGATTGCCAATCAGCTCAAGAACGACAGCAACTACCGCTTTACAATCGATGCTGAAGATGTGCTGAAGAAGAAAGTTGGCGACCTCGAATTGCCCGATGAGTTCCTCAAGCGCTTCCTCGCTGCGCGTGCAGGTAAGGATGCCGATGAGAAGAAGATTGAGGAAGACTATCCCAAAACTAAAGCTCAGATTGTTTGGCAGCTCATCAAGGAGAAAGTGGCTCGCAACCTCAATGTGAAGCTCGAGAAGGAAGACGTGATGCGTTTGGCTCGTTTCTTCGCCGCTCAGCAGTTTGCTCAGTATGGCATGACCAACATCCCCGACGATGTTATCGAGAAATATGCCGGTGAACTGCTCGAGAAGCAGGAGTATGCCAACGAGATTCAGAACCGTGCCTTTGAGGACAAGCTTTTCGCTGCCATCAAGGAAGCTGTGGCCCTGAATGAGAAGAACGTGACTGTTGAGGAATTCAACAAGCTTTTCGAAAAATAATGAATTAAGGTAAGGTTTGGCCCGCCTTGTTAGGGCTGTGGCCGCTCCGCACACACATATTTACGCGCAAAGGACTGATGCAAGAGTGTCAGCCCTTTGCTTGTTTATTGGCATTGGCATGAATGTTGCACCGGTCATGCTGTGGGTGGTGTGTCGGCGTTGTCTGTCATGTGTCTGTCATGCCGAAAATGGATGATAAAAAAGGGCGCGCCGCTTCGGCATATCACAATTTTTTAGTAAATTTGATTTCTCAAACAACAATAGTTAAACATTTTAGCAATGAACAGCAAAAGCGATTTCAGAAATTTTGCAGTCCATCATTTGGGTATGAGTGGGCTTGCTCTTGACCAATACTCTCAGGCGATTACCGACAGTTACATATCGCCTACCATTATCGAGGAGCGTCAGCTCAATGTCGCTCAAATGGACGTGTTCTCACGCCTTATGATGGATCGCATCATATTCCTTGGCACACAAATCGACGACTATACGGCCAATGTCATTCAAGCGCAATTGCTCTATCTCGACTCGGCCGATCCTGGCAAGGATGTGTCGATCTATATCAACTCACCCGGCGGCTCGGTGTATGCCGGATTGGGCATTTACGACACCATGCAGTATGTCCGCAGTGATGTCTCTACAATCTGCACCGGCATGGCAGCTTCTATGGCAGCGGTTCTTTTGGTGGCAGGGCAGAAGGGAAAGCGCTTTGCCTTGACACACTCGCGTGTCATGATTCATCAGCCGCTCGGCGGTGTGCAGGGACAGGCCTCCGATATCGAAATCACCGCCCGCGAGATTCAAAAGTTGAAAAAGGAACTATATACAATCATTTCCGACCACTCTGGCCAGCCGTTTGACAAGGTGTATGCCGACAGTGACCGTGACCACTGGATGACTTCTGACGAGGCTCTTGAATATGGCATGATCGACCGTGTGCTGAAAAGGGATGATGTGAATGGCGGTGACGCTGTAAAGAAATAAGAAGCAGATGGCGAAGAAAAATGCTGACATGCACTGCAGCTTTTGCGGACGCAGTCAAAACGAGGTTGCTCTCTTGCTGCCGGGGCTTGGCGGCTCGTTTATTTGCAACGAATGCGCAGAACGCGCCAACGAGATTGTGCATGAATATCTCGACAAGGCGGCAGAGCAGAATGTGCCGGAACTTAGCCTTGACAGCCTGCCCAAGCCGATTGACATCAAAAAGTATCTTGATGACTATGTCATCGGCCAGGACGATGCAAAGAAGTATCTTTCGGTAGCGGTCTACAATCACTACAAGCGGCTCATGCAGCCCACTGGCGACGATGTGGATATTGAGAAGTCTAATATTATAATAGTCGGCCCTACCGGTACTGGCAAAACCCTGCTGGCAAAGACCATTGCCAAGCTTCTGAAAGTGCCGTTCGCCATTGTGGATGCCACCGTGCTTACCCAGGCGGGCTATGTGGGCGAGGACATCGAGAGCTTGCTCACCCGGCTGCTGCAGGCTTGCGACTACAACGTGAAGGAGGCTGAGCGCGGCATCGTGTTCATCGACGAGATTGACAAGATAGGCCGCAAGGGCGACAACCCGTCGATAACCCGCGACGTGAGCGGTGAGGGCGTTCAGCAAGGACTGCTGAAACTGCTCGAAGGGTCGATTGTGAATGTGCCGCCACAAGGCGGACGCAAGCACCCTGAGCAAAAAATGATTCCGGTCGACACCAAAAACATCCTCTTCATCTGTGGTGGCGCTTTTGAGGGCATTGAGCGGAAAATCGCGCAGCGTCTCAACACCCATGTGGTGGGCTATGGCACCGAAAGCAAGGTGCGTCGTATCGAGACGTCGAAATTGCTCCATTACGTCACTCCGCAAGACTTGAGGTCGTTTGGCCTTATTCCTGAAATAATAGGCCGCTTGCCCATTCTCACCAATTTGGAACCGTTGCAGCGCGACGACCTTTTGCGCATCCTTTCCGAGCCGAAAAATGCCATTGTGCGCCAGTATCAGAAATTGTTTGAGATGGACGGTGTGAAGCTCACAGTGCGCGACGACGCTCTGGGGTATATCGTCGACAAGGCCATAGAATATAAACTCGGTGCACGCGGTTTGAGGTCTATATTCGAGACGGTTATGATGAATGCCATGTACAGCATCCCGTCGTCGAAGAAAAAGACGTTTGTCCTGACAAAGGAATATGCGGCCACTCAATTGGAAAATTCAAATTTCGAAGTCTTAAAAGATATTCATTAAACAAATATTTGCGTTTTTCAATTCTGTTTGTTATATTTGTCTGCTGAAATGTGTCTTTTATTAAACCGCATATCATGGCATATAAGGAACTTTTAACAAGTGAGCTCAAGAAACACTTTGGCTTCGATACCTTCAAAGGCAACCAAGAGCAAATCATGGAGAATCTCATGGAGGAGCATGATACCTTTGTCCTTATGCCCACAGGTGGAGGCAAATCGCTGTGTTACCAGTTGCCCGCTCTGTTGATGGAGGGCACAGCCATTGTTGTGTCGCCCCTCATAGCACTGATGAAAAATCAGGTTGATGCCATGAGGAATTTCAGCGAGCAGGACGGTGTGGCTCATTTTCTTAATTCTTCGCTCAACAGGCAGGCAGTCGACCACGTTAAAAGCGATGTGGTTGAGGGCAAGACAAAGTTGCTCTATGTGGCTCCCGAGTCGCTGACCAAGGAGGAAAACATAGAGTTCCTGAAGAGCGTGAAAATCTCCTTTTATGCTATCGACGAGGCTCATTGCATCTCGGAGTGGGGACATGATTTCAGGCCGGAATACCGTAATATCCGCCCAATAGTCAACCGCATAGGCAAACGCCCGATTATTGCACTCACGGCAACGGCTACACCTAAGGTGCAGCACGATATCCAAAAGAATTTGGGAATCTCTGACGCGCAGGTGTTCAAGTCGTCGTTCAACCGTGCCAACTTGTATTATGAGGTGCGTCCAAAGACTCAGGAGGTCGACAAAGACATCATTCGCTTCGTCAAGTCGATGGAAGGTAAGTCGGGCATAATCTACTGCTTGAGCAGGAAGAAGGTGGAGGAACTTGCCGAGACGCTGCGGGTCAACCACATAAACGCCTTGGCCTATCATGCCGGTATGGACAGTGCCACACGGTCGGCCAATCAGGATGCGTTTATCCTTGAAAAGGTCGATGTGATTGTGGCAACAATTGCGTTTGGCATGGGAATCGACAAGCCCGATGTGAGATTTGTAATCCATTACGACATTCCTAAAAGCCTTGAGGGGTATTATCAGGAAACGGGACGTGCCGGCCGCGATGGTGGCGAGGGCAAATGCATAACTTTCTATTCCAAGAAAGATTTGCAGAAGCTTCAAAAGTTCATACAGAGCAAGCCCGTGGGCGAGCAGGAAATTGGCAAGCAGCTGCTTCTCGAGACAGCATCCTATGCTGAGTCGTCGGTGTGCCGGCGTAAAACCCTGCTGCATTACTTTGGCGAGGATTATAATGAAGACAATTGCTGCAATTGCGACAACTGTCTGCACCCCAAAAAGAAAATCGAGGCCACCGAAGAACTTTGCGCAGTTCTAGAGGTGATAGGCAGCCTGAAAGAGAAATTCAAGTCCGATTATGTGATAAAGGTGCTGCTGGGCAAAGCCACAACCGAGATAAAGTCTTACAAGCACGACCAGCTCGACTTGTTTGGCAGCCTTGAAAAGAGCAACGCCAAGTTTTTGGGGGCCGTGATCAATCAGGCCGTAATTGCCCGCTACATTGACCGTGACATTGAGAACTACGGACTGCTGAAGCTCACTGCCGAGGGAGAGAACTTTTTGAAGCACCCGCAAAAGTTCATGATAGTCGAAGACCGCGATTTCTCTGAAGCCGACTATGTCACTCGCGATGAAGGCTCGTGTGCCGTCGATCCTGAGCTGTTCAGCATACTGAAGGACTTGAGGAAAAAAGTTGCCGAAAAGCACAACTTGCCCCCTTATGTCATATTCCAGACCCCATCGCTTGAGGCTATGGCAACAAATTACCCTGTCACAATCGATGAGTTGAAGACCATGCCTGGCGTGGGAGCGGGAAAGGCTCGGCGCTATGGCAGCGAGTTTGTGAAAATCATAAAGCGCCATGTGGAGGATAATGAAATAGTGCGCCCCGTTGATTTGCGTGTGCTCACTCCGCCCAACAAAAGCAAGGTGAAGCGTTACCTTGTTGAGGGCATCGACCGCAAGGTCGACTTGGATGTGCTTGCCGAATCTAAAGGGCTCGACCTCGATGAATTGCTCGATGAGTTGGAGTCGATTGTGTATTCAGGCACGAAAATCAACATCAATTACTTTATCGACGAGGTGATGGATGAGGATCACAAGGAGGAGATTTTCGACTATTTCAAAGAGAGTAGCACCGACCGCATCTCGGAGGCAATGGAAGAACTCGGACCGGAATTCACCGAAGAAGAGGTGAGGCTTGTGCGCATCCAGTTCTTAAGCGAGATGGGCAACTGACCGCCAGAGTGCGGCAAGCATAGGCATAAAGACCCGGAGGCAGGCCTGCATGGCAAGTCTCCGGGTCTGTTTTTTGTGGCAGCTCGCGGTCCTCAAAGCAGCATAAATGGCCTAATCGTGTGCAAATGAGCGCAAACTCAGGCCGAATGTGGCGGGGCATTTGCGATGCAATGCTCGGGCGCGTGACTTTTTTTGGAAAAAATAGGATTTGACATATTGAATATGCTGCAGAAAATGTGTAATTTTGTACGCAATAAATGGACAAGGTGCCTCAAAGCATCGATAAAAACGCAAAGGAAAAGTTTTAAAAATCAATATATTTATGTCATCATTTATTGCCGACCGTGTGAAAATGGATGGACTCACATTCGATGATGTCCTGTTAATTCCAGCTTATTCCGAGGTATTGCCAAAGTCTGTTAGCCTACAGACAAAGTTCTCACGAAACATTACACTTAACGTTCCCTTGATTTCAGCCGCAATGGATACTGTGACTGAGGCCCAGCTTGCTATTGCCATAGCGCGTGAGGGTGGTATAGGTGTTATTCACAAGAACATGTCGATAGAGGAGCAGGCTCGCCAAGTACACGCAGTGAAACGTGCCGAAAACGGCATGATTTACGACCCTGTGACAATCAAGCGCGGGTCGCGTGTGATCGATGCCCTCAAAATCATGAGTGATTATCATATCGGCGGCATACCGGTTGTCGACGACGACAAGAAGCTCGTTGGTATTGTAACAAACCGTGATTTGCGCTTTGAGGCCGACATGGAACGCAAAATAGACGAAGTGATGACCAGCGACCATCTCATCACCACGTCGCAGTCGACCAATCTTGAAGAGGCCGCAAAAATCCTACAAACTTATAAAATCGAGAAATTGCCTGTTGTTGACAAGGCAGGCCATCTGGTGGGTCTTGTCACCTATAAAGATATCACAAAAGCCAAGGACAAGCCCTATGCCTGCAAGGATGCACTGGGCCGTCTGCGCGTGGCCGCAGGTATCGGCGTCACCGGCGACAGCTTGCAGCGTGCCGAGGCTCTGGTCAATGCGGGCGTTGATGCCATAGTCATCGACACAGCGCACGGACACAGCAAGGGTGTGGTCGACGTTCTCCACAAGGTCAAGGAGTCGTTCCCGCAAATCGATGTGGTTGTGGGCAACATAGCAACCGGCGAAGCTGCCAAATATTTGGTCGACAACGGTGCCGATGCCGTGAAAGTAGGTATTGGCCCCGGCTCAATATGCACAACCCGCATCATTGCCGGCATTGGTGTGCCTCAGTTGAGTGCAGTCTATGACGTGGCCAAGGCTCTAGAGGGCACAGGTGTGCCATTGATTGCCGACGGTGGCATCCGCTATTCAGGCGATATTGTCAAGGCTTTGGCAGCAGGTGCATATTCGGTTATGCTCGGTGGCGTGTTTGCCGGTGTTGAGGAGTCTCCTGGCGACACTATCATCTTCAATGGCCGTAAATACAAGTCTTATCGTGGAATGGGTTCGCTTGAGGCTATGGAGAAAGGCTCTAAAGACCGTTATTTCCAGAACGACGTCACCGAATCCAAGAAGCTCGTTCCCGAGGGCATCGCAGCCCGTGTGCCTTACAAGGGCACGCTCTATGAGGTGATTTATCAGATGCTTGGCGGCTTGCGTGCCGGAATGGGCTATTGTGGCGCTCCCACAGTCGAGGCTCTGCATCAGGCTCAATTTGTGCGCATCACCAATGCCGGAGTGGCCGAGAGCCATCCGCACGACGTGACCATCACAAGCGAGGCCCCCAACTATTCGCGTAGTTAATTAATCTAAATGATACAGCATTGCGTATAATATAACAAGCATTTTGTGCGTTATATTATACGTTATGTTTTTTGTATAATCAATACGACTCCAGAAAATGAAAATTAAACTATTGAGTTGCGCTCTTGTGGGTGCCGCTTTCTTGGCGGCTGCGGCACAAGATCCTGTCTTGATGAAGATTAATGGCAAAGAAATCAAGCTCTCAGAGTTTGAGTATCTGTTCCACAAGAACAACCAGCAACAACTTCAAAAAGAGACTCTGCCGCAATACGTTGAGCGTTTTGTCAACTACAAACTCAAAGTCGCCGATGCCGAGGCTTTGAAAATCGATACAATCAAGCGCATTAAAAACGAGTTGGAAGGCTACAAAAACGATTTGGTAGCCCCCTATCTGGTCGACACCACAGTCACTGTCCGCCTTGTGAAGGAGGCTTATGACCGCGCGACCAAGAATGTTGACATTGACCACTTGATGTTGCCGCTTGGGCAAAACAAGGAAGACAACAACAAGCAGCTTGCCAAGCTCGACAGTCTGCGCAACTGCATCCTTAAAGGCCAGAACTTCAACGACCTTGCTGTGAAATATTCTATCGATCCGTCGGTTAAGACCAATAAGGGACACTATGGCTACATCACATCGGGCGTTTTCCCTTACAAATTTGAATATGAGGCCTACAACACCCCTATAGGCCAAATGTCGAAGCCGTTCAGAACCGATTACGGTGTTCACTTAATCAGGGTTAATGGCGTGCGTCCCGATGATGGAACCGTGAATGTGGAGCACATTCTGCGCCTTTTCCCGCGTAACGCCAACGACAGCGCCAAAGCAGCCGTGAAGAACTATGTTGACTCTCTTTACAATGTGGTGACTAATGGTGCGAATTTTGAAGATGTGGCTACCAAGGAGTCACAGGATCCCGGCTCGGCCCGCAATGGCGGCGACTTGGGCTGGTTCGGGCGTGGCCGAATGGTTAAACCCTTTGAGGATGTGGCGTTTGAACTCGCCGATGGAACAATCTCAAAGCCGTTTGAAACTTCTTATGGATATCACATCATAAAGAAGCTTGGGCACAAGCCAGTGGCAAGTTTCGACGAGATGGCACCACGCCTTAAGCAGGCGATGGCAGGCGATGAGCGTGCGGCAATGCCTGCCGAGGCAAAGCTTGAGCAAATCAAGAAGCAATATAAATTGGTGAAGAATCAGAAGTTCAACACCTATATTGAGTCGGAACTTAAGAAAAATGGTGGTTGGGATTCAACTTTTGCTGCAAAAGCACTCGCCAACAACAATATGACTATTTTCACCTACGATGGCATCAATGTGCCCGCATCACAACTTCTCCCTCTTGTAAATCCCAAGGCAAAACTTGATGCAAGTGGGGCAGCGGCTTATCTCGGCTCGCTCGTTGACCAACTCGCCAACGACAACGTGAAGCGTCACTACATTGATCAGATTATCGCAAACAACCCCGACTATGCCAACCTCCTCAACGAGTATCGCGATGGAACATTGCTCTATGAGGTGAGCAACAACAAGGTGTGGGAGGGCGCAAGCCGCGACACCACCGGCTTGAACGAATACTTTAACGCCAATCGTGCAAAATACACGTGGAACGAGAAGCACTTTAAGGGAATCGTGCTCATGGCAAAGAGCGATTCGGTGGCCAAGCTTGTGAAGGCCGACCTGAAAAAACTCAAGCACGAGCCTCTCGACACAATAACCACCACGCTGCACCGCAAGTTCAAGAGAGACATCAAAATGGAGCGGATGCTTGTGGGCAAGGGTGAGAACAAGATGATTGACTATCTGGTGTTCAAAGGCCCCAAGGCCGAGTCGAAAGAGAAGAAGTATCCTGTGTATTTCGTGCTCGACGGCAAGGTGATTTCCAAGCCCGAGGATGTCAACGACGTGAAGGGTCGTGTGACTTCTGACTATCAAGATGTGCTCGAGAAGCGTTGGCTTAATGAACTCAAGGCAAAATACCCCGTTGAAATCAACAACGACGTGCTCAAGCAAGTGAAGTAAGCACTGCTTGCAAGCAGCCAGTTTAGCATAAATATGTGCCGTGTGCTTTGCATGCGGCACATATTTTATTAAAAAAAAAGAATAAACCGATATTTCGACTGCTTTGATTTTGTGAAGTGGCAAAAAATAGGGAAATTTGCATTATATATGCCTGTCGGAACGTTGCGGCGGCCGGCCGATGCATAAGGGCATGAATTTTGAAAACGACAAAACATTTTATAAAGTGAAATTAAGATTTAAGACACTCTTTGTGCTTTTGGCCGCAGTGGCCTTTGGAATCAACGCACAGAACAACGTGGCCGAGGAAGTGGCTTGGGTTGTGGGTGATGAGCCTATATTCAAGTCCGACATTGAGCAGGAGTACATGCAAGCCCAATACGAGAAATCGCCCATTCAGGGTAATCCATATTGCGTGATACCTGAGCGCATGGCAATCGACAAGCTGTTCCTTCACCAAGCTAAAATAGACACTGTGGAGGTGACCAACTCGATGATAGCCCAAAACGTGGATGCGCGTATCAACTATTTTATCGCCAATCTCGGATCAAAGGAAAAGGTGGAGGAGTACTTCCGCAAGTCAATGCCCGAGTTGCGTGAGCAGCTGATGAACATGGTGCGCGACCAATACACCATTCAAGAAGTGCAGCAGAAGCTCACGAAAAACGTCAAGGCAACTCCTGCCGACGTGCGCCGCTACTTCAACTCGCTCCCCGCAGACTCTCTTCCTTACATCCCTAAAGAGGTGGAAGTGCAGATAATAACCATCAACCCACGCATCCCGCAGCAAGAAATTGATGAGGTGAAATCGCGCTTGCGCGACTATGCTCAAAAGGTGAACAATGGTGAAAGTGATTTCTCTACTCTCGCAATCCTGTATTCAGAAGACCCCGGAACATCGGTTTACGGTGGTGAGACCGGATTCAGAAGCCGCTCTGAGCTGTTGCCTGAATATGCCACAGCAGCCTTCAACCTCAACGACAATAAAAAGGTGTCGAAGATTGTGCAGACCGATGACGGCTACCACATCATCCAGCTTATTGAGAAACGTGGCGACCGCATCAACACCCGCCACATTCTGCTTAAGCCCAAGGTGTCGGAAACCGACTTGAATGAGGCTTTGTCGCGCCTCGACACTTTGCGGGCCGATGTGGTCGACAAGAAACTCGTCACTTTCGGCCAAGCCGCGCAGTATGTGTCGCAAGACAAAGACTCGAAAAACAACGACGGATTGATGCTCAACGAAAAGACACGAACCAACTTGTTTGAAATGGCCGACCTTCCGGCCGAAGTTGCTAAAATCGTGGATACTCTGGCCGTGGGTGGCGTGTCGAAGCCATTTGTCATGCTTAATTCAAAGACCAACAGCAAGCAAGTGTCGATGGTGCGCCTGTCGCGTCGCATCGAAGGCCACAAGGCCGATTTGGCCAACGATTACCAGACTCTTAAAAACATGTGTGAAAACAGTGAGAAAGAGAAGATAATCGAAAACTGGGTAAAGGAAAAGCAGAAAAACACCTATGTCTATATCGAAGACGGCTGGCGCAATTGCGAATTCCGTTACGACTGGCTTAAGACTAAGAACAGCAAGAACTGAAAAAACGCGCTTTATTTGTGAAATATAAGCAAAAAATACTTTGTGCTAAGGGGCACAAGGAGGTTAAGGCCGCCTTGTGTCTTTTAGTCGTTTTGTTGGGGTTCGCCGTCAATGCGCAGAAGCCCGGCAAGGCAAGTTATAAGAATCCGCAACCTGCAGTGGCTGCCAAAGACGGGTCAAAGGCCAAGCACGTGAAGCGCATCACGCCACAAATTCCTCAAGCCAACAGGTTCCAGATGAACAAGGTGTTTTTGGAAAATGCCGATGTGCTTTCTGCCAATGAGGAAATCAGCACAGATTATCAAGTGCTGAAAGGCAATGTGAAATTCCGTCGCGGCAACATGTTCATGTATTGCGACAGTGCATATTTCTACAGCAAGACCAGCTCCCTCGATGCCTTCGGCAACGTAAAGCTCATTCAAGGCGATTCGCTAAAGGTGTTTGCCGACGTGCTGCACTATTACGGCGACGACGAGATAGCGCAGTTGCGCTATAACGTGAAAATGCAAAACCGCAGCATGACCCTGTATACCGATAGTCTTGATTACGAGACGCGGTCGAATGTGGGGTATTACTTCAATGGCGGACGGTTAATTGACGGCAGCCACAATGTGCTCACATCGGAATTCGGCCGGTATGAGCTCGACACAAAGAAAGCTGAGTTTTCAACCAACGTGCATCTCGTGAATAAGAAATACGACATGCGCACCAATATGCTTGACTACAACACCGCTACCCACGTGGCAACCATAGTCGACGAGACCATCATACGCTCCGACAGCAACACCATTCGCACCAACAGCGGGTGGTATAACACCGTGGCCGACAATTCCACATTGTATAACCGCTCAACCCTCTATGCAAAAGACGGCAAGACGCTCGTGGGCGACACTCTCCATTATGACCGAAAGAAGGGCTTTGGCGAGGCGATGGGCAATGTGATACTAACCGACACAAAGCACAAGGCTATACTCGATGGCGGTTATGGATATCATAATGAGAACACGCACTACTCATTTGCCACACGGCGTGCACGTGCCCGCGAATTCTCGCAAAAGGACACCCTCTATCTGCATGGCGACACGTTGCGCACGTTCCTTGACTCGTGCTCTCGCAGGGTGCTCACCGCATCGCCCAAGGTGAGGTTTTTCCGCAACGATGTGCAGGGACTGTGCGACTCAATGGCTTTCTCGCAAGCCGACACCATAATCAATCTCTACCGGCATGCCGTGGTGTGGAACGAAAACAAGCAGATTTCGGGTGATGAGATTAATGTCCACCTCAACGACAGCACTGCCGACTGGGCGACTTTGCCTAGGAGCGGAATTCTTGCCGAGCACCTTGGCGAGACATATTTCAATCAGTTGAGCGGACGCACTATGAAAGCCTACTTCATCGAAAAAGAATTGCGCCAGCTCGACGTCAACGGCAATGTGCTCACCATATTCTACCCCATGGAGCATGATTCAACTTACAATAAGCTGATTAGTGCCGAGAGCAGTTATTTGAAAATCAACATGAAGCCAAAGCAGGAAATCGATAAAATAAAAATGTGGCCAGAGGTGAATGGCAAGTTGATTCCCTTGTTTTTGGCCAAACGCTCCGATTTGTTCCTGCCTGGCTTTGAGTGGTATGACGGTCTTAGACCCAAGAAGCCCGATGATGTGTATGACGTTTCCGACGAAATGAAGCAGCTGCTTGACAAGCCATCAACGGGCGGACGCCATAGGCGCACTAACTAATATTAAATCTCATGAGCGACATAATTAAACTTTTACCTGATTCAGTGGCAAACCAGATTGCGGCCGGTGAAGTAATTCAGCGTCCAGCGTCGGTAATTAAGGAATTGGTGGAAAATGCCATCGATGCCCAAGCCACAAATGTGCAAATAGTGCTGAAGGATGCTGGCCGCACCTTGATACAGGTGATTGACAATGGTATTGGCATGTCGGAAACCGATGCGCGGTTGGCCTTTGAGCGCCATAGCACATCAAAAATCAGAAAAGCAGAAGATCTGTTTGAATTGCACACCATGGGCTTCCGCGGCGAGGCTCTTGCCTCAATTGCCGCCATTGCTCATGTTGAGCTGCGCACTTGTCGCCGGGGAGAGCAATTGGGCACAAAGTTGCTCATCAACGCTTCGGTATGCGAGAGTCAGCAACCCGACGTGTGCCAGCAAGGGTCTAACTTCATGGTCAAGGACATATTCTTCAACGTTCCCGCACGCCGCAAATTCCTTAAGTCAAATCAAGTGGAACTTAACAACATAATTAAGGAATTTGAAAAATTGGCGTTGGTCAACTATAATGTCGATTTCTCCTTGACCCACAATGGAAGCGTGCTATATAAACTCATGGGTGGCACTTTCAAGCAGCGCATATCGGCATTGTTTGGCCGTAGCGTCGACAGCCAACTCATCCCCATCGGTACAGAGACATCACTCGTGAAAGTGGCCGGTTTCATCTGCCGTCCCGAGGGCGCACGGAAACGCAATTATCAGCAGTTCCTGTTTGTCAACGGGCGCTATATGCGGCATCCCTATTTCCACAAGGCTGTCATGTCGAGTTACGGCCAGCTGATTCCGGCCGACACTCAGCCTACTTATTTTTTGAACTTCACGGTTGACCCCGAGACAATCGATGTCAACATCCATCCCACAAAAACCGAAATAAAGTTTGAGAACGAACTGCCGATATGGCAGATACTTTCGGCTGCTGTAAAGGAGACGTTGGGCAAGTTTATCGCTGTGCCCACAATCGATTTCAATGATGCTGGCGATGATGTACCGCAAATCCCGGTGTATAACCGCAATCTGGCCAATGCCAATGCGAGCCAGCCTCAGGCTCCCACAATAAACTACACTGAAGGTTACAACCCGTTTAATGTGGGGGCAGGGACGAGCCGCCGTCAGTCGCTTCCGCAAACCGATTGGAAGGAACTCTATGCCAACTTCGAGAAGAACAAGCGCGATAGCCTAGAGCTCCAAGACGATGAGGGACTTGAGGATGTGATCACCGTTACGTCTACAATGGACACGTCGGGCTCTTCGCCCAGTGACCAATTGCCTATAAGCAAAATTGAGCAGGTGTCGGGCCAGCAGTACATTCAATTGCAAAACCGCTATATCGTGTCGCAAGTGCAGTCGGGGCTTATGGTCATAGATCAGCACCGGGCACACACACTTGTGCTCTACGAGCGCTATCTGGCTCAAATAAGCAATCACACTATAGCCGCGCAGAACATTCTGTTTCCCGATGTCTTGCACCTGTCTGCGGCCCAAAGCGTGGTATTAGACAGTGTGTTGAAGCCGATGGAGAACATTGGGTTCAACTTATCGAAGCTGAGCGGTAACGATTGGGCTATTAATTCGGTGCCGTCGGGTGTGGGCGACCTTGATGCTAAAGACGCCGTGATGCAGGTGATTGAGGCTGTGGAAAACGGAGGGGCTGCCGCCGGCGACAAGATTTATCAAAAACTAGCTCTTACCGTGGCGCATCATGGAGCTGTGCCCTATGGAAGGAAAATGACGAATGAGGAGATGGACAACCTAACTGCACAATTGCTCAGTCTCCCAAATCCTAATTATACCCCCGACGGGAAAACCGTCATGGCAATTATTGCGAACTCAAATATAGAAAAACTATTCTAAACCTCAAAGCTATGAGAAAAATCAGTCTTTTGTTGTTGAGCGCCGTTTGCTTTGCCGCAATGGCTGTCACACCGGTCGACGAAGTGAAAACTGTGATGGATGCCGGCGACTATGCGAAGGCTTTGTCCTTGCTCGAGGCGTCGTATGGCAAAAACAAGACCAATGCGCTTGTTAACTACCGAATGGGTGTGTGCCATGAGCGCATGGGCGACAACGCTCTTGCCAAGAAATACTATGATGTGGCTCAGCGCCGGGGCAACAAGGATGCTATGATGGCAATGGCAAGATGCTGCTACAATGATTATGATTTTGTGAATGCCAAATCAATGATTGAGAAGTATGAGGCAGCCACCAACAACAAACCGCTAACCGAAAGCGACTCACGCTTGAGGGCCAAAATCATAAAGGCCGAAGAGATGCTACGCCACGTTGAGAAGATTGTGGTTGTAGATAGTGTGATTGTCGACAAAAAGGATTTCTTCAAGCACTATCATCTGTCGGCCCAAGCCGGACGCTTGATGTCGTCTGACAAAATGCCTGCCGACTTGAGACCTGCCGATGAGACTGCCGTGTTTGTCCCTGAAGACGGTGCAAGCATGATGTGGGCTCAGCGTGATGCCGATGGCACTTTGAGGTTAAACAAGGCCGATAAGTTGCTCGACGGGACTTGGGACAAGCCTGTGCAACTCGACGACATGCTCAACGATGAGGGCGATGCCGTATACCCCTTTGTTCCGGCCGACGGACAAAACCTCTATTATGCCAGCAACGGACTGAATTCCATTGGCGGCTACGACATATTTGTGACTCGGAAAGACTCTGAGACGGGCAACTATTTGATGCCTCAAAATGTGGGTATGCCATACAACTCTCCCTACGACGACTATATGCTTGCCATCGACGACAATGCCGGTGTGGGGTGGTGGGCAACAGACCGCAATCACATTGCCGATAAGCTGACGATATATATATTCATCCCCAATGCCACGCGTGTCAATTACAACCCCGACAGCGTTGACGTGTGCGCCATGGCTGCAATCAGGAGCATTAAGGACACTTGGGAGGCAGGTGCCGACTATTCTAAGCTAATTGCAGGCCTCACTAAGGCTGCCGATTCGGAGCAAGGCACGGCGGTGGGCACTTTCAGCTTTCCTTTGTCGAAGGGTGTTGTCTACACATCATATGCCGACGTGAAGACGGCCGAGGGAAAAAGTTTCCTTGAACAGTATTTTGCCGAGACAAAGAAGCATGAGGCCAATTTGCAGAAACTGGCTGTGTTGCGTGCCAAGTATGCCTCTGCCACCGACCAGGAGCGCAATTCAGTGGCAATCCTGATCAATCAACTGGAGCAAAGTGTGGGAAAATCGCGCGAAATGATAGATTACTATGCCAACAAGGTGCGCAAAGCCGAAGGCGTGAAATAATAATTATTGATAAAATGGTAGATTTTAAGAGAATCACAGCCGAAAGCTCTCTCTACACCTTTCATGCCCACACCCAGTTTTGCGATGGCCGCGACACCATGGAGGCCATAGTGGCTTCGTGTGTCGAGCACTCCTTTACTCACATAGGCTTCAGCCCGCATTCACCAATACCGTTTCACTCGCCGTGCAACATGAGCTATGATGTGGTGCCCGACTACTTGAGTGAGATTAGCCGCCTGCAAGAGCTGTATGGCAGCAGAATAACCATATTGAAATCGATGGAGATTGATTTCACCACTTGTTGTGGCCCAAGTGATGACTATTACCAGCAATTGCCGCTCGACTACCGCATTGGCTCGGTGCACTTTCTCCCGTCGCGCGACGATTCGTCGCTTCAAATCGACATTGATGGGCATCCCGATGAGTTTGTCAAAAAAGTCAACAATTATTTCCACCGCGACATTGATTATGTGGTGAGGTCATACTTTGACCAGTCGATGCTTATGGTGGAAAAGGGCGGATTTGACATCATTGGTCATTTCGATAAAATTGGGTTCAATGCCTCTAACTATAAGCCGGGAATTGACACCGAACCGTGGTTCGACGATTTGGTCGGTCAGTTGTTCGAGGCTATCAAAGCCAGTGGGGTGGCGGTTGAAATCAACACCAAGGCATGGCAGCCCTATGGACGTTTCTTCCCCTCGGTGAGATATTTTAAGATGCTTAAGGAAAGTGGCTTGCCCATAGTGGTCAATAGCGATGCCCATGTTGCCGCATTGGTCAATGCCGGGCGCAACGAGGCATATCGCCTGCTCAGCGAGGCATAGAGCCCTTGGGCATTACTGCTTCACGCGTTCCACGTCTTTTACGCCCTTCAGGTTCTTTATTTTCTTAATCAAGTCATCGAGCACGGTAAGGCTGCTCACCCCAATCACAAGATAACCGTGAAACAGCCCGCCGTTGGAGTTGATTGTGATGTTGCGTAGCATGGTGTCGCCCTCCTTGTTTATCACTGAGGTTATGTTCGACACGATTCCTATGTCGTCTTGGCCTATGACCCGAAGCGTTGCGGCAAACTGCTTGCCAAGTTTCCCCGACCATTGCGACTTTATGATTCTGTAAGGATATTTCTCCCTCAGGTGCTTCAAGTTGCCGCAGTCGGCACGATGCACCTTAATGGCGCCGTCGCTTGAGATAAACCCGGTGATGGCATCGCCGTAAATAGGGTTGCAGCATTTCGAGAGCTTATAGTTTATTCCCTTTATGTCGTTGCCAATGACCAGAATGTCGTCGTTGGAGTTGTCTTCCTTTGCGTGCGACTGAAGCACGAAATTCTCGGCCGTTTCGTGTTGTGAGCCTGATGCCGCTTCGCTTAGCTTGTTGCTCAAATCCACATATTGGTCAATCACATCGTTGACTTCAATTTTGCCTTCGTCGATGGCAACATAGAAATCGGTAGACACTTTGTAGCCCATGCGGGTCTGCAACTTGGCCATGGTGGCTTCGTCGACGTCGATTTTCCTGTTTTTGAAACGCCGTTGCAGCAGTTCCTTTGCAATCTCGGCCTTGCGCACACGCACTTCGTTGACAGCTTGCTTGATTTTGTTGCGGGCTTTTGATGTGACCACAAAATTAAGCCAGTCGAGGCGTGGGGTCTGCGTCGAGGCAGTGAGTATCTCTACGGTGTCGCCGCTTTTCAACTTGTAGTTGAGCTTTTGGTTGCGCCCGTCTACCTTGCCGCCAATGCAAGTGCTGCCCACTTTAGAGTGAATGTGGAATGCAAAGTCGAGTATGGTCGATCCCATTGGCAATTTAAACAAGTCGCCTTTGGGCGTGAACACAAACACTTCTTTTTCATACAGGTTCATGTTTATGCCACGAATCAGTTCCATCGGGCCCTTGCTGCCAGCCTCAAGCACCTCTCGCACATTGTTCATCCACACGTCGAGGTCGCCTTCGCTTTTCAGTCCCTTATATTTCCAGTGTGCCGCCAAGCCTTTTTCGGCAATCTCGTCCATTCGCTTGGTCCTTATCTGGACTTCTACCCACTTGTCGCTGTTGCCTTTCACTGTGATGTGAAGCGATTCGTAACCATTTGATTTGGGAATAGTGATCCAGTCTTTGAGGCGCGACACGTTGGCTGTGTAGATGTCGGTCACAACCGAGTACACCACCCAGCAATCACGTTTTTCGTTTTTGAGCTCGCTGTCGATGATTATGCGTATGGCAAACAGGTCGTACATGCCGTTGAGGTCAACGTCTTTCTTCTTCATCTTGTTCCAGATGGAGTTTATCGACTTGGTGCGGCCCTTGATCTCATACTTTAGGTTTTGCTTGTCGAGAGCTTTCCTGATGGGGGTGATGAAATCTTCCACATAGCGGTCTCGATCTTCTTTGGTCTCATTGAGCTTGTGGGCTATCTGCGTGTATACCTTGCGGTTCAGATATTTCAGCGACAGGTCTTCAAGCTCCGATTTTATCTTGTAGAGCCCGAGTCGGTGAGCCAATGGCGCATACAGGTAGCGTGATTCCGACGAGATGTCTTTCACGAATTTCTCGTCGGGGTGATGGTTTATATGGCGCATCAGTGCCAAGCGGTCGACAATCATGGTGATAATCACGCGTATGTCTTTTGCAAACGTCAATAGCAGCTTGTGGAAGTTGTCGTCTACAAGTGCCGCCTGGTTTTTATAGAGTTGCGATATGTTGTTGAGCCCGCTCACCAGTTTTGCCGTGTCGTCGCCGAACAGCTCTGTTATCTCGTCGATGTCCACGCATCCGGTCTTGCACAGGTTATATAGGAGCACGGCAATGGTCATATTCCGGTCCGGTGCCACGTTTTGAGCGAGTAGCAGGGCAGTGCCAAGGCTCCTTATTGTGGGGTTTATCCCATATTTGTCGCGGCGGTAAAGATTGTTGTCAACACCTTTTTTAATGATTCTGTGCACATTGTTGATGTCGGCGGCCGATACTGAATCGCCAACCAGCTCCAACAACTGTTTCAGCATGGGTTTGATTTGAGCAGCTTCTTGTTCGGTGAAATATGTTTCTCCCATATATTTTTACAACTTATTCATCAGAAATTCTATTCAAAATTAATTTTTTATTGGTAACTTAGCAAGTAAATAAATGATTATAAATTGAAACTAAATAAAATTAACTAATTACTGTTTTAAATACTATACGTCTCATGTTGAACGCTGAAGATAAGAATTTGTTAGAACAAAGGGGAATAACCGAAGATGTTGTAAACAGTCAAATCTCTCGTTTCAAGAGCGGTTTCCCTTTCTTGAAAATCCATTCTGTGGCATCGGTCGGCGCGGGCATCACCCGCTTTAGTGACTCCGAGGTCGCAAAAAACGTGTCGCTTTGGAAGCAATATCGCGACGCTTCTCCACGAATCGAAAAATTCGTTCCCGCTTCAGGTGCGGCCAGCAGAATGTTTAAAAACATCTTTGCCTTTATCAACTCTGGTAAGGAAAAGCCCGAAACTGATTTTGAGAAGGAATATTTCGACGGCATCGATAAGTTTGCTTTCTATGGCTTGCTCGACAATGCTTGCCAAAAACTATATAATGCCAAAATCCGCACCCTTTTGGCCGAAGGCCGATATGTGGATGTGGCCAAGGCTATGCTGGGCCGTGACGGGCTTGACTACGGATTCTTGCCTAAAGGCTTGATAAAGTTCCATAGGGCAGCGGGCTATTCAGTGCACACTCCCGTAGAAGAGCATCTGGAGGAAGGAGCCCAATACGCGGCTGGGAAAGATGGCACAGTCAACATCCACTTCACTGTGTCGCCTGAGCATAGAGCCGAATTTGAGAAGCTTCTGAAGGAGAAAATTCCCTCAATGGAAAAGATTTGGGGCGTGAAATATAGCGTCACTCTGTCGGAGCAGAAGCTGTCGACCGACACCATTGCAGTGACTCTTGACAATGAGCCGTATCGCACCGGCGACGGTAAGCTGTTTTTCCGCCCGGCAGGTCATGGGGCTCTTATTGAAAACCTTGGAGACTTGGATGCCGATGTGGTGTTTGTCAAAAACATTGACAATGTGGTGCCGCTAAAGTACCGCAATGACACTGTTAAGTATAAGAAGGCAATTGCCGGCTACCTTGTGTGGCTGCAGCGCAACATCGCGAAAAACCTCACTAAGCTTGAGGGGGAGGTTGCTCCGTCGGAGCTTAAGCAAATGCTTGGCTTCCTTGAGTCGCGGCTATCCACGGTCAGCGAGCAGACTGGCGCAATGAGTGATGCCGAATTGAAGGCCTATTTGATCAAGAAGTTTAACCGGCCTATTCGCGTGTGTGGCGTGGTGAAAAATGAGGGAGAGCCGGGTGGCGGCCCCTATTTGGCGTATAATGCCGATGGCACCTATTCTCCGCAAATTCTCGAGGCTGCTCAAATTGATGCCAGCGACCCAGAGGCTGTTGCCCTTATGAAGAGTGGCACTCACTTTAATCCGGTTGACCTTGTGTGCTATCTGAAAGATTACAAAGGCCATAAATTCAACCTTAAGGACTATGTGGATTACAGCACTGGCTTGATTTCAGAAAAATCGGTTGGCGGTGTTGACATTAAGGCTCTTGAACTGCCTGGACTGTGGAATGGGTCGATGAGTGATTGGAATACGGCTTTTGTTGAAGTCCCCATCGAGACGTTCAACCCGGTTAAGACTGTCAATGACCTATTGCGCAAGCAGCATCAGGCTTGACGTTTTTCTCTCTCCCACGTTATTGAACATTGAAATTTGATATATGAGATTTAGACTATTATGCACTGCAGCGCTATTGCTTGCTGTGACATCGACCACTGTCGCCAACGACAACGGTGAAGTGGCCGAAATATCCCAAAGCGATTACGCTTCAATGGTGAGTGACTACACTTCAAGCAATTGGAGCTTTAAGGGTGTGCGCCCTGCCATCATCGACTTCAATGCCACTTGGTGTGGCCCGTGCAAGCGGCTGGCTCCCATTCTCAAGGAGCTCGCGAAAGAATATAAGGGAAAGGTTGACTTCTACAGTGTGGATGTCGACAAAAACAAAGATTTGGCACGAGCCTACGGCATTCGTTCTGTGCCTATGCTGCTGTTTGTCCCGCAGCAAGGCCAGCCGCAAGCCTCATTGGGGCTGATGCCAAAAGGCGAAATCAAAAAAGCAATAAAACTTGTGCTACAGGTCGACTCAATAAAGTAGCCGAACTACAAAAGCAATAAAAAAAGCAGGACGGGCGTTTTAGCTCATCCTGCTTTTTTTCTGTGGCTATGGAAATCGCGCGGTTAATCTTCGTCCTCGCCTCCTTCAATCATCGACAAAATGTAGAATGCGTTTTTCTTTACCACCACAGTTCCTTTCTCGATAGTCTCGATGGGAATGATGTGTGTGTATCCCAGCTCGCTTGTGCCGGTTGCCACCTCAACTTGCTTAAACAGATGGGCCTTATTGCCGTTTTTTACTCCGGTTTGCACAAAAATATACTTTTTGCCACCCACGTCCACTATTGCATCGTCGGGGAGTGCGTCCACTTTTTGAGAGTTGAGATTTATTAGGGCGTTTACCGATGCGCCAGGTAGCAGTTTGATGCCGCCCCTGTCGGTGATTTTCACATGCACCTTGATTGCTTTTGCATCGTTTACAAACGATGAGTTGATTGAGGCCACAGTGCCGCTGATGTGTCCATCGGGACGGTTGATTAGGGTGATGTCGACGTTTTGGCCTTTTTTGATTCGGTCAATGTCTTTTTCGTAAATCATCACGTCGCAGTGAACACGATTGTCATTCACAATGTCCATCAGCACTGTCGACACATCCACGTGGCTGCCCATGCTCACCGAGATTTTGCCTACGGTGCCTCCAATGGGAGCTTTAATGGGAATGCGGGTCACAAAATTACCTTTGGCCACGCTTGATGTGCTAATTGACAGTTGCGACAATTGCCATGCAAGCCCGGTGGCTGTGGCCTTGGCAATGCTGCAGGCGTTTTGGGCCTGTTGCAGATTCTTGCTCACGCCGGCCCCCTGGGCTGCGAGGCTTTGTTGTCTTTTGAGCTCTTGGTTGGCCGTCTGCAATTCTTTTATTGCCGTCAAGTAGCTTTTTTGCATGTCAACGATGTCGGTGTTCTCAATCCATGCCACTGGTTGCCCCTGACGCACGTAGTCGCCCTCATTCACGCAAATGTTTTTCACCATTCCGCCTGTCAGTGGAGTCACTTCGGCCCGGCTTTGCGGGTCGGCGTTGATCACGCCGGCTGCCTTGATGGTTTGACTCAGGCTCTTTTGGTCGATTTTGCCAATCACAATGTCCACGGCTTTCATCTGTTGCTCAGTCAGCTCAATTTCGCTTGTGGTGTCGGCTTGTGCCTTGCTCTCGTCATGTGTGGCTTCATTATGGTTGCCGCATGCTGCAAATAGGGCAGTGGCGGCAATCGCCATTGATAGTATATTGATTCGTTTCATGTTTGCTATTTTGTTGTTTTTGAGTTTCGTCCTGTTAAATAATTCAGTTGTATCACCACCTGGTTGTATCGGTTGATGGCGTTGATGTAGTCGAGTTTCACATCGCTTGATTCTTTCAGGTTCTGGGCCAATTCAATGTAGCTGATTTCGCCGTTGGCATACAACACTTGCGACAGCCGTTCCATCTCTTTTGCCTGGGCCATTCCGCTCGACGCATAGTAGTCGACCTCTTGCTTTGCCTTGGTGTAGTCACATAGCAATTGCTTATGGGTTGATTCCATAGTCGCTTTTTGCCGTTCTCTGTTGACTGCCGATAATTCCACGTCGCGTTGGGCCGCTCTCACTTTTCCCCGTGTGGCTCCAAACGAAAGTGGAAGGCTCACGCCCACCTCAAACCCCATGAAGTTTCCTTCTTTGAAACGCTGACGCTCGATGTTATACGGGTTAAATCCCTTGATAAACATTTGTCCCTTAACGGCAAGAGACACAGAGGGCAAGAATCCTTTTTGCGCATAATTCACAGCCAGCTCATTTGCCTTTTGCTCAAGGCTCGAAAGGCTGTCGGCTGCTGTGGCTTTGGCATTAAAGGCCACAGTTGCGCAGTCGCCGTCTAATGCAGTCAGGCAATTCTCTGCCGGGACGATGGCACGTCGGGTGTTGATTAATGCTTGCAACGCCCACTGTGCCTGCTCAAAGTCTTTTGCGGCATTAGAAACGGCAATTCCATTTTCTTTCAGTGCTTTTTCAGCATTCATCTTTTCTAGTATCCCGGCCTCCCCGTTGCTGTGCCTTGCTTGAGCTATTTTCAGACAGTGGGAGTAGATGCTGTCTTGTGATTCAAGCACGCGGCAAATGTCGCGGCTTTTCAGCAAGTTGCAGTAGGCACTTGCCACTTGTGAGGCCAGCTCGCAGCTGCTCACTCTTAAACGTTGGTGCTCCACTTGCGTCTCGGCCTTCAGCAACTTTTTACGCGAGCTGTAGACGCTAGGCAGACTGAAGCTTTGCGACACCGTAATGCTGTTTTCCGGGCCACCTCCCGATGTGGGGTCTTGTGAAAGGGAAATGCTCGTGGGGTCGAGCTCGAAATAAGTTGCCTCCAGGTCTTTTGCCTTTTGCGTCAGCAATGTTTGGGCTTGAATGCCCAGATTGCATTTGATGGCCTCTCCTATGCAGTCGCCAAGACTTGTCAGTGCAGTGTCGCTTGGGGTTTGCCCCAAGGCTTGCCCCGTTGTTAGCCACACCACAAGAAGTGCCAGAAGTGAATGATATCTGTTCATTTTGATTGCTTTTTTTCTTTAGTGAATGTCTTGTATATGGCTGGCAATACCAGCAGGGTGAGGAATGTGGCGGTAAGCAGACCGCCAATAACCACTGTGGCCAGTGGGCGCTGCACTTCGGCTCCGTCGCTGGTCGATAGGGCCATTGGCAGAAATCCGAACGAGGCCACCAGTGCCGTCATAAGCACAGGCCTCAGTCGCATTATGCATCCCTTGACCACTCTCTCGTGCAAATCGTCGATTCCTTGCTTTTCAAATGCGTTGAATTGGTTGATGAGAACAATTCCGTTTAGAACCACAATGCCAAACAGTGCAATGAAGCCCACGCCGGCCGAAATGCTGAAAGGCATTCCACGCAGCCATAATGCCGCTATGCCGCCTATTGCCGATAGCGGTATGGCTGTGAATACAAACAGCGTTTCCCTTACGGTGCCAAGTGTGGCATACAGCAGAATCAAGATGATAGCCAGTGCCACCGGCAGTGCCACGCTTAGCCTTGATGTGGCTTCTTCCATGTTCTTGAATTGTCCGCCATAGCTGTAATAATAGCCAGTGGGCAATTTCAACTGCTGGTCAAGCCGCTCTTGAATGTCTTTGATGGTGCGTTTCACATCGCGTCCGCGCACGTTGAACCCTATGTAGATTCGTCGTTGGCCTTCGTCGTGTGTGATTTGCGATGGCGCGTCCTCATAGCCAATGGTGGCCACTTGCTGCAGCGGCACGGTGCCGCCGTTGGGCAGCGGTATATAGAGGTCGCGCAATGCGTCGGCGCTGTTGCGCAGGTCTTTGTTCATGCGCAGCACTATGTCAAAGCTGCGGTCGTCTTCATACACTGTGCCCACACTGTTGCCGGCAAATGCCGTCTGTATGATGTTGTTGGCATCCTTGACCGATATGCCGTAGCTGGCCATGCGGTCGCGGTCATATTTCACTTGCAGTTGAGGCAGGCCGGTCACTTTTTCAACCATTGGGTCGGTGACACCGTCGATGTCGCGGATGAGCGACGCCACACGGTTGGCCGTCGACGTGAGTTTCTCTAGGTCGCTCCCGTAAATCATGATTGCCACATCTTGTTTGATGCCGGTAATCAGCTCATTGGTGCGCATTTGTATTGGTTGCGACATCTCCACGTGCAATCCGGGTATCACCTTGAGGGCTTCTTCCATCTTTTCGGTCAGCTCGCTTTGTGTCTTGGCCGATGTCCATTTGTCTTTAGGCTCGAGTGCGATCATCATGTCGGCCCTTTCCACTGGCATGGGGTCGGTTGGTATCTCAGAGCTGCCAATACGGCTCACGGCCTGTTTCACTTCGGGAAATTGCTTCTTTAATATTGCCTCGGCCTTTGTGCACGACTCTATCATCTGGGAGAGCGATGTGCCTTGTCGCATGCTGACTTCAGCTGCCAGGTCGCCTTCTTCGAGATTGGGGATGAACTCTCCACCCATTTGGCTGAAAAGAGCAATGCTTGCAGCAAACAGCAGCACCACCGCTCCTATCAAGGCCCGACTGTTTCTAAGGCTCCATTCAAGCAGTGGGCTATATGCGGCTCGGATGTGCCGCATCAGTGTGTCGGAGAAATTGCTGGTGTGTGTCGTCTTTTTGCTGAGGAACATGGCACTCGCCACGGGCACGTAGGTGAGCGAAAGTAAAAATGCTCCCAATATTGCAAAAAACACCGTTAAGGCCATTGGTCGGAACATTTTGCCTTCGATGCCCACCAAGGTCAGTAGCGGAACGTAAACCGTCATGATTATGATTTCGCCAAATGCGGCCGAACTCATCATGATGCCGGCGCTTTTGGTGACCGTGTGGTCCATTTGTTGTTGCGTGAGCTTACGCCCGCCATATTCGCTGGCATGGGAGGCAATGTAGGCGCACACACATTCTACTATGATGACGGCTCCGTCGACTATTAGTCCAAAGTCTATTGCGCCAAGGCTCATGAGGTTGCCGCTGACTCCGAATGTGCGCATCATTCCGAATGCAAACAGCATCGATAGCGGAATCACCGAAGCCACCACAAGTCCTGCTCTGAAATTGCCAAGGAATAGCACCAGGATGAAGATGACAATCAAGCCTCCCTCAATCAAATTGCGCGCGATAGTGCCGGTAACGCGGTCTACGAGCTGGGTGCGGTCGATAAACGGTTCAATCACCACTCCTTCAGGAAGACTCTTTTTGATGGTTTCAATGCGCGCCTTGACATTTTTAATCACTTTCTGGAAATTCTCGCCTTTGAGCATAAGCGTGATTCCCGACACCACTTCGCCTTCTCCGTTGCGCGTCACTGCGCCATAGCGCATGGCCGAGCCGAGTCGCACTTGTGCCACGTCGCCCACGAGCACCGGAATGCCGTTGATGGTTTTAATGGGTATCCGTTCAATGTCGTGAAGCGATTTTGCCAGGCCAATGCCTCTGATGAAGTATTGCATGCCCGATTGCTCAATGTAGCTGCCGCCGGTGTTTTCGTTGTTGTTTTCCAGTGCGGTGTATAGTTCTGGAATGGTCACGTTGGCGCTGTTGAGCTTGTCGGCATCTATTGCCACTTCATATTGTTTCACAAATCCGCCCCAGCCGTTCACTTCGGCCACACCTTCGGTGCCGGCGAGCTGTTTGCGCACTATCCAGTCTTGTATCGTGCGCAGGTCGGTGAGCGAGTATTTGTCCTCATAGCCTTTGGCCGGCCTTATTGTATAGTGGAATATCTCGCCCAGTCCGGTCGATATGGGAGCCATTCCCACTTTTGCCTCGCCTTTGGGAATTTGCTCCTCGGCTTCCTTGAGCTGTTGGCTCACTTGCTCACGGGCCCAGTAAATGTCGGCGTTGTCTTTAAATACAAGCGTTATCACCGATAGTCCACTTCTGCTTATGCTTCGGCGTTCGGTGATGTCGGGAATGTTGCTTAGCGACATCTCGATGGGTGTGGTGATGTATTGCTCCACTTCTTGTGCCCCGAGCGACGGGGCTTGCGTGATTATCTGCACTTGGTTGTTGGTGATGTCGGGCGTGGAGTCAAAGGGGAGGTTCACCAGCGACACGATGCCCCATATTGCAAGTGCAATGGTGGCTACCCAAATCACCAGCTTGTGGTTGATGGAGTAGCCTATGATTCTTTTGAACATTTTTAATTCAAATTGAGATTATAAGCGTTGATGTGTTGGTTGTGTAGAGCACGCTGATGACCAATGGTATCAGTGTGTGCATGATGCTATAGCCGTTATTGGGAAATATCGGCTGGCTAATCTGTGTTAAAGTATTGATGGTGGTGCTCTTAGAGCGGTTGCATTAAAGCCGTGGTTGAGATGCGGCTTGTGGTTGATTTGTGCTGTTATTCGTGTTGGTTGGTCGGTGTCTTTCGGAATTTCGGTTTGTCCCGCAGCCAATGCTGTCAGCGGGACGGTGGTTGGAACGGGCGCGACTGCGATGTGATGCGGCGGCGTTGCCGTAAACGTGCACTCGTTGGCACCTTCGCCGTTGCCTTCGTCGTGGTGCATGGTGTGTGCGTCATTCACGTTGCCGTCGATAGCGCATTGCTCAATCATGGGGCAAATCATCTCGTTGTGATGGTGGTGAGGTATCACTGTTGCCATGATTATCATGGCAATCACGAGTGACATTGCTGCTATGTGGCGTGGGCGTTGCATGATTAGTCGCTTTCCTGAGTTGCGGTGCAAAGATAGTGGTTTCACACTGCAACTAAGTTGCAAAAACGGGTGGGACGGGCTATTTCTTTTTCGACTTGCAGTTGCGGCCTCGCCCACAGCCGCAGTCCACTTCTTTGGTTGTGGCCATTTTAACTATGCGCCACACCCAGTATGCCAGGGCCAGCCCTATTATGGCTGCAACCAGAATCTTTTGTATCATTGCTTATATGCGTTTCTTGTTGAAATTTTAAGGCAAATATAGTGAAAAATGAATAATATCAGCCTGTTCACGTTCGGTTGTTGCTTTTTCGGTTTGATGTTTTTGGTCTGATTTGTGAAAAATCTTTTATCTTTGCTTTGATTACTACTATTTAGAATAAAAACATGAATGAACTAATATTTGATGCCGACAGCAAGCTGTCTGAGATGGTGAAGGCCTATCCCGCGTTGCTTTATTCTTTGCCTCGGTTTGGTATTGCTTTGGGCTTTGGCGACAAGTCGGTTGCAAAGGTTTGTGCTGAAAACGAAATCTCTGCGCATTTGTTTTTGCTCATATGCAATGTGTGCTGTTTCGACAGCTACGAGCCGTCGGTTGCCGATATAAAGGCTGCTGAAATCACGCAATTGTTGCCTTATTTGAAAAAGGCTCATGCGTTTTATCTTGGCAATCGCTTGCCGCACATTTCAAAGCACCTGACCACCATACTGAGCCATCTGCCGTTGCGCGTGGCTGCCGCATTCAACAAATTTTTCTCTGAATATAAGAGGGAAGTGGTTAATCATTTTAATTATGAGGAACAGAATGTGTATCCACATATTGAACTATTACTCCAGGGAGAGAGAAATAATGAATTTGGTATCAACGATTTCGTTGACGAGCATGGTGACATGCAAGACAAGTTGAGCGACATGAGCCAAATCATTTTCAAGTATCTCCCTGCCGATGCCGAGACAAGCAACGAAGCCATTGATGTGCTGTTCGACATTTTGCAACTTTCGTCCGATTTAGCCAAGCACTCGGCAATTGAGGAGAAGGTGCTGGTGCCTTATGTGAGGTTCTTGGAAAGGAGACTGAAATGAAAAGCAAGGTTTTGATAGTCGAGCCTTCGGAGATAATGACCGAGGGATTGAGGTGTATGTTTGGTGAGCAAAGCCGTTTACGCCTCCTTGAGCCCGCGCGCAATCTTGATGACATTGAGAGCCGGATGAACATGTTTAACCCCGACGTTGTGATAGTTAATCCCACAATTCCGGCCGTGCATGAGTTTTTGTCGGCTTATGGCGATTGCTGCAACATAGTTGCCTTGGTTTACCAATATGTGCCGCAGAGCCGGATTAAGATGTTTGATTCCGTTATCGACGTGTGCGACGGCCGTGGGACAATAGTCGAAAAGGTGGTGCGCCTTTTGGGGCAGAAAAACAAATCGCATCAAGATGCGGATGCCAACCCCGATGAATATGAACTTACCAAACGGGAGACAGCTGTGCTTGTGCTCGTGGCCAAAGGTATGATGAATAAAGAGATAGCCGAGGCTCTTAACGTGAGCGTGCACACGGTGATTACCCACCGGAAAAACATTATGCACAAGACCGGAATAAAGTCGGTGGCAGGTCTCACCATCTATGCAATGCTGCACAATTTAATTGACGACATATCTGTCGTGGGCTGACGTTTTTACTCAATTTAACTCTAAAAATAAGCAAAAATATCGGTCCACATTGCTTAAATGTTGTCTGTGATTTTACTAATCAGAATAGTTGTGCTAATTTTGTTAATCCGTTTGTTGTGGCAGGCGGTGAGCTTTTGTCGTGTTGATAGAAGCCTGAATCATTAAAAGAGCTAAATGTTAATAAAGAACTCATTGGAAGATTTTGGCAATTATTGCCAATTCTTATGGAAATGCTTTAGCGTCCCCGAGAAATGGCGCGAATTTTTCCGCCGTTGTGCAATCGAGGTCGACAAGCTGGGCATCGATTCCATTCCGTTAATTGTAATCGTGTCGATTTTCATTGGCGCGGTCTGTACTATTCAGATGAAGCTGAACGTGCAGTCACCATTGATTCCTCGTTACTCAATTGGTTTGGCCACACGTGAAATCATATTGCTCGAATTTTCGTCGTCAATCCTGTGCTTGATATTGGCCGGCAAAGTGGGGTCAAACATCGCATCAGAGATAGGCACCATGCGCGTGACGGAGCAAATCGACGCTTTGGAAATCATGGGTATCAACTCAGCCAACTATTTGGTGCTGCCTAAAATTGTGGGATTTGTGTTTATAATCCCGTTTTTGGTGGTGCTGTGCATGGTCACCAGTTTATTTGGTGGTTATCTGATTTGTTTCTTGACCGATATAGTGTCGGTAGACACCTATGTGTACGGATTGCAGACCATGTTTGTGCAGTGGTATGTGTGGTACGGACTTATTAAGTCGCTGTTCTTTGCGTTTGTCATAGCCAGCGTGTCGTCATATCATGGCTATTACGTCAAGGGCGGGTCGCTCGAAGTGGGCAAGGCCAGCACTAATGCCGTTGTGGTGAGCAGCGTCACAATTCTGCTTTTGGATGTGATTCTTACAAAACTTTTATTGCAATGATTGAAGTTAAGAATGTAAACAAGTCGTTTGACGGTCGTCAGGTTTTGTTCGACATTTCGGCAAAATTTTATGAGGGCAAGACCAACTTGATTATTGGCCAAAGCGGCTCGGGCAAGACAGTGCTCGTGAAAAACCTTGTGGGACTGTTCAAGCCCGACAGTGGATCAATCCTGTATGACGGACGCGACATCACCAAGATGGACAACGACCAAATAAAGCTCTTGCGCAAAGAGATAGGCATGCTCTTTCAAGGGTCGGCTCTTTTCGACAGTGAGACCGTGCTGGGCAACGTCATGTTCCCCCTCAAAATGTTCTCGTCGCTAAGCCGTGAAGACCAGCGCGAGAGGGCTCAGTTTTGCATCGACCGTGTGAATCTCACTGGATCGGAAGACAAGTATCCTGCCGAGTTGAGTGGTGGTATGCAGAAGCGCGCTGCAATTGCACGTGCAATTGCGCTCAACCCCAAATATCTGTTTTGTGATGAGCCTAACTCGGGTCTCGACCCAAAGACATCGATAGTGATTGACGACCTTCTCAGCGACATCACCCACGAGTATGGAATAACCACCATAATCAACACTCACGATATGAATTCGGTGATGGGCATAGGTGAGAATATCGTGTTTGTCAACAAGGGCCATTTGGGCTGGATTGGCAACAAAGACATAATTTATGACGTTGACAATGACGCGCTCAATAATTTCGTCTATGCTACCGACCTTTTTGCCGATGTAAGGAAATACAGGCTCGAGCACGGATATACAAAAACTACCGGACGCTGAATCATAGAATATCAGGAGCGCCGCCAAACTGCTGAAAATGTCAGTTAGGCGGCGCTTTGCGTGTATGCTCGGCAAGAGCTTTGTGTTAACGGGTGCGTGCCTCAATCAAACCTTGATAATGGGAATATAATGGCCCTAAGTGCAAGGGAGTGTGGCATTAGATGCCAGGGAAAACGAAAGTAGGAGAAAAACCACTTCGTTTTCCCCCTACTTTCGTTTTCTTTGTTGTCTCTCGCTAGAGCAGAGCCTCAATCTTTTGTGCTAAAGCACTCTTTTCAATCGACCCCACGTTGCGGTCAACCAGCTTGCCGTCCTTGAAAAACAGCAGGGTAGGGATGTTTCTAACGTTGTGCTCGCTGAGGAACTCGTCGCCCTCGTCTACGTCATATTTTCCAATGAGTACTTTGCCGTCATATTCTTCGGCCAGCTCATCAACTATGGGTGAAATGTGCTTGCACGGTCCGCACCATTCGGCCCAAAAGTCAATCACCACAGGACGCCCGGTTGCGATTTCCTGCTTCACGTTATCGTCAGTAAATTTGAATGCCATAATGCTTTAGAGTTTTGATGTGTTGATATTGCAAAGATAGGATTTTTTTCTCGATTGGAGCCATTGCAACCGCGTAAATAACGCAGCGATATGGAGCGCGCTAAGCCGCTACTGCAAGTTAAATGAATGCACCACAACGCATTAGAATGTGAAGTGAAGCTGCACTCTGATGCCACTCCGGTCTACTCCCGGGTTGTTGCGGTAGGTGAGTCGCCATACGTAATCGACCCTGAGGAAAGTGAAAATGTTGTCTAAACCAACGCCTATTTCCATGTATGGCGTCTTTTCCATTGTGCGGCAATGCGTGTCGATAGGGAAGCGGTATAAATCGTTGTTCTTCTCGGGATTGTTCTTGTCGCTCAGCTTGCCATACAACCCGCGGAATGAAAACACTTCGCGGAGCTTAAGGTATTTTACCAGCGGAATTCTGTTTAGAATGGCGCCATTGGCCCAATAGGTGAAATCCCACGACAGATACTGGTCGTTGGCAAATTCCATAGCATTGAGCAGTGTGTAGGATTCGGGCTGAATCGTGTACGACAAGTTGGCATTGGGCAGCAGCAAGTCGGGGTATGACACTTTGCTCCATATTTTTCCGGCCTTCAAGATGATGTCCGTATATCCGAAGGCCGAGAACCAAAACCGCTTTTGAATGCCCAGTTCCGTTTTGTTTATTTCATAATCGCTGCCCAAAAAACCTTTGGGAACATAAGTCTGCGACAGTGTGATGATGGGGGCATCGAGGTTGATGGGAATACGGTAATTTCTAGTCTGGTAAAATTTCTCTCCAGGCGCATAGCGCAGGGTCATGTTGAATCCGGCTTCGGTGTAGCGCTTGAACACATCGCCATATCCGTTTTCAAACGGCAAAAACTGTGATGCCTCATGAATGTTGTGCTGAAATCCCACCGAGAACGAGAATCCGCGTTTTGTTTCCAGCTTGTATTCGATTTCCGACGTGCGCAGATAGTTTATCTTGTCGTCGGTCTGCCTTTTCAGAGCCAGAAACACGTTGTCGGCATTGGTATACATATAGTGCTGGCCCAGTTGGTCCACATCATATTGGTGCTTTACCCTTATTGAGTTGATGGGGAATTCGTTGGTGTGATATTTCTTCTCGTTGAATGAATATTCAACCTGTGCCTGATATTTCCATTTTTGGTCTTTGAAGCCATAGGCCGCATACCCCTTTGCAAACAAGTGCTTGTTAAGGTTTGCAGTGGTCATCCCGCCCAATCGTAACCGCAATCCTTCAAGCGAGTTGCCGCTGATGGTGGTGTTCATGGGGCCAAAGTCAAACTTGCTGTCGTTACCGTTGATGCGAATGTAGCCCGACACCAGAGTGACGATAACTTTCTCGCTCCAGTAAAACAGTTTTGACTGTCGCAGGCGCTGAAGCATCTTTTTGATGGTTCCTTCGTCTGACTTCGACACGGCCGGCCTGTTGTCGGCCCAAAACTGGTCGGGAAGGTAGCTGGCATCATCAGAGATAATCTGATCGCCCGACTTGCCAAACACCGACATGTCTTCGGGGGCTGCGAAGCTGAAATTCTTATATGCCGTTTCCCTTCGGGCATACATCCCCTGCGTGTTGGGCATGACTTTGAACTCAACCGTCATGTCGTCTTTGGTCTTGAGCCTCGATCCGTCGCTGCCTTTGGTATAGTCTTGCTCAATGAACACGTGCTCCACATAGTTAAGGTTGATGTGGCGTGGCACATTGAGCTTCACTTTTTTGATGAAATAGGTGGAATCTCCAAGCGGAACGTAGATGCGCCCCAAAAAACCGAATGCCTGTGGGGTGAATGGCACAAAGCTCAGCTCCACGCATTTCTCTCCATCGATGTCGAGGGTGTCGTTGAGGTAGTATTTATAAAAGTTTGTGCCAATGTTCGACAGCGGACTCACAAACCGGTTTTGCATGAATGTGACGTCGTTGCCGAAAATATCAATTTCCCTGAACACGTCGTCCAAAAAACGCTTTACGCTCTCTTGGTCAAACGATTCGTCGAGACCGGCATTCTTGATACCCGTGACATATTCTTTGTGGGTCGACGGTGATTTGCGGAAGTATTCGGTAGACACTTTTTCTTTGATCGACAGTGGCAGAATCTTCTTTCCCGTGATTTCAGAGGTGTCCATATACTCTGAGAGGAATTTGAATTTTCGCAAGATTAGGTTCTTATTTGCCACTTGCGAAAAGTCGTTGAACCCGAGCGACATCTTCTCATATTTGCCATAAGAGTAATAGTCGTGGCTTTTGGGGTCGAAATCATGCTTGTGCGCCATTATTTTCTCCACGAAAGCCACTGCCGGATTACCTTTTTTAGTGTATTTCTGTTTCTTGGTGACCACAAGCTCATTAAGCATCACGGTGGTGGGTTGCATCATGATGTTGATGTCGTTAGATGCACCTTTGGTCACATACACCTGCTTGGGCTTGTAGCCTACGGCCGACACCGTGAGGCATTTGAAATTCTTGGTGGTGGCGATGCTGAACGCTCCGTCGTCGGCAGTGAGCACGCCTTCGTTGGCCCCAGTCATAAACACCGTGACCATGGCAAGGCCTTCGCCTGTCACAGAGTCTTTTACACATCCTTTTATTATCGTTTCTGTCAAAGATTGCTGAGCTTGAGCCGGTAAGCAAATGGCCATAAAAAGCAAGGCAAAAGATAGCAGACCAATTCCCTTTTTTATCATTTATTCGTGAAAAATTCTTGCTTATTCTATTCTGATTAAATTACTTTGCAAAAGTAATCATAATTTTTGAAAACGAAATATGGGCCAGATTGCAATGTTTGGTCATAAATGCACAAATAGTATTCAATATGTCAGTCGAAATAGAGCACAAATATTTGGTTTGCAACGACACTTATAAGAGCCTCATCGTTGGGTCTCACCAAATTAAGCAAGGCTACCTGTCGAGGGAAAAAGGACGAACAGTGAGGGTGCGCACGTGGGACGAGGCCGGCTTCTTGACGGTTAAGGGGGTCAATGTGGGAGCCGTAAGGCCCGAATTTGAGTATCCTGTGCCGCTGGCCGATGCCGATGCCATGCTTGCATTGTGCCCGCCACCAATAATACACAAAACCCGCCATATAGTCATATATGAAGGATACCGATGGGAAATTGACGAGTTTCATGGCGATTTGCAGGGTTTGGTTTTTGCCGAGATTGAATTGCCGTCGGCCGATGCCAGATATCCGCTTCCTCCGTTTGTGGGCAAGGATGTCACCAACGATTCGCGGTACTACAATTCACGGCTCACCTCGTTGAGCCGCGAATTGATAAATGAGAAGTAAAATTAAGTAACCTCCCAAAAAAGCACTTTGATATATTGATTAAATTGCGATTTTTTGCGAAATTTGCAGTTGACTTAGATTGATATCTCAATATTAATTAAACAATATTTAAAAAAATGACTAAAAAGAGCGTACTTCAACAGAAACGTGCTGCTTATCAGCCGAAGTTGCCTTCTTCGCTTTGGGGCGCAGTGAAAGCCGTGAAAGGCGAGCCCACCCAGTCGGTAGGCAACCAGGATGAAATCAAGGCGTTGTTCCCTAACACTTATGGCCTGCCTGTATTGACTTTTGAGAAAGACAACGAAGGAACCAAAAAGAATTTAAAGAACATCAACGTTGGTGTGATACTTTCGGGTGGACAGGCTCCTGGCGGTCACAATGTGATTAGTGGTCTGTTTGATGGCATTAAAGCCCTGAATAAAAACAACCGTCTCTACGGCTTCCTGATGGGCCCCGGCGGTCTGGTTGACCACAACTATAAAGAACTGACCAAGGACATTATCGATGAATACCGCAACACTGGTGGCTTCGACATCATTGGTTCAGGACGCACAAAACTCGAAAAGCCCGAACAGTTTGAAAAGGGTTTGGAGATTATTCAAGAATTAAACATCAATGCCGTTGTTATTATCGGTGGCGACGACTCCAACACCAATGCTGCTGTTCTTGCAGAATACTATAAGGCAAAGGACGTTCCCGTGCAGGTGATTGGCTGCCCCAAGACTATCGACGGTGACTTGAAGAACGAGCAAATCGAGACTTCGTTTGGCTTCGATACTGCCACTAAGGTCTACAGTGAGGTGATTGGCAACATTGAGCGTGACTGCAACAGCGCCAAAAAGTATTGGCACTTCATTAAGCTCATGGGCCGTTCGGCTTCTCACATTGCGCTTGAATGCGCTCTGCAGGTGCAGCCTAACTACTGCATCATCAGCGAGGAGGTGGAGCAAAAAGACCAGACGCTTAACGATATCGTGGCCGATCTGGCACAAGTGATTGCCGACCGTGCTGCCGATGGCAACAATTTTGGTACTGTGCTCATCCCCGAAGGCTTAATTGAGTTCATCCCGGCAATGAAAGCCCTTATTGCCCAGCTCAACGACATGCTTGCCGCAAACCCCGATTTCGCAAAGCTCGCTCCGGCAGCTCAACGCGAGTTTGTGCTTAGCAACCTGACAAAGGAAAATGCTGAAACTTTCGAAAGCCTCCCCGAGGGCGTAGCTCGTCAGTTGTCGCTCGACCGCGATCCTCACGGCAATGTGCAGGTTTCGCTTATCGAGACTGAAAAGCTGCTGAGCGACATGGTGGGCAAGAAGCTTGAGCAAATGAAGGCCGATGGCAAATATGTGGGTAAATTCTCGGCTTTGCACCATTTCTTCGGTTATGAAGGACGTTGCGCCGACCCGTCGAACTTCGACGCCGACTATTGCTATGCTCTGGGCTTCAATGCAGCACAGCTCGTCAACTGTGGCGCAACTGGCTACATGTCATCGATCCGCAACCTATCTAAGCCATCTGTGCAATGGGTTGCCGGTGGCATACCCATCACTATGATGATGAACATGGAGCACCGCAACGGCGAGAACAAGCCTGTAATCAAAAAGGCTCTTGTTGACCTCAACGGCAAGCCGTTCAAAGAGTTTGCCAAGAACCGCGCTAAGTGGGCAAGAGAAACTTGCTACACCTATCCAGGCCCAATCCAATACTTTGGCCCCGACGAAGTGTGTGACCAGACTTCGCGCACGCTCTATTACGAGCAGGGTGGCAAATAATTGAATCCAGGATAAAAAATAATGTGGTGACCATTGTTCTGGCCCATCACATTATCATATCAAATAACTTCTAAACAGCTTGCAATCCCCCGGCCTAGGCCGGGGGATTTTTTAATGTGTGTCGGTAGGGGATAGTAATTATTGCGTGAATTTAACGCAATATATTCTTGGCATAATTGTAAAATGTGTTATCTTTGCGTAAAAACAACACAATATGCAGGATAAAAAATATTGTTACCAATATCCGCATCCAAGCGTCACTGCCGATTGCGTGATATTTGGTTTTGATGGAAGCCAACTTCAAGTGTTGCTCGTAGAGCGTGGAGTGGAGCCATATAAGGGCAAGTGGGCATTGCCTGGCGGATTCATGAGGATTGATGAGTCGGCCGAGGATTGTGCCTTGCGCGAGCTGAAAGAGGAAACTGGGTTGTCAACGGCCTATATCAAGCAGTTTCATGCGTTTACAACTCCCGACCGCGATCCGCGTGAGCGTGTGGTGACCATTGCTTATTACGCACTGGTAAAGCTGCAAAACGTGGAAGGCGGCGACGATGCTGCACGGGCGCAATGGTTCTCGCTCGACGATGTTCCGGCGTTGGCATTCGACCACGACGAAATACTCCGCAAAGCTGAGCGGGAATTGAGGCATCAGATTCATTTCGAGCCCGTTGGGTTTGAACTGCTGCCTGAGAAATTCACCATGAAATCGTTGCAGCAACTATATGAGGCCATACTTAATGTGCGTTTCGACCGTCGCAATTTCTATAACAAGATGTTGCATTTGGGCATACTCACACAAGTGGATGAGGCCACAAACAAATCAAAAGAGCCTTTCCTGTACCGCTTCAATCCGAGCGTGTATCAAGAAATGAAGCAAAAGGGCTTTAGATTAGAATTTTAATTATACGCTTTTAACAAACAATACAAATGAAGAACATGCTATTAAGTGCCGCAATTGGCGACATTGCCGGAATGCCCTATGAATTTGACAACAGAGTCAAGGATTATGCCAGTGTGAATTTGCTCCGACCCGACAACGATTATACTGACGACTCGGTATGCACGTTTGCCTGTGCCGAAGCCTTGGTGCATGGCTTGGATATGGGCGACAACTTAAGAAACCGGTGTAGGGAAGACCTGCGCCGAGGGTATGGATCCCGGTTTGTCGGTTGGATTCTGTCCGAGGTCAAGCAACCGGCTTACCATTCGTTTGGTAACGGTAGCGCCATGCGAGTGTCGGCCGCCGGGTTTATGGCTAGGACAAAAGACGAGTGTATAAAGCTCGCTACGCTCACGGCAATGCCTACACACGACCATCCCGAAGGCATCAAGGGTGCTGTGGCCACGGCTCTTGCCATTCATTATGCTATGCAAGGCGGTAGCAAGGACTTTATTCGCAAGAATGTGCTTGATGAGTATTATCCCGACTGGAGCGGCAAGACTTATGCAGGGATAAAACCTGGCTATTATTTCGATGAGACTTGCCAGCTTACGGTTCCTGTTGCCTTGATTTGCTTTCTCGAGAGCACTGACTATGCCGACTGCCTAAAGTTTTCCATCGCTCTTGGCGGCGATGCCGACACGCTTGCCGCTATAGCCGGCCCCATTGCATATGCTTTCTACAAGGAAATGCCCGAAACTCTTGTGGACAACGCAAAAGCCAAGCTCCCGCAATGGATGCTCGACGTGAATGCCGAGTTCGACAATTACTGCAATTTACGCTGACTGGTAGTGTGAAGTAATAAGGCCGGGCAGGTCCATTATTGGAAACCTGCCCGGCCTTACTATGCTGCGTCTGTTATTTTTCAAACAACTCTTGGGCCAATGCCAGCGTTTCGGGCTTGCCCACATCGAGCCATGTATAGTCATAATCGGGCTCATAACCCTTGATTGTGCACTTGTTGCATTCGCCCACATACAGTGGTACAATAGAGAACACCTTGCCGGCCTTGGAATAGTCTTCAAGTAGTGGAAATATTTCGGGCGATATCACATGAATTCCGCCAAAAGCCATTTCGTCATATTGGCCGCTTGTGTACTGAAACCCATCGGGACGCGTTTCTCCGGTTTTCTTGTTAATCCACCCCTTCAGCTTATCGTTGTGGTCAAAAAGCAAGTATCGGGCTGTGTCGCGATGCTTTACGAGCAGTGATGCCATGGTGCCGATGTCCTTGCAATGCCAGTCGTAGAAAGCCTTTAAATCGAGTGATGTGAGGATGTCGGCATTGTGGACCAGAAAAGGCTCGTTGCCGTCAAGAAACTTTCTGGCTTTCAGGATGCCACCGCCGGTGTCGAGCAAAAGGTCGCGCTCATCGCTGATGTGAATGTTGAGGCCAAAATTGTTTTTTGCCTCAAGAAAATCAATAATTTTTTGGCCAAAATGGTGTATGTTGACTGTGATGTCGTTGACGCCGGCATCAATCAAGTGGGTGATGACGTGCTCAAGCATGGGCTTGCCGCCCACTTCCACAAGAGCCTTAGGCCGGTCGTTTGTTAAAGGACGCAGCCGGGTTCCAAGCCCGGCTGCAAATATCATTGCTTTCATAATCCAGCTGTGCTGTTACTTAGGATTGAATGTCTGCTCTATGTTTTGTTCGCGATGCACAAGTTCCACTTTCACGTTAAACTTTTTGTGAATGTGCTCGGCTGTGTGTTGGGCGCTGTAGACCGACCGATGCTGGCCTCCGGTGCAACCGAAGCACACCATCAGGTTGGTGAATCCACGCTCGATGTAGCGCTTCACCGAAGCATCGACAAGGGCATAAGCATGATCTAGGAATGTGAGAATCTCGCCGTCGTTTTCCAAGAATTCTATCACGGGTTGGTCGAGGCCTATAAATGGCTTGTAGCGGTCGTATTTGCCGGGGTTGTTTACCGCGCGGCAGTCAAACACAAAACCGCCACCGTTGCCCGACGGGTCGTTGGGCACTCCCTTCTTGTAGGCAAAGCTCATCACTTTCACTGTGAGGGAGTGTTTCCTTATTTCATCGGTAAATTGAGTCATATTCACTAATTGGTTCAACACTTGGTTCAGGTAGGGATACTCAACGTAGGGCTTTTTCAGCAGGTTGCGCAGATTGTTGATTGCAAAAGGCACACTCTGCATGAAGTGGGGCTTTTTTTCGAAATACCCTCTGAAGCCATAGGCACCGAGTACCTGCAAGGTGCGGAACAGCACAAAGTGTCGCAATTGTGAATGGAAATACTCTTCATCCACGGGCTTGTATTTGCGCAAAGCTTTTATGTATTCATTGATGAGCTGCTCGCGCAAGCTGTCGGGGAAATTGGCCTTGGCTTGCCACAGAAATGATGCCACATCGTAATAGAACGGGCCCTTGCGGCCTCCTTGGAAATCAATAAACCACGGCTTCCCGTCTTTAATCATCACATTGCGTGACTGAAAATCGCGGTACATGAATGTTGCCGAGGAACTCCTTAAAAGCACATCGGCAAGACGCTGAAAGTCGTCTTCAAGCTTGCTCTCCGAAAATTCAAGGCCTGTGGCTTTCAGAAAGCAGTATTTGAAATAGTTCAGATCCCAGAAAATTGAGCGGCGGTTGAATTCCGAGGCAGGGTAGCAGTAGCTGAAGTCCATGCCGTCGGCACCAAGGAATTGGAACTCGCACAGTTGCTTTATCGTTGCCGAAAGCAACTTTTTCTCCTCATCGCTGAACACTCGGGTCTTGCGGCCCTTTTCAATCGAGTTAAACAGTATGGTGTCGCCTAAGTCTTCTTGGAGATAGGCCATGCAGTCGTCGCTTTGGGCAAGAACCTTAGGCACCGGCAGTCCCTTCGACACGAAGTGGCGGTCCATATATAAAAACGCCTTGTTCTCTTCCAGGCACTCGCCAAGCACGCCAATCAGTGTGGGAGTGCCCTTTAGGCGGAAGTAGCGGCGGTTTGAGCCTGAGGCTGGCATTTCTATAACCTCATCGGGCTCTTTGCCCACGAGGTTCTTATACAATATTTTGAGTATGTCAGAATCCATATTTAACTCGTTCTATTGATAATTGATAAAGCAAAATTACTTTAATCTTTATAATTACGCAAGAGTTGAACACCGGGTCGCATCAGCGGCATGTTAGAACTCAGATGTGAAGTGGAATTTGATTTTCGGGAAATCCTGTTGTGCCATCTGCAGCACATAGCCCGAATCGGCCAAAAACACATCACGTCCGTCGCGGTCTACGGCCATAAACTGATATTTGCGGTGCTTGAATGCCTCAAGGGCCTCGGCGTCGTCGCTCTCAATCCAGCAGGCCTTGTATAGGTGTATGGGCTCCCAGCGGCATTTTGCGCCATATTCGTGCAGAAGCCGGTATTGTATCACCTCAAACTGCAGTTGCCCTACGGTGCCGATTATTTTCCGGTTGTTGAATTGATTGACAAACAATTGCGCCACACCCTCATCCATCAATTGCTCAATGCCTTTGTTGAGTTGTTTGGCTTTCATCGGGTCGGTGTTCTCAATATATTTGAACATCTCGGGCGAGAAGCTTGGCAGTCCCTTGAAATGCAGGTTCTCACCCTCAGTGAGTGTGTCGCCTATTTTGAAAATGCCATTGTCGGGCAGACCTACAATGTCGCCCGGATAAACCTCCTCCACAATGTCCTTCTTTTGTGCCATGAAGGCAGTTGGCGCCGAAAACTTGTAAGTCTTTCCGGAGCGCACGTGCAGGTATGGCTGGTTGCGGTGGAACACACCTGAGCACACTTTCACGAAAGCAATGCAACTGCGGTGGTTGGGGTCCATATTGGCGTGAATCTTGAATACGAATCCGGTGAATTTATCTTCTGCCGGGGTGACAGTTCTTTCTTCGGCTTGCACTTGGCGTGGCGATGGGGCTATGCGCACGAAGCAGTCGAGCAGCTCCTTTACGCCGAACGTGTTAAGGGCTGAGCCGAAAAACACGGGGGCTGTTTTCCCCTCAAGATAGTCATTCTTGTCAAACTCCGGATACACGCCGTCGATCAGCTCAATGTCGGTGCGCAGTTGAGTGGCATCGTCAACGCCCACGGCCTCGTCAATGGCAGGGGAGTCGATGTTGTCGATTTCTACGCGCTCTGTCACATGCTGCTTGTCGGGCTTGAATAGGTTAAGGCTGTGCTCATATATGTTGTATACGCCTTTGAAGTGCGAGCCAATATTGATGGGCCAGCTCAGCGGGCGCACGCTAATCTTGAGCTCTTGCTCAAGTTCGTCGAGTATGTCAAACGGGTCGCGGCCCTCGTGGTCGAGCTTGTTCACGAAAATTATGACTGGGGTGTTGCGCATGCGGCACACTTCCATCAGCTTGCGGGTTTGCGTTTCCACACCTTTGGCCACATCCACCACAATAATCACGCTGTCTACGGCAGTGAGAGTGCGGTAGGTGTCTTCGGCAAAGTCTTGGTGGCCCGGGGTGTCGAGAATGTTGATTTTATAATCGCCATAATTGAATCCCATGACCGATGTGGCAACAGAGATGCCTCTTTGCTTTTCAATTTCCATCCAGTCGCTGGTGGCCGTTTTCTTTATTTTGTTGGACTTTACTGCTCCGGCCACGTGGATTGCGCCACCGAACAGCAGTAACTTCTCTGTCAGTGTGGTTTTACCAGCATCCGGGTGTGAAATAATGGCAAATGTGCGTCGTTTGGTGATTTCGTTCTGTAAAATTCCCACGTCTTTATTCTTCTTTTAATTTGTTAATTCTGTTGATGCAATCTGTCAGGCCGTCTTCCCAGTAAGGGATTTCAATGCCGTAGGTGTTTTTGATTTTGCTTTTGTCGAGCACGCTGTAGTGTGGACGTTTGGCTCGGGTGGGGTAGGCGTGGCTCATGCATGGATGCACGGCACACGTCGTTATGCCCGCAATGCGATGGATGCTTTTGGTAAAGTCATACCATGATATTGCCCCCTCGTTGCTGTAGTGATATATTCCGGGAATCCACTTGCCGCTGTTGATTATGCTGGCTATGGCCCGCGCAAGGTCGGCGGCATAGGTCGGGGTTCCTATTTGATCGCACACCACATTCAATTCTTCGCGTTCCTGCCCCAGTTTGAGCATGGTTTTCACAAAGTTGTGCCCGTGAGGAGAGTAGAGCCACGATGTGCGTATCACAATGCCGTCGGGTGCTTCAGCAAGCATTAGTTGCTCGCCTTGAAGTTTTGTGCTTCCGTAGACCGACTGCGGACAGGGGACGTCGGTCTCGCAATATGGCCGGCAACCATTGCCGTCAAACACATAGTCGGTCGATACGTGTATCATTTTGGCTCCATGTGAGTGTGACACCGATGCGAGTGTGGCCACGGCCTCGGTGTTGAGGGCCATGCTTGCGGCTTGCTCGTCTTCGGCTTTGTCGACGGCGGTATATGCGGCACAGTTGACCACGAAGTCGATATGGCATTTTGAAAAGTATTCCTTAACGGCAATGCTGTTGCAGATGTCGAGGTCGCAGTGCCGTGCGGCAATCACATTATGCTCCGTCGCGGCCAGCGTCGCTTGCAGCTCGCGGCCCAATTGTCCGTTGGCACCCGTGATTAATATAGTCGTTTTAGTCATTGCTGTCATCAAAAAGCGGATGTTCTTCGTCTTGTTTGAAATAGGCGGCCAAAATGGCCACAAAATGCGAAATTTGCTTGATGGCGGTTTCGGTCCCCTTTGTGATTTCTTTGCCTTGCAGCTTAAGCATCAGAATGCCATACAAGGCATTGAAGCAAGTCTCTATCTCGCCTGCTTTCTCTTCTTGTGGCGTTTTCGACCTCAGCTCAACTATGTAGGGCAGGGTGCGGTAGAACTCAGCTCCATACGCAGGATATTTTGTGCTTTTGAGCAATTGCTGGTGCAGGTCGGTAAGCCTTATCAGCGTGTTGATGTTTATTTGCAGATGCCCGCTTTGGCGCTTGTTTTCAAGCTCCATCATTTTTATTAGGCCCTCATACCATTCGGTGATTTCGTGGCGCGTGTCGTCGTCGGTGGCATAGTGCTGCACTATGTTGGCATTGATTTTTTCTATGTCAAGGCCATAGGCTCTGATTATGTCTTCCACCTGCCACATGTAAAGCAGATATTCAGCAATGTTTTCCTTGCGCTTTGCTTTTGCTATAATCATATTATTCTCGTAGAAGCTTTGTAATCGTTAACCGAACTTGCTGATGTTGCGCAGTTCCTGCTCGTTGATGATTTTTATTCTGCGTCCGTCTACTGTGATTATGTGCTCTTGCACAAATGTCGACAAGGTGCGTATGGCGTTCGACGTCGTCATGTTGGATAGGTTGGCAATGTCTTCTCGTGCCATATATATCTTGAGCGTTTCGCCGTCTTCCTCGAATCCGTAGTTGTCGATGAGCACGATGAGCGCTTCGGCCAGGCGGCCGCGTATGTGCTTTTGGGTGAGGTTTACGATTCTCGTGTCGGAACCGCCCAGGTTGTGTGATAGCTCGCGAATGAAAAACCATGCAAGCTTGATGTTCTGGTCAATGAGTCTCTTTACCACACTTAGCGGTATCGACCCCAGCGTGGATGGCTCAAAAGCCGCAGCACTCGACACATATTGCTCGTTGGCAAAAAAAGCCCTGTACCCGAAATACTGAATGGGTCGGTAGAGGCGTAAAATCTGTTGCCGGCCGCCAATTCCGTCCTTGAACAGCTTCACTTTGCCTTTAATAAGGCACCATAGGTATTCGGGCGAGTCATGCTCGGCATACACAATCTGGTTCTTTCTAAAGGTGTGCACAATAAAATTGTCGGCAACAATTCGCTTTTCCTCAGGGGTCAATATTGACCATATTGCAGCCAAATCCTCACTAATGATTTTTTCGAGTGTGCTCTTTTTTATCATCTGCTAAATAATGATGTTGTAAAACATACAAAATTAGTCAATAATCTGAATATGAGCAAATGAAATGAAAATATTCGCCATCGGGAAGATTCAACTCCATCAACTCCAACAACTGCAAAATAAAATTACACAATAACGCATAATTGCCGTCAAATAATTTGCACAGATTGAGGAGTAAGCATTAACTTTGGCATAGCTACGGTGATAATAAGCTAGGAATGCCTTGCATGCTCTATTGTCCGACAAAACAAACACCAACGCTGCAACCCAAAGGAGTGTCATAGAGGAGCACGCAACATTCATAATGCTTTGTGATGATTTTGATAGGAAAACGGCAGTATGACTCACCTGGATGCCAGACCATATCATAAGTTGCTTAAATGATGATAAATTCATAGGATTAAGATAAACAAATGAGTCAATGAAAAGAATACTTCTATTTTGTATTATAGCAATAGCGTCCATGAACATCTTTGCTCAAAAAGATGTAACAACTTTTTTAGGAATACCAGTTGACGGATTCAAATCAGGAATGAGGCAAAAATTGGTGAGAAAGGGATTTGTGCCCAAGAAAGCGGGTTCTGACGAGTTCTTGAGGGGAGAGTTCAATGGCGCTGATGTTGCTGTTTATATTGCAACTAACAATAATAAAGTATATAGAATCATGTTATGTGATGTGAAAACTCAAAATGAAGCGAATATAAAAATCCGTTTCAATAGACTTGTGAGCCAATTTGAAAATAACAAGCGTTACACATCATTTGATAACTACACTTTGCCTGATGATGAAGACATTTCTTATGGAATGACTGTGAAAAATAAAACCTATGAGGCGGTATTTTATCAGATTCCTAATATGAAAAATGTTGACACATTGGCTTTGCAAGAAAAAGTAAGCAATGAGCTATTGTGTAAGTATACTGAAGATGAATTAAAAAATCCATCAGAAGAAACAACAAAAGAAATCAGGAACACTGCAATAAATGTCGCTATGGAAATGATGCTCAAGAAGCCTGTATGGTTCAAAATTTGCGAGAGTGGTTATGGACAATACTACATAACAATGTATTATGATAACGAATACAACCATGCTAATGGAGAGGATTTATAAATGCATGTGTGTGAAAAAACGCATTATTTATATCATGGCTATAGCTCTGTTTTCTGTATTCATTTCATGTGCTTCCTCTAAAAGTACAATAACGGCGTTAAATGGGACGGATATATCAAGATACAAATATGTTGTATTCGGCACAAGCGATGATGGAGATGCGGAATTGGCGGATATGTTAATGATGGTTCAAAATGAAATCTCTGAAAAATTACAAGTCGTATCTGCGGAAAGAGCAAAATCTCTGATCTCGTTTGGTGAGAGAGTTGCGTCGCCTAAGATAAAGGTGAAAACTGAAAAATGGGATGGCGGTCATACTTATATTTCTATAAGTTTTTATGATTATGATACAGGCCAATGCATTGCTGTTATAAAATCGAGTGGTATAGGTCTGTCTATATCTCAAGACCAAAAATTGGCATACAAAGCCATAAGAAAAGAGCTAGACAAGGTCTTTTCTGAAAAAGCACGATGATTTCAAGAACATAAACATAACACGCCTGGATTGTTGTGTTTGGTTATCCTCGTGAAAATGGAGATACAATAGTGCAGAGACGGATTATTGTACCATTACCATGTTATAAACTTTACTGAATTGGCCTGAGCTCTAAAAAATAGTATTCGGCCAGCCAAACAATATACCAAATCTCTAAATTTTTGTCGTGTGGTGAAACTACTGTCTCTTGACTCCACTTGTTCACGTTAGGTAATGCTTGTGTCTCGCAGGTGCAAAAACAAAAAAAGCGAATCAAAATATCTTGATTCGCTTTGAGTAGTGAAACAGGGACTCGAACCCTGGTCTCCACCGTGAGAGGGTGGCGTGCTAGACCACTACACTATATCACCATTTTTTGTTTTGCTATCGTTGTTACCCGATTGCGATGCAAAGGTACGACATTTTTTTTAATTGGCAAGCATTTTATGACTTTTTTTGGCGAGAATGCTCTTTTTTCTGCAAAAAAAGGCCTCTTGAGCCTGTTTTAACCGGATTTTAGCCGTTTTTTCAAGAGGATAAGTTGTGCTTGAAAATTTCTTGGTGGGAGCGAGTGGGGCATAAAAGTTTTGGATTGGATTGCAAATCCCATGGCTTATGTGGCAAAAAAAAGTGGGGTGGCATTGCCACCCCACAGTTATGTGTCGCGTCGTGAGACGTGTGTTTTACTTCTCGTTATTCATTGTCGAAAAGAATCTCCATGATGCTGATTGCCGATTTCATTACTGAAGAGCCTGGGCCAAAAATGGCCGAAACGCCAGCCTTGTAGAGGAAGTCGTAGTCTTGCACAGGAATCACACCGCCCGCGATTACCACGATGTCCTCACGGCCAAGTTTCTTGAGCTCGGCAATAACTGCCGGGATGAGGGTCTTGTGACCGGCGGCGAGCGATGAAACGCCAAGCACGTTCACGTCGTTTTCAACAGCCTGCTTGGCTGCCTCTTCCGGAGTTTGGAACAGCGGGCCCATGTCGACGTCGAAACCGCAGTCGGCATAACCGGTGGCTACGACTTTGGCACCGCGGTCGTGGCCGTCCTGGCCCATTTTTGCAATCATAATACGTGGTTGACGGCCTTCGGCCTTTGCAAACCGTGATGTCAGCTCACGAGCCTTCTCAAGGTCGGGATCTGCTTTTGTCTCTGATGAATACACGCCTGAAATGGTTTTAATAACTGCTTTGTAACGACCCACGATTTTCTCGCAGGCATCTGAAATCTCTCCCAGTGAAGCACGGTCCTTGGCTGCTGTCACGGCCAGTTCGAGCAGGTTGCCGTTGCCGGTCTTCACACATTCGGTGATGGCGTCGAGGTCGGCCTTCACCTTGTCGTTGTCGCGCTCGGCATAGAGCTTTTGCAGGTTGGCCACCTGTTCGTTGCGCACCTCGGTGTTGTCAATCTCAAGAATGTCGATAGGAGCTTCCTTCTCAAGGCAGTATTTGTTCACGCCAAGAATTGTCTGGCGGCCCGAGTCGATACGGGCCTGAGTGCGTGCTGCTGCCTCTTCGATACGCATCTTGGGCACACCGGTCTCAATGGCCTTGGCCATACCGCCAAGCTTCTCGATTTCCTTGATGTGGTCCCAAGCCTTGTGCACCAGGTCGTCGGTCAGTTTCTCCACATAATAAGAACCTGCCCATGGGTCGATGGCTTTGGTGACGTAAGTCTCTTGCTGGATATAAATCTGGGTGTTGCGCGCGATACGTGCCGAGAAGTCGGTGGGGAGTGCAATGGCCTCATCGAGTGCGTTGGTGTGCAGCGACTGGGTGTGGCCCTGGGCTGCCGCCATTGCTTCGATACAGGTGCGGCCCACATTGTTGAATGGGTCTTGTGCAGTGAGCGACCATCCCGACGTCTGGCTGTGTGTGCGCAGCGACATTGATTTTGTGTTCTTGGGGTTGAATTCTTTCACAATCTTAGCCCACAACAGGCGTCCGGCGCGCATCTTGGCCACTTCGGTGAAGAAGTTCATGCTGATGCCCCAGAAGAATGACAAGCGTGGAGCAAAGGCGTCGATGTCGAGGCCGGCATTGATACCGGTGCGGATGTAGTCCAGACCATCGGCCAGTGTGTAGGCCAGCTCGATATCGGCAGTTGCGCCTGCTTCCTGCATGTGGTAGCCCGAAATTGAAATCGAGTTGAATTTGGGCATATATTTAGATGTGTACTCAAAGATGCTGGCAATAATCTGCATCGAGAACTTAGGCGGATAGATGTAGGTGTTGCGCACCATAAACTCCTTGAGGATGTCGTTTTGAATTGTACCTGCCATCTCCTCAAGTTTTGCGCCTTGTTCCAGACCGGCCACGATGTAGAATGCCATGATGGGAAGCACTGCGCCGTTCATGGTCATTGACACCGACATCTTGTTGAGCGGGATGCCGTTGAACAGCACCTTCATATCCTCAACAGAGCAAATCGATACACCTGCCTTACCCACATCGCCTACCACGCGCTGGTTGTCGGCGTTGTAGCCACGGTGTGTGGGGAGGTCGAATGCCACCGACAGACCCTTTTGGCCTGATGCCAGGTTGCGGCGGTAGAATGCGTTTGATTCGGCCGCGGTCGAGAAGCCGGCATATTGGCGCACGGTCCACGGGCGGAACGGGTACATCATGCTGTAAGGACCACCGAGAAACGGGGGGATACCTGCTGTGTACTGCAGGTGCTCCAGGCCTTCGAGGTCATTTTTTGTGTAGACGGGCTTAATGTCAATCAGCTCGGCATTCTTCCAAGTCTCGCCTTCGGCCAGAGGCTTGTGTTGCACATTAAAAGCCTCGTTTTCAATATCTATATCTTTAAAATTAGGTCTCATCTTGTAGTGTTATTTTAAAAGTTTAGCGTTGAAAGCCTTTAATGTTTCAAGCACATTGCTCTTGACGTTGATGAAAGTGTTGACACCCAGGGCGCGGAACTCTTCGGTGTCGGGGCCAGCAAGCACAAGCTCTTCCTTGCCGCCTATTTCCTGCACGGCCTGCGGAATGAGCTCGGTGTATTCGGGGTCGCTAGAGCAGAGCACGATGATGTCGGCTCCCTTTTCGCGGGCTGCCTTCACGCCTTCGGCCACGGTGTTGAAGCCAAGGTTGTCGATCAGCTCATAGCCTGAGCAAGCAAAGAAGTTGCTTGCGAACTGGGCGCGTGCAAGGCGCATGGTGAGGTTGCCGATGGTGAGCATGAACACCTTGGGCACTCTTGCTGCCTTCTCGGTTGCGTAACGCAGGTTCTCGAAATCGCTTGCCAGACGCTTGGTGTTGATTTTGATTTCGCCTTCCTCACAGCTGCAGCTGCATGTGCATTCCTTGATGCCTGCCATTTTGTCGGCTGCCTTTTCGGTGAAGTTGGGGAACTGGTTGGTACCAAGCAGTTGCTCGCGGCGCTTGGCCACTTTGTCGAATCGGGCGTTGGCCGATGCGTTGACTGCTTTAACCACTTCTTCGATTTGAGCCTTGAAGCCGCCGTTGTCAACCACGTCAAGGAACAGTTTCCATCCCTCTTGAGCAATCGAGCTGGTGAGCGACTCAATGTAGTAGCTGCCACCGGCAGGGTCAACCACCTTGTCGAGGTGGCTCTCTTCCTTGAGCAGAATCTGCTGGTTGCGGGCCAGGCGTTCTGAGAATTCCTCGGGAGTCTTGTATGAAGCGTCAAACGGAGTCACCACGAGTGAATTCACACCAGCCAGCACTGCCGACATGGCTTGAGTCTGTGAGCGGAGCAGGTTGACGTATGAGTCATACACCGTCTGAGTGAACTTGGTGGTGATAGCATTTACCACCATCTTGCATGAGCAGTCACAAGCCGGATTGTATTTCTTCACAATCTGGGCCCACAGCATGCGTGCTGCGCGGAACTTTGCAATTTCCATAAAATAGATTGTGCTCACGCCCATATTGAACTTGATGCGCTTAGCCACCTCGTCGGCTGTGAATCCAGCCTCGGTCAGCTCGGCAAGCCATTCCTCGCCCCATGCCAATGCATAGCCAAGTTCCTGATATATGAATGCGCCGGCATTGTTGAGCAGAATCGAATCAACGCTAAGCACGCGCAGATTCTTTACCGGAGCCACAGTCTTCAAGAGTTCGCTCGCAATGGCCACGATGTCGCCGCCAAATGCAACGCCATGCTTGATTTGCTTCTTGAATGGGTCGAAGTTGATTGAACCGGTGAAAGTGTCTTCTGCCTTGGCAGCCTTCACCAGGTCTACCAGTGCTTTGGCCACTGCCACTGCTTGCTTGGGGCAGCAGTTGATGTTGATTTCCACTTTCGACAGGTCGATGCCCTTGAGCAGGGCCTCGAGGTCGGTGTCGGCGTTAATCGAAAATCCGAATGAGTTGATTCCCTTTGAGAGCAGGGTGTGCGCTTTTGCGTTTGCCTCGGCAGTGTCATCAACGGCAATCTCTTGACGAACTTTCCAGTCGTTGGTGATGCTGCTGTTGCCGCGCACGTAGGGGTACTCTCCTGGTAGTGAATCGGTTTGTTTCAAGTCTTTAATGTCCTCTCCACGATACATGGGCTGGGCATTAAAACCTTCATTTGTTCGCCATACCAACTTTTTGTTGAAGTCTGCACCTTTCAGGTCGACCTCAACCTTGGCTCTCCATTCCTCGGTGGTGACCGGTGGAAATTCGGTGAACAATTTTTCTCTTTTTTCTGCCATAATTAATTTAAATTATATAGTAACTGTTAGTTTTATAGATTTAAAAAAATAGCGCTACCGCACCAATGGTGCAGCTGTTTTCATTTATCCCACAAATATAGGTAAAAATCCTAAATTAGTAAAAACTGCCGCCTCTTTTTTAAATAAAAAATTCCGTAATTGTCCGTAATTGTCTGCACTTTGCCGCATTTAACCCGCTTGCAACCCCAAACGTTAGATACCATATGCATTGAAAGCCACCTCGCTTAACCCTGGCGCAATTCGACGATAAGGTATGCAAGCAACTGACAATGAGGGAAACAAATGCAAACAGTTAAATCATAAATTGATTTAAGCGTGATGAAGGCCACCGCAGCCCCGTTCCCCGGAAAGCCCCGCCTGGTGAATGAGAAAAATCGCTCATATCGTTGCTTTTTCGGGCAAAGATCGAGGGGAAATGTGTGTGGGAAAAGGCAAAGGGTCTAGTTTTTATGTATTGTACGCTATATATCAGCACAATAGAGTGCGAAAAAAGTCGCAAAAGGCGAGGATAAGGCAAAAAAACTTCGACTTTTCGACTTTTACGTCTACAAATGTTAAAAACATTTTTGTTTTTTCAAGAAAAAATATACTTTTGCAAACAAGAGAAAGCACAAGGCAATATTTGTGCTAAATAAGAATTTGATCAACAATCTCAACACATCTAATATGAAAAAAACAAAGTTTTTAAGTTTTGCCTTGCTCGTTGTTTCAACAATGCTACTTTTCTCATGTTCAAAGACTGACAACGGGAATGTAGAGTTCGTTCCATTCCAAGAAACAGAAGATGGACAGTGGGGTATGATTTCGATGGATGGTAAAGTTCTATTCCAAGACGTGTTCAAAAACAAGCCAACGATTGTTCGAGACGGACGCTTCTTTGTGAGAACAAAAGAAAGCGTTTGGGAGATGTATGATGCTACCGAGAAGCCGAAGAAGATAGGAGTAGATTATGCTCATACATCAGGTTTCCATAACGGAAGAGCACTTGTGGCTGAAAAGAATAAGCCGGTTTCTATTATTGACACCGAGGGCAAAACAATAAAACTCCTTGACAAAATTGCAAACAAGGAAGTTCATGGCGTGAGAGCCTTCAAAGAGGGGCATGCTGCATTTATGACAACAGATTCTCTTTGGGGAGCCATTGACAAGGATGGAGATTGCGTAGTCAAGCCCGAGTATTGCTCTTTGAATAATTGTGGTGACGGCAAATTTATAGGTGTCAACAATAAGTATAAGAAGTTTGTAGATAAGGGACAGAAAAATAAGGTCAAAATATCTGTACTTAATACAAGCGGTAAGATTCTTTTTGAATTTTCTGCTGACAAGTATGAAAATCACCAAAATCAATTTTCCGATGGTAAACTTGCCATTAGTGTAAAGAAAGATGGTAAGGAAACATGGGGAATCATAAACGATAAGGGTGAAACGGTAGTTAAACCATCTTCCAAATTAAAATCCATTGGCTCAATATGTGGTGATGTCTTCACTTACAACAATGGAGATGGTTGGGGCTTAATGAATATAAAAGGTGAAACCCTTATACGTGCCAAGTATGAGAACCTTTATTACGATGATGATAAAACTCTTGTTGCTGTTGTAAAAGATGGTGATAGTTTTGAGTATAAATACGTTGATGAAAAAGATAACGAAATAGGAAAGGAAACGTATGTGGAAGCCACCTTGTTTTCTATGTTTGACGGAAAACACGCATGGGTTAAACCTAATGATAAAATATATTCTTTGATTGACAAGGAAGGCAAACAAATAGAAGGGTTGCCCGACATAGTTAATATAGGTACATATGAGGGCGAAGCGTATATTGAAAGCGATTATGTAGATATTAAGAAATTGGTAGATGCTTTTAAGATTACCGCCGATGGTGTTCTTGGCTTTAACACGAAGTCCACACCTAAGGAAGTTGTAAAGGCAGCGAACGAATCGGGTTCGCTTTCTGGTGACATAGAGCATCCTGCTGGTACTCCTTATTGGTTTGATTACACAAATAGAGTGTCTATATTTAAAGAAGATAAAGAAACCAATGGAGCTTTTGGCGTTGTTGAAATCTATTTCACAGGTAACCTTAGTAAACAGACATATCGCCCTCAACGAATGATGATATGGGGCAAATATTATTGGTATTACGACAATGAGACTCCTACTGAATATGTATGGAATAAAGTGACACCAAATACCTTTGTAGTGTCATTAGATAATGGTGGTAGAATGCGTGGTAAATTAAGAGATTTATTCAATTCACTCGCTAATAAATTCAAAGCTATAGGTGGTACAATTGCAAAGGAAAATAATGGTGCGAAGGTATTTACTCTAAAGAATGGGACACGAGCAATTTTAACATTAGCAAAAGATAATGTGCGGGTTACATGGGGTGACATCTTGCCTGTAAAAGACTTGGATATCAGTAAATATAAGGATGCTTGTGAAGAAGATGATTTATCAAATATTTCCTACGGATATTTGAACGACCAACTGAATGAAGATTCTACCGCAGTAGATTCCTGTGTGGAAAAGCCATGGGGATTTGACCCCTTTGGACAAACGGGATTAGCCACTTTGGGCACAATATGATTGACCCGTTTGGGCAAAATAGCATTGACCACTTA
>CAVDUV010000006.1:0-124615 GCA_963612465.1 Bacteroidaceae bacterium | reverse complement strand
TGATGTCAGACGGAACGCCCTCGTTGGCATGGATATTTGTGTGCACTTTTATGCCGCCTTTCTTCTTTCCTGACTTGGGATGTCGTCCCGCGCCTTTGAATATAAGATTGGAGAATAAGGATATTGTCGTGGAGTCGATGATTTGCAGGCGTTTGAGCCACGATGGTACCTGCCGTTTTCGGCTGTCCGAGGAAAGCTCGTCCTTATACCGGGCATACAGGCTACGGTACGTGTCCTCAAACACTCCCTCTGGCCTGCGGGCGTTGGCATCCGACAATGTGCTGCGCCTTGGCATCACCCTTATGCCTAGATGGGCGAGCTTGCGTGCCTCGGGAAACATGGAATCGGTAATCTCGCGCAATGAGTCGAATCTCTTGATAACAGAGTATAGCATGACTACAAGATGCTGGTAAGCATCAAAGTGCTTCACATAGCGTTCTCCATTACGGATGCGGCTAAATTCGAGGATTTCTTCCCTGTTGAGCAAATTTATCAGCTGACCGTACATCGGCTGTCCGATAAAATGTGTACTTTTGTTCATAGTTACTTGCCTTTTATTTGCAAAAACAAAAGTAACTAAAGGGCTGAATTTCGAGCGAGAAATTCGGCCCAATTATTTATGCTTGCAAAAATTTTTAGCGGACAGCAATATTTTTTAACAATAAATTCACGCCACAATTAATCACCTTATTAAAATAAGATTGTATATTTGCTTAATTAAACCGTTTAGGGATTTAAAAATCCCATGGAACTACGCCTTGTTGCTGTTCTTTCAGGGTGAGCGACCAGGCCACATTCGCGATTCAAGAGTCAACAATTCCAATATGTCACAACAAACACCACACACTATGAACAGAAAATGTATTTTTTCAGTCATTATGGCCACAATGGCTATAATGGCACAGGCTGCTCATGTAACGCCGTCACAGGCGCTCAGTCAAGCCCAACAATTTTGTCAAAAACAAGTAACAAAGGGTGTGATGCGGGCTCCGCAAAAGATGTCGGACATGAAGCTTGCCTACACAGGCAACAACGACACTTATTATGCGTTTAACCGCGGCGACGGAGCCGGATATGTGATTGTATCTGGCGACGATTGCTCACCCGCAATCCTCGGTTACAGCAGCAAAGGCAACTTTGACTACGACGCCATGCCAGAAAACATGAAAGCGTGGCTCAAGGGCTACGAACGACAAGTGGCCGCATCGGCAGCCCTGGGCATAAAATACGAGGCTCCCGCTAAAGCCGACAGCCGCAAGAAAGTGCCTCAAATGCTGACGTCGCAGTGGGGACAGCGCGCCCCCTACAACACCATGTGCCCCGAATCGTCGACAGGCAGCGGCAATGCCGTGACCGGATGTGTGGCAACCGCCATGGCACAAGTGGCACGCTACCACAAGTGGCCCGCCAAGGCCAACGGCACGGGAAGCGCAACCTACAACGGCTCGCAGCTGCCCACAATCGACATGAGCAACGACACATTTGAGTGGGACAAGATGCTCGACAAGTATGCCAGCAGCACAGGAACAGAAAGCTCAGGCACCACCGAACAACGCAACGCAGTGGCACTGCTCATGCGCGACATGGGCTACGGCGTCAACATGTCGTATACCGACACCGCAAGCGGGGCCAGCACCTTCAACATAGCCCCAGCCCTTGTCAACAACTTCAACTACGACAAGGCCACCCACCTCGAGGTACGCGCATGGTCGACCGACGCCGAGTGGGACGACATCATCTATAATGAGGTGGCCAACGGCCGCCCAGTGCTCTACTGCGGATTCACCAAGATCAACGAAGGCCACGAGTTTGTGTGCGACGGCTATGCCGGTGATGGCTACTACCACTTCAATTGGGGATGGAACGGCTTGAGCGACGACAACTTCCTGCTGAGCGCGCTCAACCCCAAGGTGCAAGGCACAGGCGGCAGCTCATACCAGTATGCCTTCGACTACAACCAAAGCATAGTCACGGGTACACAGAAGCCCGTTGAAGGCAGCGACTACACGCTGCAGATGGCACAAGTGGGCGACTTCACATACGATGCCGATAACAGCCTGTTCTACACCAACTTTGCCAATTATTCGATTGTTTCTATCGACGGATACTTCGGCCTTAAAGTGGTGAACCAAAGCACCCTCGACACCACTCACGTGGTGCTAGGAACTGGCAATTTAGGCTCATACAGATATTACCAGCGCTTGGGGGACGACAATAGCACCTATGCCGACGGCATCTACAAGGTCACACAGGCATTCAGCCCCGACAAGGGAACCACGTGGATCGACGGTAGAGGCCACACCACCTACAACACAGTGCTCTACATGGTGGTGAAAAACGGCAAACGCACCTACTACACCGAAGCCGAATATGCCTCGCAGACAGTGTTCACCGCACCCGAGCCACTTAAGGTGACCAACCTTGACAGCGACGACAAGTTCAACCTCGGCAACGAGGTGGTGGGCCTCAGCATCAAAATCAACAACGTGAACGGTCAAAAGCTCACCGGCTACCAGTTGACAGTGAAGCACAACGGCACAACCGTTGCATCTCCCACATTCACCACAGCCGACGAAGCCAAATATGACGGCAACATCATCACACTGGAAGGCGACTACGCAACAAGCGACCTGGGCATCACCGAGCCCGGCACCTACACTATAACAATCAGCGCATATAAAGACAATCAGTCAATCGACATCACACCAGCCGACAACGCAAGCGTGACATTTGAGGCTAAGAAGAACACCACCGGCATCACCGATGCCGAAGCGTCGGCCCAAGTGACATCGAGCAAGGTTTACAACCTGCAAGGAATATGCGTGGCCGAGCAAGCCGGCGAAGCCACCCTCAACGCGCTTCCGGCAGGCGTCTACATCGTGCGCAGCACCCTGAGCAACGGCACTGTGGTCGTGGCCAAGAAGACAGTGCACTAAGATGCAACAAGCGAATAATCATCCATTTTACCAATTAAATAATTTAATCAAGCAATGAAAAAAGCAGTTTTTCTGTCATTCGCAGCGCTCTCTGCAATGGCCATGCAGGCCAAGACAGTAACAGCAGAACAGGCTCTCACTGCAGCACAGCAATTCCGCCAGGCCCAAGTGGCCCAGGGCGTGATGGCAGCTCCGATGAAAGCCGACATGAAACTTGCGTACACGGCAGAGAATGCCGAGTTCTATGTGTTTAACGGCGCCAACAGCACCGGCTACGTGATTGTGGCCGGCGACGACTGCGCGCCCACAATCCTTGGCTACAGCGACAAGGGCAACTTCGACAGCACCAACATGCCGCCAGCAATGAAGGCATGGCTCAAGAGCTATGAGCGCCAAGTGGCCTTCTCGGCCAAAAGCGGCATAGCCTACGCACCAGCCACAACACCCGACCACGCAAAGATTGCCCCCATGGTGACCACTCAGTGGAACCAGGGCGCACCATACAACGACATGTGCCCCTACAACAACACAGAAAAAGCACACGCCGCAACAGGTTGCGTGGCCACTGCAATGGCTCAGGTGGCCAACTACCACAAATGGCCTACCCAGGCACAGGGCACAGGTAGTGCCACATTTGCCCACAAGACCATTACCCGCGACATGAGCAACGACGTCTTTGCATGGGACAAGATGCTTAACAAGTATGCCACCAAGACCGAAACCGACAGCTCAGGCACAACCGAGCAGCGCGAAGCTGTGGCATTGCTGATGCTTGACATGGGCCACAGCGTCAACATGTCGTATGCCGTGTCGGCAAGCGGTGCCTCAAGCCCGCAAATACCGGTAGGACTCATCAAGTATCTCAACTACGACAAAGCCGCTCACCTTGTGTACCGCTCGTGGTATACCGACGCCCAATGGGACAGCATCATCTATAACGAGCTGGCCAACGGCCGCCCAGTGCTCTACTCAGGCGACACAAAAGCCAAAGAGGGCCACGAATTTGTGTGCCACGGCTATGAGGGCAACGGTTACTATTACTTCAACTGGGGCTGGGGAGGCATGTCCGACGGCATATTCCTGCTGTCGGCACTCAATCCTAAGATCCAAGGCACCGGAGGAAGCTCACGCCAGTTGGCATTCGACTACAACCAAGATGCCGTGCTGGGCGTGCAGAAGCCCGTTGAAGGCAGCGACTATCACTGGCAATTCATGCTTATGAACAGCATTGAGCCCTACGTGCACCCGAAGAAGAAGACCGTTTTCCTCAATGCAACAACTACAAACATCTCGGCTACGACTTTCAAGGGCGAACTTGGCCTGCGTGCCGTAAACACAGCTACCAACGAGGTTAGCTACATAAAATACAGAACTTACTCATCGCTTGGCATTGGCAGCTCACTCCAATATTACCCCGACACCCTGCTTAACAGACTGGGCGACGGTGTATTCAAGGTGGGACCTGCGTTCCGTCCAGACAATGGTGAATGGACAATGCCCGAAGGCGACAAAGACTACGAAAAAGAGATCCTCGTCACCATCAAGGACGGCGTCAAGACCTATTCAATCGACGACACCCTTAAGGTGTATGGCGTCACCATCAACGACGCGCTTCTGTTCAGAAACAAGAGCACCGATTTCAGCATCACATTCAGCACCAACGGTGCCGAATACAAAACCAACATCAACTACAAGTTGGTTGACAAGACAACCAACAGCACCATTTACACCAGCGATGCACAAACACTGACGATTGATGCTTTCAATGCCAAAAGCACTTGCAACTTCAAGACTCCTGAATATGACTTCGACACAACTCACTACTACCAACTGGAGTTCTACGAAAACGGCAAAAACCTGATTATCGTTTCAGACAGTCTGAAGGCAACAGAGTTCCCGGTGTTTGAGATAATTGAACCGCTCAAAGCCAGCAACCTCGAGAACGGAATCTTGTATTCCGACACTGGCTACAAACTAGACCTCACGATGAAAGTGATCAATAAGCACAAGAGCAGTTTCAATGGCTATAACTTCAATGTAGTTACAATCGACGATGGCCACACAATTACGACCAACTTCAGGTATGCCATTGCAGACTATTGCACAATAAAAGGCGACACAATAGAAATGCACCTAAAAGATTTCAGCTGTGCACCAATGAGCGCACCCGACGTTGAGGGCAAGCTCACTTTGACTGTCCCCATCACAAATAATCTGCTACTGTCCCTTACCCCAGCCGAGAATGCCACACTCTCATTCAAGACGGCAGTACGCCCCACCGGAATCGAAGATGCAACCGATACTGCGGCAACCATCGTGAAGAGCGAAGTGTATAACCTGCAAGGAATCTGCGTAGCCAAGCAAAACGGCAAGGCTAGCCTTAACGGCCTCGGCTCTGGCATCTACATCGTCAAGTCGACCGACAGCAACGGCAACATATCGACCTACAAGACCATCGTGAAATAAGCTATTTCTCAGATACAGAGAGATAACAGCATATCACACTTTAACACCCCCGGCCTTTTCGTATGAAGGCCGGGGGTGTTTTTTATACCCAACGTGGCAGAATATTATCCTACCACATAAATGGTATTTTTACCATTATTTGTTGCATTTTGCAAATTCATGTATTATCTTTGCACCACGAAAGGACACAACATTAATCAACCATACAGAAAAACACACAATCACATGTACTCAAAAAAAGAAATGCGGCAACGCCGCGACCAAGAATTCATGGCAATGTTCCGCGAGGCGCTGATGCTGTTTATCGACCGCAACGACAAGAATCCACGCAAAAAGGCGATAGAGTTTACCATTCACAACGGCAAGCCGCGATACTACGTGAGCCACGAACGCGCCTATATAGTGGTGTGCAGCATACTGCGGCACGGCAAGAATCCGGTAAAGCCCACCTTGCAGGCTCAAATGTGGGACGAGATAGCGCAAAAGGTGCGCCAGGCAGTTGACAGCGGCGCTCCAAGCATCAGCAAAGCCATCGACTTTGTGCTTGAGCATTGCCGTGCATCGCGGTTCTTCATATCGTGCAACTACGCCGAGCGGCACACTTATGTGGCTGCCGCCGAGCATCGCAAAAGCATGAAACGCCGATTCACAATGCGCAACCCCGTGGCTACTGACTACACGCCACAAAACACCCACCGCTGACCATGACCATTACCCACAAACGACAACCACACATCACACACCATGAACGACAACACACAACAAAAACACTTGATGGAACTAGCCATCGACCTCAACGATATATTTGAACTGATATATGCCGAGAGCGCATGGATAAGCGCACACAACGACAAGATGTACCGTCTCACGACCGACAACGAGGCTATGCTGCGGATGAAAGTGAGCGAGGGCTATGCCTTGCTTCTGCCGCACCTTCAACCCTACCTGACATGGGCCAACTTCAATCCCAACATTAGCAGCCGCAACTTGACGCTGACGCTACAATTCATCCACGAACCGCCCGAAAGCCTCAGCGACACCATCGGCAGAGTGATTGTGGAATTGCTGGCCAACTATGCGCTGATGCGATTCTACCACGGCCAAACTCAGCTCTATGAGACCGCGTGGCGCAAGAGCAACTCGCAACTGATGCTGATGTGGGCACGCGACGCCAACGGCTGCATATTACACTAAAAAGCAGAACACATCACCCAAAGAGCAAACACATAAAAAACAGCCGGCCGCACAGGGAACTAACGCCCGTGCGGCCGGCTTTATTCGTTTTTTGCATTCAGGTTCTTGACGACCCCGATTTATTCATTGAGCTTATCGACCTGCTTTTTAAGCCAGTCGGTAGCTGCCTTGGTAGCTTTCTTCTTGATGCGCTGGCTCACAGAGTCGACCAGGCGATGAGCAGCCGAATCGACATCACTGGTGATTTTATCTTCTGCTTTCTGCTCAGCCTTGCTTTCAGATTCATTAGAGGCGGATTCATCGAGTTTTTCGGCCTTTTTTACCGGTTGCTTGGAATCAACATCGCCCCCAATGGCACGTTCAAGCGACAAGGCAAGGTCTTCTTTGCTGAAAGTGAACACATGGCCAAGAATGCCAAACGACACCACTTTATCCTTACCCATAAACTCTATGCGGCCCACCGAGCACACAATGTAGTTATCGGTGCGGAAACTGTTTTCGATAAAAGAATCGAGGGCAACGCCCGAGATGCACTTCTGTCCAAGCGACAAAATCGACCCGAGCAAACCGTCGGACGGCGTGTTTCCGTCGATGGATTCGTTGACAAACGCCCTAACCTCGCTTTTCACGGCATTCTGGTGATCGGCATTGTTGGGGCAAGAAAACACGAGCAATGCCAGAATCAAAACCAAGATTGCGGTGACGATCCAAGGCTTGTTGCCGCGTGGCTTAGGCTGCGGCTCGGCAGGCTGATAAGGAGGTTGCCACAATGGCGGTTGCTGGCCGCCGTCGGGCTGCTGCTGAGGGCCTTGATAATAAGGAGGCACAGGGCCAGACTGAGGACCACGAATCACGGCCGATTCCAAAGCCGGCACCTCACTGGCCAAAGCCCAGTCGCTCATGCCTTCGGCCCACACAGGAGTATCGGGTTTGAGACCGCGCACGTTAAGTTCGTCGATGCTGAACGGCCCCGCTTGTTTGTCGTCGATGATAATATAGAATTTCATATTGCAATTTAATTTTGTGCAAAGATATATCAATTTGGGAAATATGGTTTCATTGCAAGCCCCAAATCGCCATCACTCCCCACTAAAAGGCCGGTGACGACAACTGCGCACCGGCCTCATTCATGCCCCACAAAGGCTTGTGGAAATATACGTAAGGTTAGTTTTATCCTACCATCACCCGTGAGCCTGCCACACACGGCACAATCGGCGATATCAGCCGAATCATGATAAGCCCACACGCGGTTTCATCGAACAATTCCGGCAGTGGGCATCATTGCTACTTGCCCAGAAAATCGTTGAAAGCCTGCTTGTAGCTATCGCCTATGGGGATATACACATTGCCAAAGACGATGCGGTTGCGGTCGATCTCACGGATTTTGCTCTTTTGCACAATAAACGAGCGGTGAACCCTGATGAAACGCGACGAGGGCAACATCTGCTCCATCGACTTCATGTTCATCAGCGAGAGTATGGGGTGTGGCGAGTCTTCAGTGTAGATTTTCACATAGTCCTTGAGCCCCTCGATATACTTGATTTTGTCGAGATCGATTTGCAGCAATTTGTACTCGCTCTTCACAAAGATGCTCTTAGCCTCGTCGGCCGGAGTTGCCGCGGCTGTTGCCTGCTTTTGGCGCAGGAGCGTAAACCACTGCAGAGCGCGATTGGAAGCCTCAAGAAAGTTGACATAACTTATGGGCTTCATCAGATAGTCGAGGGCATTGATGCGGTAACCATCGATTGCATATTGCTCAAATGCCGTGGTGAACACCACCCGCGTGGTTTCGGGAAGCATGCGCGACAACTCGAGCCCGTTGAGCTCAGGCATCTGAATGTCGAGAAACACGAGATCCACAGGATTGTCGGTGAGGCCCTTCATTGCATCCACCGCATTGGAATACTGGCCACCGAGCTGCATAAACGGTATGCGCTGCACATAGCTTACCAGCAGTTCCACCGCCAAAGGCTCATCATCAACTATTGCGCACTTCAGTATCATTTTTTATCACGATTTTAGAGAAATATTCATTGCCATCGGGAGTCACACCCTTTTCCCAGATGTAACGTCCCGGATACATAAGTTCAAGGCGGCGCGCCACCTGCCCCAGGCCTATGCCCGAGCCGCTCTTGTCGTTGCATTGCTTGGGATGGTTGCTGTTGCGTATTTCGCACACTATGTCGTCGGCCTGCTTATAGAGCTCAACTCTGATATACCCCTTTCCGGCTTGCGACACACCGTGCTTGAAAGCATTTTCAAGCAGCGAGATGAATATGAGCGGCGCAATGGGCTGGGCATCGTCGGGGGCAATGCTGATTTGCGTTTCTATTTTCACATTGCTTGTTACGCGTATGCGCATCAGCGAAATGTAGTTCTGCATAAAAGCCACCTCCTTGTAGAGCGGCACGAAGTTTTGCTGATTGTCGTAGAGCACGTGGCGCAAAAGCCGGCTTAATTCCTCCACGGCATGCTGTGCCTTGTCGGCATCAAACGAGATGAGTGCATAGATGTTGTTGAGCGTGTTGAGCAAGAAGTGAGGGTTGAGCTGATTGCGCAGATTGCTCAGCTCGGCCTCGGTGCGCGACTTCTCGGCATCCTTGCGGGCCTGCTCGGCCTGACGCCACTGCTCGCCAAACTTGACCGCAACACTTAGAGCCACAATGAGCACTAGCACTATCACCATCTGGAAATACATGGGCCACCGTGGCGGTCCGAAGAGCCCGCGCGGCCCGTGAGGCGGCTCATGACGGGGCTTTGGCTCAAGCGGCGGAATGGTCTCAACCGAGAAGTGCCACCATCCTATGGTCACGGCCATAGCCAGCATCAGAATGCCCACGTTGGCAACGACAAAGGCTTTGCGGTGACCCCGAAGCAAGAACCGCGGCACAAGGAAGAGCAGATTGGCGTAAAACACCAGCATGTAGCTCAACGGGCTGCCCAGCGAGCGCACAAAGCGCGTCATGGTCGTTGACCACGAGTCGGTGGGATTGTAGAAGAATAGCGGGAAAAATATCACTATTCCCCAGCAAAGAGCCTGGATGAGGAGCGTGCGCCGCGTATAGCCGTCGGATGCTTTGGCTGGAATCTTCATATACTGTGGCAAATATAGCGAAAAGTAATGTCAACTGCAATGCATGTGCCCTACTCGTAGCGTATGGCCTCGATCGGGTCGAGGTTGGCTGCCTTCTTGGCCGGATACCAGCCAAAGAACACGCCGGTGATGGTGCAGACCACAAACGAGAGAATCACAGTCCAGGCCTCGATGCTGATGGGCCAATGGGCTATAAACTTGACGGCAAACGATGCCCCCACACCCGTGATCACGCCTATTACACCACCCGTGATGCTGATGAGGATTGACTCGATGAGGAACTGGCTGAGGATGTCGATGCCGCGGGCACCCACACTCATGCGCAGACCAATTTCGCGTGTGCGCTCAGTAACCGACACATACATGATGTTCATAATGCCAATGCCACCCACAATCAGCGAGATGCCGGCTATGCAGGCAAGCAGCGTGGTCATCATGCTCGTGGTGGAGTTCATCATTGAGCTGAGCTCCTCTTGCGAGCGAATCGAGAAGTCATCTTCAGCATCGGCCTTGAGCTTGTGGTCGGTGCGCAGAATCGAGGTCACGTCGGCAATGGCCAGTTCGGTGAGGTCTTCGGTGATTGCCGAGGCATAAATTCCCTGAAGGAACGTCTGGGCGAGCATACGCTTCATCACGGTGGTGTAAGGAGCAAGCACGATATCATCCTGGTCCATACCCATTGAGTTGTAGCCCTTGCTCTTGAGCACGCCCACAACGCGCAGCGGGATCTTATTGAAGCGAATCACCTGGCCAATGGGGTCACCCCCGTTAGGGAACAGATTGTCGACAATGGTTTTACCTATTACACACACTTTTGCCGACGACTTAATGTCGGCATTGGTAAACATCTCGCCCGTCTCGACCGAGAGCTGGCGGATGGTGAGATAGTCTATGCTCACGCCGGTGACGCTTGTCTGGTAGTTGTTGTTGCCCATGATAAGCTGGCCACTGCTCGACACGTTGGGACTCACGGCAGCCAGATACTTGTTTTGGTCAACAATGTTCTGGTAGTCGGTGAGGGTGAGCGTCTCCATGTCGTCGGCACTTTGACGTGCGCCGCCGGGACCCTTGTCGGCACCGGGGTGAATCATTATCATGTTGGAGCCCATTTCGGAAATCTGCTTTTGAATGCTCTGCTTCGACCCTTGTCCTATGGCAAGCATGGCAATCACCGAAGCCACGCCTATGATGATGCCAAGCATGGTGAGGAAGCTTCGCATCTTGTTGTTGGCAATGGCCTTAAGGGCTATTTTAAAAAGGTTTGTACCGTTCATTAGAGATATAGTGACGTGTGAAAATGGTTATCAATCATCTTGCTGCACGGGGAGGCTTGCGAGCTTCTCGGCAGCGTCCATAATGTTGTTGTTAAGCTCATCGGAGCGGATTTTACCGTCGCGCAGCATGATATTGCGACTTGAATACTGGGCAATTTCAGGGTTGTGCGTAACAAAGATGATGGTACGTCCTTCGCGGAACAGTTCCTGAAACAGCACGAGGATTTCAAACGACGTGCGCGTGTCGAGGTTACCGGTTGCCTCATCGGCAAGAATCACAGCCGGGTCGTTGACCAGGGCACGAGCGATGGCCACGCGCTGCATTTGACCGCCCGACATCTGGTTGCTCTTGTGATTGAGGCGCGACCCCAGGCCCACACGCTCAAGGGCGCGGATGGCCCGCTGGCGGCGTTCGGCCGCACTGACGGCGGGATTATACATCAAGGGAAGTTCCACATTCTCTACAGCGGTGGTCTTGGCCAGCAGATTGTAGTTCTGGAACACGAACCCTATTTTGCGATTGCGCAAGATGGCGCGTTGCGACTTCGACATTGAGCGCACCGGGGTGCCATCGAGCCGGTATTCGCCTTTGGTGGGGGTGTCGAGGCAACCCAAAAGGTTGAGCAGTGTCGACTTGCCCGATCCCGACGTGCCCATGATGGTGACGAACTCACCCTCACGGATGGTGAACGACACGCCGCGCAAGGCATGCACCACCTCGTCGCCCACGATAAAGTTCCGCCTGATGCCGTCGAGTTCTATGATTGGTTTCTTTTCCATATGTGTGAAATCAAGTCGAATGGTTGTGAGTGAGCTGAGTTGCGTTATTTAGAGCCGGAATTCGATGAGTTCTTCTTATTCTTGTTGCCCGGACCTTGAGGTGCGAACGGAGACTTTTCCTCGCTGTCGCCGCTTTGGTCGTCGGACTGCTCGGCAGTCTCGCCACCACCAGTGAGCGACGAAGAGGCCAAATCGAGCACCACATTGGTGTTGAGGTCAACGCCACTTGTGATTTGCGTGCGGGTGCCGTCGGTGATTCCGATTTCCACCTTGTGAGCCACAAAGGTGTTGCCTTCAAGAGTCCACAACTTATGCTCGGCATTCACATCCTTCACCTTGTAGCCCTTGCCTATGATGGCGGTTTCGGGAGTGAATCGGAGTGCTTTGCTCGGCACACTTGTAACGCCGCTGCGCTCAAGTGTGTAGATGGTGACGTTGGCAGTGAGGCCCGGTTTGAGTTTCAGGTCTTGGTTGGGGGCTGTGATTACCACCTCATAAGTCACCACATTGTTGGTGGTGGTGGCATTCTGGCGCACTTGCTTCACGACGCCGCTGAAAGTGTCGTCGGGGAACGCGTCGACGGTAAACGACACGCGCTGTCCCTCACGCACCTCGCCTATGTCGGCCTCGTCCACGTCGGCCACAACCTGCATATCCTTAAGGTCGCGTGCGATGGTGAACAGTGTGGGGGTGCTGAACGACGAAGCCACGGTCTGTCCCACCTCAACCTCTTTCGAGATCACCACACCATCGATGGGCGATGTGATGGTGGCATAGCCAAGGTTGGTGCGGGCCTTTGCCAAGGCCTCCTGTGCAACTTTCACCTGCTCCTGCGCCTTGCGGTAGCTTTGGAGGGCAACGTCATATTCCGAAGCACTGACGAGCTGCTTCTTGTATAGCTCGGCATAGCGTGCATAGTTCTTCTGCTGGTAGTCGAGCTCGCTTTGGGCACTGCGCACAGTGGCCTGTTGCGAAGCCACCTCGCTCTCAAGGTTGGTGCGGTCGAGCTCGGCAATCACCTGACCTTTTTTCACAGTGCTGTTGTAGTCGACATAGAGTTTGCTCACAATGCCCGACACCTGGGTACCCACATCGACCGTAGTCACGGCCTCGACGGTGCCCGTGGCAGTGACACTGGTGCTGATACTTGCCTGTTCCACGCGTGTGAGTTCAAACTGCACTTTGCCCTTTTCCTTGCCGCCTCGGAGCAGGAAGAAGGCAGCCACGGCGATGGCCACGACGGCCACGGCAATTATAATGATTTTCTTTTTCATAATCGGTTAAACTGGAGATATGTGATTGATTTGTTGATTGAGTCGCTATAAGGATATTTTCTCGCCTTGGTAATATTTGAGCATGGCTTGATTGAGCACCGCCATGTATTTGGCTTGAAGCATCTGCTGCGTGGTCTTCGAGAAGTTGGTCTTGTCGGTAGTGAGCTCGACAATGTTCTTCAGGCCGAGACGGAACTGCTCACTGGTGAGGTCGTAGCTCGTCTGCGCATAGTTCACTTGTTCCTTTGCCGCCACATAGCGCTGCTGGGCACTGGTGGCCTGCTGCCAGTAGTTTTCGATTGTCTTCCAGAGCGACTTTTGTGTTTCCACAAGGGTGAGGTAGCTGTTCTCCTTCTCAAGTTTGGCCTTGGCTACGGCAGTTTTAGCCTTGCCATGGTCGTAGATGGGGACACTGAGCGTGAGGCCCACCGTGTTGTTCCACTGACGCTTTAGCTGGTCAAACATGTTGCCATTGCCAGTCACGTTGTTTGAGCTCAGACCGGCATTAAGTGAGAGCGAAGGCAACATCGATGCCTTGGCTATTTTCTCATTGATGTCACCCTTGTCGACCGCAAGTTTGCACGACTGTATTTCGGGGCGCATGGCCACTGCCGCAGCATAGACGTCGGCCTTGGCCGGCAGCGGAGCAAGAGCATCGGCATCCGATCCGCTGGCCGCAATCTCAAAACTCTGGCTGCCATCGAGCTCAAGCAGTTGCTTCAGTTGCAGTTTATAGTCGGCCAAAGTCGACTCGTCGGCCACAAGCTGATAGCGGTCGGTGGCATTCTGCGACTCAAGTTTGGCCACATCGGCCTTGTTGAGAAGCCCGCTCTTGAAGAGCGATTGTCCGCGCTCAAGCTGTTTCTGCGACAGCTCAATCTGCGCGTTGTCTTGCTTGACGGTCTCTTGCGCATAGAGAATCTGCACAAAGAGTTTGGTCACGTTTTCTTCAAGAGTGAGTTCTTGAGAGCTGACCGCGAGGTCGGCAATCTGGCTATTGATTTGCTGCAGCTTAATGTTATTAGACGTCTTGCCCCCGTCGTAGAGCGACATTGATGCGTTCAGGCCATACTGGCCGGTGTAGCTGTTCTTGTGGTTGGTGCTGATCACCTGCGAACCGCTGACCATTGCCGACGAGCTCTGAAACGGGCGGTTGGAGAAACTTTGGCTAGTCTGGAACGAGACTTCGGGCAGACGTGCATTCTTGGCATCTTTAACATCGAGCTGGGCCGACTGCGCGCTCACGCGCGACTTGCGCACCGCCACATTTTGAGCCTTGGCACGGTCGATGCAGTCTTGCAGAGTCCACTGCGCAGGCAAAGCGGCGGCTGTCGAGTCCTGGGCAGCCACACCTATGTGCACAAGCCATAAGGCAGCAGCCGAAATAATCAATCTTTTTACATTCATAACACCTTTTTCAGTTGATTTGTGTGTGGATTGTCGCAATTTTATCTATGGCAAAATTAGTTTTCATGGAATGCACACACAAATGCGATATACCAAGGTCAGTCATTTCATAGATTAACGACGGCTTTTGTCCGACAAAACCGGCCGGCCGACTCCTCAACGACGGCAAGTGGGCACAAAGAGCACAAAATAGCGGTCGGAATAGGCCACACGATAGCCGTGGCGGGTGATGAAGTTGTGCATCACGGCCAATTTGCGATCGTCGAGATACACATTATGCGTTTCGTAAGCCGTGAGGTGGCTTTCGGCCGGACTACCCCACTGCTGACCGATTGTTGTGAACTTTTGCTGTAACACGAGCGGCCGGCTGCCAGTAGCCGACAGAGAATCGAGGCGCTGGGCAAGCATGGTGTGGCTTAGCTGCTCGGGCCACGAGCATCCCATGGCCGGACAAGTGCGGGTGAGATAGTTCATCAAGGGGATGCTGCCGAAAGCCAGCAATGTGTCGGATGGCTGGACGTGAGGCGTAATGCCATCAAGAGCCTTGCCTACCACCGATGCCCGCAAGGGGGTGGTGTGAAGCATGGAGACGCGGGAATTGCCAATCACGGCAGTCTTTTGAGTCAACGGCCCGCCATCGAAATAAATATTGCCCTTGGCGAGTTGCAACCCGCAACCCACGACAAACACAACCACAAACGGCAACAAGTGGCGCCGGCAACAGGCCACCGCTGCCACAGGAGCGGCAATCCAGGCAATCAAAGTGCCGTTGTTGACGGCTCCGGTGTCGCTGCCAAGCGGGAAAGCCAGCAACAGAAAGAGTCCCAGCCATGCAGCCGATTTCAGTTCGGCGGCAAACCGCGGGGCAAACGCAACCCACAGGCAACCAACAAAGCACAGTCCCCACACGGGCAACAACGGAAGCATGCGCCACATGAGCCAGGCGGCCGCAACCAGGCAACACAGCTGCACTGCCACATCGAGCCACCGGCAGGCCACTTTGCGGTGCAACCCTACCGACACCGCCACCACTGCACCAATCTTGACTGTTGCCCATAAGGCCTGAGCGTAGAACTTGACTTGGGCCATAACCATACCGCCCACCGAGTGCGATGCCGAAGTGTCGGCCGCTATTGCACGAAGGTCGTGCAGATTGCCCAGCCACATCTGCAGATGCCCAAGCGCAGCCATCACCCCAATCACCGAGGCAATGCCCACTGCGGCACCGGCCAGAAAGCCTGCCGACAAACCAAGAGCACGAGCCGGGCGCTCATTGCAATAAACCACCTTGAGCAACGGTGCGGCAGCCAATGCCAGCCCCACCACATTAGGCGTGCGCGAAAAGCAGTTGGCCCCTACGGCCAAGCCAGCGGCCACAAGCCAAGCAATGCTGTTGGCCCTCAGGCCTCGCATCGCAGCCGCTATTGCCGTCACATAGAGCAAGAGCGACACCAAATCGTAGTTCAGCGTGAGCACCGACGGCACATAGGCAACCACCACGAGCACACAGCCAAGCAGAGCCTTTGCGGGTGTGACCAGCCTATACAAAGCCCCATAGGCCACAGCCATGGTGAGAATGTTGACGGCAAGACCTGCAAGACGCATGCCCACCACACCCATTGCAGGGAACAGCATCTGAAACAAACCGCCCACGAGTCCGCTCAGGTAGTACATGAAATTATAGCTCACCGTGGCCGGACGAGTGAAAATATTGTCGTAGAAAGTGAGGTAGAAACCTGCATCACACATGTCAAGACCAAAGAACACGGCAGGCAGTTGCCAAAGGGCCAGCAGCAAGGCCACCACGGCGAAGCTGCGCCACGGCCGGGCATTGACAGCGGAATTAACACACGATAAACTGAAGTTTAAGCCCATAGCCATATTCATTGAAATTCACGATAGTGTGGCCACTTGGCGGCATCGAGCAATTCCCGGTCGCCGCGACTGTCGCCATAGGCCTCTATGGGCAAGGCAAGCAAGGCAGGGGTTAAGGCTGCACGCAAGCGGCGGCATTTCTCGGCTCCATAGCAATTGGGGGTCAACAAGCGCCCTGTGAGCATTCCGCGGCAATCAACCTCGAGGCGAGTCCCGATCACAGTCACATCAAGACCGGCAAAGAAAGGCGCAACCCACTGCTCCACACTGGCCGTGAGCACCACCACGGCATCGCCTTGCCTCAAATGGCCAACGATTGCCTGCATTGCCGTAGGCCGAATGATTTTGCCACTGGCGGCGGCAAAACGGGTACACAAAGCCTCAAACCGAGCCAACGGCATGCCCTTGAGAAAATGCGACAACACACGCTGCTTGGCACAATGCCCGCCAGTCAGGCACAGAAAATAGCCCACTATCCACGGAGCACAAAGCAATGTGCCCCACAGGCAACGCGCCATGCCGAACGAGAACCACAGAAACCGCACCATCGAATCGGCGCGTGTGATGGTGCCGTCGAAGTCAAATACCGCAAGCCGCCTTTCTCTACTCATAACGCGTCAGCAGTAAATTATCATTATCCAAAGCGCAACCCACACCGCTAAGCACAGTTGCACCGGGCGGTCGTGAAACAGGACTGCCGTGGGACTGCCACTGCGCGACTCCACAAGCGTGAGCTGCATGTAGCGCAGCACCCCGGCGAGCACGGGCAATGCTGTGACCACCACAAACTGGCTGCCGTAGCGCAATGTCACCTCGGGCGAAATAGCATACATTATATAAGCCGCCACCGTGACAGTAGCTATCAGAGTGAGGCCCATGTTCACGAAATCGAGGTTGTAGCCGCTCACCGTGGAGCGCACTCCCGACCGGCCAGAGGCCTTTATGGCCACATCGTCGCGGCGCTTGGCAAACGCCAAAAACAGGGCAAGCAGGAATGTCATGACCACAATCCAAGCTGTGGGAGTGACCCCGGCGGCCATTGAGCCACACCATATGCGCGCCACATAAAACAAGGCCACCACTATCACATCTACCAGCGCAAGCCGCTTCAGCACGAGGCTGTAAGCCACATTCAGCGCCAGATAGCCCACAATCATAACCAGCACGGCTTGCCCCACTGCAGCCGCAACAGCAACTGCCGCCAGCACGCACGCCACCATCAACGCCAGTGCCGACGACGGCGACAGCGCTCCCGATGCCACCGGGCGGAGGCATTTCACCGGATGCTGGGAGTCGGCCCTACGGTCGACCACATCATTAAGGCAATACACAGCGCTTGCAGCCATGCAAAATGCCACCATAGCCTCTACGGCATGACACAGCGCTCCTGGCCGGCCAAACCCGTGGTCGAAAAACACGGGGGCAAGCACAAGCACATTCTTGGTCCATTGAGGCACACGAAGCAGACTGACACAAGCCTTTAATATCTTCATTAGCGGTTCACTTTGCACGCAAATTTAATGTTTTTTGGGCCAACGTGCAACTTTGCCATGGCAACGACCTGTTGATATGGCTCAACGCATCACGCCACGGCTAACTTTGCGGCACATTCACAAATCACCAAACAACCACTCAAATGGAAAACGAAGTCAACACCAACACCGCCTCAAACGCCAAACCAGTTGAGCCTCACGACAGCGGGAAAGAGAAAATCATCGATGAAACCGTGCAAAAGCTGCAACTCGACGATGTCACGGCCGCCGCCGTGAGGCAGATTCTCGAACCTGTGGACTCGGGCGTGAGCAGCAACATCGTGACACTGATTGCCACAGCCATCAAGCACGACGACGATGTGAAAAATGCCGAGACTGCTGGATACTTGCGCGGGCGCAACGAGAAAATAGAAATCGTGAACCGCATCGACGACACCGATGCCGAAACCACTCCGGTCAACTTTCCCCGCTACTGCAGACGCAGCTTCTGGGACGACGTGAAATGACGACTATGCCTCAAGCGAGGCACACCGGCAGGCTCACCGCAGCCTTTATTTATCAATAATTTTTATCTTCAAACCACACATTACCATGTTTCAAAAACTGATTAAAATCAAGCAAAAAGTGAAAAACACACTTAACTGGATCAGGCGCAACCGCACACTGCTCATATTGCTCGCTATCATCCTCATCATGCTCGTGCTGGCGGGGTGCAACCATGCCGACGCCTCGCTGGCAATGAGCGTGGTGACCGGCGTGGCAGGCGGAAAGCACGTAGTAGGCGGCCCGCTCACCACCGACACCGCCAAGAGCGGAAGCCCCGACCTGCTGCTCAACGAGATAGACAGGCAGATAGTGAAAATACGCCCCATGGCCACGCCCATCGACCAATTGTCGCGTTGCGCAGGCGCAAAGCACAGCGGCAGCATGATTGTAGACTACTACAACGTAGACACCAAGCCCACCAAAGCCAAAATGGCCGAAGCCTACACGGCTCCCACCACGGCAAGCGCAACCACCAGCACGAAGGTGAAAATCGTGACCGACAACGACGAGATATTCGATGCATCCGACACCATCCTGGTGCAAGGCGCACACGGCTATGAGGCCGACGGCACCACCGCCAGCAACGATGAGCTGATGCTGTATGTGGTGTCGCGCGACGAGACCAACGGCCTCGTGGTGCAGGCAGTGAACGGCAAAAACATCGACAAGGCCGAAAACATGGTGCCGAGCATTGGCAAAGGCAGCACACTGATAAGGATGGGGCGCGCGGCAAGCGAGCTCGACGTGATGTCGCCACAATTCGAATCGCTCCCCACCAAGGCACAGAACTATTGCCAGATATTCAAGATGCAAATTGAGCAAAGCACCCTCATGCGCCTGGCCAACAAAGAGGTGCAATGGAACATGAGCGACCAGGAAGAGGCCGCAATCTACGACATGCGCCTGGGCATGGAAAAGAGTTTCCTCTTCGGGGTGAAGCGCTCGCTGTGGGACAATGTGCGCAAGCAGACCCTGCTGTTTACCGGAGGAATATGGCACCAAGCCGGCAAGACGTGGAACTACGACGACTCCTCGCTCACGCAAGACAGCATCATCGACATGATGCGCGAGGCCTTCACCGGCAATGCCGGCAGCAAGCGCAAAATCCTGATTGGCGGCTCGGGGCTGATTGGCCGGCTCAACAAGCTCGACTACAGCAAAGTGATCACGTCGAGCGACACCGTAACCAAGTGGGGCATTGACTTCAACGAGTTGCGGTCGAAATTCGGCACCCTGTATGTGATGCTAAGCGAGGTGTTTGACGAGTGCGGCATGGAAGACAACGGCATTGTCATCGACCCTGAATATATGCAGAAGTACAGCCATGTGCCCTTCAGTACCGAGGCCCTCAACCTCAAGGCAAGCGGCGTGCGCAACGTGGATGCCCTTGTGCTCACCGAGGCCAGTTGCCTTGTGCTCCGTTACCCCAAAGCCCACATGCGCATAGTCATGCAATGACAGCCGCCCCTTTGAGGGGCACAAGAATCCATTACCATTAACAACCGGCGAGGACAGCCATCCGCGCACCCACACACAGCACTGGTGGGTGTAGCCCGATGGCTGTCCTTGCCACATATTTTTATGGCAACGACGCTGCCTTCACATATTCTCTTTACAAAGTGACATTTGTGGCAATATCGACCTTAACACCACCCCGAAAACAACTCAGTGGATATTGCTTTTTTGGCATCACATTCGGGGTATCCGTTTAGGATGGGCATAACGGTCAAGACACCAACGCAAAAAATTGGCGGGTACCCAACACCACGTCAGACACCCGCAACACAGTTTCGCGATTTTCTTTTTTCTGAATTTATCCTCTATTACTTATTTACTATCGACTCTAACTGCTTCAAAACATTCATTAAAAAGAGTGTTTTCCCAGGGCATTGCAATTCGGCGGCTTCTTTGCCATTGGCCGGGAAAGCCACCTCTATGCGACCCTTGCATTCAATCGACGGAATTAACGGACAGCATTGCCCGTGTCGCTATTATCGCAAGCACCATCAAAGGTGCTGATTATATTCTTTCAAACGCAAAATTATCAAAATCATTGTGTTGACACACAAGCCTTTTTGGTTCTTTTTAGTTCATTTCAACCACGGCCCGTCAAGAACCAATTTCTGTTGGCAAAACTGATTTTATCGGCAGGGACAGTCACCTTATACCGACCAGTCTTAGCGTCCTTAGGCACATGGTCGTAAATCGTCTGCAAGCCACAGCCACAAAACATCAATAAGGTGATGTAGCTCTTCTCGTCGGTAGCATTTGCTTCCTGGCGAGCCCGTATTGTGGCTATTGTCTCGTTTACGGCATCAACGGCATATTTGCGGATGCTCATCATCGACCCGCTGCGGTCTAGGATAATAAGATTGTGGTTTTCCATCACAACGCCTTCTGTTTTAGAGGCGGCAGCTGATTGATTGTTTGTGTTTTCTTTCATTTCAGTAGTTTTTTTTTAGATTTAGATTATTGAAAAAGACTAATTAAGATTGGCTTCCTATCTTGGAAATTCCTTTATGCCGCAAAGTTATCACATCTAAACACACCCCGAAGCGAAAAAGCAATGTTGCTTTTTTCTTTCTGCGATGTCGCGCCCCGTTGCGGTTCTCTAACCGCAGACAATCAACAATAAGCAACAAGCGTGCCAAAAGCCCTGTGGCGCACATGAAAATAGCACAGAGCATTGTTTTTTATAAAAAAACGCCCGTCTGCGTGATTTTTACGCAACAAAGTTACGGTAAGTTTCTCAATACGCAAAGAATTATTGCGTGTTTTTTACGCAAAAAATCAAAAACAGCATTTTCACTAAAAAGGCTATAAGGCAAGGGCGAGCCAGCAGGCAGCCATCAGCGCATATCAGCGGCAAGAAAACGGCAACCAGCGGGAAAAAGACCTATGACACGCTAACCATCCTAACCATTCTTCGGGCATTTTTTAATTTTGGCTTGTTTGTTATCTGCATTACAAAAAAAGGTATTATTTTTGCAGATAGTTGGCTAAAGGCCATGGCACAAGCTGAGCACAATGTTCCAAAAAACAGGCACAACAATTATCAACCTATAAACGACACAAATCCAAAAATGAGAAAGATACTGTTACCGATGCTGATTGCTCTCATAGCTATCACGGCAATGGCAGCCGAAAAGCGCTATGGGGTGTATGGCATCATGTTCTACAACCTTGAGAACCTGTTCGACACAATCAACAACAACGGTAGCTACGACAAGGAATTCAGTCCCGAAGGCTCACGAAAGTGGAACGGGCAAAAATACTGGTCGAAGCAGCACAACATGGCCTATGCCATCAGCCAGATGAAGACCAAGCACACACCCATGGGCCCGGCCATCATTGGTGTGAGCGAGGTGGAAAACCGCAGCGTGCTCACCGACCTGGTGAAGCAGCCCGAACTGCGCGACTTGCATCTGCAGATTGTGCACCACGACAGCCCCGACCGCCGAGGCATCGACGTGGCCTTGCTCTACAACCCGCGGCTGTTCCGCGTGCTCAATGTGGTCAACACCACTCTGCACATTCCCGGATATGAAAGTTTCAAGACCCGCGACCAAATGTGCGTCACCGGCATGCTCGCTGGCGAGAAAGTGAGCGTGATCATCAACCACTGGCCGTCGCGCCTGGGCGGACAAGACCGCTCCAGCTATCTGCGCGAAGCCGCTGCCGAAATGGCTAAGCGCACTATCGACTCGCTGCTGCGCGACGACCCCAACCAGGGCATCGTGTTTATGGGCGACCTCAACGACGACCCTATGGACAAGAGCGTGGCCGAAGCGCTTGGAGCCAAGCGCGACATAGCCGACGTGAAACAGCCCACCGACCTTTACAACCCTTGGTGGGAAAAGCTTGACAAAGGTGTGGGCACGCTGGCCTACAAAGGACAATGGAACCTTTTTGACCAAATCATCATCTCGCAATATTTCACGCAGAACTACAAGGGCAACGCAAAGCCGCGCCTCACATTCATGCGTGCCGACGTGCTGAACCGCGACTTCCTGAAAACGCAGGAAGGCGACCGCAAAGGTTATCCGTTGCGCACCTACTCAAGCGGCGTGTTTCTGAACGGTTACAGCGACCACTTCCCCACCGAGGTGTTTTTGGTAAAAGAGCAATAAAGCCGACTACAAAGGAGGCCACAGGCCTCACCCAACAAGTCACAATATCAAGGAGCGATGCTGAGTGGCATCGCTCCTTTTGCATACCGCATGCAGTCCGGCAGGCATGCGGCATTTTTCAACGGGAGAGGCATGAGTAAGATTACCTAAAGGGCAAATAGTGAATTTGTTGCTGAAATATAACAAGCCCAATAGGGATTGATTGGAAAACTTTTGTTACTTTTGCAACATAGGACAGCTAACAAGCTTTTTAACTGACACAAAACATACAAAACAACTTTATTTACATTTTAACCAACTTATTTTATGAAGAAAATCTTTACCCTTATTGCTGCCATCGCAGCTACTGCATCTATGATGGCATCGGCAGCAAGTTACCAAATCGTGTTTAACGGCAACGCCAAAACAAGCGACAGCGGCACAGAGTTCACCACCAAAAACTTCCTCACCACCGACAGCCTCATTGCAACCGGACAAGAATACATTGCATCGGTTGCCTCTACATCTAAATGCTATCAGGGAATGGGCACCTATGGATTGAAGTTCAGTTCCGCCAAAGCAAACGGCAATCTGGAGCTCAACCTTGCCGAAGCAGGCCAAGTGAAAGCCACCAAAATTGTGCTCGGTGCTTGCGCATTCAAAGCATCAGAGACTGCAACACTCACAGTTAACGGCGTAACGTCGGAGAATCTGGAAGCTGCCACTACCACTATGCCCGCAGTAGAATTCACACTCGACGGTTCTAAGATTGAGACAATCTCAATCTCGGCAACCAAGCGTGCCTACGTTCAGTCGATTGAGGTGATTTACGACGAAGCCACTTCGGTTGAAGATGCAACTGCCGAGAAAACCGTAGCCGGCGTTAAGTATTACAACCTGGCCGGTGTGGAAAGCGCCACTGCATTTGATGGTGTGAACGTTAAGGTGATCACCTACACCGATGGCACTAAAGAAGCCGTTAAGGTGATTAAATAACACCACTACCCGATTCCGGATTTCAGGAATCAACAAGAAAATCTAGCTATGGGAGCAGCCCGAACAGCATCGGAAGCCGCTCCCATAGTTTTTTACCGCCATTGCACCACCCAACAGAAACAACGCCTATAAAAAGGGCGGATCGCGCCCCACTCAGAGGAGCACGACCCGCTATCGGAATTGTGTCATATTTGTGTCAGTGGTCAGATGGAGGAGCAAGCTCACTCATCGGCAGGAGCAGTCTCGCCCTTCATTGCCGCCATTATCTTTCCTTCAAGTTCCTCGGCAAGCTCAGGATTGTCGACAATCAACTGCTTAGCCGCATCACGGCCCTGACCGAGCTTGGTGCCGTCGTAGCTGAACCACGATCCGCTCTTCTTCACGATACCAAACTGCACGCCCAAGTCGATAATCTCGCCCACCTTGCTGATGCCCTTGCCGAAAAGGATTTCAAACTCAGCCTTGCGGAAAGGAGGAGCCACCTTGTTTTTCACCACTTTCACGCGAGTGAGGTTACCCACCACATTCTCACCGTCCTTGAGCTGGCCAAGACGGCGGATGTCGATGCGCACCGAGGCATAGAACTTAAGCGCGTTGCCGCCGGTAGTGGTCTCTGGATTGCCAAACATCACGCCAAGTTTTTCACGCAGCTGGTTGATGAAGATGCAAGTGGTGTTGGTCTTGCTGATAGTGGCAGTGAGCTTACGCAGCGCCTGCGACATGAGCCTGGCTTGGAGGCCCATTTTGCTCTCACCCATCTCGCCCTCGATTTCAGCTTTGGGAGTAAGGGCTGCCACCGAGTCGATGACAATAATGTCGATGGCCGACGACCTGATGAGCTGGTCGGCTATTTCCAAAGCCTGCTCGCCGTTGTCGGGTTGCGAAATCCACAGGTTGTTCACATCCACACCGAGACTCTCGGCATAGAAGCGGTCGAAGGCGTGCTCGGCATCGATGATTGCTGCAATGCCGCCCATTTTTTGTGCCTCGGCAATGGCATGGATGGCCAGAGTGGTCTTACCCGACGATTCCGGGCCATAAATCTCAACAATGCGACCACGCGGATATCCGCCCACGCCCAATGCGTAATCAAGGCCTATCGAGCCTGTGGGAATCACGTCGATGTTCTCGATATGGTCATCGCCAAGCTTCATTATAGATCCGCGGCCATAGGTCTTGTCAATCTTATCCATAGCCACCTGCAGAGCCTTGAGTTTCTCGGGCGAAACGGCTTTACGGCCGCCTGCCTGTGCGGTTTCGGGTTCCTGGCCAGGAGCGCCAAGTCCCAATTCCAGGTCTGTTGTCTTTTCTTTAGTTGCCATATATCGTTAGTTTTTTTGTTTATTTCTTCTTGACGGCCATGCCTTGACTGCACAGGCTTGCGCATTGCACGGCACACTATGCAAAAATAGTCAAAATAGGCCGATGACTCAACTTTTACACTTGCAAAATTATTGGCATGCCGGGCAATTCACTTGCCCACGACGTGAAAAATATCGTTAATAACCCATCAAAGTGTAACGGCAACCCACCGGCAGCAATGTGCCACAGCGGGCTTTGGTCGGCGAAAAGCATTGGTTTGTCTATTGTTGCGGCACAAAGGCGACCAGTTTCACCCGTTTTTTTGTAATTTTGCAAACCGAACGATAAAACATACAAAAAACGAGATTATGATGAAAAAATCAGTTATCGCAATGGCAGCAGCCGTGGCCATGATAGGCAGCAGTTGCGGCTCAATGTCGGGCATCACCGGCAGCACAAGCAGCTCTTCCTCAAGCTCATCAAGCAGCACCGGCAGCGTGCTGGGCAACATCATTGGCGGCATTGCCAACAGCGGCACGGCAAGCGAGCTGCTCAACATGGTGATTGGCGGCGTGAAGATTGACCAAAGCCAACTTGTGGGCACATGGTATTACAGCGAGCCCGGTTGCGCATTCACGAGCGAGAATCTGCTGGCCAAGGCAGGTGGCGCCGTAGCGGCAGCCAAGGTGAAAGAACAATTGCAAACCACCTACAACAATCTGGGAATAAGCAGCTCAAACACTTATTTCACATTCGACAGCAACAACAACTTCAGCGCAAAAGTAAAAGGAATCCCATTGAGCGGAACCTACACCTACGACTCATCGACAAGCGCCATAAAGCTCAAGACGCTGCTCTTCAGCACCACAGCCTATGTGACCCGCACAACCAGCGGCATCGGCTTGATGTTTGAGTCAAAGAAGCTCATATCGCTCCTGCAGACAGCCACCAAGCTCACTGGCAACTCAAAGATTGAGGCCGTGGGCGACATCGCCTCTAACTACGATGGCGTGCGCTTGGGAATGAACATGAAGAAATAAAGTCCCAACAGGCAACAGCCTTAAGGGCAAAAGGAAAGCGGCAGAGTGACACTCACCTTGCCGCTTTCCTTTTGCGTTCTAAAATAATAAATGACTGCTACCGGTCAATCCTTTGTGCCATAGAGCAAGTCGCCCGCATCGCCAAGACCTGGGATGATGTAGCTGTGCTCATTGAGCTCGTGGTCGATGTCGCACGACCAAATGGTCAGATTGTCGGTTGGAATATGCTTCCGCACATAGTCAATGGCCTGGTCGGTAGCTATCACGCTTGCTATGTGCACATGGGCAGGAGTGCCCTTGGTGAGCAGTGCATGGTAGGCCAGCTCCATCGATGAGCCCGTGGCAAGCATCGGGTCGGCCACTATCAGGGTCTTGCCGTCGATATTGGGGCAAGCTATGTATTCCACATGCACGGTGAAGTCGTCGCCGCCGTCGGCATACTTGCGGTAAGCGCTCACAAACGCATTCTCGGCATCGTCGAAATAGCTCAGAAAGCCTTCATGGAATGGCAAGCCGGCACGCAGAATGGTGGCAAGCACCACCTTGCTCGAGAGCACATTGGTCATTGCCACGCCCAGCGGGGTTTGGGTGGGTGTGGTGGCATAGTCAAGCCTTTTCGACACTTCATAGGCCATTATCTGCCCCAGGCGGTGCACATTGGTGCGGAAACGCCGCCGGTCGGTCTGCACGTTCTTGTCGCGCAGCTCGCTCATAAACTGACCCACAAGTGAGTTTTGGTCACACAGATTAATTATATCCATTGTTGTATAAAGGTGTTGGTTAAATTCAGCATTTTTTCCCGAAGACAGCCGCATGCCGTCATCCATTCGAAAGGATGAGGCGCGCCGCCTCGCGGTCGGCCACAAGTTGCCTTTGCAACTCATCGATTGAGCCGAGCTTTATCTCGAGGCGCAAAAAGCGCACAAACTCCACAGTCATAGCCTGGCCGTATATATCGTGGTCGAAGTCGAAAATGTTGGCCTCAACGCTCAGTTGGCGGCCATTGTCGAGAGTGGGCCGCCTGCCCACATTGACCATTGCCTGCCACTGGCGCCCCATCACAGTCACACGGGCCGCATAGGCACCATTGTGCGGCAGCAGCACGCTCTCGTCGATGTGGCCGAGATTGGCGGTGGGGAAGCCTATTTTCCGCCCGTTTTTAAAGCCGTGAGTCACAATGCCGCTCACTGAATAGCCGTGCCCGAGGCACCGTGTGGCATCGTCGACCTTTCCGCTTGATATCAGGCGGCGTATTATCGACGAGCTCACCGGGGCATATTGCCCGCGGTATTCCGGTGCTTTCACCACCTGCACACCACACGCCGCACCGTTTTGCACATAGTCGGCAAACGACTCGCTGCGGTTGTGGCCGAAATGGTGGTCATAGCCCACCATAAGCACGTCTACACCATAGTGGCTGTTGAGCCACCGCATAAACTCAGTGGAATCGAGCATCGCCAGCTCGGGAGTGAAATCGAGCAAAATCACATAGTCGATGCCCATAGCCCCGATAGCCTCCACACGCTCACTCACCGGCATTATCAGCTTAAGCGGCGTTTCGGCCTTGCCAAGCACATTTTGCGGATGCTCCTTGAAGGTAACCACAGCCGTCTTGAGTCCGCAACGCGACGCCTGGCTGCACAAGGCCGAGAGCACTGTGGCATGACCAAGGTGCACCCCGTCGAACATGCCGATAGTGGCCGCAAGCGAATGCGGCGGCAGGCTGTCGGTAGGGCCTATGACACCTTGCATCATAAGCCAAGCTGTTTCATCACGTCGACAAACTCTCCGCCCTCAGGCACAAGTGCCGCATTGAATCCGAAAGATATTGCAGCGTCGACATTCACCTGGCCATCGTCGAAAAACATCGTCTCGGCCGGGTCAATGCCCATCGAGGCCACCGCATAGTCAAAAATCTTGCGGGAGGGCTTGCATGCCCCGGCCTCATAAGAGGTGGTGATGCCATCGAAGTAATCATTTATGGTCAGCCCCTCGCCCTTGAAAAGCTCTGCTATGCGTCCGTTGAACAGTATGGAATTGGTGTTCGACAGCACATAAAGGCGATAGCGGCTGTGTAACTGTCTTAGCGACTCGAGGCGATGCACCGGCAGGCCGCTGATGAAAGCGTCGAGAGCCGAATCGATTTGGGCATCGGTTACCGGGCGGTCGAAGTGACGGCGCATCTCGTCACGGAATTCCTCCGCCGAGATTTCTCCGCTCTCCAGGCTCCCGAAAGCGCTCGTCTGCACATACAGCCCTATCATTTGTTCGGCATCACGCATGCCCAAGCGCGTGAGCGCACTCACACAAGCATCACGGTCGGCTCCTATTATCACGCCACCGAGGTCGAAAAGCAGATTTTTGATTTTTCCCATATAATGATGTTTGTCTCTCTTGATAGTTTCACACAAGCGTTATCACTTCGCAATTTCTTTCTTGAGAAGACGCATGGTATCCTCACACAATTTTTGGAACACCTCACGGCTCTTGATGGTGGTCGAGACCTTGACTTGGTTCTCAAGCCCCTTGAAAATGAAGCCGGTGTCCTTGGTGTTGAGCGCACGCATAATTGAGATTGCGCTGTTTTCAGGATTATGCACGAGCGTCATCATGCGCTCGCTCATACGGTTGAACACGCGATTCATGGTAAGCACGCTACTATTGATGATGCCAGGATCAGCAAGATTGACGGCCACGCGACGTGTGCGCATTGTGGTCGACAAATAAATCGAGAATAGCGTGAGAGCCAATTTGCTTTGAGCATACACTGCAAGCGGCACAAAGCGGCTCACCGAGCTCACTGCCGGGAATTCAAAAGGCAGTGTCACAAAGTTGCGTGTGTGTGATGTGGTGAGCACAATGTGGCCATCAGGCACCACCATAGGCTCTATCATCAGCGTGAGCATGGCGGCTCCCAGGAAATTGACCTGAACCATGCGCTCATATCCGTCGGCACTCATCTCGCGGTTGCGTGTGAGCACGGCGGCATTGTTGACAAGCGCCGCCACCGGGCGGTTGAGTTGCTTGAAAGCACGCACAAATTCACGCACACCTTCAAACGACCCCATGTCGAGGTGCAGGCAAGTAATGTCGGTATTACCGGTTGATTCCTTTAATTCGTTGGCAAAGGCAATGCCGCGTTCAACGTGGCGGCAGGCAAGCACCAATGGGTGTCCCTGCTCGGCCAGTTGGCGTGAAACCACACTGCCCATTGCACCTGCGGCACCAGTTATTATATACACGGGAGCCGGCTGCAAGGCAGGCGTATTGTTTTGGTTGTTGTTAGCCATGTTTTTTCTTCTTTTTTATATATCAAAGGATATAGTAGTGAATGCAAATTTACTCAAATTTGGGCGATTATGGGCCTTTATGGCAATTAATAAACGTAAATTGCCATCACCGGCACTTCATTCCACATTGCTCGGCCTGCTCATTTATGCAGGCTCATACCGCTTGGATTAAAACCACCATCAGTCTTGAGCCAAGCGGAATCGGTGACCATAACACATGTTTAATGTCGTAGTCAGTCATAAAAAAGGCCGCACATCGCTGTACGACCTATATTGTTGACGCTAAGTGCATTAATAGCGCAAAGCGCTCTCCAACCTGAAGGCCTAATAGCCTTGCACTACCACCATCCCGCCAGTGAAGATGGCCCTTAGGGTGGTTACTTGCGGTATTTGTACTTCACTCCGAGATTGTGCATGATAAACGACTGCACGTCGGTATACTCATCAATCACCTTGGCAATGGGCTTGCCGTGACCGTGGCCTGCTTTGCTATCGATGCGTATGATTTTGGGGGCATTGCCCGTGCTTGAAGCCTGCAGCGTGGCCGCATACTTAAACGAGTGGGCCGGAACCACGCGGTCGTCGTGGTCGCTTGTGGTGACCATGATAGCCGGATAACGGGTGCCGTCGTTCTTGATGGTGTGCAGCGGTGAGTAACGCAACAGATAGTCGGCCATCTCCTTGCTGTCGTCGCTGCGGCCATAGTCGTGAGCCCAGTTCCACCCTATGGTAAACAAGTGGTAGCGCATCATGTCCATAACACCCACCTGAGGCACTGCAGCAGCATACAAGTCGGGGCGCTGATTAACCACAGCACCCACGAGCAAGCCGCCATTGCTTGCGCCATTGCAAGCGAGTTTACCCGGGCAGGTATATCCTTCCTTCACCAAATACTCGGCAGCAGCGATAAAGTCGTCAAACACGTTTTGCTTCTTCAGCTTCGTGCCCGCCTCATGCCATTGCTCACCATATTCGCCGCCTCCGCGCAGATTCACCACCGCATAGACGCCGCCCATGTCGAGCATGGCAAATGGCACGCGGGAATAACTGAACGCCGGGTTGAGACTGATATTGAAACCGCCGTAACCGTAAACCAGTGTCGGGCGTTTGCCATCACGTTTTAGTCCCTTACGATAAATAAGGAACATGGGGATGCGGGTGCCGTCGGCACTGTTAAAAAACACCTGTTCAGTGACATAGCTCGCCGGGTCAAGCTTCACCTTTGGCGCAAACACCAGTTTCGACGTTCCCGACGCAATGTCGTAGCTATACACGCTAGCCGGCGTGGTAAACGACGTGAAGGTGTAGAACACCTCCTTGTCCGTATTCTTGCAACTGAAGCCCACTGAGCCGAATGTGGGCAGCTTTATCTCGGCCACTTCCTTGCCGTCGGCCGAATACAGGTATGGATGATTCGACGCATCGCGGTCGTAGGTGACAATAAACTTGTGGTCGGCCATCACGGCACTCGACAGCACCCACGGCTTTTCAGGGATGAAGTCGACCACATTGTTCTCGCCCAAGTTTTCGGCATCATAAGCCACCACTTTCCAGCATGGGGCATTGGCATTGGTGTGGACATATATTTTGCCCCCGTCGACACCTATCGGTGTGTTGGTAAACTTCATGTCGCCTGCCAGACGCACGTAGTGAGGGTTGCGGTCTTTAAGGTCCTTGACGTATAGGCAATTGCCTTCACCGCCACTTTCCCAAACAAACACATAGCGCTCGTCATCGCTCACCGAAGCCTGGTAGAACAGCAACGGATTGGTCATGCTGCGATATTCCACATAGTCGGCGCTTTGCGGAGTGCCAAGGCGGTGATACATCACTTTGTGGTATTCGTTTTTCGACGATTTTGCATCTTCCGGTGCATCATAGGCGCTGTAGAAAAAGCCATCGCCGAGCCACTGGGCATCGGTAAACTTGGCCCACTTTATATGATCGGCAAGTTGGTTGCCGGTGGCAAGGTCGAGCACATAAATCTCATTCCAGTCGCTGCCGTTGCGGGTTATCACATAAGCCAAATAGCGCCCGTCGTGCGAGAAATTGAGCTGCTGCAGAGCCACGGTGCCGTCGGCACTCAGTTGGTTGGGGTCGAGCACCACGCGCGGCTGGCCGTCGAGAGCGTCTTTCACATAGAGCACACTCTGGTTTTGCAAGCCGTTGTTGGCGAAATAGTAATACTTGCCCTTCACCTTGAATGGGGCGCCCATCTTCTCATAGTTGGCAAGTTCGGTGATGCGACGGCGCACGTCGTTCCGGAATGGGATGCGGTTGAGGTAGTCTTGAGTCACCTTATTCTCAGCCTTCACCCACTCTGCCGTTTCGACCGAAGTGTCGTTTTCAAGCCAGCGATACGGGTCGGCCACCTTTGTGCCGAAATAGTCGTCGGTCACAGCCACTTTCTTTGCCATAGGGTATTTTATGGCTGCCTGGCAGGCGCCAGCCCCTATAATCATGCTACTGCACATTAGCGCTAATGTTTTTACTGTCATATTTTTTCTGTGTGTGTAGTTGTCGGTCAATAACTGTAAATCACCTGAGCAAGCGTCTGCCCCACAGCCTTCAGCGTGGCGGGGTCGATGCGGTCGAGGGTGTCGTGGGTTGTGTGCCAGCCGTCGTAGAAGCCGGTAGGTGAGTCGGGGCGCATGTCGATTATGTCGAGACACGGAATCCCGGTGATGCGGTTAACCGACACATGGTCGTCGGTGACTCCCCCGCCATCGGAGGCAGTGAAATAAGAGCCATAGCCGGCCGTGGCGGCAGCATTCCACACCAAGTTGACAAAACTCGACGCATATTGCATCGAAAAATATTCCTTGCCAAACTTCGCACCCGTGGCGCCCACCATATCCACCACAACGCCAAACATAGGCTTAGCGTTGCCATAATGCGGATTGTGCGCCCAGTATTGCGTGCCTAGTGCCCAACTGTCTTCGTTATCGCTGTCGCCCCAGTCCTCGGCATCAACAAGAACTATGTCGATTCCCACACTGGGCCGGTGAGCACCCATCACACGGGCCAACTCAAGCAGCACGCCCACGCCACTGGCACCGTCGTTGGCACCCATGACGGGCTTGCGGCGATTTGCCGCATCGGGGTCGTTGTCGGCCCAAGGGCGGCAATCCCAGTGTGCCATGAGCAATATACGCTGTTCGGCTGTGGGATTTATAATGCCTATAACATTGCTTATCAGCAAATTCTTGCCGTCGAATGTGGTAACGTTGCCATGCTGCATAATAACGCTGTCGCACGACGCACGCAACGATTTTTCCAAGAAAGCGGCACACTGCTTGTGGGCATCGGTGCCAGGCACGCGCGGCCCGAAGTCGCACTGTGCTTTGACGTAGGCATAGGCGCTGTCGGCATTAAACTGCGGCACTTCCGCTGCCTGACTGGTAGTGTCGGCATCATTGGGGCTAGCCCCGTTCTTGCCTTGGCAACTGTTGCCACACAGCAACAAAGCCAATATAGTGGCTACAAAGCTGAACATCTTCATGATGAATTTATTTTTCTTTATTCTATTTGCAAAAGTAGCGAAAAAAAACGTACCATCAAGCAATGGCACGAATCACATGAGCACAGCCTCTCAAGCCTGTGCGTATTAAACCTTAACACTAAGGAATCTCCTCAAACTCGGCATCCACCACCTGGCTCTCGGGCACGAAATCATCATCGTCGGCCGCTTGCGAGCTGACGGACTGCCGACGGGGCTCAGCATCGGGTACCTCCTCAAAATCCACATATTCGCCAACGGAGCTGCCATACACCTTTTGACGGCTGTCGGCCGAGAAGCCTTCGGGTCGTCCTGAGGCTGCCTGCCCCGCACCTTCCCAAGCGCGGCGCACACTGCGCTTAAGCCTGAACAGTTTCAACGCCAAGCCAAAGATGGGCCAAAGGAAGAAAACCAGCAGCAGTAAAAAGAGAAATGTAAACATAGCCGTGTGGATTTTAAAGGAATCAAGTTATTACTGATTTGTCTCAAAAAATTCCGTCTTGGCAATTGGAGCCGAGGATGCCAAACTCATTCCTCCCCGCCTTGCTCAGACACTTATTAAAGAGCAAACATCGTGCCACGGCGGCATCAGGTTCACTTAAAAAACGCCAAAATCAGGTTAACAATCCTTCATTGTATCGCAGTCGGCAATCAAGCCTCCTTAGCTCCCGTGCCGGCAACGGCAGAGAGAACCACATAGAACACGATGCCCCATGCAAGCCCCTCAAGCCCGGCAATGGCCACAAACGTCACAAATGCCACAGCCAGCAGCCACTGGCGGAAACTCTTCTTGAGCGACAGGCTGTGAAGCTTGAGCGAGAACATGCGCAAGTTGCACACCATGAGCAACGACAGCACAAGCGCAAGTGCGAGCACAAACCACTGGCTTGCGGTGTGGTGGTTGGCATACCACGACGTGAACCCTATCCAGAATATGGCATTCGACGGAATGGGCAGGCCACGGAACGTGGTCGTCTGCGTGGTGTCGACGTTGAACTTGGCCAGACGCAATGCGCCAAACACCGGAATTATGAGAGCGCCAAAGCAAAGCACGCTGCCCGGATTGGCCAAGTGCATCATGTTATAGAGCACCAGGGCCGGCGCCAAGCCGAAGCTCACCGAGTCGCTGAGCGAATCGAGCTCCTTACCAAGCGGACTCGACGCGCCTAACAGGCGTGCCACGAAACCATCGAAAAAGTCGAATACTGCCCCGAGGGCAATCAATGCGAAAGCGGCCTGATAGCCCTGAAGGCCACACACGCCCACCTGGTCGAAAGTGCTGAACGAGGCTACCGAGGCAAGCACACCGCACAACAAATTGCAGCAAGTGATTGCATTGGGTATATTATTCCTTATTGCTTTCAGGATTTTCATTGTTTTCAGCTGGTTTTAGACGGGCAACCAGGGTCTCTCCACCCCACGTCTTGTCGCCTAATTTCACAAATATCTCGGTATCGAGCGGAAGATACACATCCACGCGCGACCCAAACTTAATAAAGCCTATATGGTCGTCAAAGTCAACACGCTCACCCGGTTCCACATAGGTGACTATGCGGCGGGCCACAGCACCGGCAATCTGCCTGACCATTATGTCGTGCCCATTGTTGGCCTCAATCACTATTGCCGAGCGCTCGTTGTCGGTACTCGACTTGGGCAGATAGGCCGCCATGAAGCGTCCGGCATGGTGCTTGACATACTTCACCAAACCCGAAACCGGAGTCCAGTTGGCATGCACATTGAAAACCGACATGAATATCGACAACTGAATCATGTTGCAGTGCAGGTATTCATCCTCGTACACCTCTTCGAGCGCCACCACAGTGCCGTCAACCGAGGCGACCACTGCCAACGGATCGTCGCAATGCTTGAAATGGCGTTTAGGCAAACGGAAGAAATTGACCACAAGCAAGAACACCACCACCGACACCACTATCATGGCTATGGGTATGGGACGGTATTCTATGAACATATATGCGGGCACATCAATTGCCAGTAATATGAACAGCAGGGCGAATATGATATTTTGACCTTCGCGGTGTATCTTTACTCTCATTGTAAGGACATATTAATCGTGTTGATATTAACATGCAAAGTTAAAGAATATTTGTCGACGATGCAAACGCTGATTTCATAATCACCACACGGCTGCAAAAATGCAGCGCAAGCCAAAAAACAACGGCAGGAAGCAGCCCCATACAAAAGGCATGCTTCCCGCCGTGAATTTACAGATTTATATTACTAATTAATCAGCATTCATTGTAATCAGCGCACATAAGAGCGTGCATTGCGTGCAACCTTGGTCGAGGGTTGTGTCCAAGTCACGTTCCAAATGGCTGTGCGGTCTTTGTTGGATTCGGAATTAGCCGACGGCGACAAGTTGGTGAACTCGATAGTGTAGTTTCCAGCCACATCCACATCTTCAGTGAAGGTGTAGGCTGTGTACTTGGCAGCATCCGACTTCTCAACGGTGAATGTCTTGACCACTGTACCGGCCTGCTTCACATCGACACGGAATTTTACACCGCTAGCCTCGGTATAAGGCAGACCATAGTTGAAACTGAGGCTTGCAATGCCGCCAGTAAGCTCGGGCGACACCAGAGTTCCTGCAGCGCCCACCTTGCCATTGAGGCAAGCAGCGTAGGCATATTCAGAAGTAGAGCCCGTCTTGAAACCGATGAACTTAAATGTGGGGTTGCTGTCGACGTCACCACCCTTAAGCACATTGCAGTTGGTAGCCACCCATCCGGCCGAGGTCTTATAGGTGCCATAGAAGCCACTGGCAGTGCCATTGTTCAGCGTCTCAAGGTCGGCACGGGTGCCGCTTTGCGGTGTGGGAGGATCAACCGACGAGCCCTCGCCAAACTTCACGTCGTCGAGCTGCCATGTGGCATAGTTGTCGGCCTTGGGCGAGGTGTAGCGGAAGCCGATGTAGTAGGTTCCGTCGGCCCATTCGCTGAGGTCGAGGTTGCCGCTCTCCACCCAGTCGCTGAAGCCCGAAGACGGAGCTGTGGCCAAAACGGGGCTCAGCTTCTGCATCTTGGCAGTGCTGGGGTCGGCAGTCGACATCACATAAACCTCAAATTTAGTCTCAGTAGAGCTGTAAGCATTGACGCATGTGCGGAACGAGAGTATGCGCTTCTCGGCCTTCTTGATGTTGATGGCCGGAGTAATGAGCCAAGAGTCGAACGGAGCGGTGCCGTTATAGCCGGTCACCTTTGCATATGAGTTGCCATTGTAGGTAGCAATGAAGTAGTCTTTGTTGCCTTGCACCTTCAAGTTGGTCCAAGTCGACGGGATGCCGCTCTCGAAGCCTTCGTTGAGGCTTGTCACGCCGCCGGTGCTCACCGAGAGGCGGAACTCGTCGGTAGAACCGCTGTTGCCGGTCACGCCGGCCATGCCCATATAGCTTGCAAACGAGCCTTTCACCCAAATTTGAGTGCCGAGCACCTCCACGTTGTCCTTGAGGTTGGCCTGAGTGCGGAACGGTGTGCTCTGCGGCAACGAGATGGCCACGCACTTAGTATAGTCGCGGCAGTCGGCCGATGGAGCTATCACGAGTGTGTTGTCGAGTGTGGTGGGAGCGCTCCACTCCACATCGGCGTTGCTCTTTACGGTAGTCACCTCGGGAGCCACAGCACCCACCACATAGCCGGTGAGCCATCCGCTCTTGGTGCCTTGTCCCTCAATGGCCTCATCGATGGTATAGGGATCGTTGACAGTACCCTTGGTGCTGGTTGAGAAACCAATGCAGTCGTCGGTAGAGCGTATGTAGAGCTGCCATGTGCCATTGCTGCCTGCGCGGGTGTTGTAGTAGCTGAGCACACCTATCACGCTGCCCTTGCCAAGCGGCAGGATTGAGCTGCGGAATGTGGCATAGTTGCTGTTGCGCACAACCAGTGTGTTGCCCGACTCGTCTTCTATATTGCGGTTGGTCGACGCACTCTCATCGGCATATGTCACAGTGCCGTCGGCGTCAGAGAACTTGACATTGTCGAAGCGCACCAGCTGGCCTTGCCACTTGCGCAGGGTGGCTGCATCGTGTGCAAGGTCGGTGATATTGCAAGTCACAGGCTGCACCTTGTCGGGGTCGGGCAGACCATTGAGCTGCGCATGCGCCTTAAAGAGTTCGAGCGACATGAATGTGGCTTCCCACACACTGCCTTTTTCATAATAATCGGGATAGCCGAGCTGCTGCTGGCCATTGTATTTGCCCACATACATATCCTTGAGAGGAATCACAATCTCCTGACCCACGCGATAGGTGGTGTAGAGGCTGCTTGAGTTGATGCTCATGGTCAAGGCTCCGCTCTCGTCTTGAATGTAGAGGCTCTTGTAGATGTTACCCGAGGCATCGCTGCTCACCACGCGTCCGGCAATCACCAGGTCTTCTTTCACGGTGTCGATGTAGTTGGGAGCGTCCTGCCAGTATTTTTCCTTAAACTCGGCAATGGTGATATTGGCTTTGTCTTGAGCCGTAGGGGTCACCATTGGCGGGGTGTCGAAATTGTCGTTGCAGCTCACGGCCATGGTGGCGAGGAGCATTGCACTTAATATCGTCTTTATACCTTTCATAATTTTTATATGTGTGATATATTGTAACTTTTTCTTTGTTTGTTTATTGTAATATGGTGTTTGTGATTCATCGTTGACGCCTCACCATCAGAACCGTACTCCCAGGTTGAGATACATTCTGAATCCCTGGCCATAGTAAAGTTTGTTGGGATACTTGGTGGTGGTGAAGTTGGTGTAGTCGAATCGACCCTGCTGGTAGCCGCCCGTCTGGATATTGCGGTTGTCGAGCAGGTTGTTGAGGGTGAGGTTGATGTTAAGCGAAGCGGTGCGGTTGAGGTAAATGAGCTTACCAATGCTCATGTTGATAACCAAAGCCTCGTTAAGTTTCTCCTGAGTGGTGATTTCCTTCAGTTTGGCCTCAAGCTCAGCCTGGGTTTCCACTGTGGTGTAGAGGTTGTCCATAGCCTCGTGACGTATGGGCGAAAGGTCGATATAGGCACGGTTCATCCACACACCGTTGACCTCAAAGAACCACTGCTTGGGAGCCGCCCAGTTGAAACCGATTGAGTAGGCTTCTTGCGGAGTGCCACCCACATAGAAATTCTTCAGATACACCGTTTGAGTCACATCGGGCTGCGAGCCATTCTCATAGCTGCGCGTGCCGGTCGGACGGTTCTTGTATTGATAGCGGGCCAAGTTGGCTGCGATGCTCATTGTCACCGACGAGGTCACCTTGTAGGCAAGTCCCACTTCCACACCCTTGTGCTCCTTGCGCACACCGGTCAGGGCATAGTTCATGAAAGTGCTATTGAGGTCGTCGTAGAACGAAGTGCGCTCGGTTTGGTCCCAGAACTCGGTCCAATAGCCGGTGATTGAACCCATGAAGCGGCGGTAGTTCCACACATAGCTCACGTCGCCCGACAGGATGCGCTCGCTCTTGAGGTCGGTGATCACATCGTCTTTGATGCGGGGCGACACATAGGCGTTGTTTGACAGCGGAGCATGTGTTCCATAATAGGCATGGAAGTGGAAGCTGTTGCGGCCATCGAGCTTGTAGACTGCTCCGGCCTTCACGCTCCAGTCAACGAAATTGTGGCGGACGCCCTTGCCGTAAGAGTTTTCGGGCGCACGGCCATTGCGCATCTTACCATCGCGCTGATATGAGGTGTAGCGCACATCGGCTCCATAGTTGAGATCCCAGTGAGCCAGGTTGAGCGTGTTCTGCAACCAAAGCTGTGCATTGATTGAATTGATGTTGTAATCATAGCCGAAACGGTCGCCCACCCCCACGCGACGGTTGGGGTTGTTCAGGTCGTTTTGTGCCATGTTGGGGTCACTCGGGAAGTCACGCTCGGCATACTGGTCAACGTCGGTCCAGTAGCGGCCGCCAAGCAAGTCTTTTATGGTCTTGTAGTATGACGACACTGTGTAGTTGGCGCTTGCACCACCTTGCAGGGTGAGCACATTGCTCAAGCGCGAGTTGAGATTGGTGCTCAGCATCCAGCTTGCCTGGTTGCTGTGGCGCTTCTCGAGAATGTAGGTTGAACCTTTCTCAGTGCCTGTTTTATCGGCCATGTAAGAGTTGAGTTGGTTCACCTGATACAGCTCATCCCAGTTAATCTGGCGGAAGCTCTCGTCGTTGGTCCACTTATCGGTGTAGAGGTCTACGATTTCCTGATTGTCGGAATAGTAGCTGGGCAGATAGCGGTAATAGTCGGGGCGCGGGTCACGGGCATTATACCAGTTGAGCGCCGATGATGCGTAGAACGACTTGTGGAAACCCACACCGGTGTTGAGTTTGGTGCCGGGTTTGATGTCCCATATCCAGTTGAGCAGCACTGTGGGGTCGAAGGAATCAACCACCTTGGCATTGCGCTTCTTGCCGTTTTGCCAACCCCAGTTGCTGTTATAGAGGTTGTTGCCAGTGAGCTGATAAGCCTCCTCGAATGTGGCCGAGTTGCTTGCGCGCGATGTGGGAGCGCCAAATGTGGTGAGAGCCAGCGAGTGGTTTTGTCCCAGTTGCTTCTGCACGGCAAGGAAGTAGCCCCAGCTATTATAGAACGATCCCGGGATAACGCCTTCGTTGGCATAGCGGCCGATGGCCGACAACGTCAGCGCCCAGCCCTTTTCGGTCATGCCAGTGCTGTAAGTGGCCATGCCACGCCAGCGGTAGTTGGAGTTAGTGTAAGCAACGCTTCCGCGGAAGCCGGGGGCATAATCCTTGGCATAAGTGGTGATGTTGTTGGCACCGCCCACGTCGCCAAAGCCAAAGTTGGTCGACTCGAGGCCAATACCTATTGATTTGTTTTTGAAAGCCTGGTTAAGACCGCCAAGCATCGAGTAGTTGAACCGGCCACGTGCGGCATCGTTGAAATTGATGCCATTGATGTAAGTGGAGGTGTACTCGCTGTTGTAGCCGCGCTGGCGGAACCGCATGGCCGAGAAGTTGTAACTTGCAGCCTGGTAGAACGGGTTGTCGGTCGCACCGGTGAGCATACCCACCGCTTGCGAGTTACCCTCCTCGTCTTCAAGTTGCGACTCGCTCAGCGTAAAGTCGCGCGAGGCTTCGGTGTAGGCAGCACCTTCGCTGAAGTCTGACGGCACCACCTTGAGGGTGCCCACGTCGGTGGTTCCGCCGGCAGGAATTGTCACATCGAGTGCCAAGTCCTTAAAGCCATATCCTAGCACCAGAAGCTGGTCGCTTCCGGCCTGGGCGCCAGTAATCAAGAAGTCACCGTTGGGCCCGGTGGTGGCCGAAGCCCCCTGCCCGTTGAGCATCACAGTGAGTCCTGCCACCGGCTGGCTGCTCTTGGAGTTGATCACCACGCCGCGTAGCGATGCCTGCTGGGCAATTGCCGGCAGACTCACGAGCAGCGTGAGTAGCAAAAACAGTTTTAGTTTCATAACCTTGTGTCAGTGTTGTTAAAAAGAGTATTTATGTTTATATTTAATTTATCCTACGATAGGCCCGGTCATGTGCATGGCATTGCCATATAGCGACAGCAATAACGCCTTCGCACGGCAAAAAAGGCACAAAAGGATTCAAAAGTAGTTAATAAAATCCAAAAGGGCAATAACCATACTGTTAAAATCAGTGTCCGTGAGCAAAATCAAGGCTCATTGTGCCCTTTTACCACACAATGAGCCCTGATTTAAGAAGTTATTGACCGGCAAATGCCGCAGTCAGGCGCAATTAGCCTTTACGCTGGCATCATTACTGCATCGGCATCAAGCCGATATAGAAGGCCATGTCACTTGCTGCCAAAATCCTTGCGCATGCGGCGCACCTCTTCAACCACCTTGGGTGACAGCCATAGGATTGCTATGACGTTGGCCACAACCACGAAGAAGTTGAACGTGTCGGAAAGTTCCCATATAAGCGGCACCTCAACCACTGAGGCCAGCACCACAAGCAGCACCACTATCACACGGTAGGCTATGATTGGGCGCTCACCGAAAAGATAGCGCACGTTTTGCGCCGCAAAGAAGTACCACCCCACCATGGTGCTGAGTGCAAAAAAGAACAGCGACACGGCTATGATCCAGTCGCCCACCACACCAAACTTGGTGCCAAAGGCATATTGCATAAGCTGGATTCCGTTAAGGCTGGTTTGGTCGAGCGCCCCCGACAGCAAAAGCGACAGCCCTGTGAGCGTGCACACAAGCAAATCGACAGCAATGCCCACCATGGCAATCAGACCCTGGTCGTAAGCATTGCGCACCTTTGCAATGGCGTGGGCATGTGGCGTGGTACCCAAGCCGGCTTCGTTGCTGAACAAGCCACGATTCACGCCGTAGCGCACGGCCGTCATCACAGCTATGCCCGTGGCTCCGCCCACACCTGCCTTGGCTGTGAAAGCATACTTGAACACATCGGCAAGGGCAGGAATCACGCTTGTGAGATGCAGGCATATAAACACAAGACTTCCCACAATGAACAATCCGGCCATCAATGGCACCACACGCTCCGCAAACGGGGCTATGCGCTCAATTCCTCCCGACAAGATGAGTGACACCAATATGGCCAAGCACACGCCAAACCAAATAGCCTGCACATGACCATGGAACAGAGTGTCCATGGCTCCGCTGATGCTGTTGGACTGCACCATGATGCCTATTGAGAGTGCCAAAATAAAGCACACCGAGAATATGCCGGCCAGCACACGGCTGCCCAAGCCATTGCGTATGTAGTAAGCCGGACCGCCGATTATGTGACCGTCGGCAGTGTGGGTTTTATATTTCTGACCCAATATGGCCTCGGCAAAATTGGTCGACATGCCGAGCATGGCACTTGCCCAAAGCCAGAACAAAGCACCAGGGCCACCCATGAACATAGCCATCGACACGCCCACAATGTTGCCCGTACCCACTTGCGAGGCCACCGCTGTGGCCAGTGCCTGGAATGCGCTGATGCCATCGGAGCGGCTGGCACGCGACTTATCGCGCTTGGTGAAAAGACCTTTCACCGTGCGAAAGAGATAACGCGGCACAAAGTTTAGCCTGAAAGTGAAATAGAGTCCAGCGCCCAGAAGGAGGAACACTAATGCGGGCCCGAAAAAATCGGAGTTGATTTGCCTGACAAAGGCGTAAATGGCGTCTTGGTTCATAGTGTGTAGTTGTTTTATGATAATTAATTAGTTGAATCTTGGTCTTCAAGTATCGAATAGTGCTGAAGCGTCACAAAATTAACGAAATGAACACATAATCGCAACATTCCAATTGTTAAAAGTGAATGAAATGTTGATTTTCCCGTCGCTGAAAAACAATTCATTTTTTTGCAGACGGCCCATTAAAATCCGGACCCTCCTTACGCTTCACCACGCAGTTATCCGCCAAAAGCGACTGCGGCACCGGCCTGAAAAGGAACCGGTGCCGCAGCACTATGTGTTATGTAATGCCCCTACCCGCCCCACATGGGGCAAAAGGCAAAACCTAATCAAAACTTAAGGTCTTCGGCATTCTTGGGTTTCGGCGGATAATCGATGGTGTAATGCAGGCCGCGCGACTCCTTGCGCTCCTTTGCCTGACGCATAATCAGATAGCCCACATTGATGATGTTGCGCAACTCGCAGATGCGACGCGACACCTTGCTCTCCTTAAACAGCTTCTCGGTCTCTTCATAGAGGATGTCGAGGCGGTTCCAAGCGCGGTCGAGGCGCAGGTTGCTGCGCACTATGCCCACATAGGTGCTCATTATCTCGCCCACTTCCTTCTCGCTTTGGCTGATAAGCACCATCTCCTCGGGGTGCTGCGTGCCTTCATCGTTCCATTCGGGCACATCGTCGCGCCAGTTATAGTCGTTGTGGTGCTCAATGGCGTGCTTGGCAGCTGCATCGGCATATACCACAGCCTCTATGAGCGAATTTGAAGCCAGGCGGTTGCCACCATGCAGTCCGGTGCACGAGCATTCGCCCACGGCATAGAGCCGCTTGATTGAAGAGCAGGCATTGAGGTCGACCTTGATGCCGCCACACAGATAGTGGGCTGCCGGTGCCACGGGGATGTAATCCTTGGTGATGTCGATGCCTATGCCCAGGCAATGCTTGTAGATGTTGGGGAAATGGAGCTTGGTCTGCTCGGGGTCTTTGTGCGTAACGTCGAGGTAGACGTGGTCGTCGCCACGCTGCTTCATCTCATTGTCGATGGCACGAGCCACCACGTCGCGCGGTGCAAGCGACAGACGCGGGTCATACTTGTGCATGAATTCATCGCCCGACAAGTTGCGCAGCACTGCTCCATAGCCACGCATTGCCTCGGTGATGAGAAATGCAGGGCGGTCGCCCGGGTGATAAAGGGCTGTGGGGTGGAACTGCACAAACTCCATGTCTTGCACCGTGCCCTTGGCACGATACACCATGGCGATGCCGTCGCCTGTGGCAATAAGGGGATTGGTGGTGGTGCGATAAACCGAACCAACGCCGCCAGTGGCCATAAGCGTCACACGCGAGAGAAACGTGTCGACCTTGCCTGTGGCTTGATTGAGGACGTAAGCGCCATAGCACTCAATGTCGGGGGTGCGTCGGGTTACAATCTTGCCCAAATGGTGCTGGGTGATAACCTCAACGGCAAAGTGGTTGTCATAGACATCGATTTTGTCGTTGGCCTTGATGGCCTTCACAAGCGACTGCTGTATTTCGTGCCCGGTGTTGTCGGCGTGGTGCAGAATGCGGAACTCAGAGTGTCCGCCCTCGCGGTGAAGGTCGTAGGTTCCGTCGGCCTTTTTGTCGAAGCTCACGCCCCACTCCACCAACTGCTTGATTTGGCCGGGAGCCTCGGTCACCACCTTGCGCACGGCATCGGGATCACTGAGCCAGTCGCCAGCCACCATTGTGTCGTGGATGTGCTTGTCGAAGTCGTCGACGAGCAAATTGGTTACCGAAGCCACGCCGCCTTGTGCCAAGTCGGTGTTGGCCTCGTCGAGCGACGTCTTGCAAATCAGCGCCACCGTACCGGTTTTGGCCACTTTTAGTGCAAAGCTCATGCCTGCCACGCCAGAACCGATTATCAAATAGTCGTATTTTCTTATCATTATATGGTGTTTTTAATCATTCATGTTCGAGCCGGCGCATCAGTGCCAGATATCGCCAGCAGGTCAATTGCGGTCGGGGGGGGGAAGTCTATACTTCTGGCTCTGCCGTCTTCTTCTGTTTCTTTTCCTTGTCTTTTTCCTTGTTGCCGAAGGCCTTCTTCACATTTTCGTCGGGAGTGCCGCCTCCCTGTGGCTCAGTTATTACAGGGTCGGCAACTGTAGCGCCACCCTCGGGAGTCCCGTTGATGTCTTCCTCGGCAGCCTGCACAATGTCGATTGAGTCGCCGGCGGCATAGTCAACCGAGTCGTTGCTCACCCGCTGGTATTCATTGGCGCATCCCACTGCCAGATTGTTGAGTTCGGGGTCGTTGGTGTATCGTGCGCGATATTTGCTGAACGCCGCATCGGCAAACAGCTTGCGCAGGAACAGACCCACCACCGGCAGCGCCGTGCGGCTTCCCTGTCCGAGCGCGCCTGTGCGGAAGTGAATCTGACGGTATTCACCGCCTACCCAAGCGCCGCACACCAGTTTTGGCGACACGGCCACAAACCAAGCATCGGCATGGCTGTTGCTGGTACCGGTTTTGCCGCCCCAGTCACAGTCGCCATAAGGCACATAGGCATTGATGGGCATTGAGGTGCCACCGCCATCGGTGCGGCTGGCCTCGAGCATTTTCTGCATCAGATAGGCAGCCCGGTGCGATATTGCCCTGCGAGCAGCGCCCTTCTCCTTCTCGCTTGTGTAAATAACCTTCTTCACGCCGTCGGTGCCCACACTCATTATCTGAGTGACAAGCACAGGCTCATGCGCCATGCCATCGGCAGCCACGGTGCAATAGGCACTCACCAGCTCTTCCAGATTCACATCGCTTGAGCCGAGGCTCAATGCCGGAGTCTCATCGAGAGGCGACTTGATGCCCATGTCGCGTGCCGTCTGCGCCACATTCGAGAGGCCCATCTCGTTGCCCACGCGCACAGCCACGCTGTTGATACTTTGGGCAAATGCCGAGCGCAGCGTCATGTTGGCTCCCGAGAATCGGCCGTTGGCATTATGCGGAGCCCAGCGTTCGAGCTGGTGGGTGTGGCGGTTGAGCACCATGGTGTCGATATATGCGTCGAGCCGGCGGTCACACGGGGTGAGACCGCGCTCCATAGCAGCGGCATACACAAACAACTTGAACGTGGATCCGGGTTGATGCATAGCACTCACCTTGTCGTATTTCCACGTCTTGTAGTCTACGTCGCCCACCCAAGCGCGCACGTAGCCCGTCTCGGGTTCCATAGCCACCAGGCCGCAGTGCATGTAGTGCAGCATGCGGCGCACCGAGTCCATTGCGCTTATCTCCATATCCTTGCCACCATCGTAGTCAAAGATGTGCATCATGCGCGGCTTGTTCATATAGTAGTCGATTGAGTCGGTGTTACCGCCATATCGGGCCTGAAGCGTCTTGTAGTAATCACACTGGCGGGCCTTGTCGGCCACGAAATTCGGAATCACCTGCTGGTTCTCATCCACCCAGCAGTCACCGTCGCCCCAGTGGGCCCGGAAATTGCGCTGCACCACTTTCATCTGTTCCCTCACGGCCTCCTCAGCATACTTTTGCATGCGTGTGTCGAGGGTGGTGTGTATTTCCAGTCCGTCGGTATAGAGGTCAACCCCATTGTCGGTGCACCAGTCCTTAAGGTCCTCAAGCACAGCACGGCGGAAGTATGGCCCTACGCCTGTGAACTCGTCCTCGGGGTGATACTGGAGCAAAATTGGCAGGCTGCACAGCGAGTCGCATTCTGCCTTTGTGAGGTCGCCATGCTCAAGCATGTTGCGGAGCACCACGTTGCGGCGCTTGAGGCTGCGGTCGTAGTTGCGGCGCGGGTTATAGCTCGAAGTGGCCTTTAGCAAGCCCACAAGCACGGCGCTCTCCTCAATGGTGAGCTGGGCGGGGGTGGTATTGAAATAGGTGCGTGCCGCCGTCTTGATGCCATAAGCGTTGTTTCCAAAGTCGACGGTGTTGGCATACATCTCAAGAATCCTTTGCTTGTCGTGATAGAAAATCTCGATTTCGGTGGCCAAAATCCATTCCTTGGTCTTCATTATGAGCATCCTCACACCGGGGATGTAACCGAGCAAGCCGGTCGAATACTGGGTGCGCACGCGGAACATGTTTTTCACAAGCTGCTGCGTGATGGTGGAGGCACCGCGCGAACGACCGTGCACAAGCATGTCTTTGGCAGCGGCAAAGAGACCCTGCACATCGATGCCCCAATGGTCGTAGAAGCGCTCGTCTTCGGTGTCGATAAGCACCTTGAAGAAGGTGGGGTTCACCTCGTCGAACTTAACGGGCGTGCGGTTCTCGTTGTAGAACTTGCCTATCATCTTGCCATCGGCACTGTAGATGTAAGACGCATTTGCCGTTTTGGGATTCATGATGTCGTGCATCGACGGCGACTTGCCGAAGAGCCACAAGAAATTGATGTCGACGGCTATCAAATATATGAAAAAGCACACAAAGAACGTGGCTATACCCACCACCGTCTTTATATACCAAGGCTTTCCTCTGTAAAGGGATTTATACCATACTCTAAAGCGCTTGAAAGCGCTTTTCACTCCCGACCACAGGCGGCCGGGAATCGCAAATAATTCGTTTTTACCCATGTTGGCCAAAATAATTATAGATGCAAATGTAAGCATTTAGTTTTTGCCCGTGCCAATTTTAGACAAAAATTATTGGCGCGCCGGGGCAATTTTCATTATTTTTGCAGTTGAGGCAAATGCCTCAAGCAAAAAGCACAACCGATGAACATTATTGAAATCAAGGGCAGTGTGGCCGAGCAGATGTTTCAATTCGCCCTATACACAGCCATGAGGGTCAACGACCCGCACACGCTGCTGAACGTGGCCGAAAAAGGCGGGTGGATAAAATCGCGCTTTACCTTGCGACACTACATCCTGGCCACCCCCGAACAACTAAAGCCATATGGCATGCACAGCGCCGCCGGGCGCTTGATGTCGAAGCTGATAAAGCCTAGCGGGCGCATAGTGTGCGAGGCTCCCAATGCCGGATTCGACCCGGAAATCACAAGCCTCGACAACTGCTACCTGCGCGGCAAGTGGCTATCGCCCAAATATTTTTCCAGCGTTGAGAATGAAGTGAGAACCGCTTTTGATGTTACCGACCGCCAACTGCCGGCACGCTCGTGGGAGCTGATCAAGCTGTTGCGCAAGCCTCAATGCGTGGCAATGCTGGTGAGCCAGCCACAGAACGGTGCAGTCACCGCCGACTACTTCAACTGGGCTGTGGCCAACGTGCTCACCACTCTCGACAAGCCACAGTTTGTGGTATTCACATCCGACACTGCCTGGACTCGCGCCAACGTGAATTTCCAAGGCGCAAATGTGCAGATATCGGGTTATCCCATTGCCAATGAGGCCACATTGATAGCCTACCTGATGAGAGCAAGCCACTGCATAATATCACCGTCGCTCAACGGCTGGTGGGGCGCATGGCTCAACACCGACCCCGACCGCATAGTGATTGCCCCTGAGCACTGGAGCAGAACCGCACCCATGCCCGACTTGGTGCCCAGCCACTGGACCACCATCCCCCTCACCTGATTCACGCCACACCATTACACTCATAAAAACCTGTATTGACAATGAGACTGAAATCCATAGCTCTTGCCCTTGCCTTAATGGCAACGGCCACACAAGGAGCTACCGCCGAGAGCCGGCTGCCACGGTCGACGGCAGCCGAACAGGGCATCGACCCGCAAGCCATCGAGCGACTAGTTGACTCACTTCAAGCCCTGCCCAAAACCGAGATTCACCACCTTATGATAGTGCGCAACGGCTATGTGGTGGCCGAAGGGCACAATGCCCCCTGGAGGCAGGGCGAGGTGCACACGCTGTTTTCGTGCAGCAAGACGCTGACGTCGATTGCCGTGGGTATGGCCATAGGCGACAACCGCCTGCGCCTCACCGACCGCGTGGCAGCATTTTTCCCCGACATCCTGCCCGATACCGTGAGCGAAGCACTTGCCACACTCACTGTGCGGCACTTGCTCACGATGGATGCCGGAGCCCACACACCAGGCGACTTGCCACTGCACCACCGCAACTGGGAGCAGGCTTTTTTGGCCAACCCCAAGTTGGGATCCGACCACCGATTCCGCTACGACAGTTTTTGCACCTACATGCTGTCGGCCATCGTGCAAAAAGTCACGGGAAAGACTGTGGTGCAATACCTGCGTGAACGGCTGTTCACACCGCTCGGAATCGACGAGGCCGATTGGCAACTCAGCCCCAGTGGAGTGTGCACCGGCGGCTGGGGACTGCGCCTCGGCCTTGAGGCCATGGCCAAAATCGGACAAATGATGCTCAACGGCGGCAAGTGGAACGGGGAGCAAGTGGTGCCTGCCGAATGGGTGGCCGACATGCAGAAAGTGCAAATTGAATGGCATCCGGGCAACAAGCCGAGCGACCTGAACCAAGGATATGGCTACCAAATGTGGCGATGTCTTGAACCCGGCGTGGCACGGGCCGACGGAGCCTATGGCCAATATATCATAGTAGACCCTGCCAAGCAGCTGGTGGTGGCCATCAACGGCATCAGCCTCGACCACGGCCCATACGACGAGTTGAGGTGCGTGTGGCAGCAGCTGATGCCCGGAGTTAAAGATGCGCCCCTAAGGCAAAACGCCAAGCGGCAGCAATCTCTTGACCGCAAACTGGCATCAATGTCAATACCGACGCTCGACGGCAATGCCGCGGGCCGTGATTTCAACCTATCGCTCACCGGCAACGCATTGGGAATAAGTTCGCTGCAGCTAATCGGCGGCAACAGGCAGCGCACCCTTGTGGTGACAATGACCGATGGTACCTGCGACAGCATTGCGCTTGGGCACAAGCAGTGGGCACGGCACACCACACGCATGGCGCCGCCCTTTTTCAACGGGGCATTCTCCTTGCCGCTCACAAGCATCAGCGGGCACACCATCCCCTACACCACTGCCGGCTGCTATGCCTACGACCGCAAGCACGGCACATTCACAGCCCGTGTGGTTTATACCAACTGGATAAGCTCACGCACGTTCACGGTAGGCAAACTCGACACCGACGCGCCCGTGGTCACCATCACCGACAATTTCAAGCCCGACAAACCAGTGGTCATCACGTGCGCGCCACGCTAAGGTGCCAGCCACACAAACCGAGCCACAGCATAAAGACGCGGCCCGGCTCCTATTAGTGGAGCCGGGCCGTGCTTGTGTCATTCGATCACGACCGTTCTCAGACGGTGAGGATTTCCTTTTCCTTTGCGGCAAAGAGTTCGTCGATAGTCTTAAGATACTTGTCGTGCAACTTCTGCACTTTGTTCTCAGCATCTTTCTCCACATCCTCGGCCATACCGTCTTTCACGGCCTTCTTCAAGCCCTCAATTGCTTCGCGGCGGGCATTGCGCACGCTCACCTTGGCCTTTTCGGCCTCAGCCTTCGACTCCTTGACGAGCTGCTTGCGGCGGTCTTCGGTAAGGGGCGGAATGCTCAGGCGTATCACTTCGCCGTTATTCTCGGGCATAATGCCAACGTTAGAGTCGATGATTGCCTTCTCAATCACCCTGAACATGTTTTTCTCCCACGGTGTAATCACAATGGTGCGCGCGTCGGGTGTGTTGACATTGGCCACATTGCTTATGGGCATCTTGCTGCCATAGTATTCAACACGCACGCCGTCGAGAATTTTCACATTGGCCTTGCCGGCACGGATATGTGCCAGCGACTCGTCTAAATAGCCTACAGCCTCGCTCATTTTCTTCTCGGCAGGCTGCAGATAATGATTAACATCGTTCATAGTCAATACTGTTTATTTGTTTTATAGAGTTTTCGGCAAACCGTCACGGGAAAATCACGTTGCGGCATCGGCCGCACACAAAACCCGTTAATGCTACGAAAATACGAATTTTGCGCCATCACAGCAAGCAATAGAGCCAAAAAAACCTTTAGCACGCCATTTTGGGACTGATTTTGGAGCAAAACAGCATTCCAACGGCCGTCACAGGTCTACCCGAATGTCAGCACTGAGCAAAGCTCGGGCTGCAGCAAGCCGGCCACATCCATCAACTGGGCGGCATCTATCGACTGGATGTGCTCTATCGACCCCGACAGCGTGCCCACTCGGCCGTAATACAGCAGTGATTTTCCGGCACCTATGACGTTGGCCTCGGCATTGTCGCTGGCAAGCAGCAGTTGGCCGCAATATTGCTTCTTGGCGGCTGCGAGTTGCCGAGGTGTGAGCGGCGTTTCGGCAAGCTGCCGCAAGTTGCGTTCCACAATGCGCAGACTTTTGTCGGCATTGCTGCTGTCGCACCCGAAATACACCTCAAAGAGTCCGCAATCGGTAAAAGGCGTGACGCTCGACTCCACCGTGTAGACATATCCTCGCCGCTCGCGCAGCTGCACATTGAGCAGTGAGTTCATGCCGGGTCCGCCCACTATGTTGTTGAGCAGCGACAGGGCATAGCGCCGCTCGTCGTGCATGCCGGGAATGCGGGCACCTATTATGGTGTGGCTCTGATGCAAGTCGGCCGACTCCTTGCGCCGCCGCGGCGACACTGGCGCAGGCAGGTGGCGCGGATTGCGCTCAAGGGTGTGATGCAAGTGGCCAAAGTGCTTCACGGCCATGGTCTCGACTCTCGACGGCGCTATGTTTCCCATCGAGAACAGCACCATGTTGGCTGGCACATAGAGGCGTTTCAAATAGTCGCAACAGTCGCTGCTGGTGATCGTTGCCAAATGGGCAGAGTTGCCAAGGATGTTGTGCCCGATGCCGCTAGCCTCAAACAACAGGTCTTCGAAATCGTCATACACGGCATCGGCCGGCGAGTCGCGGTAAGAGTCGATTTCCTCAAGCACCACTCCTCGCTCACGCTCCAACTCTGCCTCGGGAAACACCGAGCACGTCACCAAATCGGCAATGAGCTGAATGGCGCGGCCAAAGTGCTCGACCGGAAAGGTTGCATAGATGGTGGTATCTTCCTTTGTGGTATAGGCGTTGAGCTCGCCACCCACTGCCTCCATGCGGTTGATGATGTGCCATGCCCGGCGGTGTGTGGTGCCCTTGAATATTGTGTGCTCCACAAAATGGGCCAAGCCGTAATGGCCTTCGGCATCATCGCGACTGCCGGCATCCACCACCAGGCCACACCATCCCACAGGCGACTGGCTTGCCACATGCACGCACCGCAACCCGTTGGGCAAGGTATATGTTGTGATTTTCTCTTGATTCATTGTCAGTTTTTTTTAGATTTTGCTTGGCCCGTGGGTCACATGCGCACGTCAAAGTGCAGAATAGCCTGCACAAACATCAAGTCGCGAATCTCATCGCGCAGCACCTCCATGTCGTCATAGGCCGGATTCTCGCTATGCAGTGTCACCATGTCGGGGTTGCTGTTGCGGCGCAGATATTTCACCATGCGATAGTCGTCGAGCATCACCACATATATCTGTCCCCAAAATATCTGGCGCGTGTTGGTCAACTCGCGCACGGCTATGAAGTCGCCATTGCGTATCACGGGGCTCATGCTGTCGCCGCTCACCCGCACTATGCGGCTGTCGCTGCTCACCATATCGGGCAAGTTCACTGTGCCTATTATCTGCTCGTCGGTAAACATCTGAGCCCGTGGCATGGTGCCGGCCGTCACGTCGATATCATACACGGGGGTACCATTGCAGGGAGCACTAATATCGGCCGGGGAAACACTAACCGATGCGGGCGCAGGCTGAGCCTTTGCAAACGGGAGGTCGGTACCGCTTTCAAGCCACTGCTTCGACACTCCCATGTTGACTACTATGCGATTGACCAGCGACTCACTCACTGGCAAGCGGCCATTGATGTACTTTGACAGATTGGAGGCATTAATGCCTATTTTTTCGGCAAATTCGTTTTGGCGGTAATTGAGATTGCGGATCAAATATTTAATGCGCTCTATTATTTCATTGTCGGCCATGATGATTAACTGTGTTTTTAGTGGTTGTTATTCGCTGAATGGTTTATGGCCAATGGCCGTATTCTATTTTCAAAACACCTCAGCGCATTGCAAAATTACCACAAACTTGGCAAAAAGAATAAGTTTCCATTCAAAAAAATACGACGAATCCACATTATTTGAACAAGCAAAAAGACCACCCTTCATTCTATTTTTACTCTATCGCTAGCTGTTCAGACTATCAACATATTATGCTTTTTTGAAAAAAATGCAATGTGTATTAAAATATTTTACATTTTTTGGGTGGCGTTTGACAAACAATTAATATATTTGCCGCACACGATTTTATTATGGTCGTAGAAAAACCAAGCGTAACAGCACATTAATATTATGAGAGTAACATTTTCACTACTAAACCTTATTGCCGCCGGGCTATTGCTGACCGGCTGCAACGAGGCTGACATTTTCGAGAGCTCGCCCGATGTGACAAGCGCACAAACCAGCGCAGACGCATCCACAATCAACTATGGCGTGACTCGCCAGATGCTCAGCAAGTTCCTAAACACAGCCCACAAGAGTGCCAGGGTAAGGAGTATTATACCTATCTGTGAAGGCGGTGACACCCTGGCCTATTGTGTAAACCTCGACAAAGGGTGGAAACTGATATCGGGCGACCAACGCATGCCGCCTGTACTCGCTTTCTCCGACGAGGGCGTGCTTAATCTGCTCGATGTCGAGAATCCTGCCATCCAGAGCATTCAAGGTCTTATTGACCGCGTAGCCGCAATGAGAGCAAGCGGAGAGACGCACAGAGACCCTGTTTGGGCGCTGATTGACACCAATCGGCAAGGCCTTGAAAAAGGTGCCAGCAAAGCAAAAAGGCGCTCAGCATATGGCGACGGAATGTGGATTGCCACCGATTCGGCATATGTAAGCAACACCGACGAAATCCCACACATTATTAAAACCAGTTGGAATCAAAACAGTCCTTACAACAACTACACTGTTATGCGGCAAGATTCTGCTGGATCTTGGCGGCATTGTCCAGCCGGTTGCATTCCTGTGGCTTGCGGCCAAATCATAGCACACTATCGGGCCGGCAACAATTTGGGCACCACACTGCCTTCGGCAGCACACATGCCCACAATTAATGACAACTGGTTCGGCGTCACTGGATTTTCAACCGACGGATGGAGCTCAATTTTCTCATCCAGCAACACCCAGGCCATGTTCATCGCCTACCTAGGCTCAATTTTGGGAACAACATACACTTGGGATGCAGGTTCCACAACAGGAGACAAGGAATCCAAAGCGTTCAGTCCTTACAAGTTGTCATTCAGCAAGAGCGACAACTACAACTTTACCACGGTAATGTCCAACTTAAGGTCGGGATGCCCAGTCTATGTCGCCGGAAAGATGGTTGACAACAATGGAGCTTCCGACGGCGGGCACACATTCATCATTGACGGTGCGCGAACCAACGAGGACAAGATGGTCATAAACTATGAGTGGGACGAGTCACACCGAATCACCGAGGAGGAATACAACCGATACCCATCATGGATGTTCATGCAATCAGCATCAGGCGACACCGAAATGCAAATCGAGCGTGACGGAATCAAATACACCTACCTGCGGATGAATTGGGGATGGGGGCAAAGCTATAACAACACATATTATTTGGCTTACTCCTACCATGCCGGAGGCTCCGACTTCGCAGGCGCCTATGACGCTGTAGAGTGCACATACGAGCCCACCTGGGGTGTCACTTTATCAAAAGACAACACCACCTCAGTCGAAAAAATCAGATATTTATTATACGGATTCAAATCAACGAACTAACAAACTTTTAAAATCAACTGATTATGAGACATTTTAATTTCAAGCACACCGTTATTGCGGCAACCACATTGCTAGTAGCCACTGCCTGCAATCACACAGGCGATGAGCCTCAAGAAAACGGATATCAAAAGATACAACTATCGGCCACCGAGCAAAAAATAACTACCGAAGCCAACGACTTTGCCTTCAACCTCTTCAAGACACTCAACAATGCGCACGAGAATGACAACACATTCATCTCGCCCTACAGCATGGCACAAGTGCTGGCAATGCTGGCAAACGGAGCACAGGGCAACACTTACAACGAAATAGTGAAAGCGCTTGGCATCAGCTACGACATCAATGAGGTGAACAGTTACTATAAACACCTGCGCGAAGACCTGCCAAAATGCGTGCCCAACACAAAATTCACGACTTCAAACTTCTTCGTATACAACAACCGCTATAGCGTTCTCGACGAGTTTGTAAAGAACTGCACCAGCAATTATGGCACAAGTTTCAAGGGAGCAGATTTTTACAGCAACGAGGCCGTTGGCATTGTGAACAAATGGGTCAGCGATGCCACTAGCGGCAAAATACCATCTCTTTTTGAAGGAATTCCAGCAAATGCGGGCTTTTGTGTCGTAAACGCAACAACTTTTGATGGGTGGTGGGCAAACCCGTTTGACGAAAAAAACACCTGCGATGACATCTTCCACAACTACAAGAACATAAGCGAAAAAGTGCCCATGATGTTCCAAGACCTTATGCTTGAGCACTACGCCGACAGCGACTTCGTGAGCCTGCTTAAAATTCCTTACAAAGGCTCCTTCGAGATGGACATCCTGTTGCCCAACCGGAGCATTGACATCAACAAATACATAACCGAAATGACTTTGGATGATTTCTACTACATGCTCGACAATGCCGCCAAGAACCCCGGCAATGGCCCATATAAAATAGGGCTTCCCAAATTCAAAGGAGAATTCAATTACGACCTTCAGCATATTCTTACTGCCATGGGCATTAATCAAGCATTATCACAAAATGCTGATTTCGGAAAATTCTCAACAACGAAATCGGCTTTGGGCGTTGTCAAGCAATCTGCATCCATCGATGTGGACGAACACGGAACCCAAATTAAAGTAGCCTCAGGAGCAACCGATGACTACACCGCTGTCGCCCCTAACTGTTTCATTGTCGACAGCCCATTCATCTACATAATCCGCGAGTGCAATAGCGGCGCCATCCTGTTTATGGGTAAAACAATAAGCATCAAGCAATTTTCGAAATAACACCGCTTTTTCAATAGCACATTAGTGCCATACAAGTAATTCATGCCAACCCGTAAAAGCGTTGGCATGAATTTTTTTGTGACTTTGCACTTTGTCTCTACGCAGGGGTGTGCTTTTTAAAACACTTTTTAAAAAATGCAATGTGTATTAAAATATTTTACATTTTTGGGGTGGTGTTTGACAAACAATTAATATATTTGCCGCACACGATTTTATTATAGTCGCAGAAAAACCAAGCGTAACAGCACATTAATATTATGAGAGTAACATTTTCACTACTAAACCTTATTGCCGCCGGGCTATTGCTGACCGGCTGCAACGAGGCTGACATTTTCGAGAGCTCGCCCGATGTGACAAGCGCACAAACCAGCGCAGACGCATCCACAATCAACTATGGCGTGACTCGCCAGATGCTCAGCAAGTTCCTAAACACAGCCCACAAGAGTGCCAGGGTAAGGAGTATTATACCTATCTGTGAAGGCGGTGACACCCTGGCCTATTGTGTAAACCTCGACAAAGGGTGGAAACTGATATCGGGCGACCAACGCATGCCGCCTGTACTCGCTTTCTCCGACGAGGGCGTGCTTAATCTGCTCGATGTCGAGAATCCTGCCATCCAGAGCATTCAAGGTCTTATTGACCGCGTAGCCGCAATGAGAGCAAGCGGAGAGACGCACAGAGACCCTGTTTGGGCGCTGATTGACACCAATCGGCAAGGCCTTGAAAAAGGTGCCAGCAAAGCAAAAAGGCGCTCAGCATATGGCGACGGAATGTGGATTGCCACCGATTCGGCATATGTAAGCAACACCGACGAAATCCCACACATTATTAAAACCAGTTGGAATCAAAACAGTCCTTACAACAACTACACTGTTATGCGGCAAGATTCTGCTGGATCTTGGCGGCATTGTCCAGCCGGTTGCATTCCTGTGGCTTGCGGCCAAATCATAGCACACTATCGGGCCGGCAACAATTTGGGCACCACACTGCCTTCGGCAGCACACATGCCCACAATTAATGACAACTGGTTCGGCGTCACTGGATTTTCAACCGACGGATGGAGCTCAATTTTCTCATCCAGCAACACCCAGGCCATGTTCATCGCCTACCTAGGCTCAATTTTGGGAACAACATACACTTGGGATGCAGGTTCCACAACAGGAGACAAGGAATCCAAAGCGTTCAGTCCTTACAAGTTGTCATTCAGCAAGAGCGACAACTACAACTTTACCACGGTAATGTCCAACTTAAGGTCGGGATGCCCAGTCTATGTCGCCGGAAAGATGGTTGACAACAATGGAGCTTCCGACGGCGGGCACACATTCATCATTGACGGTGCGCGAACCAACGAGGACAAGATGGTCATAAACTATGAGTGGGACGAGTCACACCGAATCACCGAGGAGGAATACAACCGATACCCATCATGGATGTTCATGCAATCAGCATCAGGCGACACCGAAATGCAAATCGAGCGTGACGGAATCAAATACACCTACCTGCGGATGAATTGGGGATGGGGGCAAAGCTATAACAACACATATTATTTGGCTTACTCCTACCATGCCGGAGGCTCCGACTTCGCAGGCGCCTATGACGCTGTAGAGTGCACATACGAGCCCACCTGGGGTGTCACTTTATCAAAAGACAACACCACCTCAGTCGAAAAAATCAGATATTTATTATACGGATTCAAATCAACGAACTAACAAACTTTTAAAATCAACTGATTATGAGACATTTTAATTTCAAGCACACCGTTATTGCGGCAACCACATTGCTAGTAGCCACTGCCTGCAATCACACAGGCGATGAGCCTCAAGAAAACGGATATCAAAAGATACAACTATCGGCCACCGAGCAAAAAATAACTACCGAAGCCAACGACTTTGCCTTCAACCTCTTCAAGACACTCAACAATGCGCACGAGAATGACAACACATTCATCTCGCCCTACAGCATGGCACAAGTGCTGGCAATGCTGGCAAACGGAGCACAGGGCAACACTTACAACGAAATAGTGAAAGCGCTTGGCATCAGCTACGACATCAATGAGGTGAACAGTTACTATAAACACCTGCGCGAAGACCTGCCAAAATGCGTGCCCAACACAAAATTCACGACTTCAAACTTCTTCGTATACAACAACCGCTATAGCGTTCTCGACGAGTTTGTAAAGAACTGCACCAGCAATTATGGCACAAGTTTCAAGGGAGCAGATTTTTACAGCAACGAGGCCGTTGGCATTGTGAACAAATGGGTCAGCGATGCCACTAGCGGCAAAATACCATCTCTTTTTGAAGGAATTCCAGCAAATGCGGGCTTTTGTGTCGTAAACGCAACAACTTTTGATGGGTGGTGGGCAAACCCGTTTGACGAAAAAAACACCTGCGATGACATCTTCCACAACTACAAGAACATAAGCGAAAAAGTGCCCATGATGTTCCAAGACCTTATGCTTGAGCACTACGCCGACAGCGACTTCGTGAGCCTGCTTAAAATTCCTTACAAAGGCTCCTTCGAGATGGACATCCTGTTGCCCAACCGGAGCATTGACATCAACAAATACATAACCGAAATGACTTTGGATGATTTCTACTACATGCTCGACAATGCCGCCAAGAACCCCGGCAATGGCCCATATAAAATAGGGCTTCCCAAATTCAAAGGAGAATTCAATTACGACCTTCAGCATATTCTTACTGCCATGGGCATTAATCAAGCATTATCACAAAATGCTGATTTCGGAAAATTCTCAACAACGAAATCGGCTTTGGGCGTTGTCAAGCAATCTGCATCCATCGATGTGGACGAACACGGAACCCAAATTAAAGTAGCCTCAGGAGCAACCGATGACTACACCGCTGTCGCCCCTAACTGTTTCATTGTCGACAGCCCATTCATCTACATAATCCGCGAGTGCAATAGCGGCGCCATCCTGTTTATGGGTAAAACAATAAGCATCAAGCAATTCTCGAAATAACACCGCTTTTTCAATAGCACATTTGTGCCATACAAGTAATTCATGCCAACCCGTAAAAGCGTTGGCATGAATCTTTTTTGTGACTTTGCACTTTGGCCCCACACCGTGAAGGGTGTGCTACATTTTTGCCCACAATTATTTTAACAGTAGCGCATTTTTACTAACTTTGCATTCAGCATCGCCTAAAGCCACCTTCTCAGGCAATGCAGCACGCAATTGTCGCGTAATTCAACAGCAACCTAAAAACCACGTATTTACGTACTATTTTCATAAATTATGAATCTGCTTAAAACATCAATTCTCACACTTGCCTGCGCCGCATGTTTTGCTTCGGCCCAGGCCATAACGGCTTGTGCCGACAACAACAGCAACAACAAGGCCTCATGCGCAGCCACACACTGCGAGCGCAAAAATGCTCCAGTGGTGGTGGGCGCAGCACGCACCGATGTATATGTGCCACTGCTCAAGGGCAAGCGCGTGGCCCTGCTAAGCAACCAGACGGGCATCGTGGGCAACAAGCACGTGCTCGACGTGATGCTCGGCCAAGGCATAAAAGTAGTAACCATTCTGTCGCCCGAACACGGATTCCGCGGCAAGGCCGATGCGGGAGAGAAGGTGGGCAACAGCATAGATGAGCCCACAGGCATACCCATCGCGTCGCTCTACGACGGATCTCTGCCTATGCCCAGCAAGGAAACCATGGACAAGGTGGACGTGGTGGTGGTCGACCTGCAAGATGTGGGCTTGCGATTCTACACCTACTATGTGACAATGATTCACATAATGGATGCCTGCAACAAGTATGGCAAGCAAGTGGTGGTGTTTGACCGCCCGAACCCAAACATAATGTATGTCGACGGACCGATTCTCGACATGAAGTTCAAGTCGGGTGTCGGCTATCTGCCCATACCCATCGTGTATGGCATGACAATGGGCGAGCTTGCCCGCATGGCCAACGGCGAAGGATGGCTCGACGGCGGCAAAAAAGCCAATCTCACGGTTGTGCCTTGCGAGAACTACACACGCCACACTCGCTACCAGCTGCCCATAGCTCCGTCGCCCAACCTGCCCAACATGACATCGGTCTACCTCTACCCGTCGACATGCTTCTTTGAGGGCACACCGGTGAGTCTGGGCCGTGGCACACTGGCTCCATTCCAAGTCTATGGCCATCCCGACATGAAAGCCGGTCACGATTTCACCTTCACACCGCGCAGCATCCCCGGAGCCAAGAACCCACCGCAACTCGACAAGCTGTGCTACGGCACCGACCTGCGCAATGCCGACCCCGACAGTGTGATAGCCGGCGGCATCAACCTCAACTATGTGATCGACGCCTACCGCACCCTCAACATTGGCGAGAAATTCTTCACCCGCTTCTTCGACCTGCTGGCCGGTGGCAACGGGTTGCGCAAAATGATCATGGCCGGCAAGAGTGCCGACGAGATAAAAGCCTCATGGCAACCCGATATCGAGAAATTCAAAAAACAGCGTCAGCAGTACCTGCTCTACAGCGAATGATTCGGCCCGACGCATTTTATACCCTATTAACAAAATAACACTTTATTTGAAATGACCCCTTGGATTGTATTGGCCACAATTGTCGGCTACTTCATCGTTTTGTTTCTGGTGTCGTGGATAGCCTCACGAGGCAGCGACAACGCAAGTTTTTTCAACGGCAACCGCCAGGCGCCGTGGTTTATTGTGGCTATTGCCATGCTCGGTGCCCCCATCTCGGGTGTCACATTCATCTCAGTTCCCGGCATGGTGGTGGCCAAGGGATTCAGCTACCTGCAAATGGTGCTGGGTTTCGTGGTGGGCTACTTTGTCATTGCCTATGTGCTCATTCCGCTGTTCTACAAGCGCAATTTGGTGTCGATTTACGGCTACCTTGAGCAGCGGTTCGGTGCCGGCACCCACAAGAGCGGTGCATGGTTCTTCTTCATCAGCAAAATGCTTGGTGCGGCCGTGCGTTTCTATGTGGTGTGCGTCACGCTGCAATTGCTTGTGTTCGGTCCGCTTGGAGTGCCGTTTATAGTCAATGTGGTGGCCACCATCGCCCTCATTTTCCTGTACACGCTGCAAGGCGGTGTGAAGACCGTGATTTGGACCGACACGCTCAAGAGCTTCTGCCTGGTGATGTCGGTGGTGCTATGCATCTTCTTCATTGCCAAGGGCCTCGGATATGACTTCGCCGGCATGGTGAAAGCTGTGGCAGGCGACGAGACATCGCGCGTGTTCTTCTTCGACAATCCCAAAGAGGGCACCTACTTCTGGAAGCAGTTTATTGCCGGCGTGTTTATGGTAATCGCCACCACCGGACTCGACCAAGACCTGATGCAGCGCAGCCTTGCCTGCAAGAACGCCAAGGAGTCGCAGAAAAACCTTATCGTGAGCGGCATCACACAATTCTTTGTGATTAGCCTGTTCCTCATTCTGGGCACACTGCTCGTGCTCTACACCCGCGCCAAAGGCCTTGCCCAGCCCGAAAAGAGCGATGAGCTGTTTGGCCTTGTGGCTGCCGACCCCGGCATGCCTATCATTGTGGGCATCCTGTTTATCCTCGGCCTCATAGCCGCTGCCTACTCGGCTGCCGGCTCGGCCCTGACATCGCTCACCACATCGTTTACCGTCGACATCCTTGAGGCCGACCGCAAGCAAGACGACTCTACGCTGTCGCACACACGCAAACTCGTGCACGTGTCGATGGCTGCCGGCATGGGCATCGTTATCTATGTGTTCTACCTCATCAGCAACAGCGACGCCATAAGCGCCGTCTACACCCTGGCAAGCTACACCTACGGCCCCATCCTGGGCCTCTTTGCCTTTGGCATGATGTGCAAGAGCGCCGTGCGTGACCGCCTTGTGCCCGTTGTGTGCATCGCAGCACCCATCATCAGCTTCTTTGTGCAGCAATGGCTCAAAAACTCGTTTGGCTACACGCTGGGCTTTGAGCTGCTCCTGCTCAACGCCGTGCTCACCATGGCCGGCCTTGCCCTGCTGTCGACGGGCAAGAAAGCCGTCAACGCATAACTCCCCCACCCAAGCAATCACTCCGCAGAGAAAATGGCACGCAATCTGATCAACAAATATGTGTGGATTATCACCACCATCAAGCGCTACAAGCGCATCACCCGCGAGGAGCTCAACCGGCTCTGGCTCGAGGCCGACATCAGCGAGGGTGAGCCACTGGCCAGACGCACGTTCTATAACTACCGCCATGGCATTGCCGACACGTTCAGCATCGACATCATGTGCGACACGTCGACCTACGAATACTATATCGACCCTGACACCAGCGAAAGCAACCTGCAGTTCCAGGAGTGGCTGCTCAACTCGGTGTCGATAAGCGGCGTGCTAAGCGACTCACACGACATGTCGGCGCGCATTATGCTCGAAGACGTGCCCTCGAGCCGCGGCAACCTGCCGGTGGTGATTGAGGCAATGCGGCAAAACAAGCGCATCACCTTCAGCTACAACAACTATAGCCGTGTGAACTTGAACTATGGCGTGAAAGTGGAGCCATACTTTGTTAAAATCTTCGAGCAACGGTGGTATGTGATAGGATTCAACGTGGCCGACAAGTGCATCAAGACCTACTCGCTCGACCGCATGAGCCACCTTGTCATAACCAACCACAGTTTCACGATGCCCGAAAGCTTCAGCCCGCGGGAGTATTATGCCGACTGCTTCGGCATCAGCACCGACCAAAGCGAGCCAAAGGACATTGTGATTAAAGCCAATGTGACACAGGCCAAATATCTGCGCGGACTGCCGCTGCACCACTCGCAGCGCGAAGAGTTGCACGATGCCTACTCGATATTCACCTACCGCATGCGGTTCACCTACGACCTAATGCAGAAACTGCTGTCGTTGGGCCCCTCAATAGAAGTGCTGCGGCCCAAAGAGATGCGCGTGCAGCTGGCCGACAACCTGCGCCGCGCCCTCGCCCTCTACGACCACTGACCCGTTACCACAACCCCACAATAAAGGCTGGCCCGCGCATCCGCGCACGGCCAGCCTTTATTTTTAATGTCTTCAACCATCACAATGAAATGCCAAACAATTTTCTTGCATTAATACTTGTCACTGACACATATTGCTCTTGTGAGCAAACCGCGCGAAAGTCTTTCAGTTTTTTGCCATAACACTGAGCAAGATCTATATGGGAATAAAAATGTAACGGCACACACATATCTGTCCCCCACAAAAGTTTATGTGCTAAGTCATTGTCAATGATCTCTCTCATTTGCCCAATAGGCATAAAAGCAGAATCTGCATAAGCATTCATATAACGAGCTAATATAGGTATCACCTGCTTCAATGGTTGACCATGAGCCAAGATGAAATCAACATCAACATTTTCAGCAATCATTTCCTCATATTTGCCACACATGCAACTTTTATCATGCCCTGTGTGTATTAACAATGGCACATGCAGTTCACGAGCAATGTCTATCACGTCGCAAAACTGTGAGCCATTCGGTTCCCAGTCATTGGGGTGTAGAAATGGATGAACCTTCAAGCAGCGCCACCTAACATCCGACTCAAGAAACCATGCAATGCTACCCTTAAGTCCATATGGCGTAATCCAAATAACAGGCAACACTCGTTCACCATCAAGACCAATCAATTCATTTATTTCAGACAACACCTTTGGGTAATCCTCATTACACATTGTGGTAGACGACACTGCATAATAGTCAACCCCTACGCTTGACATCAGCCTTGATACAAACGCAGGGGAAAAATATTTATCATTGAATTGTCCTACATGTACGTGGCTATCAACAATCATCACCGAATATCATCCAAAAGTTTATCTACATCATTAGCTGTCATTTTGGGCCGAACACCCACTTGATCTGCTATTTTAGCTCGGTTCCTTTTCAATGTTGTTTCCTCGTTACATTTTTTTAATTCAGATAGCTCGTGAGCATATAACCGCTCCAAGTACCAATAAGATTTAACTTGATCTCCTAATTGCATGACATATTTTTCCAACTTATGCGTTCTTGTACTGTTTCGTGACGTTAACCAATGTGATATTGAGCTAACCATAGCCCCTAAAACAGTAAAAGATCCTGCTACTATCATTGAAACATATTCATCAGCCATTTCCATTTGCGTATCGATCAAAAAACTCCTTCCTTAAAAAAGCCTCGTCACACACTCTCCCATCAATATCAAGGAAACATTTACTATTCCCGGATGCATTCTGAGCGAAACATCTTTTGCAAAACGATAAAGCCTTGCACTCTAAACATTCGGGATAAAACTTTTGTTTATTGAAATGGCGTAAATGCTTTAAGAGAGCACTTCCATTCCAAATATCACTTAATGATGAGACAAAAACATTCCCCAACACACATTCCACCCAACTTGGGCAAGGAATTACATTGCCATTTACCAATATGCTGCATGAATTTTTCCCTGCAGAACAAATCGAACTTTCACAGGTTTTTTTGGGGTTATCAATCAATGCTGCATCCAAATCAGACAACTCAAATAAATGGTGTATTACATATTCTGCATGATTGGTCATCAATTCACATAATAGTTCCTTGTTTTGTATCAATGAGAGCCTATTGCCTTTGACAAAAGTATCATCGCCATTATTTTGAGCCATTAACTGAGAGTTTAGCCTTAAATTAATGCCATTGCCAACAGCAAAATCGACCAATTCACTTAGACCTTCCTTATTTTTACTCATCACTGGACACGCAATTTGCACTTCAATCCCATTTTCTTTTAATTTCTCTATTCCATGCAAAGTCTTTGCAAATGAACCTGGGACTTTTGTTATATCATCATGCACATTTGGATTCATTGAATATAGTGAAGTTTGAACTACGCCAATATTCGAGTCTAATAATGCCGATGTTATTTTATCGTCAAGTAGAGTTAGGTTTGTGAAAATGTTAATTCGCAAATTGTTTAATGCACAATAATTTATCATATCGCACAAGTCTGGATGAAGTAGCGGTTCTCCTCCTGACAATGTTATGCTCTTGCCGCCTAACACTTTGAATTGGTCAATAATTGAGTGCACCATTTTGTTAGGCATCAACACACACTTGTTTTTTTCCGCATTTGGTATGTAACAGTGCACGCAGCGCTCATTGCAACCAGTTATAATTTCTATCTGTATATCAGTAAGTTCATGCTCATTCTCAGGTTTTTCCGAAATCTTTAAAATTCCCTTGTCCCCTAATTCCGTAATAAATCCAATAAAATCAGTCCTTAATTCAGATAGCGAGACACCATAGTACATTGACATAAGCGATAAACATATATTATCCACATCCTGCGCTTTGGTCAACACCTTACTAATAAAAGCACCTCCTACTTCATCTAAGACGATATGTTCACCCGTTTCAACATTAAACGCAAGAGCAGAACCATCTTTCAGTGCTCTCACTATTGTCGAGTCTAATCTTTTAACAAACACGCGGAACTATTTTTTGTATATATAATCGTGTTCAAATTTTTCTGTCAGCTTTTTGTTCAAGAAAGCTATGTCACAAAAACGTTTTGGGATTTCAAACATATTTCCATTCGTTTCGTTGTAATTTCTAACAAGGCATCGATTACAATAGTTAAGTGCTTCACAATTAAGACATGAAGGAAAGGATGCTTGAGTGATTTTACGTAGTGCCTGCACTTTTTTACTACCTTCCCAAATTTCCTTTAGGGGCTGACGATACACATTACCTATCACATAGTCCTGCCATCCTGCACACGGATAAACGTCTCCATTTGCAGTTATACAGCAATTATCATAGCCCACACCGCAAACTGGTTGAGACTTAAATCTGTCCATGTTAAATTTCACTTCATCAGAAAGAGGTTTCTGCATAAGCGTATTGTCAATGTAATCAGCATCAAATTGTAGTATGTCTTGGATTACTTTCTCTGTCTCTTCCAAGGACAATCTATTAGCCAAATTAGATGTATCCAGATCTGAGCGTGCCATCATAATATAATCGGTTTGAGCCTTTATCTTTAAAGACCTGGCATATAGTAAAACATCGCGAATACTATCTTTATTGGCTTTCATAACAGGACAACTTATCTGGACTGGAATATCGGATTTCACCAATTTTTCTATAGACGACTTAGTTCTCTCAAACGATCCCTTAACAGTAGTTATATAATCATGGATTTCTGGATTCATAGAATATAGGGAGGTCTGGATGAGAGAGACATTCATCTTTTTCAATGCCTGTACATGTTCTTCTTTTACAGAAATTAAATTGGACAATATTGTAACCCTAAAATCCTTCTTTCTACAATACTCAATTATTTCAAGGATATCATTGTGTAAAAAGGCTTCTCCACCAGACAATGTAACATAAAGTCCACCCATATCTGAAAATTCATCCAGCACTCTTTTCACTTCTTGCGTAGGCATGTCAAATCCTTTATTTTTCTTGTCGTTCGGTATGTAACAATGTATACACCTCTCATTACACCTACTTGACAGCTCAAACTGCAATGCAGAAATCATTGGACGTTTTTGCACTTCCTCGAGGAAAAAATCTTGTGTGTTTTCGCTAACCCTTTCTTGGGTCTGCTGTGTAAAGTCTTCCGTCATTGTGAACGGAGCGTCTATTGAATAAGAAAATTCCTGTTCTTTTTTTGCAAGGTCATCAATACTATCCCCCAGTATTACAAATCCATGATTTGCCAAATCTTCTATAAAAGAGACAAAGTCTTTTTCAATGGTTTCTTTGAGTTCATCTGGATATTCATCACAAAGTTGCCCCACTATATTTTCCAGCTTCAACGGCTTACGTGCTATTTTTTTAAGAAAACTTGCTCCAGATTCGTTATATACCCTATCTTGCCTAGTTAATTGATTTGTAATATACCCATAATTTGGGGTACACCTTATAAAGGAATTTTTTGATAGCTGAATATACATCACATGATAAGAATAAAATTCAAGGGGAATCCTCCCCTTGAATTAAAATAATTTCGTTGCCTTTATTTCGAGCGTTCACAATATTTGCATGTGGGTCCTTGCACATTGAACATAAAACAAGTCTCTCCGGAACGGTTCGCTGGACAACCAGCTGCATATGAACCAGACGGAAGATTTTTTGCCACGACTTTGGGTTTCTGATACTTTTTCATTTTGGTTCTAATTAAAAATTTTTGCCTACTCTCTTTCTTGCATTTCGGCTTTCTCTGTATTGGTTTGTCAATGGAAAATTTTAAAGGCTAAATATCCAATCAACATAATCCCCAGCATTGATCCAATTCCTACTATCATTTCATCTTAGTATTAATTTTTTTGCCTACTCTCTTTCTTGCATTTCGGCTTTCTCATTTTTGTTAAAGTTTACTTCCTACGTCCTTTCAAGCGATTCGGATTTTTCTTTAACAACGCAAAGATATTGGCAATAGCAGTTACGTAAAAGAAATCTGTGCTGCACAATTGCCACACTTGTGCCGCAATCAGCGAGAATCTGAATATGGTACATGGTGTATGCTCTGCGATATATCAGCAAAGAAGTCATGGTCAAGTACGGTAGAGATGCGCATCAACAACTGTGTATCGATGCTGGCTCTTTGAAATATGCGATACACTGTGGAGCGATCACAACCTATCTTGCGAGCAAACCAACTGACGCTGCGCTCCTGGCGATCTAGCTCGGCCTTTATAATAGGGCCTATGAATATCATAGCATACGTTTTTATGGCGTCCAACTGAATTCCCCATAGCTGAACATAACACAAAAAGGGCGTAGGAATCTGTACTTGTCTTATTCCACATTCAAGGCCTCGCATGCCCAAACTTCAGAATAAGTAACCCAGTCAGCCCACGCCCAATATGCAAGCACCAAGACCCATACCTTCCATAGCGGAAAGTATGGGCTGGCGACATATGCGCAAAACGTGGACGCTGCTACGACTTCACCTCCGAAGTTTTTTACAAAATTGCGAGTTTTGAATGTAGAGGTAACGCTTAAGTAACGTCCGTATTAATATGTAGCACCTCTATCCTTTCGAATATAAGTGCACGGCAAATATAACTATATTTTTACATTTATCCTTGTCACACACAACAAAAATGTTGTACCAGTGCAATAGCGATTACGTAGCCGCATGTCACTTCACGATCCCCCAAAGAGATGCGCGTGCAGCTGGCCGACAACCTGCGCCGCGCCCTCGCCCACTACGACCACTAACCCGTTACCACAACCCCACAGTAAAGGCTGGCCCGCGCATCCGCGCACGGCCAGCCTTTAATTTTATACGTTCAGCCCTTGAGCCTTACTTGGCAGACACATCGCCATACTCATTGGCTTGCGACTCTCCCTTGGTGCAAAGGAGCACCAAATTGTAGATGGGGATTAGGATAAACCAGCCACAGTGGCCCGTGTCGTGCATCCGCCTGATGCCCACAGCAAGCATTGGGATGCAGAGACCCAGCGACACAATATTCGACACAATACTCTTTTCCCCAAAAAGTCCGTCGACAAGACCAATGGCAAAGCTGATAATTATGCAGGCAAGATAAAACCACCAATACTCCGAGCGAGTGGTGCGGCCTGTAAAAGTAACGGATTCACTGCCAATCGGCATGGATGCGGCATGCCGAGAGCACTGAAAAACATTCGTTATTGTGGCATTTGTTGCAATGCTGCATTGGCAATGGCATTATCCCATAGGGCTTGCCCCTGTTCTGCTCGCTGATTGGTTTTGTTTCACTCTTCTACTGCATGTGATATGCAAAGAGCCGCGGGGACTTGGGTCCTCGCGGCTCTTGCGTTATTGGGATGCCTGCCTATAAGCGGGCATTTGTGTGCTTATTGCCTATCACTTGGCTCGGTAGATAACCTTGGCCGAAGCCGAAGTGCCGTCGGTGTAGACGGTGCGCTCAATCACTACCGGGTTGTATTCCGACGGGCCATCAACGCGCACACCGGCAAGGTTGTAGTATACGCGGTTGGCAACTGCCTTGTCGGCTATGTTGCTCGAGATGCCAGAAGGATAGTAGAGCGTGAGCTCATAAGTGCGGCTGAAGTCGCCCACAGTGAGGGTGATGGTTGCGCTCTCGCCATTGGTCTTGTTGGCCAGTTTCACGTCGTTGCCATCAATCACAAGGTTAGATGAAGCTGTCCACACAGCACCTGCGGGAGTACCCACCTTGAAGTTGTGTGTCACGCTGTCGGTCTTCTCGCCGTCGGCAAGCAGGAGCATTGCCACTGCAAAGCTGTTGTAGTCATTGTTCTTGAACACCTTGAGCGAAGGATAGGTGGCCTCGGCATTTTCGAAGGCATCGCTTATCTTCAGGTCGACAAACTCACGCTTGGTGATACCCTTGACACCGTTTTGGGTGTCGTAGCTACCAGCCTCGTTGACACTGCTGTCGAAATAAACCGAGTCGCAAGAATAATACTTACAGTTGCTGTTGAGTGTGGTGATGTTTCCTGCTGCGCCATTGGTGGCAGTCACCTTACCTACATTATAGGTGCGGGTGATATAGGTGTAGTAGCTTTCGGCAAGCGCATTGCCGGGATAACCCACGATACCGGCCACTGCGTCGTAGCCACTCACTTCGCCAAAGTTGTAGCAATCCTTCATGTCCACACGACCCATACCAACGATACCGCCGATCTTAGTCGACTTGGTAGTGGTACCGGTCACCGTGCCATAATTGGCCACATTGTGGAAGTCGTAGGGGTGACCAGTGAGGTAACCTGCGATACCGCCAATCTGATAGCCAGTACCGGTCACGTTACCTGCATTGTAACTGTCGCTGATTTCATATCCGCCATTACCCACAATACCGCCGGCGTTAGAGACTGTGGGGCTGTTGCTTGAGATATTGCCCAAGTTGTAGCAGCGCACAATTATTGCGGTGGTGTCGCCGCTGATTGCGCCGCCAATACCGCCCACGTTGTTATATGCACTCACGTTGGCTGAATTCCAGCAGTCGGTGAAATAGTTGTAGCCTGCGCTGGTTGCGCTGCTCGAACCCACAATGCCACCGGCAGTGTAGAGGATGATGTCGCTCGACTCAGCCTTCACCTCGCCAATGTTGTAGCACTTGTTGACGGTGATGCCGCGGGTAGCGTAGCCCACGATACCGCCCATGTAGTACGACTTTTTCTTAGAGCTTGTGGCGGCAGTGATTGCGCCAGTGTTGTAGCAGCTGTCGATAGTGCAGCGGTAGGGAGCGCTGTGTGCAGCCACCTGACCGAAGATACCGCCAGCATCCTCAACAGCGAGAATGTCGGCCTCGTTGTGGCAGTAGGTTGCGCTCGACGGAGCGAGAGCCACACCAAGCATACCGCCTGCATATTTGGCAGTAGCTGCGATTGCGCCACGGTTGACGCTTGCATTCACATTGGCCGATGCCTGTGCGGCGATACCGCCCATATAGCTTGCCGACGAGATTAAGCCCTCGTTGACGCAGCTGTCGACCTGGATAGCAGAGCCGGCAACGCTGACGGCGAAGATACCACCGGCATAGCCATACTTAGCTGTGATGTCGCCATAGTTGGCGCAATTCTTGATTGACGCACCAGCATTGGCCAAGCTGGCAATACCGCCGGCATAGTAGTTGCCTGCGGCCACAGCGGCCTTGTTGGTGAGGTTGTAGAGCTTACCGTAAAGCGACGATACGAATGCTGCAGGATAGGTGTAAGAACCGAACTTGCAAGACTCGTCGATGGTAAGGTCGTGCACAGAACCTGCGGCAAGCACGGTACCAAACACGGCATGAGCCGTAGTTCCGTTGTCGGTGCTTGTGTCGTAGCTGATGTTGCTGAACGTCTTGCCGTTGCCGTTGAAGTCGGCTGCAAATCCGTTAGGACCGTCGGCAATAGGCTGGAATGCAACATCCTTGAAATCGAGGTCGTTGACCACCTTGAAGTAGCTGCCCTCGTAGTCGTGTCCGGTCGACTTCACGAAGTCGGCCAGAGTGTTGTAGTCAGCCACAGTCTTGATGAGGTAAGGAGCCTCGGCTGTGCCGCTGCCTTCGAGGATTGCTGCATTGAGTGTGACGATGGGCAAGTAACGCTTGTAGTTGCCAAAGACAGCAACCAGAGTGTCGGCTTCGGCGCCCGATGCGGGCACTGTGGGCACAAGTTTGCCGTCGGTAACAGCGAATGCCTTTCCGGTCTTAACCGACCAAGTCAGCTCTTGGGTGTTACCCAGAGTGGCGGGAGTCAAGACAGAGCTTGCATAGTTGCCATCGGCGAAGAACACAGTTGCCTTTGATGCAAGTTGAGCCTCAGGCCAATTGCTGGTGGCGGCAAGAGTGGGATAACAGCCTGCCTTCTGTGTCCATATCGAGTCGGAGAGAGTCTTGATGCTGCCCGAGGCGAGATTTGTTGTGGTCTCACCCTCAACACCGTCGTGGTTGCCGTTAGCCACGGCACCCAGTTTCGACAGCTGGCTTGCATAATATGAATTCTCGAATGTAGAGCTTGTGTTGGCACCTGCGATGTGGCCTGAAGTAGACTTGTCGGTCTTCACAACCACAGTACCATAGTTCACTGCATTGGTGAATGTAGAGCTTGAAGTGACACCACTGATACCGCCCACCTGCTTGTAGGTTTCCACATGACCGGTGTTGAGCACATTCTTGATCACACACTTCGAATCTTCACCAACGATACCGCCGGCCTTAGCCTGCACGCCTTCCTTTTGGTAAGAGTTGAAGTATACGGCACCCACCTCACCTGCGTTCTGGCAGTTTTCGATGGTTGCTTGAGCTGCATAGCCGGCAATACCGCCAGCCTGGTTGTTGTCTACATAGACGCTACCAGCATTGTAGCAGCCGCTGACCACGCCGTCCTTGTTGAGCTGACCTACGATACCGCCAGAGCGAGAATAGTAGGTGTATACAGTACCGAAGTTAGAGCAGCCCTCAATGCGGCCATAGCACTGACCGGCAATAGCGCCGCCGTAGCAGAAGAGTTGATAAACGGCTTTGCTGCCCACTGTCACATTCTTAACCACGCCAGTGGCACCCACTGTGCCAAACAGACCGCCATAGTATGTGCTGCGGTCGTCGCGCGGATTGAACTCACCTGCCGGCTTGCCCGAAGAGTTGCCCTCGGCATGGAAGCCAGCTGTGCTCAGCACGAAGTTGTCGATGGTGTATTTCTGACCGTCGTAGGTTCCCAGGAAGTGGAGCTTGCCGCTGTTGTCGTTGTCGATAGGCTGGATAGTGTCGCCCTGCATGTCGATGTTGGCGGTTTGCTTGATATACTTGCCGTTGAACGTGAGCGTAGCATTGTTAGAGATGCTGATCAGTTGATTCAGCTCCTCGCGTGTGCCGATTTCCCATGGGTTCTCGGCCGAGCCGTCGCCCTTGAATGGCATCGGAGCTATATTGACGAAGTAGAGCTTGAATGCATTGTTGCACGAAACCTCAACGGTATCGGTATACTGCTGATAGTTGAGCTTACCCACGCCGTTGTTGAACGTAAAGGCGTGTCCGCCCTCGGTGCTGTAAGAGCCATTTTGCACGGCACGCCACTTGACGTTGCTAGCCGCAGAGTTGTAAGTGAAGTCGCTCTTCACGAGTTTCACGTTGTCGGCCGAAGCCAAGATAATGGGCGAAGCCGAAACCACAGCCACATCGGTTGTGTCGGTTGCCTTGATGCGGGGATACAGGCCCTCGGTGAAATTCCAAACGCTGGCGTCGAAGCCCGAGATGCCGGCTGCCGAAGTGAGCTCGGCAGTGCTCTTGCCCCATTCAGAGTGGTTGATGTTGGCCAGCTGGGCATCGAAGTAGCTGTTCTTTACAGTGATGTATTTAGGCTTACCCACGAGGCCGGCAATAGAGTCGGTAGAAGCGGTGGTGAGCTGCACGGCTGCATAGCAGTTGGTGATGGTGGTGCCGCCGTATTCATCGCTGGTTTCAGGGTCTTCGCTGACGAGACCGGCTGCATATGCGCTGTTCTCGTTGTAGACCACACCGGTTGCGTAGCAGTCGTGGATGTCGCACACCCATGCTGCACCCACAAGGCCGGCTATGTAGTTTTGCACGCTTGAACCGCTGAGTATGCGTCCGGCAGTGTAGCAACGGGCAATCTCGGTGTAGGCTGCCTCACCTGCAATACCACCCATGCAAATCTCAGAAGCCGACGAATAGATGGTTCCTGAGAACGAGCAATCGAGCAGCTTGCTGTTGGCTTGGCCCTTGATACGGCTAATGTAGCCCACAATACCGCCGACAAACTGCTGCTTGTAGAGGAGTTGGATGGTAGCACCCTCAACACTCGACGACAGCACGTTGCCGTAGCAGAATCCAGCCACGCCACCCACGTAGCCAAGGGCTGCAATAGAGGCTTTGTGAACTTTTACATTAGATATTGTACCGAAGTTGTAACCGCCGATAAGACCCACGTTGTAGCCGCTGGTGCTTACAGTTGCGGTGTCGACAGTAACACCGTCGACAGTACCGAAGTTACGGCCGGCAAGCACACCTACGTTGTAGCCCACTGTTGTGATTTTGGGCTGGCTGAAGCGCAGGTTCTTGACGGTAGCCTCGGGTGCGGTGGCTCCGAAGAGACCCACATAGTCGTAAGCGTAGTCGATAAACTGGAGTTTCTTGATTGTATGGCCGCGACCGTCAAGCGTACCGGCAAAGCGGATTACCGATGTGCCAATGGGGTCGAAGGTCTCCTTGAAGCTGCCCATGTCGATATCGGCGGCAAGAGCAAAGTAGGTGCCGGCATATACCGGATAGTACTGATTGCCTTGAACATCAGTCTTGATGCTTCCGCGCTTAGAGGCGTCGGTATTGACTGTCACAGAGAGGGCCTTGAGGTCGGCCGCAGTCTTAATCAGATAGGGGTCGGCTTCAGTACCCGAGCCCTCGAAGTTGGCTTGAGGCTTCTCGGGGAACACGATTGAGGCCGAAGTGCTGAAGGCACTGCTCTCAAACAGGTTGAGCACACCGCCAGAGGTGCTGCCCACCATCCACTTGCCCAGCGCAATCTTGGCCGAGTCGCCGTCTTGTGTGAGTGTTCCGGTAATGGGACTCAGAATTTGAGCTGAGATTGTAACGGTGGTGTCTTGCACTGTCTCGGTAAACTTGTAGCAGCAGAACGAGCCCGAATATGCTATAGAGAGCAGAGTCTGCGGGTCGATGCTGAGGGTCTTGTCGTAGTTGAGCTTGGCATCGAAGTCGAAGTAGCCCTTGTCGCTCGACAAGTGGGTTATGCGCAGCTTGTCGGCTGCTGTCTGGCGCACATACACCCAGTCGGTGACTGGAGTGACTGAGCGGCGCTTGGTCGAAAAGTAACCATCATATTTGATGACCTGTGTGGTGACGCGGCCGTTGACTTTTGCCACATCGGCATAGTTCTGAATGCCTATAGTGAGATAGGCGCCTTTTCTGTCACCCGAAGTCACAAAAAAACCGAAAGCGGTCTCCAGATGCAGAGCGCCGCTTTCATCAATTGTTCCTTCAATGGGGTCGGTAGTGCTGTAGACGTTCTTGTCTTGATCCACACTACAAATCCATACTGAATAACCTTGCACCGTGGCCACATATTGCGGATAAATGGTCACCTTGCCGGTAGCCACATCCACTTTTGCGCCCACAGTTACATCGCTGTACACGAAACCGCTGATCGAAAGGCTGTCGGTGCCAACCTTTGTCACTGTGGCCTCACGCGCCGTGACCACACCTGTTGTGGCATGGGAAATCACGTAGCGAGAGCCGGCAAAGTCGTCGATTGCGACCTTGGCCTTCGGCGATTTACGCGCAGCCGACACGACACGTGCCTTAGAGCTGAGGCTGCCGTCAGTGTAGACACTGCCGCTTGCCAGCTGGGTGGCACTGATGCGCGTCGCTGTCTCTGCCGCAACGCCACTTGCCACGGGCACCTTGGTGAAGGTGAACTCGTCGCGTGACTGCGTAGCAGAGCATGCTAATACCGCCATAAAGGCGCATAAAAGCATAAGTGTAAATTTACGCATAATGAAAAATGTTTAGAAAATGAATAAAAATAATTAGACTTTACAACCCAAAGCAAGTCTTGATGACGGCAAAATTAATTATTTTTTTCAGTTTATGCTATTATTTTGCACTAAATGTGCAATTATTTGTAACAAAGTTCCAATAAAAGCCGCATATTTTCAATAAAGCACAACACAGAATTGTGCTTTCAGTTTTTCACTACACATTTTAATACGATTACCGCCATAGCGGCACATAGGACATGAAATTAAAATCAAGCCGACGGCAACTTGATGGCTGTCCGCAATATCTCAAGAGCCTCTTCCACGCGGCTCACACCCGAAATGAGGATGGAATTGCGACCATTGACGTTGCGGAAGTTGCACCGGCGAGGATTCATCTGCACATACTGCAGTATTCGCCCAAATGCGGGAGACTGATAATATGCCACATTTTCTTTTCCCACAAAGTACACATACATGCGGCCTTGCATCAGGGCTATCTTCTCGATGCCCAACCGGCGTGCAAGCCGGCGCAACGGCACTATGCGAATGAGTTCGCGGCCCATTTCGGGAATTTCGCCGAAACGGTCACGCAGGCGGTCCTCAAATTCAGCCACCTGGTCGTCTGTTTCCATGGCATCAAGCTCACGATAGAGCGATATGCGCTCGTTTTCCTGCGGCACATAGGTGGCGGGAAACATAAGCTCGAGGTCGGTGTCGATTGTGCAGTCGGTCACATAATCAGGCTCTGCCCCATCGGCATCCTGTTGCCCGTCGGCATGCTGCTCGAAAGTGTCGGCAAATTCTTCGGTCTTCAGCTCAAGCACGGCCTCCTTGAGCACCTTCTGATAAGTTTCGTAGCCCAAATCGGCGATAAAGCCGCTCTGCTCGGCACCAAGCAGATTGCCGGCACCGCGTATGTCGAGGTCTTGCATCGCTATCTGGATTCCGCTGCCAAGGTCACTGAAACTCTCAATAGCCTGCAGGCGTCGGCGGGCCACCGGGGTGAGGGGGGCGCCAGGGGGCACAAGCAGATAGCAGAATGCCTTGCGGCTCGAGCGCCCCACGCGGCCTCGCAACTGATGCAAGTCGCTCAAGCCATAGTTTTGCGCATTATTGATGATAATGGTGTTCACGTTGGGCATGTCGATGCCACTTTCTATAATGGTGGTGGCAAGGAGCACATCATAGTCATGGTTGGAGAAATCGATGATGCGCCGCTCAAGCTCTTCGGGGGGCAACTGGCCGTGCCCTACCACCACACGGGCATCGGGCACCACGCGCTTAATCATGTTTTGGAGCGTGGGCAGCAGGTCGATGCGGTTGTTGACGAAAAACACCTGGCCGTTGCGCGACAGCTCGAAATTGATGGCCTCGGCCACCACCTCGTCGTTAAGCGAGTTGAGCGATGTGAGAATGGGATAACGGTTAGCCGGAGGGGTGGTGATTGCACTAAGGTCGCGGGCACCCATGAGCGAGAACTGCAAGGTGCGCGGTATTGGCGTGGCCGACATGGTGAGCGTGTCGACGTTCACCTTGAGCTGCTTCAGTTTCTCCTTGACGCCCACGCCGAATTTCTGCTCCTCGTCGATTATGAGCAGGCCCAAGTCGTGAAATTTCACCGTCTTGCCTATGAGCTTGTGCGTACCTATGATTATGTCGATTTTGCCGTCGGCAAGATCGGCAAGCATCTGCCGCACTTCTTTGGGCTTGCGGGCGCGCGTCAGGTAATCAACCCTCACCGGAAAGTCCTTAAGTCGCTCGGTGAAGGTGTTGTAGTGCTGGAAGGCGAGCACGGTGGTGGGCACAAGCACTGCCACCTGCTTACCGTCGGTGGCAGCCTTAAACGCTGCTCTAATGGCTATTTCGGTCTTTCCGAAACCCACGTCGCCGCATATCAGGCGGTCCATGGGCTTGTCTTTTTCCATATCGGCCTTCACGGCTTGTGTGGCTTTAAGCTGGTCGGGGGTATCCTCGTAGATAAACGACGCCTCTAGCTCGTGTTGCATGTAGCCGTCGGGCTGATAGGCGTGGCCGCGCTCATTGCGGCGCTGGGCATACAGCTTTATGAGGTCGCGGGCGATATCTTTGAGTTTGCTCTTTGTGCGGCTTTTGAGTTTGCCCCACGCCCCTGAGCCGAGTTTGCTCAAGCGCGGCTCAAGTCCCTCCTTGCCACGGTATTTCGACAACTTGTGAAGGGCGTGTATCGACACAAAGATTATGTCGCCGTTGAGATAGACGAGCTTTATCATTTCCTGCGGAGAGCCGTTGATTGCAGTGCGCACCAAGCCGCCAAACTTGCCTATGCCGTGGTCTTCGTGCACAATGTAGTCGCCCACCTCAATTTGATTCAGCTCTTTGAGCGACAGGGCCAACTTACCCGACCGCGCCTTGTCGCTCTTAAGGTTGTATTTGTGGAAACGGTCAAAAATCTGGTGGTCGGTAAACACACACAGGCGGCAGTCGTCGTCCACAAATCCCTCGTGCACCGTGCTGAGCACCGGTGTGAAGGCTATGTCGTCGTTGCGGTCGTTGAATATCATGCGCAAACGCTCTATCTGTTTTGCGCTGTCGCTCAATATCACAATGCGGTAGCCCTGGCTCAGGAATCCGCCGAACGACTCGCTTATCAAATCGAAATTCTTATGGTAAATTCCTTGTGGCGAGCAATGCATGTGCAAAGCCGCATCAGCCTTGCCACCGCTCTTGCCGTTGTAGATGTCGATGCGGCGCATTGCGCCCAGTGCGGCATCAAACGCGGCAAAATCGACCACCTTGCCAAGGGCGTCGGTGTCGGTGTCGCCCGCAATCAGCGCATTGGCCGACATCTGCTCTTCACCTATTGCCTTCACCCGCTGCCTGAGCCACTGCACGTCGCGGCACACAAGCACCGTGTCGTCCCCCACAAACTGCAGAAGCGATGTGCCGGCATCGGCCTCACTGCCATGACAGCCAACGATGCTCACCGAGTCGACTTGAGCGTCGCTTAACTGGGTCTCGACGTTGAAAGTGCGCATGCTGTCGATGTCGTCGCCAAAGAAGTCGATGCGGTAGGGCAACTCGTTGCTGAACGAGTAGACGTCGAGTATTGAGCCACGCACGGCAAACTGGCCCGGCTCGTACACATAGTCCACTTCGCTGAACCCCAGTTCGCGGAGCCGGCACACAGTCTCGGTAAGGTCGGCCGTTCCGCCGCGCGACAAATTAAGGGTGTTGTTCTCCACCGTGTCGCGGTCGGCCACTTTCTCGGCAAGGGCTTCGGGATAGGTAACCACCCAGCGCAGAGTCGCATTGGAGTGCCACTGGTTGAGCACCTCGGTGCGCAAAATCTCTTGCGGGGCGTCAATCTGGCCATATTTAATGTCGCGTTTGTAGCCCGACGGGAATATGAGCACGTGTGCCTCGCCGTTGATTTGGCACAGGTCGTTGTAGATGTAGCCGGCATCGTCGAGGTCATTGGCCACCACCAAATAAGGTGTGTCAAGGGCCGGCAGCCTCGAAATGAGCATTGCGGCAGCCGATCCGGCCAAGCCGTCGATACTCATCACACGGTTGCTTTCGTTGCCCACCATGCGGGCAAGAGCCTTGGTGTGTGCCTTGCTGTTTAGCAAGTCGCACAACGCCCCTATCTCCATAAAGTCACCAAGTGTGGTAGCCATGTCGATTTCCGGTTATTATGTAGCTTGTCTTTTTTATTAACGTCAGTTCAAGTTCAGCATGCGCTTGTATTCTCCGGGCTTCATAAACATCGCCTCGGCCTTGTCGATGGCCTCATCGTTGTTCAGCGTGTTCTCTATCTGGCCACGCTGGTAATAATAGCGCTTCATTATCTCGTCGGCGATAATGCCGCTGAGTTGCTTCCTGTTCACGTCGAGGTCGTGGCCCAAGTCGTGCTTGAGCAGCTTCTCAAGCTGGGCAAACACAGCCGCTGTGCTGTCGTTCATATACCCCTCAGTCTTAGCCACTTTCTTCAAATTGGCCACGCCTTCCTCACACACCTTGTCGTAATTGAATTTCTTGGGGTCGACAAAACGCTTGAAGTCGGCAAACATCGAGTCGGTAACCTCAAATTTTGCAGGCGAGGGCACCGAAGCATGAGTCGATGCATATTTGGTTGCATAGTTGAAAGCCCAATGGTCACGCACCACGTTATACACAAGCCGGTTCACCTCGGGATAGTTGATTTTTATATCGGGTGTGATGCCACCGCCATCGCGCACCTTGCGGCCGTGGGCAGTGGTAAACACGTTGGTGAGGCTGTCGGGCACTTTTTTGAACGTGCCGTCGGCGTTGCGGTGGCTATAGTCGATTTCCTGAATCAGGCGTCCGCTCGGAATGTAGTATTTTGCAATGGTCACCTTGAGCAGTCCGTCGAAAGGCAGCTGGCGGGTGGTCTGCACCAAGCCTTTGCCAAACGACCGCGAGCCCAAGATTACCGCACGGTCGAGGTCTTGCAGCGAGCCGGCCGTGATTTCGCTCGACGATGCCGATCCGCCGTCGATAAGCACAGCCAGCGGCATATCGGGAACTATGGGTTCTTCGGTGGTCTTGTAGATTTTCTCGCTCTGCTTGAGCCGGCCTTTCTGCTTGAGCACCATAGTACCCTTGGGCACAAAGTAGCCCACGATTTGCACGGCACTCTCAAGCAGTCCGCCACCATTGCCGCGGAGGTCGAGTGCCAGATATTTCACCTGAGGGTTTTTCTTGAATTCCAGCAGAGCCTTTTTCACAGCCTCGGCGCTCTGCTCATTGAATGTAGTCAGGTTGATGTAGCCTATGTTGCCCCTCACCACGCCATAATATGGCACAGGGTTCACCTTTATCTTTTCACGCACAATGTTGAATGTCTTCACGCTGTCGGTGCAATAGGGGCGCACCACAGTCACCGTCAGGCTGGTGTTGGCCTGGCCCTTGAGGTTCTCGCTCACTTTGTCTTGGGTCCAACCCTTCACGCTCTTGCCGTTGATTTTCACAATCCGGTCTCCGGGGCGCAGCCCGGCCTTGGCCGCAGGACTGCCCTCGTAAGGCTCCGAGATATAGACGGCCTTGTCGGTTCCCAGCATGATGTAAGACCCTATTCCGCCATATTCGCCGGTAGAAATCATCATCAAGTCGTCCTGCTTCTTGGCCGGATAGTATTCGGTATATGGGTCGATGTCGTCGAGCATCGCATTAATGGCTGTCTCAATCGACTTTTGCGGATTCAGGGTGTCCACATAAAATGTGTTGAGCTCTTTATAGAGGCTGTTGAATATGTCGAGGTTGCGCACTATTGCGGCATTGTCGGCACGCTTGAGCGCTCCGGTGGCCACTGGCGAGGCCACAAGAACCACAAAGGCCGCAAGGGCAACGTTTTTTAATGTCTTATTCATCTTACTGGATTTTAGTGCGAAAGTACTACTAAAACGTGAATTAACGGTGTTGCGCATTGATAAAATTGTGAAAAACGCACTTTTTTAGCAACATTTTCGGCCAAAACGTTGCATATATCAAAATATCAAGTTACTTTTGCAACGCAATTCTCGGAAAGGTTGCCGAGCGGTTGCTAATACATCTTGCTTCAATAGCTCAGTTGGTTAGAGCACATGACTGTTAATCATGGGGTCGTTGGTTCAAGTCCATCTTGAAGCGCAAGAATAATAAGACAAAACAAATATCAACCTGCTTCAATAGCTCAGTTGGTTAGAGCACATGACTGTTAATCATGGGGTCGTTGGTTCAAGTCCATCTTGAAGCGCAAACGGGAGAAAGTCCGAATGGATTTCCTCCCGTTTTGTTTTTGTTTCATCTGCGCGCCCCACTGTGCCGCCCACCATGTTTTCACACAATAAAAAAAACGCGCTCAGCCTATCGAGGCCAAGCGCGCCTGAGCGGAGTGAGGGGGATTCGAACCCCCGATACGCTTTTGACGTATACACGCTTTCCAGGCGTGCCTCTTCAACCACTCGAGCATCACTCCATGATTTCACCGCATGCTTCAAAGCATTGCGGACACAAAGATAATGATTTTTTGCCAATCATCGGAATTTGTGAGTAATTTTGTGATATGGAAGAAAATTCGAGCCATAATGCCACCCCAAGCGCAATCGGGCGCGACGACAAAGCCATCCGCGACTTTGCCCTCGACGTGATGGACCTCCTTCCATATGAGCCCAACAACGACCAAGTGACCATGATTGCCGCATTTGCACACTTCATGCTATACGGCGGTCCCAAAGCCGTGTTTTTGCTCAACGGTTATGCCGGTACCGGAAAAACGAGCCTCACAGGCGCGATTGTGAAAGCCCTCACCCGGCGCGGCTCGAAATCTGTGCTGCTGGCACCAACGGGACGCGCAGCACAAGTGTTCAGCGACTATTCAGGCCACACGGCCTTCACCATTCACCGCAAAATCTACCGCCAAAACAGCTACCTCGACCAAGCTTTTTCCCTTGCCGACAACAAGCACACCGACACTTTGTTTATCGTCGACGAAGCATCGATGATATCTAACTCGCCAGGACTTGACGGTTCCGCATTCGGAACAGGACGACTGCTTGACGACCTGGTGGGATACGTCTACGCCAACGGGCAAAGCAACTGCCGCTTGGTGCTGATGGGCGACTCGGCCCAGTTGCCGCCGGTGGGCCAGACCGACAGTCCGGCACTGAAAGCCCAAGTGCTGAGTGGTTACGGCCTCAGCGTATACGACATCTGGCTGACACAAATTGCCCGGCAAGCGGCACAAAGCGGCATCCTGTATAACGCAACCACCGTGAGACGCATGCTCACCACGGCCGAGACGGTGCCGCCGGTTATAGAATTGCAGCAATTTGACGACGTGGAAACCGTGACCGGCGAGTACCTGCTCGAAAAAATCAGCGACAGCTACGACAGTTGCGGGCAAGACGACACCATAATAATCACGCGCAGCAACCGCAGAGCCAAACTGTTCAACGGGGCCATACGCAACCAAATTCTGTTTCGCGACGAGGAACTCACCCACGGCGACATGCTGCTAGTGACAAAAAACAACTACCACTGGGCTGCCGACTACAAAGAAATCGACTTCATCGCCAATGGCGACGTGGCTCGTGTGCAGCGGGTGTGGGGCGAGGTGGAGCTACGCTATGGCCTGCGGTTTGCCCAAGTCACACTTGAGTTTCCCGACCACGGCGGCATTGAGGTCGACGCCAAGGTGATTCTCGATAGCCTGTTCAGCGACACCCCTGCACTCACCCGCGAGCAAAGCGACCGCCTGTACAACGAGCTGATGGCCGAAATGACCGGGGACAAACGCAGCCGTTACCGCGCCCTCAAGGCCAATCCTTATTTCAATGCCCTGCAAGTGAAGTTTGCCTATGCCGTAACCTGCCACAAAGCCCAAGGCGGCCAGTGGCAAAACGTGTTTGTCGACATGGGCTCGATTATGCCCGACGCGCTAAGTTCACTCGACTTCATGCGATGGCTCTACACGGCAATGACCCGTGCCCGCAAGCACCTGTATTTAGTGAATTGCCCGCTTGAGCATAAATAGCCCCCTCCGGGGCAAGCGCGCTTCGGCACCCCGCGCCGATTGGCAAATATCAGCAATATTTACTATTTTTGCGCAATGCCTTGAGGCCACAAGCGGCCCTTGGCCAGCCACAATGGAAACAGGACAAACCGACGTGTATCTACACAAGCTCGCATTGCGCGACATTAAGCCGACGGCCCTAAGGATTCTCATTCTCAAGGCCATGATGGCCCGCAAAGATGCCTTTTCGCTGCAAAGTCTGGAATACGACCTCGACACCGTGGACAAGTCGACCATCTACCGCACCATAATGCTATTTCTCACCCACCACTTAATCCACGCCATCGACGACGGATCGGGCTCCCTGAAATATGCTGTATGCGCCAACAACTGCCATTGCGGCGAGGAAGACGGCGACACCGACGACATGCATGCACACTTCTATTGCGAGCGTTGCCACCGCACGTTCTGCCTGAAAAGCATCCATGTGCCGGTGGCCACCCTTACTGGCAACTTCGAAGTGCACAGCATCAACTACGTGCTCAAGGGTCTGTGCGCTGAGTGCAAGGCTAAGGAACGGCATTAGTCGGCAAAAACAGCGCGTTGGTCTATCACGGCAACGACCGATTAAACCGAGTAGCCGGCAAAAAGTCAAAGAAGCAAACGAAAAAGTTAAACACTTATTTGATAATCAACAAAAAGCATACTGTTATGAAACGCACCACTAACAACTTAATGATTTGCGCAATGCTGCTGGGCAGCATGATGGCATCGCCGGCAATGACGGCACAGGGAAGAATATCGGCAGGCGGTAACGGCCCGCAAAATGTGACCGGCCACCGCGGAAGCAGCCAAGCGACAGCACCCCGCCAGGCAGTCAACGCCTCCCCGTCGGCAACCCAGTTCGACAACAGCCGCCGAGCATCAGCCTCAACCTCAAGCTCAAGCAGCGTAGGACGCTTCACTTCGTCGAGCTCGGCCAACGAGCGGCGCAACACAGTTTCGGTCAACAACAACGGCCGGATGCCGGCATCGGCTACCACCACCAACAGAAACGCCGACAACATAGGTAGCCAAAGCACCACCACCGACCGACGCAGCACTCAGCCGACAATCAATTACTGGCCAGGGGCCAACAGTGCCACCACCAACGCCAACAACAGCGTTAACCACCGCTCAGCCACCGTGCGCAACGAGGTCTCGAACAGTAATTCGGGCAACAACGGACGGCGTCCCGGCAACAACGGATACACCGGCTTCAAGCCCAACACCGGCAATAACGGGAACACAGGCAACAATAACAATTACAACTACGGCAATAACAACAGCAACCGCCCTGGCAACAGCTACAACTACAGCGACGGACGCCGCCCCGGCAACAACTACGGATACACTGGCAACTACCGCCCAAACAACAACCGTCCCAACAACTACAGCTACAACAACGGCAGCAACAAGTATGACCGCTACCGCTACGACGGGAACATGCGTCCAAGGAGCAACAACGACCGTTTCTTCTGGAACTACCGCAACAACGACTGGCGCCGACCCGTGATGCCGCCCGCAAGAGCCTATCGGCCCGAGCGCATCTGGTACTACCGCCCTACTGTTCCGGCAAGCTACCGCCCATACTATGGCGCACCATCAATCGTGAGCATCCTTGGAGTTGACTTCGGAACTCTCGCCAACTCGGCCCTCAACTTCCTGTATTATAAGGGATATGACATCGACGGATACTATGACAACGTGGTGTATCTGCGCAACGTGCCACTACTGAGTTTCACCTGGCCCGACGTGATGATGAGCTATGACCCCTACAGCGGCTTCAACTACGCACAGTTCGTATACTCAACCCCATACTACGACCGCAGCCGCTACAACCGCATATACCGCGACCTTTGCGCCACCTACGGGCAACCCATAGGTTACAACGGCGGCAGCTCAATGTGCATCTCATGGTATGGCGGCGATGGACGGGGATATGTGACCCTCAACCTCAGCAGCGAAGGCGGCCGCTACTACACATCACTGTCGGTGGGACTATAATCCACACGCAGCAACAGGCTTTTCATAACAGCACAAAGGCCCGGAAATGAGTTCCGGGCCTTTGTTTTTATTTTGTCTATTGAAGGCTCAGCCACGCATCAGCGCTTGTGCAGCAACCGCAAGCGCCGCGACAAGTCGCACTGCCAGAACCCCCAAGCCACCACGGCAATCACACCGCCGGCAATGCCTATCCACGAAATCGACAGCAGCGTGCACACTGCCCCACCGGCCAATGCGCCCAATCCTATACCCAGATTGAAAATGCCCGAAAATACCGACATAGCCACCGATGTGGATTCGGCCGTCGACACATTGATCACCTCCGACTGCATGGCCACATTAAATGCCGTGGCGCTTGCGCCCCACATGGCGCACAGTGCCACCACCGCAACCACAGAGCATGCCAGCGGCCACAACATAAATAGCGCGGCAGCCATTGCCAGTGTAGCAATGCTCACAAAGCCGCAGCGGTAGCGCACATAGAATTTCGAGAAAGCCATGCTGCCAAAGATGCCCGCACCGCCAAACATCATCAGCACTGCAGTAACCATGCCGCTGCTGAAGTGGGCCACTTGCCCAAGAAACGGCTCTATGTAGCTGTAGCCTGTGTAGTAGGCAGTAGCCAGCACAAACGAGAACAGCCATATACCCACCAGGGTGCGGTTGCGCAGCAATGCAGGAAACTGGCCAAACCTGAAACGGTCGACACTGGGCAGCGACGGGAGGGTGACAAGCAGATACACAAACGTGACAGCGCCCACAATGCCCACGCCCAAAAAGGTCATGCGCCACCCCACAAGCAATCCCACAACACGCCCAAGCGGCAGGCCGAAAATCATTGCCACCGACGTGCCAGTCACAATCAGACTTAAGGCCAACTGGCGATAACGCTGCGGCACCATGCGCACCGCCATGGGCGAGACTATCGACCAAAACACCGAGTGGGTGCAGGCAACCCCGATGCGCGACAGCATCAGTGTGCCATAACTTACCGATAGAAACGAGCACACCTGAAACACCGAAAAGAGTCCCACCATCCACAGCATGAGCCGGCGCAAGTCGAAGCGCGAGGCGAGTATCATCAGCGGCAGCGACAGCAGCATCACCACCCAGGCATAAACCGATATCAGCAGGCCCGCACGGGCTTCGGTAAGGGAGAAGTCGGCGGCAATGTCGGTCAGCAAGCCAATGGGGACAAATTCCGAGGTATTGAACACAAAAGCGGCACACGTCAAGCCAAGAAGCGGCAACCACTTGGCCAAAGGCATCTTGCCGGCAGAATTTTCTTGATTACACATTACTGAATTTATATTGATTGCAGATTTATTCCATACAGCCACAACGGGCACAATGCGGTGAGTAACCCACATTGGATCGGCACTTTACAGGCCGCGAGGGTCAATGACATCTATTCGCCCCGACAGTGGCACAGGCAACGCCCTTGCTACTTCTATCGGCAAAAGGTCTGGCACTCCCGGGAGCATTTCTCCCGGCAAGAAACGGCCATCGGGAGTAAACACCCCGTCATTGCCGGGAATCATGCCGTCGCTCAGGTGAAACGGCAACTTCAGTCCACACTGCCCACAACCGATTCCGGCAGCCACATAGCGCTGTGCATTCACCACCCTGACCATGGGCAAATTGAGCGCAGGATCATCGTTACCCAAGCACTCGCCGTCATAGCCCACCACATCCACGGCTTCAGTCCCCAAGCAGAACCCCATGCCCTCATACCACCGGCGCAGCGACGGCTCCTGGGCAATCAGCATTGCATAAGGCACACCACGCGTTGCCAAGTCGCACAATGCCTCGGCCATCAAGGCCCTTGCAATGCCACGTCCACGCCATGCGGGATGTGTGGTCACACCATAGATGTAGACCCCTCCCACACTCGTGGGCAATGCATGCATCTGTGCCACTATGTGGCCTTGGCTGTCGCGCCACACATAGCAGTCACCCGCCGTGTGGTAATGCTCAAAAAAGCCATTAATCCACCCGTCGTCGTCACCAAATCCGAGTTTCCAGACGCACTTAAGTTCGGCTAAATTCTCTGAAGCACCCATACTTTAGGCACAAGGGGCTTTATTTTCATTTTTTTGCCTATGTTTTTCACAAAAGCAGCAGCATCGGTGGCATCGTCAAAGCCACTTGCCACCACACAATACTTTTGCTCGCTGCCAGTGAACACCACATAAGCCGGGAGCTTTTCCTCGGTGCGCAAGCGGTTGCGCAGACTCGTGGCATTGAACTTCTGCTTGAATTCAGCCACCACCACGCCATAGGGCCTCACCTCATCGGGTTTGCCGTCGACAATGTTGCACCGGTCGAGCACCATGCGCAGGCTGTCACCGTTCACAATATAGTTGTCGCGGTTGCGCTCCTCGAGCACCTTGTTATACACCTCAAGTCCCACACCGTCTTTAGTGCGGTCCACAGCCTTGTCGTAGGCGGCCTTGTAGTTAGCTTCGGTGCTATGGCATGAAGCCAATGACACTAAAGCGGCTATGGCCATGCAATGCAATATGCACTTGCCGTTCATTCTCATCATTCTATTCTCCGTTTTTTCTTGCCCACAAAGGTAGTGCAAGCCGAGCGCAATGGCAAATCGGACTTGTACGAATTTGCCCTTTGCCGAGGCGCAACCTACTTTCGCCACAGGCAACGGTAGTGCAAGCCGAGCGCAATGACAAATCGGACTTGTATGAATTTGCTCATTGCCGAGGCGCAGCCTACTTTCGCCACAGGCAACGGTAGTCACAAAACATTTGCGGCGCATATCAGAGGCTTGCGCCATCAACATGCGCCACAAACGGTGTGGAGTTACATCATTTCATTACAATACTATCTTTCCCATAAGGGTGAACGCTAAAATCCCATCTTGCATCACAAGATGGCTCATGGCATTGGCATTAGAGCCTCCAGAGAGAGGCAGTAATGATATAGCCGATTCACGCATTTGCCAAGTGCAAGACAAACCGATTATCCGCACGCCAAGCATGGGGGACAACCGTCAGCAGGAATCGACGCCTCAAAATTAGTTCTAATTTGTTAAAAATGGGGGGGGGTAATACTAAAATGTGTTAATGCGTATGGTTTCCAGGTGCTTTTTAACACTTCAACGACCTCACACAGCGCATAAAACCGCAAGCGACAACTGACAATCAAGTAATTGCCAGTGCATTTTAATGTCCAACTATTGGGGAAAATCACACCCTTATGCACCTAAAAAGGTGAAGGAAGCCACTAGATAGTGCCCTGCTCCACACGGATGCAAATGCGCTCAATCATGGCATCGTTATGGTCGTGTTGCGGATCATAGCCCGTCTTCATGTTCACACCGAAGAAGCGACCGAAAGTCTGCCAAAAGCCTGCACGGAAAGTGCCCAAGAAAGCCTTGACTATGTTGTAGGAATTTTGATTGGTCTCGCGATTGATGAGCTTAATCATCATCTTACCCTGACTTCTGGTCATCTTTTTCATCTCGGGCTTGTACTGGTTGAATATCTCCTTCTCAAACTGTTTCAAGTACTGCTCCTTCTGCTGTTTGGTGGCATAAGTCTCGAGATATTCATAAGTTTCCTGCAACGTGGAATTGATGAGCTTGGCATAGGGGAGCGTGCGCTTCACGTCGCGCACCGTGCGCCAGTAGAATTGCTCCTCGGCACTGTTGCGGAAACGCTCGGGCGGATAGATGGTGATGGTGTTGAGCACAAGCATCAGCAAGGTGTCGCCGCTCACCTTGTCCACAAAGTGGTAACGGCCATAGTAGACGTTGCGCAGAGCCGACGGCAATGCCGCACCCACCGAGCCCGCGTCTTGTGCTGCCGCCTGTGAGTGGCTTGCAATGACTGCCACGGCAGCTATCACAAACATCAATATTTTTTTGCTGACTTTGCTATTCATAATTGTGCTTTGCCGGTTTTTGCTGTCTGCCTCACACTGGCAAGACGGCACAAAAGTATGACAAAGATTTCAATTTAGGCGCATGGCGATTATTAATAGTGCTTAAAATCGCCATCTGGCCGCAATTATTCGCCCGCGCCCGCGGTCGTCGGCACACTGTCGCATCCGTCGGGCACAATGGCGGTGACGAAACGGTTAGTCTCGCCGCGCCACAATCGGCGTCCCTTGAATTCCTCATAATACACCGTCACGCGGCGGCCAGTGCCGGCCAGACGCGAGGCAAGCGCAGCCACCGAGTCGTTGGTGGTGCTGAAAAGGAAATCGGTCTGATATATGTGAGTAGAGTCGATGAGACGCTCGCTCATCATTTTGCCCTCATAGGTCTTGAGATGCCCATTGGCGCTCATCTCCATTATCACGCCGCGCTCCTGCCCCACTTTATATGGGTGAAAATAGCGTAGCCACAGCCAGACGGCCACCGACACCACTGCCACCACGGTGATGCATACAAGCATGATGCGCAGCCGGTTGGGGCGGCGCTCTATCACGGTTTCCCGCAGTTCTTCCTCGTCGCGCTGCGCCTGCAGCTCTTCTTGAGTGGGTTGTTTGGGCTGCTGAGCTACCTGCGATTCAGGCTTCGTGAAATCGTCGTCGAAATCGTCGTTTAAAAAAGGGAGTTTTGCCATATGATCGAAGTGTTTTTCGTTAATGCTCACAAACCAGTGGCGATAGTCTAAATTTGGATTCCGTCACCGCTCACGTCAACAGTGGTTTTGCCGGCTGCTATGCGGCGCGAGTCGACCTCCATGCTCACAAAGGCATATATGCCAAGCAAAATGAGCAGAATGGTCTGCATGCCCCACACCACCATTGCAAACGTGTAGGCCTCAATGTTGGGGTTGCTGGCGCTGAATGGTCCGAATCCGTAGAACGACATGCCAAGGATTATAGCCGCATGCCATGCTCCAAGGCCACCATTGGTGGGCACCGCCATGCCGATGCTGCTAAGCACAAACAGCACAAGCACCGCCTTGGCACCCAAGTCGCAAGTGTAGTCGAATGCCAGCGACGCCACATAGAGCTGCAGAAAATAGCAACCCCAAATAAGCAGCGTGTAGAGCAGAAACGCCCACTTGCCATCCATTTTTGCCACGCCGGCAAAGCCGTTCCACAGGTTGAGCACCACTTGGCGCAATTTCACCACCAGGGTATTCTGGCTGTGGCCGCACAGCAGCCACCAAAGGCCTGCGGCACATATCACCACTGCGCCCCACACCACAGGCGATGTGGCAAGAGCCACCATCTTGTCGTGCAAGCCGTCGACCGACTGCGCCAACTGCTGCTCGGCCACGAAAAAGGCTGCTATGGTGAGCACCAGCACGGTTATGGTGTCGCTCAGGCGGTCGGCCACCATCGACCCGAGCACTTGAGTGAACGAAGCCTTTTGGCGCTTGGCTATGTAGCCCGAGCGCCACACTTCGCCAAAGCGCGGAATGGCAAGATTGACCGCATAGGTGCCGAATATGGAGTTGATGAGTGCCGATATCGACGGGCGCACGCCTATCGCACGTAGCTGGAGCCTCCAGCGCAAGGCTCTGAACACATGGCTCATTATGCTCACGGCAAACACCGGGATGAACCACCACCAGTTGATGCGGGTTTTAAGGATGCCCACCGTCTTGCTCATGTCCACGTTTTTATAGAGCACATATATCAGCACCACGCCCACTAAAAGCGGTATGCCATATTTGATTAGCTTAGATATCGTCTTCTTCACAATTAAAGAGTCATAAAAGTTAAAAAATGCGTTTTTGTGTCGGTCAACGTCAAAAAAAAGTGCGTGCGGCTTTCCTATTAATCACACAAGCACTACCTTTGTATAGACTTGCAAAGATAATTGATTTTATCGGTATTGTTGCAACAATACACGTTTTTTAGTTGCCCGGAGCGGCATTTTAAGACGTGTATAAAATTGTGCACATCAGGCTGACAATCAGAAATTAAAAAACTCATTTTCTCATTCAACACGCGACTCATGCAACAGGTTAAAGCAAAGAAATCACTTGGACAGCACTTCCTCACCGACTTGTCGATTGCCAGACGCATTGCCGACACGCTCCACGGACACGAGTCACTGCCGGTAATCGAGGTGGGACCGGGCATGGGCGTGCTCACCCAGTTCCTGCTCGACGACAAGCTCGACTTGAAAGTGGTTGAGCTCGACACCGAGTCGGTCGACTACCTGAATGTGGAATTTCCCCAACTTGACGGCCGCATCATAGCCGACGACTTCCTGAAACTCGACCTGCGACAGGCCGTGGGCGACGGCAAGTTTTGCATAATCGGCAATTACCCCTACAACATATCGTCGCAGATTTTCTTCAAGGTGCTTGACTACAAGGACCAGGTGGAATGCTGCAGCGGGATGCTGCAACGCGAAGTGGCCCAGCGGCTGGCCGCCAAGCCGGGCACCAAGACACGCGGCATACTGTCGGTGCTGCTCCAGGCGTGGTATGACGTGGAATACCTGTTCACAGTCGACGAAAACGTGTTTAACCCTCCGCCTAAAGTTAAATCGGGCGTGGTGAAACTCACACGCAACAGCGTGACCCACCTCGGGTGCGACGAGCGCCTGTTCAAGACGGTGGTGAAGACCACATTCGGGCAACGGCGAAAGACCTTGCGCAACTCAATAAAACCGTTGCTGCCAGCCGGCAGCCCATTGCTTGCCGACGACTTCTTCCGACAACGCCCCGAGCAGTTAAGCGTAGCCGACTATGTGACACTGACCAACATGGTGGCCGAAGCAAGAAAACAGAGTGTATAACCCACTAAATCAAGACACGGAACGATGAAAGAATTCAACAGCCAATACATCGACCACATCGAAGACATCATAAAAAGCAACGACCAGGAAGCCGTGAAGGCCGAAATAGTCGACCTGCACCCCGCCGATCTTGCCGAACTGATTTCACACCTTGACACCGATGATGCCGAATACATACTGAAACTGCTCGACGAGGAAACGGCAGCCGACGTGCTGATTGAGCTCGACGAAGACCAGCGGCACGACCTGCTTGAGCTTATGCCCAACGAGGCAATCGCCAAGAAACTCGAGCAGATGGACGCCAACGACGCCGTCGACGTGATTCAAGAGCTCGACAAGGAAGACCGCGACGACGTGATAAAGCACATCGACGACGTGGAGCAGGCCGGCGACATCGTGGACCTGCTGCAATATAGCGAAGACACCGCCGGCGGACACATGAGCACCGAGATGATTGTGGTCAACGAGAACCTGTCGATGCCCGAATGCATCAGAGAGATGCGCAACCAGGCCGAAGACATGGACGAGATTTACAACGTGTATGTGGTCGACGATGACAACCGCCTGCGAGGTGTGTTCCCCATCAAGAAAATGATTACGCACCCCTCGGCAAGCCGCATAAAGCACGTGATGATCACCGACCCGATATCGGTGACAACCGAAACCCCCATCGACGATGTGGCTCTCGACTTTGAAAAATACGACCTTGTGGCAATGCCCGTGGTCGACTCGATAGGCCGCCTTGTGGGCCGCATCACCGTCGACGACATCATGGACGAGGTGCGCGAGCAAAGCGAGCGCGACTACCAGTTGGCATCTGGTATCTCGACCGATGTGGAGACCGACGACAACATATTCATGCAAGTGAAAGCTCGCTTGCCGTGGCTGGTAATAGGCATGGTGGGCGGACTCACAAACTCCTGCATCATAGGCAACAGCGAAGCCTCGCTGCTGCAGGTGCTTCCTGGCATGGCAATGTTTATTCCGCTCATTGGCGGCACCGGCGGTAACGTGGGAACTCAGTCGAGCGCTATTGTGGTTCAAGGCCTTGCCAACGGCAGCCTCAACATCCGCAACGCATTCCGCCACCTCGTGAAAGAGCTGGGCGTGGCACTGCTCAACGCCGTGTTCATCTCGGCCGTGGTGTTCCTGTATAACTGCCTGCGGCCCAGTGACCCCGACCCCTGGCGAGCCCACGTGACCACTATAGCCGTGTCGCTGTCGCTGTTCAGCGTGGTGCTGTTCGCCTCAATCTTCGGCACGTTTGTCCCGATGGCACTCGAGAAACTCAAAATCGACCCCGCAATAGCCACTGGCCCGTTCATCTCGATTACCGACGACATTGTGGGCATGCTCATCTACATGAGCATCAGCTCGGTGCTGATCGACAACATATCACACGCAATGTTTATGTAGAACTTGCAGGAGGAGGGCAACCTTCTCACTTCAATCCAAACGATTTTTTAGAAACAACATAATAAACTCAGAACAACATCTGTCATGAATAAAGTATTGATTATAGGATGTGGCGGCGTGGGCACCGTGTGTGCACACAAATGCGCCCAAAATCCCGACGTGTTCAACGAGATTGTGATTGCCTCGCGTCACAAGGAAAAATGCGACGCCGTGGCTAAAGCAATAGGTGCGCCCAACATCACCACCGACCAAGTGGACGCCGACGATGTGGCACAACTTGTGGCTCTGCTCAAAAAGCATAAGCCCCAACTGGTGATTAATCTCGCCCTGCCCTACCAGGACCTCACCATAATGGACGCTTGCCTGGAGTGCGGTGTGAACTACCTCGACACAGCCAACTATGAGCCGCGCGACGTGGCCCACTTTGAGTACAGCTGGCAGTGGGCCTACCGCGAGCGTTTCGAGAAGGCAGGACTCACCGCCATACTCGGATGCGGTTTCGACCCGGGAGTGAGCGGCGTGTACACAGCCTATGCGGCCAAGCACTACTTCAGCGAAATCGAGCACCTCGACATTGTGGACTGCAATGCCGGCAACCACGGAAAAGCTTTCGCCACCAATTTCAATCCCGAAATCAACATTCGCGAAATCACTCAAAAGGGCCGTTACTACCAAGACGGCAAGTGGATTGAGACCGGTGCGCTTGAGATTCACAAACCACTCACCTATCCCGAAATCGGGCAACGCGAAAGCTACTTGATGTATCACGAGGAACTTGAATCGCTCGTAATCAACTATCCCACAATAAAGCGGGCACGCTTCTGGATGACGTTTGGCCAGGAATACCTGACACACCTGCGCGTGATCCAAGACATTGGCATGGCCAGCATCGAGCCGATTATGTATCAGGGACAGGAAATAGTGCCGCTTCAATTCCTCAAGGCCGTGCTGCCCAACCCCAAAGAACTCGGCAAGAACTACACAGGCCAGACGTCGATTGGCTGCCGCATAAGCGGACTCGACAAAGAGGGCAAACCGCTCACATATTACATCTACAACAATTGCGACCACCACAAAGCCTACGAAGAGACCGGCATGCAGGCCGTGAGCTACACCACCGGCGTGCCAGCCATGACCGGAGCCATGATGTTCCTCAAGGGCCTTTGGAAGAAGCCTGGTGTGCACAATGTGGAGGAGTTTGACCCAGATCCATTCCTTGCCGTTCTCGACGAGCAGGGTCTGCCCAAGAACGAGATCTTGAACGCCGACTTGGAGTTATAGTCTGCCTCAAAACCGAATCTATCTCCCAAAGCGCCGAGTGGCCTTTTGGAGTAAACGCACAAAGAAAGCGGAAAGCCCCTACAGCAAAGGGCTTTCCGCTTTTTTATAAGTTAATACCGAGTGGGTCTCTAATCACTTATGGCAGTTTGCAGCAGGTTGCTGGTTTGCAACTTTGCATTCAGCCTCGGCTTCGTGGCACTCGGTGTGCTGAGAAGTAGACACTGCTTTAGCATTTTGTGCCTGGCAGCAACTGCTGGCCGCCTTCGCCTCACTGGCACGGCCACAGCAATTGGCCTTTATCTTGGCACACTGTTGCTGTGCGGGAGCTTCAGTTGCTGCGCCTTCGGTCGCCTCACTGGCAGCCACACTGAGCGATGCAAGCCCCTTGATGATGTTGGCCGAGCTGTTCTTGGCGGCATCATAAGTGACGGTGACGGTCTTTTTATCCACATCCACTTTCACATCTTTCACTCCCTTGCCAAGCGAGGGCACATTGTTCATGATTTTGTCGGCGCAGTTTTGGCAAGTGACGTCGGCCTTAAACACTTTTGTTGTCACGTTGGCTTTTTCTTTGGCCATTACCGCAAACGCGGTCAACGCAACGGCCAAAGCGATAGATAATAACTTTTTCATAATCGGTTGTTGTTTTTTACAAATGTAGCGCAATTTGCCCAAAAGAGCATGCAGGCAGCTTGCCCGTTTTGCTTATTTAGTCATTTTCAATATAAATTAAAACGCACACCCACATAGAATTTGCGGCCCATCAGCGGCCCCCACACATTCATTGAGTTGAATGCAGTGCTAAATGGATTAGAGGCCTCAATCACCGGTGTGCTTTGGCGGTAGTCGGTAATATTTTCGCAACCGGCATACACATCGGCCTTGCCTATTTTGTGGGTCACTTGGGCAAACAGCATAGGATATGTGGGCGAATGGCTGTCGTCGGCCAGCGAGCCCGTAGTCGAAGGGATGCGCTGCGGCCCGTTGACCTGAGCCGTCACATCAAACACCCACAACCTGAACTTAGTAGCATACTGCAAATTCAAGAGACCCTTTATGCGGCTTATGAGCGGACGCTCAACCCATGCGGTGGTTCCATCGGGGCGATTGATAGTCATTTTGCTTGCCGTGTAGCGCACAGTGGCAAGGATGTCAAACCGCGTCAAGGGAGTCCAGTTGAAGTCCAGTTGCACATTGTGAGCCGTGGCAGGGGCTTGCGTACTGTAGACGTTGATGGCTGCCGCACTCCACTCCTGGTCAATCACGACCGAATTGTAGAAATGAGTGCTGAAGTAGTCGAGGCTTATACTTGCCCCGTTGTCGCGCCCAAGCGTAAACGTCTGGGTGACACTTGCCCCGGCAGTGAGCGACTTTTCAAGACGGTTGAGCGATGCAAACGACTCCGAAGTGGCCGGCTGTCCGTCGACCTCTATGTGGCGTCCTGTGGTGAGTATGCCTATATTGTCGGTAATCACATTGGCCGTGCGGTAGCCCAGTCCGGCCGATGCCCTGAAAGCCGTGCGCGGAGTAATGTTCCACTTCACATGGGCTCGCGGCGTGAGCAACCAGCGGCGGTGCAGGTCGTTGTGGTCAAGCCGCAAGCCGGCCACTATGGTGAGTTTGTCTTTCAGCGAGTAGGTGTATTCGGCATAGCCTCCCGCCTCACGCTCGTTGCGGTCAAGACTGAGAGCGGTGAGCGGAGTGGCCGGTTGCCACGGGGTGTTGTTGGCCAAATGTTCGCGATAATAAGCCAGACGTGCCTGCAGTCCCACCATGAGCGACGAGTGCACATCGAAATAGGCGTTAAGCATCACGCTTGCCGTAACGTCGTTCTCTCGGCCACTGTAGTCATTGAGGCCAAAGTATGCCCGCTCATTAAAATGGTCATAATCGACGACGGCCGCAATGCTCGACCGCTTTTCGCTCATGGCATCGGGGTCGTAGACGCCGGCACCCACGGGCACAGCCAACTTAAAGTAGGCATTGGCGGCACGGTTGTCGGTGCGCGACCCGTAGGCAGCGCCACCACTCCAATTGTCGATCATTGCCTGGCGCATTGCCTCGCTGCCGTCGAAGTGCAGGCTGCCGCCAATGCGCCGGTCGGCAAGCGCGCGCCATCCCCACCGCAGCTGCATGCCACCAGGGGCAAGATAAAGCCAACGGTTGGCCACATTCACAAGCCGCGTGCTTGGCTGGTCGCGGAAGCCGTCGCCATTGCGGTCCATGGCTCCCATCTCGCGCCAGTCGGTATCGAGCGAGCCATGGGCAAGCACTATGGTCGACAGGCGCTTATCGGCTGTGAGCGGAATTGTGGCCGAGAGATTGACCTCGGGACGCAACATGTCGTCGAAATACACGTTGGCAAACAACCGTTCCTCGTCGGTGGGCTTGCGGTATTCAAGATTTATCTGTCCGGCGATGGCATCGTGCCCAGCCGACACGCTCGACACCCCTTTCGACACTTGGATTGATTTAAGCCACATCCCTGGCGTGTAGGTCATGGCATAGGGGGCTCCCAGGCCGCGCATCACCGGTCGGCTCTCGTCGAGCACCTGCGTGTAAGGTCCGGCAAGGCCGAGCATTTTTATTTGTCTTGCTCCGGTAATGGCATCGCTGTAACCCACAGTCACGGTAGCCGAGTTCTCAAACGACTCTGCCACTGTGCAGCATGCAAGCTTTGTGAGCCCGGCAAACGATATGTTTTCTGTCTTAGTCAAGTCGCTGGCCTTTATGGAGCTGCCGCGCTGAGCGCCCTCCACCACCACCTCGCCGAGCATGGTCTTGTCGCCACCGAGCACGATGTTGATTTCGTCGGCATCAACGGTCACTGTGTCGGGCTGCATGCCCACAAATGTGGCCACAAGGCGATTGTGGCCCTTTATGCCGTGAAGGCTGAAACGGCCAGTCGAGTCGGTGACGGTACCCACGTTGGTGCCGGCCCAGTAGACCGAAGCGCCAGGCAGTGTTCCGCCATCGGCATCACGCACGGTGCCATGATAAGCAACGGCCGTGGCAGCGGCGGCAAATGCCGCTGAAGTTGTCAGTAGTCTAGTAATCCGCATAAAAAAATACGATATTGTGATTTTATGGCTGCAAAGTTAGCCGTGCGTGCCACACGGTCAATTACACAATTCACATTTTTTGTTGCACAATTTAATAGCAAGGCCGCCCGGCACGCACGAGGCGGGCCAGTGTGTGCAAATGGTCATTTAAATAAAAATCAGTAACTTTGCACCGTTTGTTTTTTAAATTAAAGAAAGGGAAAGAAAATGGCTAACTACATAGTAACCGATACAAAGAAGATCACCACCAAGCGCATCAAGCAGATGAAACAGGCTGGCGATAAGATAGCAATGCTCACATCGTATGACTTTTCGGTGGCCAGCCTCGTTGACAAGGCCGGAGTCGACATGATTCTTGTGGGCGACAGTGCATCTAATGTGATGCAGGGCAACGCCACCACGCTGACCATCACGCTCGACGAGATGATAGTGTATGGAAAGACCGTGGCCCGTGCCGCAAAAAGGGCGATGGTTGTGATTGACATGCCGTTTGGCACCTATCAAGGCAATCCCTATGAGGCCCAGGCCAATGCGGTGAGGATAATGCGCGAGACAGGGGCCGATGCGGTGAAACTCGAAGGCGGCAGCGAGGTGCGCCAGTCGATTGAAATGATTTTGCGCGCAGGCATTCCCGTGGTAGGGCATCTGGGACTCACCCCCCAGTCGGTCAACAAGTTTGGCGGCTATGGCCTTCAGGCCAAGGACGAGGCCGAAGCCGCACAATTTGAGGCCGATGCTCGCATGCTCGACGAGATAGGCTGCTGCGCAGTGGTGTTTGAGAAAATCCCGGCAGCTTTGGCCGCACGCGTAACCCCACAGTTGTCGATTCCCACCATAGGCATTGGAGCCGGAGCCGGCTGCGACGGGCAAGTGCTTGTGTTCCAAGACATGATTGGCATGAACATGGGATTCAAGCCCAAGTTCCTGCGCACCTATAACAACCTGGGCGAGCAGATTATCGACTCGGTGGGCAGCTATGTGATCGACGTGAAAAACGGCTCATTCCCCAACACAAGTGAGCAATACTAAGTGCTTTTCACAATTATTACATTGTGCTGTGGTGCGTAAGCAGCAAAAAATCACTATCTTGCAAGCCCAATGCCGGCTGCCGTGGGCACAAGCATTCTTTATCAACTCAAAAAAATTACATAACACATAAAATATTGACTATGAAATATTTTCAGCATGTGAGCGACATAGGCGACTTGAACGCCGCCGTGAAAGAGGCTCTTGAGGTAAAAGCCAACCGATTTGGATACAAGCACTTAGGGCAAGACAAGACCTTGCTGATGGTGTTTTTCAACTCATCACTGCGCACCAGGCTCAGCACCCAAAAGGCAGCCATGAACCTGGGCATGAACGTGATTGTGCTTGACGTGAACCAAGGCGCCTGGAAACTCGAGACCGAGCGCGGTGTGATAATGGACGGCGACAAGAGCGAGCACCTGCTTGAGGCCATTCCGGTGATGGGCAGCTATTGCGACATGATAGGCGTGCGCTCGTTTGCCCGCTTCGAGAACAAGAACGACGACTACAGCGAGAAGATTCTCAACCAGTTTATCCAACACTCGGGCCGTCCGGTGTTTGCTATGGAAACGGCCACAGTGCACCCGCTGCAAAGCTTTGCCGACTTGATAACCATCGAGGAGCACAAGAAAGTGGCCCGTCCCAAGGTGGTCATGACATGGGCTCCCCACCCCAAGGCACTGCCGCAAGCCGTGCCCAACTCATTTGCAGAATGGATGTGTGCCACCGACTACGAATTTGTGATTGCCTGCCCCGAGGGATATGAGCTCGACCCTCGCTTTGCCGGGCGTGCCGTGATTGAGCATGACCAAGACAAGGCGTTGGCCGGAGCCGACTTTGTGTATGCCAAAAACTGGTCGTGCTATGCCGACCCCAATTATGGCAAGGTGATTAGCAAAGACATGAGCTGGACTGTGACCACCGAAAAAATGGCCCTGACCAACAACGCCTACTTCATGCATTGCCTGCCCGTGCGCCGCAACATGATTGTGAGCGACGATGTGATTGAAAGTCCGCAAAGCCTCGTGATTCCCGAAGCAGCCAATCGCGAGATCTCGGCCCAAGTGGTGATTAAGCGCATCCTCGAAGGGCTGCAGTGATAAGTGGCTCTGCATTTACAACGAAACGTACAGATATGAGAATAGAACAAACATTTAGAACAATTGCAGCAATTGTGGCCATTGCGTGTGCAATACCGGCCATGAGCGCCGCAACTGATGACACCCGCCAGTGGAGCGATGGGCCACTGACGTGGAACGATTTTGCCGGAGTGCCCCACCAAATCAACACGCCATCGATGATAAGCCTTGAGCTCACCACGTCGAGCACGGTATCGAAGGGAGAGTCGAAGAAGAGCAAGGATCGCTACAGCATCATGGCCAACGCCGTGATGCACCGCAACCAGTCGTTTGCCGACGCATCGCGATGCACCAAGCAACGCTTGCGCTACCACCAGGTGCAATTCGACCTGCTCGAGGTGATGCGCCGCCGACTGCAATCCGACATCAACACCGGCATTAGCGGCCTCGAGACCGAGCGACGCCTCAAGGAGTACAAGGCCACATTCTCACGCCGCATTGCCGAGCTCGACGAGTCGACCGACTATGGCCGTAACGAGACCCGCCTGCAGGATTGGGAATATGATGTGCGCAGGCAGCTTGAGGAAATGGGTGTGCCACCCGTGCCGCGTGTCAGCCCCAACAGCTTTTGCTATGGCATCTATGGCGGTGTGGGAGGCATTTTCCCCACAGGGGAACTCTCCGACCAGTTTAAGGGCAGTGCGATATTCATGCTCGGACTCACGGGCGGATACAACAACTTGCGCCTGAAAGCCGACATCAGCTATGGCCAGCCATCGTTTGCCCGCAACAACATGTTTAACAAAAAGACAGCCGACGGCAAGGATGCCCAAGTCAACTCCAACGCCTCAGCCACCTACCTCGGTGTGGGAGTGCAACTCGGCTACTGCGTGCTCAACACGCGCCGAGTGGCCATTACCCCCAACGTGGGCGGCTACTACAGCAGCTATGGATGGACGCTCAACAACCTTGAATGGAGCAAGGACAAAGACGGCAACGACGTGAGCAAAATCACCAGCGACGAAAAAGTGAAGTTTCACAGTTTCAACTGGATGGCTTCGATTGACTTCGACATCAAGCTCCATGCGCACTTGAGCAACACGCCGCTGCTCGGCGTGGGACAGCGTGAGCAGTTTGTGTCGTCGCTTCGCATATCGCCATTTGTGGCACGGGCCGCACACGACAAAATCACGCCTGTGGCAAAAGGATACATGGTGGGATTCACCGTGACCTACTCAGGCCTTGCCCGCTCACTGAATTTCTAAACAACTGACTAAAAACGAAAAAGCAACAAATATGAAAATCTACGTTTTGCTCGCCCCCGGGTTCGAGACCATCGAAGCCCTGACGCCAGTCGACATTTTCAAGCGTGCCAAGCTCGACGTGGTCACGGTATCGACTGCACCGGTGCGTGAGGTGACATCGTCGCACGGCGTGGCAGTAATGGCCAATGCTGTGCTTGACGACGAGAGCGACTTGGCCGATGCCGACCTGATTGTGCTCCCCGGCGGATATCCGGGCTATGAGAACTTGTGCAACGATGACAGAGTGGTTTCGATTGCCCGCAGGCAATGGGAAAGCGGCAAATTGCTTGCCGCAATATGCGGAGCACCCACAGTGCTGGCCGCAGGCAATATTGCCGCAGGAGCTTCCGTGACCTGCCACCACAGCGTGGCAAGCACAATGAGCGAAGCCGGATACAAGGTGACCGGCGAGCGCCTCACAGTAGACCACAACCTGGTGACCGCTGCCGGTGCCGGCATATCACTGCATTTCGCACTCACGCTAACAGCCATGTTGACCAACGACAAGGGCATCACGGCCAATCTGTTTGACGCGCTGGAGTTAAAATAGCCGTCGGGCTACACATGATAAAGCGCGCCTCCCAGTCGCAAAACCAGGAGGCGCGCTTCTTTATCGTATGGTTAAAATCAGCAGTTATCGGCGCAGACGGCGGCGCATGGTCAGCGATGTGACTACCGACGTGAGCAGCCCTATGAATGCAGTAAGGACAAACACCACAAGCACATCGGTCAACTCCACTTGCACCGGATAGGCTCTGACCACCAGCAGACTCTCGTCGCCCTGCATCTTGAGCCAGCCAAATTGCTGCTGGCACAGGCACAACACAAGCCCAACGGCCACGCCTGCCACAGCACCGAAGAGCGCTATAAGCCAGCCTTCGGTCACAAACACCTGCGTTATTTGCTTGTCGGTGGCGCCAAGATTGCTCAGGGTGCGAATGCTGTCGTCTTTCTCAATGATGAGCAGCGACAAGGTGCTTATCACGTTGAACGTGGCTATAATCATAATAAAGGCAAGCAGCAGGAATGTGACCCACTTCTCGACGTTGACAAGCCTGTAGGCTGTTGCCTCTTGCATCAAGCGGTTTTGCACGGTATAGGCCGGCCCAAGGGCGGCGGTCAATTGTTGCATCACCGCATCGGCGTTTGCTCCCGGGTTAAGTTTCAGCTCCACCCGAGTGGCTTCGGTGGTGTAGTCGAAGATGTCGCGCGTGAGCTCTATAGGCACATATATCAAGTCGGCATCATACCCGTTCTGCTGCATCTGGAACACGCCACTCACAAACACCGAATCGTTGCGAAAGGCGTCCATCGGATTGGCCATGTTCACACGCCCTTGGCGCTGCGGAGCATAAAGCTGCACCATACGCAAGAATCCCGGACGGGCATGCAACTTTATTGCTGGCCCGGCTCCGAGCACGGCATAGCGCGACACTTGGTCGTGCAGCTTGAATTCACCGTCGACAATCACGCTGTCGAGGCCGTTGAGGCGGTTGTATCCGTCGGGCACTCCGCGCAATCTTACGGGCATCTGATAGTCGGAAAAGATGGCTAGTGCGTTGTCCTCAATCACAGGCATGGCCACAGCCACCCCTTCAACGCCTTGCGCCACACGCACCACGCTGTCGGCATCGGCAATGGCTTTGCCGTGGCTGACGCTGATGGCTATTTCGGGGTCGAGCATGGCAAGCCGGCCCATAATAAGGCCTTTGAAGCCGTTGAACACGCTGAGCACGCATATCAAGGCTGCCGTGGTCACCACCACGCCACACGTCGATATCGAGGAGATGATATTGACGGCATTGTGCGCCTTTTTCGACCTCAGATACCGCAGGGCTATTTTAAGCACCAATCTCATTGCAGGTCGGGATCGGCTGTTGCGGAATCGTCAGCGGGCTTGCCGTCGGGGTGCAAAAGGCTGTCGATGCGCTCAATGTAGTCGAGCGAGTCATCGATATAGAACACCAAATCGGGCGTTTTACGCAACTGGTAGCGCACGCGCTGGGCAAGCGCATAGCGCAGCTGGTGGGCTTGAGTGTTCACGTTTTTCACTATCTCGTCACCCATCTCGCTCGGGAACACGCTCAGATGCACCCGCGCAATGCTCAAGTCGGGCGAGACACGCACTGCGCTCACGCTGACCAGCACGTTGCCTTGCTTTGCGGTTTCGAGACGGAATATCTCGCTAAGCTCTTTTTGGATAAGTCGTGATATTTTCTGTAGTCTTGTACTTTGCATAATCTTTGATATGTGATTCGTTTGATATAATATTGATATGATTTTTCTTTTAGCAGCCGGCCAAGTTGGCGGCAATGGCACAAGATGCAAATTTACTGCATTTTGCCCACCGGCTGGCCATTTGCTCAGGGCTTTTTGTAGGCGATGGTCAGTCCGTCGCGCAGAGGCACCATCACCACTTCCACCCGCGGGTCGGCGGCCACAAGGTCGTTGAATGCCATTATGCCGGCCGTCTGTGCATCAAGTTTCTTGCCCCAATCCACCACCTTGCCGTCCCACAGCGTGTTGTCGGCAATGATGAATCCGCCCGGCTTCAGATGCTCCATCACCAAATGGTAGTATTCCACATACTGGCGCTTGTTGGCATCGATAAAAGCCATGTCAAACTGCATGTGCAGATGTGGCAAAATAGTGTTGGCGTCGCCTATGTGCAATGTCACTCGGTGTCCCCAGGGCGATTTTGCAAGGTGCTCGCGAATGAAGTCTTCAAGCTCGTCCTCGATTTCTATGGTGTGGATTTGTGCATCGTCGTCGGGCAAGCCTTCGGCCATGCTCAGTGCCGAGTAGCCCGAGAAGGTGCCAAGCTCAAGCACCGTGTGCGGTTTTATCATGCGCACCAGCATTTTCAGCAACCGTCCTTGCAAGTGCCCCGAGCACATGCGGGAGTAAAGCAGGCACAAGTGTGTGTCGCGGTCAAGGTCGCGCATGTTGTCGGGCTCCTTGTCGATGTGAGCCAGAATGTATTGCTCTAGTTGTTCTGTCATTGTGCTGGTGTGTTGTTGAGCAGGCTGTCTACGGCCAGGCGATAACTGTCGAGTCCGTGACCGGCAATCACTTCACGGCATGCCGGAGCTATCATCGATATCCGCCGGTAGGGCTCGCGCGACTGCACGTCGCTGATGTGGACTTCAATCACTGGAGCGGTGACGGCGCGTATGGCATCGGCTATGGCGATTGATGTGTGGGTGTAGGCACCAGCGTTGAGCACTATGCCGGCACAATCAAATCCCACCCGCTGAATTTCATCGATGATATCGCCCTCGTGATTGCTCTGGTATGTGACGAATTTCACATCGGGATATCTTGCGGCCAACTCCTGAAGGTAGCTGTCCATGCTCTGATGTCCGTAGATTTCGGGTTCCCGCACCCCCACGAGGTTGAGGTTGGGCCCGTTGATTATTGAAATTGTAACCATTGGTGTTGTTCGTTTTTTGCGTTGTTGCGGGCTTAATCGGCTTGGCTTGCATGCCTGCCTCCATTAATCGCCCTGCAAAATTACACAAAAAAGGCCAAAGCTCACGCAATGGCGTGGTTAAAACGCCAATAGGCAACTGCAAGACGGTCAACCCATGGCACCCTACGGCACTGCTAAAAGAATTTCCTCCGCTCTCGGTTTTGCGCCGGAGAGCGGAGGAAAGTTCCTGCAGCGTCTCATAAAATGTGAGTGAGGACTTCGTCAGCGGGCATATTGGAATTTTACTGTACCCTCATTGAGTTTGTTGGTCACTACTATCAGGCAAGCGCATGATGTGTAGGACTGATGCTCCGCGCCCTTGACGGCTCTGTAGCAAAACGTAGTCTCGCCGTTGCCATCGCTTGAGAGCGATTCGGCCGACAGCGTCACTTCATACTTTGCCGGAGGCATAGTCACTGCAAGCACCGTCTGCTTGCTGAAGTCGATTTGCGTTGGAAGCCCGCCTTCGCCCATAACTGCAGCTGCGCCAAACACCTTGTCGAAATCAGCTTGTGTGTTGATTGTCATTGTTCCATACTGGCTCACGTCATTTCTCACGAAATAGTGGTTGGCTATGGTGTATGCCAGTTTTTTGCCATGCTGCACACTGCCTGCCGTAGAGCAGGAGTTGGCCATCGGCAACACAAAGCCAATTGCTGCCACCAATATTAAAGCCTTCATAAATTTCATTTTTCTCATAATCTTGTTGTCTGTTTACACTTTATAATCAACCATAATGGCTCGGCATTGCATCGATGACAAACATTTTTTTTGCCACCCGCATAAAACCTAGGGCATAAATACACCCCACCCCCCAATAAACACAGCGGCAGGGGCAACCTTGCGTTGTTGCCTCTGCCGCTGTGCCGGTGGCTATGGATATGGCGTCAGCCGCGCCTCATCCACTTCACTATCTCGGCCAATGAGTGTTTTTTGCCATAAAGGAGTATGCCTGTGCGGTAAATGCGCCCCGAGAGGTAGGTTATGGCTGCTGCCGTGGCAAACAGGAGGCCAATGCTGACGGCTAATTGCCACATTGGCACATCATAGGGCAAGCGCACCATCATCACTATGGGCGAAGTGAACGGTATCATTGAGCACCACACGGCCATCGGGCCATTGGGGTTCTGCATGCAAGCCATGCCGGCATACAATGCCATGACCATAAAGAGCATAATCGGTCCCATAAACTGTGAAGCATCGCTGGCCTGATCGACGGCCGACCCGAATGCGCTGAACAACGAGGCATAGAGCAAGTACCCTCCCACAAAGTAAAACACGAAGCACAGCAAGATGGGAAGGTAGTTGATGCTGAGTGCGGCCTGCATAGCCACAGCAGCAAATTCGGCATCGCCTGCACCCGACGCCGCAGTCGCCAAGCTGTCGCCCATCACTACAGTGGCGGCGAAGCCCAATAGGGCCAAGGCTACTGCCCAAATCACAAACTGCGTGATACCGGCAAGACCCACGCCTATTATTTTACCCATCATCAGCTGAAATGGCTTGCAGCTGCTCACTATCACCTCAACTATGCGGTTTGTTTTTTCCTCAACCACGCTGTTCATCACCATGGCACCATAGGTGAGGATGAAAACATAGACAACAAACGCTAAAATCATGCCGAAAACCATGGCGGCCTCGGTCGACGAGTCAGACTCTTTGCCGTCGTCGTTCCACTTCACACCGCGCACGTTCACATCCACATTGGCCTCGCTCATTATTTGCTGCAAGCGGGGGATGCCGTAAGAGGCGATTCTGGCGCTTGTGAGGGTGTCGCCCAGTGCGGTGGCAATGTCGTCTTTCAAGGCGGCACTTATGGTGTTGTCGCTATACACGGTCACGCTCAGCGTGCTGTCCACATCATGCGGAATCACCACCACGGCGCTTGTCTGCCCATCGGCTTTGTTGTAGAATCGCTGGGCGTCCACATTATCACCGGGATTGGCGGTAAGCTGCACATACTTGTATTGGTCATGATTTTTTAGCGCAAGGCCATAGCGTTGTGAACTTTGGTCAATGACCGTGACCACCTCTTGCTCCGACGTCTGATTGTTGAAATGCTCAATGACAATGGGGGCTCCGATGCACATCAGCAGAATCAGCGGGCTAAGAATTGTCATTACCAAAAACGATTTGCTGCCCACTATGGACATATACTCGCGGCGAGTGATTATAAAGAGTTTGTTCATTGCTGGTTTCCTTTTACGGTTTCGATGAATATTTCGTTCATTTTCGGCAACAACTCGGTGAATGCCGTGATGTGGTAGCGGTCGTTGAGCCATGCAAGCGCCTGCTGCACGTCCACGCCATGGTTAAGGCGCATCTGCACACCGCCGTCGACATTGCCTGGCACTGGCGGCAGCAGCGTGAACAGCTCGGTATTGGGCTCAATAGCCTCGCCACGGGCCACGGCCACCGTGTAGATGTGCTTCTTGTGGCTGTGCCTTATTTCGTCGACGCTGCCCTGGAGCACTGCCCGCGATTGGTTAATCAGTGTGATTTGCTCGCAAATGGCCTCTACCGACTCCATGTTGTGTGTCGAGAACAGGATGGTGGCACCCTCGTCGCGCAGACGCAAAATCTCGCACTTAAGCTGCTCTGCGTTTACCGGGTCAAAGCCAGAAAAAGGCTCGTCAAATATCAGCAAACCCGGACGATGTATTACCGTGGCTATGAACTGCACTTTCTGCTGCATGCCCTTTGACAGTGCCTCAACCTTTTTGCCAGCCCATTTCGTCAAGTCAAACCGGTCGAGCCACATGCCGCACTCACGCACGGCATCGGCCTTGGCCATGCCTTTCAGCTGGGCCAGATACACGATTTGGTCGGCCACTTTCATTTTTTTGTACAGGCCACGCTCCTCGGGCAGGTAGCCAATGTTGTTTACCAAGTCAGCGGTGAGCCTGTGGCCGTTGATTGCCACACTGCCACTGTCGGGCTGCGTGATGGCATTGAGAATTCTTATAAGGGTGGTCTTGCCGGCACCGTTGGGCCCCAGCAATCCGTAGATGCATCCTTGAGGCACGCTCAAGCTCACATGGTCGAGCGCAAGATGCCCTGAATACTGCTTCACCAGGTCGGTAGCTTCAATGTAGTTCATGCGTGTGATTGTGTTTGTGTGATTTTACGAGGCAAATTTAGGAAAAAACGTGAGCTCTCCATAACATCCACATATTAAAATCCTGTAAATCACATATTAAATCCTGTAAATGAGCGCTCCAAAGAACTACATCACGCATAATATTAGGCTCAACTGCTTTTTATTATTAACTTTGCAGCGTCAAAAGAAACGATTAAGGGTATTTAGACTGGCTCAACACATTAGCCGGAATTGAAACGCAACACGAAAAGTGCAAAACTAAAAAACATAGTATATTTCCAGAACATAATTAAAAATGGCATTTTTAACTACCAAAAATCTCAAGGGCGACCTGTTTGGCGGCATCACAGCCGGCATCGTCGCCTTGCCTTTGGCTCTTGCCTTTGGCATTCAGGCCTTTGGAGGTATCAACGACCCCCAGGCGGCATCGATGGGTGCGCTCGCAGGCCTTGTGGGAGCCACACTGCTCGGCTTCTTTGCATCACTATTCGGAGGCACACACTCGCAGATATCGGGACCCACCGGCCCGATGACGGTGATTTCAGCCTCGCTCATCTCGGGCGCATGGGTCTCAAGCCAGGGTAACTTCTCGGTGGTGCTGCTCACCATGTCGATGGCTGGCTTGTTCTGCGGCCTGTTTCAAATCCTGTTTGGCGTGTTGCGCATAGGCAAATATGTGCGCTATATCCCCTATCCGGTGCTTTCGGGCTTCATGTCGGGCATTGGCGTAATCATCATCCTGCAGCAAGTGTATCCGCTCATCGGCCTCAAGAGCCCTGTGCTCACAATCGACATGATCACCCAATTTGCCGAGCGCATTCAAGGCGGCATTTCACTGGTGGCGCTTGCGCTGGGCGTTGGCACCATCCTGATAATCCAGTTGTTCCCCAAAGTCACCACCAAGATACCGTCGACACTGGTGGCGCTTGTGGTGATGACCGTAGCATCGCTTTTCACCGGCCTCGACAAGAGCCTCACCATCGGCGACATTCCCGCCGGACTGCCCATGCCGTTCTTTGCCAAAGAAGGCCTTTCGCTTGAGGGCATCAACTGGTGGACTCTGATTGAGTCGGCAATCATCCCCGGACTCACCCTCGCGGGCCTTGGCAGCATCGACACCCTCCTCACATCGGTAGTGGCCGACAACATCACCAAGACCAAGCACAATTCCAACCAGGAACTCATCGGGCAAGGCATAGGCAATGCCGTGTCGGGCCTGTTCTGCGGCATTCCGGGCGCCGGTGCCACAATGCGCACAGTGGTCAACGTGAAGAGCGGCGGCCGCACCCAAATCTCGGGCATGATTCACGCCCTGTTCCTGCTGGCCATCTTGCTCGGCCTGGGTTCACTCGTGAAGTTTGTGCCACTGGCTGTGCTTGCCGGCATCCTGATCACTGTGGGATGGGGCATCATCGACTTCAAGGGATTCCGCGACATCAAGAAGATTCCGCGCGAGGATGCCTTTGTGCTCATCGTGGTGTTTGCCACCACGGTGTTTGTCGACCTGCTCACGGCTGTGGGCATTGGCATGGTGATAGCCTGCGTGCTGTTTATGAAGCGCATGGGCGATTTGGCCGAAGGCAGCTATGTGACCATGATTGGCACCGATGCCGAAAGCCCTTGGGCCGATGAGGCCGGCGTGCCCGACGAGATCAAGCACAAAATATGCATCAAGCGTTTCCATAGCCCCATTTTCTTCGGGTCGGTCACCGGTTTCAACAAGGTGATGCAGGAAGTGCCTGCCGATGCCAAGGTGGTGATTCTGCGCATGAAGCAGGTTAAATATATGGACCAAAGCGGCATCTATGCCATGGAGACTGCCATCAAGGAGCTGCAAGACAGCGGGCGACTGGTGCTCATGACCATCATCCGCCCCCAACCCATGTATCTGCTGAAAAAGATGAACATCATCCCCGACCTTGTGCCCGAGGGCAACACCTTCGCCACATTTGAGGATTGCACTGAGTTTCTTAAAAAGCTCGATATATAATCGGCCTTAGTCCTTTTTCCAGGACAAACCGCACATCATCGAGGTCAAGAGCCGCACAGGCCCTTGGCCTCATTTCTTTTCTTCATGTGTGACCACGCATAAAGAATGTTTGTGAGCGGGCTGGCAGCAGGCTACTTATAGGCCAATGCCAAAAACGGACTTAGCTTACTGAACATCAGGCACAAAACGGCTCTTACCTGACAAAACGGCACAACGCGCGATTCTTAAAGACTGTTAAACCGCCCCGGTTTTTACCCTAATGTTTTGGTAGAATGAAAAAATGTCGTACCTTTGCAATCGCAAAACCGAAATGGTGCCTTAGCTCAGGTGGTAGAGCAAAGGACTGAAAATCCTTGTGTCCCCGGTTCGACTCCTGGAGGCACCACTTTCAAAAAATCGCCCTGAATTGAAATTCAATTCGGGGTGATTTGTTTTTGCATATAATCCGTTTTGGCCACCCACCCGCCACAACCATGGTTTTGCATAATATTATGTTTTTTCACATTGTTTCGTATTTAGCCCAATAATGTGGCCTTTTTTGTATTTTTTAAATCGGTGGGTTGGATTTGGAACACTTTTTGTTGGAATTTTCAGCAAATAGACGAAAAAACAATTGTTAATTTTGCACTGTTTTTAGGCGATGGCACAATAATTACAGTCTACACCGACAAGCCATCCCCACTTTTTTTAGACGATGATTGCAAGTAAAAGCTCCCTTTCAGGGGCAGAAAAAATGGAACGGGAACAACTGACTAAAAGAGAAACATCAGCAAGAGTGCTATCAGGCCAGAGAGCCCACCGCATCCCCTCCAACGGTTTTTCTGAATCAGCAACGACGCCTGACCTTCAAAGGCATAGGGCATGTGAAATTTACGAGACATATATATTAACTACACAATAACTCTAATTTTTTTATGAGAAAGAAAATGAAGTATTCTATCCTGGCAAATGCCTTAGTGGCAACAGGGTTAATTGCAATGGCAACTGCATGTAGTGGCAATGGTGACCAGCAGACAGGCAATGCACCAGCCGAAGTGGCCACAATGAAAGTTTCGTTGGGAAGTATCAACCTCAACAACGCCTATCCCGCAACAATCAAAGGTAAGACCGATATTGAAATCCGTCCGCAGATTTCAGGCTTCATCACCAAGGTGTGTGTCGACGAGGGCCAGCGCGTGAGCAAAGGCCAAACACTCTTCCTTATCGACGAAGTGGAGCTGCAGGCCGCTGTCCGCTCAGCCGAAGCCGCAGTGGTATCGGCCAAGTCGCAAGTTGCAACAACCCGCCTCACAGCCGACAATCAGAAGAAACTTCTCGAGAAAAACATCATAAGCAGCTACCAGTACCAAACCGCCGCCTTGCAGCTGCAAGCCGCACAGGCAGCCCTTGGACAGGCACAAGCCGCACTGGTGCAGGCTAAGAAAAACTTATCATATGCCGTGGTCAAGGCTCCTTGCAGCGGCGTTGTGGGCTCAATCCCCAACCGTGAGGGTTCTCTCGCAAGCCCATCGGGCGCAGCCCTCACCACCATCAGCGACAACTCTCAAGTCTATGCCTACTTCTCGCTCAACGAGAAGCAAGTGCTTGAGCTCACTGGCAATGGTGCCCGCTCACTCGAATCGGCTATCAGCAAAATGCCCCTTGTGAAGCTCCGCCTCAGCGACGGTTCGATTTATGCCAAGGCCGGACGCGTGTCGACCGTAAGCGGCGTGCTTGACTCCAACACCGGCTCGGCAAGCGTGCGCGCCCTCTTCAACAACGACAACGGCATGCTGCGCAGCGGAAGCACTGGCGAAGTCCTCATCCCCGTCAACAGCCAAAACGTGATTCTCGTGCCGCAAAGCGCCACCTATGAGGTGCAAGACATGAAATACGTGTATGTGGTGGGCGACTCAAGCAAGGCAGTCTCCACACCCATCAAGGTGCTTGCTGAGCACGACGGCCAGAACTATGTGGTAACCTCAGGCCTCAAGGTGGGCGACGTGATCGTGACCGAAGGCGTGGGCACACAGGTGAAAGACGGCGTGGTGGTTAAGCCGCGCACGGCAGCAGCCTCAAAGTAACCACACATGCAAGTGAGTGTTTTTTTAAGGGAAAAAAGACAAGACAAAGAATATAAACAGATATGAATTTAAAGACATTTATTAACCGCCCGGTGCTTTCAACCGTGATCTCGATTTTTATCGTGATTCTCGGATGCATCGGCCTATACAGCCTGCCGGTGGAGCAATACCCCGACATTGCACCGCCCACAGTCATGGTGTCGACAACCTACACCGGCGCCAATGCGCAGACCGTGATGAACTCTGTAATCGAGCCCCTCGAGGAGAGTATCAACGGTGCCAAGAACATGACCTACATGACCTCGTCGGCCACGAGCAACGGTAGCGCCTCAATCACCATCTACTTCAAGCAGGGCTACGACCCCGACATGGCGGCCATCGACGTGCAGAACCGTGTGTCACAGGCACAGAACCTGCTGCCTAGCGAGGTCACCAAGGTGGGCGTAACCACCCGCAAGCGCCAGACGTCGATGCTGCTTGGTGTCACAGTGAGCGACACCACGGGCCAATACAGCAACGAGTTTATCGACAACTACATGGCCATCAACATGATTCCCGAGTTCAAACGTGTGAACGGTGTGGGCGACGCAATGCACATGGGTGCCGACTACTCAATGCGCATTTGGCTCAAGCCCGATGTGATGGCACAATACGGACTGCAACCCAGCGACATCACCGCAGCTCTCTCCGACCAGAACATCGAGGCAGCTCCCGGTTCGCTTGGCGAGCAGGGCAACCAGAGCTTTGAATACACTCTGCGCTACAAAGGACGCCTTGAAGAGGCCTCAGAGTTTGAGGAAATCATCGTGCGCACCAACAGCGACGGCTCAATCTTGCGACTTAAAGACGTGGCCAGAGTGGAGCTTGGCCGACTCACTTACGGCTTCAGCAACCTCATCAACGGCCACAAGGGTTCCACCTGTATCATTTTCCAATCGCCGGGCTCAAATGCATCGGAAACCATCAACGCGCTGCTCGACAAGCTCGACGAGATGAAGAAAGACCTGCCCAAGGGCCTTATCTTCACTGTGCCGCTTAACAACAACACCTTCCTCGACGCCTCTATCGCCGAGGTTGAGAAAACACTGTTCGAGGCATTCGTCCTCGTGTTCTTCGTGGTCTACATCTTCCTGCAAGACTTGCGCTCGACCATCATCCCGTCAGTGGCCATTCCTGTGGCTCTTGTGGGTACGTTTGCATGCATCTACATAATTGGGTTCTCGCTCAACCTGCTCACCCTCTCAGCCCTTGTGCTTGCAATTGCAATTGTGGTCGATGATGCCATTGTGGTGGTCGAGGCCGTGCACGCCAAGCTCGACGAGGGCTACCACAGCGCGCGCCAGGCCTCAATCGACGCCATGAGCGAGATAGGCAGCGCCATCATCTCAATCACCCTCGTGATGATGCTCGTGTTCATCCCCGTGTCGTTCATGCCAGGCACCGAGGGTACATTCTACAAGCAGTTCGGTCTTACCATGGCATTCGCCATCGGTATCTCGGCCATCAACGCACTTACCCTTTCTCCCGCCCTGTGTGCAATCTTCCTGAAACCGCACACCAACGAGACCGAGGAGCATAAGAAATCGTTTGTAAGCCGATTCCACAACGGCTTCAATGCCGGCTACAACAAGCTGCTGGGCGGCTACCGCAAAGTGGTTTCGCAATTCATCAAGGCCAAGTGGCTCAACCTGGGCATCGTGGCTGCGGCTGTCGCAGTGCTTGTGATGCTCATGAACAGCACCGCCACCGGCTTCGTGCCCAACGAGGACACCGGTACCATCATGGGTGCCGTGAGCATGCCCCCTGCAACGTCGCAAGAGCGCACCCAAAAGGTGCTCGACTCGGTTGACGCCATCCTTGCCAAGATTCCGACTATCGAATCGCGCACAGTGATTCAAGGCTACAGCTTTATGGGCGGCGAGGGCAACAACTACGGCTCTATGATCATCAAGCTTAAAGACTGGGACGAGCGCACTAAAGAAGAAAGCGCCGACAACATCGTGAAGCAGCTCTACGGAGCCACCATGAGCAAAATCAAAGACGGAACCGTGATGTTCTTCCAGCCGCCTATGATTAGCGGTTACGGTGCATCTAACGGCCTTGAGCTTCAGCTTCAAGACCGAACCGGCGGCAACATCAACAAGTTCTTCCAAATCGAGCAGCAATTTGTGGCCGAACTGAGCAAGCGTCCTGAAATCCAGATGGCCTTCTCGTCGTTCAACCCCTCATATCCGCAATACATGGTCGAGGTCGACGAGGCTAAATGCGCCAAGGCCGGCGTGGGAACATCTGGCGTGCTCACCGTGCTTCAAGGTTACTACGGCGGTATGTATATCAGCAACTTCAACCGCTTCGGCAAGCTCTACCGTGTGATGATGCAAGCCACACCCGAGGCCCGCGTATCACCCGAGACCCTCAACCAAATCAAGGTGCGCACAGCGAGCGGCATGGCCCCCATCACCGACTTCCTGACCCTCACCCGCACCTACGGCCCCGCAAGCTTGAGTCGATTCAACCTTTACTCTTCAATCACGGTCAACATCACCGTGAGCCCGCAATACACCTCGGGTGATGCAATCAAGGCCATCCAGGAGGTTTCAGAGCACACTCTGCCGCAGGGCTACGCCTACGAGTTCTCAGGCCTCGGCCGTGAGGAGGCTTCGGCATCACCCTACTCTACCGCAATCATCTTCGGACTCTGCCTGCTCTTCGTGTACTTGATTCTGAGTGCCCAGTATGAGAGCTATGTGCTCCCGTGGGCCGTTATCCTCTCAATTCCGTTCGGTCTGCTCGGCACATTCGTCTTCGCCAAGATTTTTGGCATCGCCAACAACATCTACCTGAAGATTGCACTCATCATGCTTATCGGTCTGCTTGCCAAGAATGCAATCCTTATCATCCAGTTTGCACTTGGCCGCCGCCAGACGGGATTGAGCATCAAGGGCGCCGCAATCGAGGCAGCCGCAGCGCGTCTGCGACCCATCCTCATGACATCTATCGCAATGATTGTGGGTCTGCTGCCGCTGATGTTTGCCAATGGCGTAGGTGCCAACGGTAACCGCGCACTCGGCACAGGTGCCGTGGGCGGCATGCTCATCGGTATGATTCTGCAGGTGCTCGTGGTTCCGGCGCTGTTTGTGCTCTTTGAGACCATCCAAGAGAAGATTAAGCCAATCAAGTGGCACGATACCGACAACTCGGCCATCGAGCGCGAAATTGAGCAATATTCTCCCGAGATTTCCAACAAGAAATAATCCAAACACAACATAGCATACACAATCAAGATGAAATACAGTAAAATAACAGTAGCCGCACTGGCTTTAGCCTTGACCACCGGCAGCTGTAACTTATACAAAAAATACGAGACACCCACCGATGGCATCATCGGTGAGTATGCCGAGGCGCTTAAGCAGCCCGTCGACTCGAGCTCTTTGGGCAACCTTGGTTGGCGAGAGGTGTTTACCGACCCGTTGCTGCAGAACTATATCGACTCGGCACTGGTCAACAACACCGACCTGCAAAACGCAAAGATCAACGTCGACATTGCACAGGCACAGCTTGAGGGTGCAAAACTCAGCTACCTGCCAAGCGTGACGTTTGGTCCCAACGGTTCGGGCAGCAAAGTGGGCAACAACGACATGAGCTGGGGATGGCAACTGCCGCTCACGGTGAGCTGGCAAGCCGACATCTTCGGCAAAATCACCAACAACAAGCGCTCGGCCGAGAGTGCAGTGCTGCAAAGTGATGCCTACCGCCAGGCCGTGCAGTCGCAAATCATTGCGGGTGTGGCATCGTGCTACTACAGCTTAGTGTCGCTCAACAACCAACTGCAAATCTACGAGAACACGTCGAAACTGTGGAAAGAGTCGGTGCAGACGATGGAAGACATGAAGGTGGCAGGCCGCTACACCGAGGTGGCTGTGGTTCAAGCCAAGGCCAACTACTACAGCGTGCTGGCAGCAATACCCACCATCAAGCAGTCGATTGCCAAGGCCAACAACACCATGTCGCTCCTGCTCAACGTCAAGCCGCAGCAGTGGGCCGTCAACTCATCATCTATCTTGGCAATGCCCGGCAAGTTTGACGGCGGCGTGCCCATGAGTTACCTCGCCGCACGCCCCGACGTGAGAGCATCTGAGCAGTCGTTTGCCCAGGCCTACTACGCCACCAACGTGGCCCGGGCCAACTTCTACCCGCAACTCACCCTCACCGCTTCGGGCGGCTACGGAACACTGGCAGGCAACGTGCTTGTGGACCCGGCAAAGTGGTTCCTAAACCTTGCCGGCTCACTCACAGTCCCGATTTTCCAGCGCGGCCAGAACATAGCCACGCTCAAGGCTGCCAAGCTCCAGCAACAGCAAGCCCTCAACACCTTCCAGTATAGCGTGCTCAACGCCGCCAGCGAAGTGTCGAACGCGCTTGTCGACATAAGCACCACCGATGAGCGGCTGGTGAATGTGACCGAGCAAGAGAAAAACCTTGAAAAGGCAGTAGAATATAACCGCGACCTCATGAACCTCTCCACCACCACCTATCTGGAGGTGCTCACGGCTCAGCAGTCGCTGCTCTCGGCCCAAATTCAGCTCGAGGGCGTGAAATTAAACAAGAACCAAGGCATTATCACTCTCTACCAGGCACTGGGCGGAGGTCGCTGATCATGCCGTTAAAAAAACAATTACTATGAGCAGTAACATCAGTCCGTTGGCACATGTCGATCCCGATGCACGCATCGGCGACAACGTGACAATCCACCCATTTGCTTTCATAAGCAAGAACACTGTGATTGGTGACGGGTGCACCATCTACCCCTATGTGAGCATCCTCAACGGTGCACGCATCGGCAAGAACAACAAAATCTACAATGGCTCGATAATAGCGGCCGAGCCGCAAGACTTCAAGTGGCACGGCGAGCCGTCGACGGCAACCATTGGCGACGGCAACATAATTCGCGAAATGACCATTGTGAACCGCGGCAGCCGCACCGAAGAGGGCACCGTGATAGGCGACAACTGCTTCATCATGGCCGAGAGCCATATCAGCCACGATGCGCGCGTCGGCAACAGATGTGTGCTTGGCAACGGCGCACAAGTGTCGGGAATGGCTAAAATCGGCGAGTACAGCATTCTCTCGTCGAATGTCACCATCCACTTCGGCAGCGATGTGGGCGTGTGGGCAATGATCAAGGGCGGATGCCGAATCAGCGGCAACGTGCCCCCGTTTGTGGTGATGGCTCACAATCCCGCATCATATGTGGGCGTGAACGCTATGGTGATGCGCTACGACCCCAAGCACCGATTCACCGAGAAGGCCATCGACGATATCGCCAAGAGCTACCGGCACGTGTATGAGTGCGGCACATCGACATTCAACGCAGTGCGCCGCATCGAAAACGATATCGAGCCTAGCCTGTATCGCGAGGAAATCCTAAGCTTCATCAAGGGTCACGACCTCAACATTCTGGCCGTGCCTTCACACAGTGATTTTGAAGGATGACAGCCCACGGCCTCAACGAGGCCTATCTGAAAAAATCGGCACTACCGGTAGTGAGGGCAGTGCCGGCAAAGCAATGAAGACAACTTCACTACAATAACTTCATTTTTTTCATGCCCCATGAAAGGCACTAAATAGGAGCGGGCTACGCCGGATGGCGTGGCCCGCTTCATTTTTTTGTGCCTCACTTGGTTTGAACCCCTCAGCGCAGAGGTGAAAGCATCGTCACTTTACCACTGCTGCAAATCCTCCGCCGGGGGCAAGGTGCACCGTCAGCGTGGCTGGTACGACGAGTGTCTGCGACTTGTAGTCCTCGGCATTCTTATCGGCATTTACACCATCGGTGAAAAGGGTCATGCTGCGCCCCTGCAGGAAGCTAAGGTCAAGTTCCACATCGCGCTCGTCCCAATTGGTGATGCCGCCTATCCACCAGGAATTGCCCTTGCGGCGTGCCTCAACCACACACTCACCCACCTTGGCTTTCAGCACGCGCGTCTCGTCCCACACGGTGGGCACTCCGGCAATGAAACTGGTGCATTCCTGATTGGCCTCATAGTTTGTGGGCGCATCGCAAAGCATGTTGAACGGCGACTCCAGAATCATGTAAAGCCCCATTTGGCGGCAACGCGTGCCCTGGCTCATGGGTTGCGTGTTGCACTTGTAGAAGTTGGCCCGTGTGGCATTGCGCATGGCACCCTGGGTGAAGTCCATTGGACCCACCACCTGACGGATGAAAGGCAAGAGCGTTTCGTGGCGCACTTCGTCGTATTGCTTAAACGTCGACCATTTCACTTGCTCAAGACCTGCCACGGCCTCAAAATTGAGCACATTGGGCCAGATGTATTGCAAGCCCTGCGGCGGACAGGTGCCGTGGAAGTCGACAAAAAGATGATATTTTGCGGCTATGCGTGCGGCATCTTCCAAAAACCGCTCTATCTCCTGGTCGTTGCGGTCCATAAAGTCGATTTTAAAGCCCTTAATGCCCATCTTGGAGTAGTGTGAGCACACGCCCTCCATATCGCGCGCAAAGGCCTTGTAACCGGCCCACAGCACCAAGTCCACACCGCGCTGGCGCGCGTAAGCCACAAGCTGCTCAAGGTCGATTTCCGGAACCACTTGCATCAGGTCGGCAGCACGGTTCACAGCCCACCCTTCGTCGAGAATCACATACTCGATTCCGTTTTTAGCGGCAAAGTCGATATAGTAGCGGTAAGTGTCGTTGTTGACTCCCGTTTTGAAGTCCACTCCTTTAAGGTTCCAGTGGTTCCACCAATCCCAAGCCACCTTGCCGGGCTTAATCCACGATGTGTCGGTGATTTTCGACTCATCGGCGAGGCACGCAGGCACATCGGTGGTGAGCAATTGGTCGTCAGAGGTCGAGACAATCAGCATTTTCCACGGAAACGTGCGTGAGCCTGCAGTGCGGGCAATGTAGGGTTGCCGTGAGTCGACAAGCATCTGCAAATTGTTGTGTCCGCCTTGGTGCTGTGTCTTAGGCACGCCGGCATAATAGGCCACCAAGCGGTTGCCGTCGGCCGGATATAGCATCATTCCGGGATAGTCAAGGGTGTTATAGTCGCTTATGAGCAGGCGCTTGCCATCGTTTAGATTCACCAGCACCGGTCCCTGGCACAACTTGCTGCGGTCGATTTGCGACACCGGAGCTTGCTCGTAGGTGTTTTCAAACGAGTTTTTCAGTTGTTTCTCATAAGTTTTGCCATTGCTGTTGACCTTGGTTGTATATATCTCGCAGTCGGCCGGGAGGGTAAACTCCGCCTTTTCCGAAACCACGTTGATCGAGTCGCTCATGTGGGTCACAAACCGGTAGGCCAGGCCCTGGTCGTAGGCTTGAAACTGCACGTCGTAGTCGCCGAATTGCAAGGTGAGCTGGTTGCACTGCAGGCTCACGCTACTCTTTCGGTAGAACGGGGTGGAACGATTGACGCTTATGCGCTTGCGCTCTACCCGACGGGTGTTTTTCACGCCCTCACCGAGGGTTCGGTTGCCGCTTATTTCCATTGCCAGCGGCGAGGCGGCCAGCACGCTGGTGCCGTTGTGGCTTAGGCTATAGGTGAGTTTTCCGTCGGTAATCGACACTGTGGCCCGCAGCAGTCCGTCGGGCGACGAGAGTGCATACTGTTTTGCAGCACTGCCCACTGCCGGCATGCACAGCAATGCAGCGGTGAACAGTGTGATTAGTTGTTTGTTCATTTTTTTGTGATTTTGTTTTTATGAATATGCAATGGTTATGCCGGTCGGCATAAGTGGCCGGTTTTCTTATCATCACAAAGATAATGCAAAACCGCCATAATGCCAAAAAAGGTAAGGCGCGGCCGGTCGGCCACAGGATGGGAATGAAAAAGCAGGAGGCGCACCCCTTCGTTTAACCGAATGGGGTGCACCTCCTGTGTGCTGGGTCGACGTCGGCGACCGCGCGCTTAGTTGTCGCCGTTGTCGCTTTTAGGCATGTATGCTTTGTATTTGTCGTCATCACTTGATGCTGCGGCCGCAGTGCTTTCCTCGGCACCGGCCTGTGGCTTGTAGCTGTCGTCGGCTTCACTGTCGCTCACTTTCACACCCACAATCACTTGGGGAGTTGCTCGGGGAGTTGCAGCATCGGGTCGACTGTTTTCTTGCTTGCCGGTGGCAGCAGCTTCGCGCATTTCGGGAGGCATATAGTCGGCGTTGTTTTCTTTTTCGGAGGGGCGCTCTGTGGGCTGTTGCTGGTCATCATGCACTGCTTGCTGCGTCGGGACAGCCGATTTGCGCTTTTTCAAGTGGCTTTTCTCTTCAAGGCGGTCAATCTCGTTGTGGATGTCGGAGCTCACCCTCGAACCAATTTCGCTCAAGTGCTTTTTGCCTTCTTCAAATCCGTGGTCGATTTGCCTCTCCAGCACAAGGTTGAACTTAAACGGCAAGATTGAGAGGAATGCCGACACCATTGACAGCGCCGTGAGCACAAGGCAAGAATAGTAGCCTATACCCAGCCCGGTCACTTCAAATCCCTGCGCGATACTTGCATCGGCCATCAAATCGGGGTCGTGAGTGAGGGCGAGTTGCTGATGCACATCGTTGGAGTCGAGCAGAAACCCAAGGCCAAAAGCGATAATCACCATCACCAGTATTCCCCAATAGCGGTTTTTCAAGCCATTGACGCCGATAGCGGCAAAGCACGATATGAACGGCAGCAAGGCATATATGGTCTTGCCCACGCTGAAATCTTGGGTTATGAGCCCTGCGGTGTGAGCCATTCCGCTTTGCGATCCTTGAAATGAGATTTCAAAGAAAGGCAGAAACACATAGCACACAAGGGCCAATATTAGCAATATGTTGGTGATTGGTTTCATTCGCTGTTGTGTTATTGGGCATGCACCTTTTCAATTATGGGTGATTTTTCAATGCCATTGGTTTTACCGATGCATAGGCATCAGCCTTGCGAATTTAATGAATTCTGCTTAATTGTGGAACACGCCCCGCTTGGTTTTTGCGTTTTTTAGGCTTAGTTGCATGTTTTTGAGACTCTTCGGCGCGAGGCGTCGCTGCCGTTTCGGCTACACCTTGTTGAGGTCGACCGTAAGCCCCTCGTTACCCAAAATGGTATCGGGAAACACTTCTCTGGCTTGCTCCAGCAAGGGCGACAGGTCGGTATACCGCTTGGAGTAATGCCCCAGAATCAGATGCCCCACACCGGCCTGACGGGCCACCTCGGCTGCTTGGCGGGCTGTGCTGTGAAAGCGCTTACGGGCTACCACGGCACATTCATCGCCATAGGTCGACTCGTGATACAGCCAATCTACGCCCTCGATTGCACTTGTCACTCTGGCCGATGGCATTGTGTCGCTGCAATAGGCATACGACATCGACTTGTCGGCCGGGGTGGTGAGACTGGCATTAGGGATTGTGAGTCCGTCGGCGGTTATGTAGTCCATGCCTTGCCGCAATCCATTAAGGGCAAATGTGGGCACCTGCCACCTGGCCACGGCTTCGGGGTCGATATGGCGCAGCTTAGGCTTCTCGCGCACAATGAACCCCACCGTGGGAATGCGGTGGCGCAAGGGAAATGTGCTCACAGTTATGGCATCGTCTTCATAGATTATGGCTTTCCTTGTGCCTATCACGTTAAACTCGAGTTTGAACGGCATTTCACGGCAAAAGTAGTTGAGCATTCGCCCGAAAATGTCGGCACCGTCGGCAAACGTGTGCACAGTGAGTGTGCCGGTCTTGCCCAAAAGCGCCATTGTGGATATAAGCCCGGGGAGCCCAAAGCAGTGGTCGCCGTGCAAGTGGCTTATGAATATGTGGTTCAGGCGGGCAAACTTGAGTTTATGGCGTCGCATCTCAAGCTGGGCGCCTTCGCCGCAATCAATCATCAGCAGATTGTCGCGCACATTCAGCACCTGGCTCGACGGCAAATGCTGCAGCGACGATGTGGCCGAGCCGCATCCGAGTATGGTGAGTTCAAATCTTGTCATATAGCCAGTGGCATTGTCAATCACACGAAGATAGGCATTATTTGCCAACTCACAAAATCGGCCTATTGCAAATAGTTCCAAAAACACCGAGGTATTCTGCGAAAGTTAAGGTCGAGGAAAAACGAGAATTTTTAAAAGGGTAAAATAAAATTGACCCCCAGCACCAGGACTTTAAAGGGTCAATCCAATTGCAGCCAAAGGGGGTCAAATCCCGTTTGCCCAAAGGGGTCAATTCCCCATGGCTTTTCCACACGGCACATACTGCATCTTGTCGTTAATCCACACCGGCGCCACCTCGTGTTCTTCCTTGAACACCTCGCTCGTCTTGGGCATAAACGCCGCCGCAGCCCGAGCCCCCGGAATGGCGCGCACGGTGAATGTGTTGTCTGTATAGTTGGGCATAGTTGCTGTTTTTGGGGGCTAAGGTAGAGGGAGATGGTGGGTGGGGAAAAGACAAGATTGTGATACGACTAAAAATCCATGATATTGCGCAAAACGCAATAGAAATTGCAGAAACACAGCGTTGTGTGGTGTCTTTTCAAGCAAAACCTATATCTTTGTAGTATTATAACGCTTAAGATATGACAACAAACAATGCCCTTACAGACATAAACCGTATAAAGGTGGTTTTGGTCGAGAAGAAGAAAACCAACAAATGGTTGGCAGAGACACTTGGCAAAGACCCTGCCACGGTATCGAAGTGGTGTACTAACACGTCACAACCCACATTGGATATGTTGGTAAAGATAGCCCGTACGTTAGATGTAGACGTAAAAGAACTCATCAACTCTACCAAAGAGGATGTAAGGTACGTTCGTGTAATGTAATTTCATCTGCTATGGCAAGAAAAAAGAAAGAAACAAACGCTCCTACTTTGTTTGACGGTTTAAAGGACGAGAAAACACGTCGAATGGAAAATGCCCAAGATTTGTACAATTTTCTATTCGAAGCGTGCAATATTATTCGTGGTCCCGTGAGCCAAGATAATTTCAAAGACTATATCACACCGATACTCTATTATAAACGCATTTCTGACGTTTATGACGAAGAATTGCAGACTGCTTTAGAGGAAAGTGGTGGTGATATGGATTATGCAATGTTGCCAGAGCAACACCGTTTTGACATTCCTGAAGGATGCCATTGGAAAGATGTGCGTGAACGCAGTGAAAACCTCGGTGCAGCTATCGTGGGTGCCATGCGTAAGATAGAGTTGGCTAATCCTGATACGCTATATGGCGTGTTGAGTATGTTCTCCAGTCAGAAATGGACAAACAAGTCTATCCTTACTGACGGCAAAATACGCGACCTCATTGAGCATCTCTCCACACGCAATCTTGGAAATAAGTCGTACCCGGCAGACCTCATGGGAGATGCTTATGAGGTTTTGCTGAAGAAGTTTGCCGATGATTCCAAGGCAAAGGCTGGCGAGTTTTATACACCTCGTTCGGTAGTGAGCCTTTTGGTACGCATACTCGACCCCAAACCCGGAGAGACGGTATATGATCCTGCTTGCGGAAGCGGTGGTATGCTGATAGAGGCCGTTCATCACATGCATCACGACAATCTTTGCTGCGGAAGCATCTTCGGACAGGAGAAGAATGTAGTGAATGCAGCCATTGCAAAGATGAACCTATTCCTTCACGGTGCATCCGACTTCAATATCATGCAAGGCGACACGCTCCGTTCGCCCAAGATTCTGCAAGGTGGTGAAATAGCCAAGTTTGATTGCGTAATAGCTAATCCCCCGTTTGCTCTTGAAAAATGGGGCTCAACAGAATGGTCGTCAGATAAGTTTGGCAGAAACATATGGGGCACTCCTTCTGATTCTTGTGGCGACTATGCTTGGATTCAGCACATGGTAAAGAGTATGGCACCGGGCAACAGTCGCATGGCAGTAGTTATGCCGCAAGGTGTACTTTTCCGTGGCAACGAAGAAGGTCGTATCAGAGAGAAATTGGTAAAGAGCGACCTCATTGAGGCGGTTGTAACCCTTGGCGAGAAGTTGTTCTATGGCACAGGACTATCTCCTTGTTTCCTTATATTGCGTAAACTAAAGCCAGCCGAGCACTCTGCTCGCATCTTGATGATAGACGGTACAAAGATATTTACTCCCAAGCGAGCACAGAACATTCTGTCGCCCGAGGATGTAGACCAGCTCTATCAGCTATATGTTGACTATAAGGATGTAGAGGATTACTCAAAGGTGGTCACCCTTAAAGAAATAGAAGGTAAAGAGTTTAATCTTTCTCCCAATAGATATGTAGAATATCACAAGGAAGCGGTTCGCCCCTATGCCGAAGTGAAGAAAGAATTCTTAGACGCTCTTGAATCTGTCCGTAAGGCAGAAGAAGAGTTTCGGACACTAATTAACGCGTAAATCATGGCAGAAGCAAAGAAATATAAAGTATCTGGCGAACCCATCTCGCTCGATGAGATGAAGCAGTTCCTTTGGGGAGCAGCCACTCGTCTTCGCGGACAAATTGACGCAGCAGGTTATAAAGAATATATCTTCCCATTATTGTTCTTCAAACGTATCAGCGACGTATATGATGAACAGTATGGCAGTTATGTCTCTGAAGGTGGCGAGGAATATGCTCGTATACAAGCAGGGGATTTTGCAATTAGTATTCCCGAAGGCTCGCACTGGAGCGATGTGCGAGAAGTAACGGAAAATGTTGGTCAACGACTTGTCGAGACATTCATTGCCATAGAGCAAGCCAATCCTGGTGTGGAGGCAGACGGGCGCATCATCGGCGGATTGGATGGAATATTTGGTCCGAAGGATGGTTGGACAAACAAGGCAAAGATGCCCGACCATATCATAACCTCATTGATAGAGGACTTCTCACGCTACAACCTTTCGCTTGCCTCGTGTCCTGCTGACGAGATGGGACAGGCGTATGAATACCTTGTGGGCAAATTTGCTGACGATGCCGGCAATACTGCTCAGGAATTCTATACGAACCGCACAGTGGTTACGCTTATGGCCGAGATTCTGCAACCCCAGCCCAACGAAAGTATCTACGATCCTACTTGTGGTTCGGGTGGTATGCTTGTGAAGTGCCTCGACTTTCTGCGCCAGAAAGGGCAACCTTGGCAGGGAGTAAAGGTGTTCGGTCAAGAGATAAACGCTCTTACGAGTTCCATTGCCCGTATGAATCTCTACTTGAACGGTGTGGAGGATTTTTCTATTGTCTGTGCCGATACGCTTGAAAAACCTGCGTTTGTCGATGGAAGCAAGTTGCGCAAGTTTGATATTGTGTTGGCTAATCCGCCGTATTCAATCAGCGAATGGAATAGAACTATGTTTGCAAATGACAAATGGGGACGTAATAGCTTCGGAATACCACCTCAAGGTCGAGCTGACTATGCGTTTATACAACATATAATATCTTCTATGGATGACAATATTGGTAGATGTGCAATATTATTACCACACGGAGTCTTATTCCGAAATGATGAATCGGAAGTAAGAGAGCAAATGTTACGCTCAGGAAAGGTCGAAGCTGTTATAGGATTAGGTCCTAATCTATTCTACAATGCTCCGATGGAAGCATGTGTTATTATTTGTAATAACAATAAGCCACAAAGCATGGAAGATAAAGTCATCTTCATAAATGCTAAAAATGAGGTCACAAGAAAGGATGCAGAAAGTTTCTTGGAGCCAGCACATATAGATAAGATTTTGCAAGCTTATCGCTCTCATGATGATATAGACGAATTTAAGAGAATTGTCGACTTAAAAGAAATTGAAAAAAACAATTTCGACCTGACAATTCAGAAATATGTTTTCATTAATGAGATAACCAATAATGAAACAAAGAGTCTTGATGATTCTTTATCTATGTGGTTGGATGTGTGCAAGACTACGACTAAGGAGTATAACACATTAAAAGATTTGATTGATAATGCAATATAGATTTGATCAAATAGCTTTCAATAGTACAGCTAAGAAGAAACCGACAGATGAAGACAAGGAACACTATATCGGATTAGAACATCTTGATAGTGAATGTTTGTCTGTTACAAGGTGGGGTTCCGACGTTGCTCCTACAGGAGAAAAATTACTTATGAAAAAGGGTGATATCCTCTTTGGCAAGCGTAGAGCTTATCAAAGGAAAGTTGGTATTGCTCCATTTGATGGTATATTTTCTGCACATGGTATGGTTCTTCGACCTAACGAAAAAGTAGTAGATAAAGAGTTCTTCCCCTTTTTCATTAGTTCGGATCAGTTTATGGAAAGAGCTGTACGAATTTCTGTCGGAGGACTATCCCCAACTATTAACTGGAAAGATTTGAGGGTGCAAGAATTTTCACTACCCTCTCTTGATGAACAGCGTATTCTTGCTGAAAAACTATGGTCTGCCTATCGTCTAAAAGAAAGCTATAAGAGATTGCTTGTAGCTACAGACGAAATGGTGAAATCGCAATTTATCGAGATGATGGGTGATTTAGAAACTAACCCAAAAGGATGGAAGGTTTTTAATCTTCCAGAAATTGCATCGTACTCAATTGGCCTGACATATAAGCCTGAGCATGTATGCGAAGACGGAACGATTGTGCTACGTTCTGGAAATATTCAGAATGGGCAAATAATCCTTGATGACTTGGTAAGAGTAAGAACTACCTTAAAAGAAAGCCTTTTGGTCAAAGAAGGTGATATCCTCATGTGTAGCCGTAATGGAAGTGCTTCTTTAGTAGGTAAGGTTGCACAAATAAAGAGACTAAATGAACCAATGACGTATGGTGCATTTATGACTATTATCAGATCTGAATATTCTGATTTCTTGTATTTGTATTTTCAAAGTGCAAATTTTCGAGAACAAATTTCAGTAGGAAAGTCATCAACGATGAATCAAATAACACAAAAGATGCTTGACAAAATTGATATACCGCTGCCGAACAAAGATATTCTATACGGATTATCTTCTATCCTCCGCCAAGCCGATAAATCAAAAT
>CAVDUV010000005.1:0-130305 GCA_963612465.1 Bacteroidaceae bacterium | reverse complement strand
ACAAGACTATGACAAAGAATATCGGCAAATCAATCAAGACGCGACTGCTCAACCTGGCAAGGGATGAGCGGCAAGAATACATGAAAGTGTTGGTGAGATACCTGCACGAGCGTTTGCTCTACAGAATATCCGTTAGCGTCTATAAGCGGCATTTCCTGCTGAAGGGTAGTTCGCTACTCTTTGCCTTGGACGGTTTCAAGGCTCGCCCAACTATAGACATTGACTTGCTTGGCGAGAGAATTAGCAATGACCAGGAAAACCTGCGCAAAGCCTTCCGTGGCATTTGCTCTATTGCTTGCGAGGAAGATGGCGTAACCTTTGATGCCGACTCTCTAGTATTGGAACCGATAGCCATTGAAAAGAAATATCCCGGTACTTGCGTAAAGATAACTACCCATTTGGATACAATAGTCCAGCAGATTTCCATTGACATTGGCTTTGGTGATGTCGTTACGCCTTACCCATTGTCTCTGGACTATCCGTTGCTTCTCGATGATGTTCCCCCCATAGAACTTTATGCATATTCCTTGGAAACATTAATAGCCGAGAAGTTTCATACTATGGTTGACCGTGACGAGAGCAACAGTCGCATGAAAGACTTCTTTGATGTATTTCAACTCTTCACTTGTCACGACGTCGACCGTGATTTGCTACAAGAGGCTATCATCAGCACGTTCAAGAACCGAAACACCGCATATAACGAAAGGCTAAAGCTCTTCACTGAAGATTTTGCTACGAATCCGACCAGAAACATCTGGTGGAAAGCATTTCTGAAGAAGATACGTTGGAAGGAGCAGATAGAGTTCTCTGCCGTGATGGAATGTATTAGGGAAAATTTGCTGAGATATTGGAATACGGATACTTTACAGTAACACTCCACACCCTGCCCATTCCTTCACCTTGTCAGGCCCCCTCGTCACTAACTTCACCTTGACTTTTGACGCAGAAGTCGTTGATGTCGCAGAGGTCTTCGAGGGAATTCAGAAAATAACTCTCTGCCACCTCTGGTTTGGTAATGATTCGGTAAGATATATTTTCCAAATATTTTGGCGCAATTGTTCCAAATTCAAGCCAAAAACGCTAATTTTGCCTCAATTTAATTGTTGAATATTGTGCTCTTGTATCGCACAAGCAAAAATTACTACATTCATTATGATTAACATTAAGTTTCCTGACGGAAGTGTAAAGCAATTCGAAAGCGGAGTGACGCCGCTGCAAGTTGCCGAAAGCATCAGCGCCGGCCTTGCCAGGCAAGTGCTGGCCGCATCGTTCAACGACCAAGAGTGGGACATCTCTCGCCCCATTTGTAGCGATGGCGAGATTAAGTTGTTTAAGTGGGACGACCCCGAAGGCAAGCACGCCTTCTGGCACACTTCGGCCCACCTTTTGGCCGAAGCTCTGCAAGAACTCTATAAAGGAATCCAGTTTGGCATCGGTCCTGCCATTGAAAATGGATTCTATTACGATATCGATCCCGGAGAAAACACCATCACAAGTGCCGATTTTCCGAAAATCGAGAAGAAAATGGCCGAGCTCGCAGCCAAAAACGAGGCTGTGGTGCGTGCCGACATTGCCAAGGCCGACGCTCTGAAGAAATTTGGCGACGAGGGCCAGACCTACAAGTGCGAGCTTATCAGCGAACTTGAAGATGGTCACATCACCACATACACCCAAGGCAACTTCACCGACTTGTGCCGTGGCCCGCACCTTCCCAGCACCGGAACCATCAAGGCCGTCAAGGTGCTCTCGCTTGCCGGTGCCTACTGGCGCGGCGACGAGACCCGCAAGCAGATGGTGCGCGTCTATGGCATCACCTTCCCCAAGAAGAAGATGCTCGATGAATACCTGTTTATGCTCGAGGAGGCTAAAAAGCGCGACCACCGCAAGCTCGGCAAGGAGATGGATCTCTTTGCATTCTCGCCCAACGTGGGTCCCGGTCTGCCATTGTGGCTCCCCAAGGGCGCTGCACTCCGCAACCGCCTCCAGGAATTCCTTACCAAGATTCAGCGCCGTTACGGCTACCAGCAGGTGATCACTCCGCACATTGGCAACAAGATGCTCTATGTCACCTCCGGACACTATGCTAAATATGGCAAGGACTCGTTCCAGCCTATCCATACTCCAGAAGAGGGCGAAGAATACTTCCTCAAGCCCATGAACTGTCCTCACCACTGTGAGGTCTACCGCACATCGCCACGCAGCTACAAGGATCTGCCTCTGCGCATCGCCGAGTTTGGAACGGTTTACCGTTATGAGCAGAGCGGCGAGCTGCATGGACTCACCCGTGTGCGCTGCTTCACCCAAGACGATGCCCACCTGTTCTGCACGCCCGACCAGCTCAAGCAGGAGTTCCTCGGTGTGATGGAAATCATCTCGTTCATCTTCAATGTGTTCGGGTTTGAGTATGAAGCTCAGATTTCTCTGCGCGACCCCAACCACAAAGAAAAATATGTGGGTACCGACGATGTGTGGGAGAAAGCCGAGAGCGCAATCATCGAGGCTTGTGCCGAAAAGGGACTTGTGGCAAAACAGGTGACTGGCGAGGCCGCATTCTATGGCCCGAAGCTCGACTTCATGGTGAAGGATGCCCTCGGACGCCGCTGGCAGCTGGGTACTATCCAAGTCGACTACAACCTGCCTGAGCGCTTCAAACTCGAATATACCGGTGCCGATAACCAAAAGCACCGTCCTGTGATGATTCACCGCGCTCCATTCGGGTCGCTCGAACGCTTTATTGCAGTGCTGCTTGAGCACACGGCAGGACATCTGCCTCTGTGGCTCGCTCCAGAGCAGGCCGTGATTCTCCCCATCAGCGAGAAGTATAACGACTATGCCAAGAAGGTGGCCCGCATACTCGACGAGCACGACGTGAGAGCCGTGATCGACGACCGCAACGAGAAAATAGGCAAGAAAATACGCGACAACGAGCTCAAGCGCATCCCCTATCTGCTCATCGTGGGCGAGAAAGAGGCTAATAGCGAAGAAGTTTCAGTGAGAAAACAAGGTGAAGGTGACAAAGGTTCGGAAAAAATCACTACCTTTGCAGCCGATATTAATCGCGAAATAGCGAAAACTACAAATTTTTAAAACTACTTGATGGAGAAAAAACCATTTTGGACAGGTCCTAAACGACCGGCTTTCAGCAACAACAACGCTCCGCGCCCCGCAGGCGGTCGTGACCGCAATCAGCGCCGTGGCGGCAAACAGAACGACAAAAACAGCCATGCAATCAACGAGCAGATTCGCTCTCGCGAAGTGCGCCTGGTGGGCGACAACGTGGAAGAGGGCATCTACCCGGTGGTGAAAGCTCAAAAGATTGCCGACGAGCAAGGCCTTGACCTCATTGAGATTGCACCCATGGCCAAGCCGCCTGTGTGCAAGATTATGGATTACCAAAAGTTCCTCTATCAGCAGCGCAAGCGCTTGAAGGAACAGAAGGCAAAATCTACCAAGGTGGTTGTCAAGGAAATACGCTTTGGGCCACAAACCGACGCCCACGACTACGACTTCAAGCTGAAGCACGCCATTGGCTTCTTGCAAGATGGTGCCAAGGTGAAGTCTTACGTGTTCTTCAAAGGCCGCTCAATCCTTTTCAAGGAGCAGGGCGAGACATTACTGTTGCGCTTTGCCAACGACCTTGAGGACTATGGCAAGCTCGACCAGATGCCGGTGCTTGAGGGCAAGCGCATGACCATCATGATTTCTCCCAAGAAGGCCACTCCCAAAAAGAAGGAGGCTCAGTCTGCAGCCGACGACGATGCCGCAGCTGATGCTGAATGAATCCTTTGAGGGCAAGCAATGAGAAAGAGAGGGCATCAGGCTTGGTAAGTGCCTGTTCCCCGATACAATAATAATTTTTTTAAACAAAAAGCAAAATGCCAAAAGTTAAGACTAATTCCGGTGCCAAAAAAAGGTTCTCCTTTACCGGAACAGGAAAGATTAAAAGAAAACATGCTTACAAAAGTCACATCTTGACAAAGAAGACTAAGAAGCAGAAACGCAACCTCACTCACGTGAGTCTGGTCGACAAGGCCAACCTCGACAGCGTTCGCAAACTTCTCGTTAAGAAGTAATCAAGCGAAACAAGGATTTGCGTAAACACAAACTTTTAATCACGAGATTTTAATCATTTTTACTAACAGGGTGATTAGCTCAAAAGTGTAGCCCCACGTGGCTGCCGCTAACATTCAACTAACAATTTAAAAAAATGCCAAGATCAGTAAATCACGTAGCTTCAAGAGCAAAACGTAAAAAGATTTTAAAACTTACAAGAGGTTATTATGGCGCCCGTAAGAACGTGTGGACCGTTGCCAAAAACACTTGGGAAAAAGGTCTCACTTATGCTTATCGCGACCGTAAGAACAAGAAACGCAACTTCCGTGCACTGTGGATTCAGCGTATCAACGCTGCCGCACGTCTCGAAGACCTTTCTTACTCTAAGCTCATGGGCTTGATTCACAAGGCTGGTATCGAGATCAACCGCAAGGTGCTCGCCGACCTGGCTATGAACAACCCCGAGGCTTTCAAGGCAATCGTAGAAAAAGCTAAGAAGGCATAAGCCGTAGAGAAATATTTTTCTGACCTCATAAAAAGCGAGGCAGCTCCCTGACGCCTAAAGCGTCAATGGCTGCCCCGCTTTTTTTGCGCATGTGCCGCACTTTGCAACTTGGTTGCGCGTTTCTTGCCATAACTTTGCAGCGTGAAAAGAATTATTGACCCAATTATAAAACTCACAACTCTTATGAAGATTAACTTGAAATTGGCGAGAATCATTGCTTCGGCATTGCTGCTTGTGGTTGCTGTGGTGGTTGAGCACAACTGCAGCCTCGAGGTGTGGCAACTGCTGCTGGTCTACCTTGTCCCTTATCTCATTGTGGCCTACGACGTGATAGGCGAGGCTGTGGAGGGCTTGCTTGAGGGCGAGGCCTTCAATGAGGATTTCCTGATGTGTGTGGCCACCATAGGCGCACTGCTGATAGGGTTCCTTCCCGGTGCGTCAACCGAATTTCCCGAGGCGGTGTTCGTGATGCTCTTTTTCCAGATTGGCGAGATGTTTGAGGACTATGCCGAAGACAAAAGCCGCCGGTCGATTTCTCACTTGATGGACATACGCCCCGATGTGGCCAATGTGGTGCGCGACGGTGTGGTGAGCGTGGTGGCCCCCGATACCGTGGCGGTGGGCGAGACTGTGATTGTCAAGCCTGGCGAGAAGGTGCCGATGGACGGTGTGGTGCTCGAGGGAACGTCGAGTCTCAACACCGTGGCCCTTACCGGCGAGAGTGTGCCCCTTGATGTGACTGTGGGCAGTGAGGTGCAGTCGGGCTGCGTCAACGAGTCGGGACTGCTCAAGCTGCGTGTCGCTCACACGTTTGGCGATTCCACCGCATCCAAGATAATTCGCTTGGTCGAAGAAGCCGGCGACAACAAGTCGCGAAGCGAGGCTTTCATCACCCGCTTTGCCCGCATCTACACCCCGGCTGTGGTTGGCGTGGCTGTGGCCCTGGCCTTTATTCCGCCGATTTTGTCGGGCGATTTTGTCTCATCGTTTGTGGTGTGGCTCGGCCGTGCTCTCACTTTCCTTGTGGTCTCATGCCCGTGTGCGCTGGTCATCTCGGTTCCGCTCACCTTCTTTGGTGGCATTGGCGGTGCATCCCGTCATGGCATTCTTGTCAAGGGCTCCAACTATATGGATTCTCTGGCCCATTTGGGCACGGTGGTTTTCGACAAGACGGGTACTCTCACCAAAGGCAAGTTTGATGTCACTGCCGTGCATCCCGAGGAGTGTGACCCCACGCAACTGCTGCATTTGGCCGCTCATGTCGAGCGGTATTCCACTCACCCTATTGCAGTGTCGCTCAAGGCGGCTTATCCCGATGAGGATGACGACTGCACTGTCGATGGCGTTGAGGAAGTTGCCGGTAAGGGCGTGAAGGCCGTAGTTAACGGCCGGCAGGTGTGTGTGGGCAACAGTGCCATGATGGACATGCTGGGCGTGAAGTGGCATCCTTGCCACAAAACGGGAACTATTGCCCATGTGGCCATAAATGGTGCTTATGCGGGCCATATAGTGATATCCGACACTGTGAAGCCCGATGCTCAGCAGGCAATCGTGGCTCTCAAGGAGGCTGGGGTGAAGCGCACAGTGATGCTCACTGGCGACAGGCAGGAGGTGGCAAGCGATGTGGCAACCCAGTTGGGTCTCGACGAGTTCCATGCCGAATTGCTGCCGGCCGACAAACTTGCCTGTGAGGAGGCGCTTATGCAATCGCGCCCAGCCGGAACCACTTTGGCCTTTGTGGGCGACGGCATCAACGATGCGCCAGCTCTTGCGCGTGCCGATGTGGGCATTGCCATGGGTGCCATGGGATCGGATGCCGCCATTGAGTCGGCCGATGTGGTGCTGATGGACGACAAGCCGTCGAAGGTGGCTCTTGCCATAGCCATTGCCCGGCGCACCATAGCCATTGCTATGCAAAATGTTTGGTTTGCCATTGGCGTCAAGTTGCTTGTGCTTGGTTTGGCTGCTGTGGGACTGGCCACTATGTGGATGGCTGTGTTTGCCGATGTGGGCGTGACTGTGCTGGCTGTGCTCAATGCCATGAGGGCGTTGGCCGTCAACGATTGACGGCGGTTCTGCCCGTAGGCGATGTAATGAAACAAGCGATTCTGCCCGATGGCGGAATTGTGCAGTGGCAAGTGGGGCTGCCGTCTGTTACGGCGCGGCCTCACTTGCTGCTTGTCTTGGCCTCACACCGGCCGTAAGTCTGTGCCGTGGGCATATCCCGGCTTTTTTGAGGGCGTATTGGGCTTGCTTGGAAAATATTGACTAACTTTGTGGAAAAGTATGCTTTACAAGTAAAACGTTTTCCAAAATCACAGCATGAGTTACGACACCAGTAAGGAATATGATAGGGTGGTGGAGCAGTGCCGCTCTTTATTCATCAACAAAATGAAGGACTACGGCCCGTCGTGGCGCATTTTGCGCCCCGCGTCGGTCACCGACCAGATATTCATCAAGGCCAAGCGCATACGCACTCTCGAAATCAATGGAGAGTCGAAAGTGGGCGAGGGCATTTGGCCTGAGTTTGTGGGTATTGTCAACTATGGTATCATTGGCATCATCCAGTTGACAAAGGGGTGCAGCGGCGCGGTCGACATGACGGCCGACGAGGCCCTTGCTCTCTACGACCGGCTGATAGCCGAGACTAAAAGCCTGATGACGGCCAAAAACACCGATTATGGCGAAGCATGGCGCGACATGCGCACGCAGAGCTTCACCGACTTGATTCTCACCAAGGTGATGCGGGTGAAGCAAATCGAAGCCCACAACGGTGCCACTATCGTGAGCGAGGGTGTCGCCGCCAATTACCAAGACATGATAAACTATTCGGTGTTTGCCCTCATCAAGCACGCCGAGCAGCTCGAGGCTGATTCGCAATGAGCGGTAAAGTCAGCTTGGCCATCGGCCGCTATGCCGCCACGTGGCACTGCCGGGTGCTGACGCTGGTCTTGCGGCTGGTTGTGGGCGCCACATTCATGGGGTCGGGTTTTGTGAAGGCCATCGACCCTACTGGCAGTTACTATAAGTTTTGCGAGTATGCCAGTGCGCTCGGGTTCGACCATCTGCTCAGCTTCACTCTTTTTGCCGCTTTTGCGCTGGCTGCGGTTGAGTTTGTGCTCGGCTTGATGCTCGTGGTGGGTGCATGCCGCCGTGGGGTGCCGTGCCTGTTGCTGGCGCTTATGGCGGTGATGCTGCCGCTCACGCTGTGGCTTGCCGTGACCAATGCCGTACCCGATTGCGGATGCTTTGGCGATGCTTGGGTTATAAGCAATTGGACCTCGTTTTGGAAAAACGTTGCCATCGTTGTCGGCCTCTTGTATTTGACCGTGTTCAACAAGCGCCTGCAGTGCGTCTATGGCCCGGCCGTGCAGTGGGTGGTGATGCTTGTGGCTTTTGTCTACATAATGTCCATAGCCATAATTGGCTACGCCACGCAGCCCCTCATCGACTTCCGCCCCTACAAGGTGGGCACTAAGCTTGTGGCCGACGATGCTGCCGGGGCTGCCGACAGTGATTTCGTGTTTATATATGAGAAAGACGGTGTGCAGCGCCAGTTCTCAATCGACAGTCTGCCTGGCGACGACTGGAATTTTGTTGACCGCCGCCTTGCTCCGGGCCGCAAGCCGCAGGCGCAGCGCCCCGATGCCAATTCCATTGCCATTTACGACCAGGGCACCGATGTCACGGCCGATGTGCTCGACCCGTCTTCGCCACACTTGCTGATTTTGTTTCCCGATTTGCCCCGCATCAACATATCATACTCCTTTGTGGTCAACGAGCTCTATGATTTTGCCCAGGCGCGTGGCGTGACTGTCGACGGTTTGGCGTCGGCCACAAGCCACGATGTGGCTGAGTGGACCGACATATCCATGGCCTCTTACCCCATCTATGAGGTCGACGACTCGCAGCTGAAAATGCTGGCGCGCGGTAACCCGGCAGTGGTCTACGTCGACAGCGGGCGCATAGTGTGGAAACGCACGCTCAACTCTATCGACACGCAGCGCCTTGCCGACCCGTCGGCCACGGTGAGCTCGCTTGGCGACGGACTCTCGCCACGGGCCAAACTTGCACAGCTCACCACCGCGCTGGCTGTGGCTATGCTCGTCTTGTTTGTGGTCAACCGTTTCCACCGTGCCGTCTTGGCTGTCTATCGCCTCGTGCGCCGCCGGATTAAAAAAGCAAAAAAACGCAAATCGTTAACGACTAATGAAAAATAAGGAGTAACTTTGCAGTCAACTAAAGAGAACAACTCAATTTATCAAACAAATATATTTTTTAAAGCAATGAGAAAGAATATTGTAGCAGGCAACTGGAAGATGAACACCACAGTGCCTGAAGGCGTGAAATTGGCCAAAGAGGTTAATGATGCAGTAGCTGCCGCTGGCGAGCTCAAGTGCGACGTTGTTATCGGCGTTCCCTTCACTCACCTCACTGCTGTCAAGGCCGTTATCGACATCAACAAGGTGGGTCTCGCAGCCGAGAACTGCGCCGACCACACTAGCGGTGCCTACACTGGCGAGGTTTCAGCTCCCATGGTTGCATCTACCGGTGCCAACTATGTGATTCTTGGCCACTCTGAGCGTCGCGGCTACTATGGTGAGACCTACGAAATACTCAAAAACAAGGTTGACCTCGCTCTTGAGAGCGGTCTGAAGATTATCTTCTGCTGCGGTGAGAGCCTTGAGGAGCGTGAGAATGGCTCGTTCAAGGAAGTGATCAAGGCCGAGCTCGCCGACTCTCTCTTCCACCTGAGTGCTGAGGCTTTCGCCAACATCGTTATCGCCTACGAGCCCATTTGGGCCATCGGCACCGGCAAAACTGCCACTAGCGACCAGGCTCAAGAGGTGCACGCATTCATCCGCAGCCTCGTTGCCGAGAAATACGGCGACAAGGTGGCCGACGACACCACTATCCTCTACGGCGGCAGCTGCAAGGCTTCTAACGCCCCCGAGCTCTTCGCTAAGCCCGATATCGACGGCGGTCTCATTGGCGGCGCATCGCTCAAGGCCGACTCGTTCATGGGCATCGTTACTGCTTTCTGAAAACAGCAGGCCTTTAAGGCTTGAAAACTGCCTCAGAGCAGAATAAATCAGCATAAAATTGGCTGCAAAGGTGATTTTGCTTACCTTTGTAGCCGATTTTTATTATTAAAGTTTCTCTGATTATGTCACGTTATGGTCTTTTGAGCATTGCGGGAGTTTGTGCATTGGCACTCGGCTCTCTCAACGCACAGGCACAGGTGAGTGTCAACGCACCCAGCGGGCTCACGCAGCGCAGTGTCACCAAGAAACCTGCGACTCAGTCGCAGCCCAAGAACGATGCGGCAAAAGCCACTCATGAGGCGGCAGCGTCGTCACACAAGGAGCAGGCCGCCGAGCACTCGCAGCACCAGTCTAAAGCAAGTGAGGCTTCGTCACGCTCAAGCCAGTTGTCCGACGTGTCGTCGACCACGGCCCGCACTTCCACGCGTGCCTCGAGCTCTATGGGCTACCGCATTCAGGCCTATACGGCCAACAATGCCCAGGCTGCGCGCAGCAATGCCACCAGCCGGGCCCGTGCCATAGCCATGCGGTTCCCGCAATATCGCACCTATATCACCTACAAAGCACCGTCGTGGCGGCTGCGCATAGGCGACTTCACCTCGCAGCAGGCGGCCCAAACGGCCCTCAACAGCATGAAGAAGGCTTTCCCTGGTTACGCTCTCACCATAGTGCGTGACCGCATCAACGTATGGAGGTAGAAAAACAATGTTAACTGAAGAAATGCCCAACGAAGCAAACAACAATATTCCACAAGACCGCGAGGCCACGGTTAGCGCCATATCGGCCCACATCGAGGCCATATTGCGGCTAATGGGCGAAGACCCCACCCGCGAGGGGCTGGTCAAGACGCCATGCCGCGCCGCAAAGGCTCTGCTCGACAACACTCGCGGCTACTCAGGCTCGGCCAGGGAACTCATCAGCTCGGCTGTGTTTGAGCACTCAGGCAGCAATGTGGTAGTCGTAAAAGACATAGAATTCTATTCGCTTTGCGAGCACCACATCTTGCCGTTCTACGGCCGTATTTCCATTGGCTACATTCCGCAAGGCCACATCGTGGGCCTAAGCAAGCTCGCGCGCGTGGTCGATGTGTATGCCCGCCGGCTGCAGGTGCAGGAGCGTCTCACCGCCCAAGTGTGCGACGCCGTCTATGAGCATTTGGGGGCAAGCGGAGTCATCGTGGTGTGCGAGGCATCGCATTTGTGCATGAAAATGCGCGGAGTGGAGAAACAGGACTCTACCACCGTCACCATGCAATACCGTGGTGCTTTTGAGGACGTTAGCCTCCGTAGGGAGTTCCTCGACATGATTGCGCGGAAATAATCCTACAAAAAAAGTTGATTTTTTTGCCTCGAAAATTTGGCGCGTATTACAAAAAGCACTAACTTTGCACTCGCAATTGAGACATAAACGTTCTGATTGCTAAAACGCGAAAATAGCTCAGTTGGTAGAGCGCGACCTTGCCAAGGTCGAGGTCGCGGGTCCGAGTCCCGTTTTTCGCTCAAAATGTCCGGGTGGCGGAATTGGTAGACGCGCTACTTTGAGGGGGTAGTGCCCGTTGGGGCGTGTGAGTTCGAATCTCATCTCGGACACTTAGAGTCGCTGGTCAGCAATGCTGACCGGCGACTCTTTCTTTATATATACCCGCAAAGCGCCGCAAAAGAGGAAAGACCGCAGCAAAGCTCCGCAAAAGAAGAACGACCGCCGCAAAAGAAGAACGACCGCAGCAAAGTGCCGCAAAAGAAGAACGACCACCATAAGGCGGCCGCTCTTAATGTTTTCACAACGGAATAATCCTTATTGTGAATTGCTTCAAATTTGTACTGCAAATTTACGCCTATGGCGGCAAATTGCAAAATTATATCACGAAAAATCACTCCGTTGGCTACGATTTTTGTAAATTTGGACATTAATAACCCGTAAACAATAATACAAGACACACAAAAAACCGCATAAATTATGAAACGCATCTTAGGACTCGACCTCGGCACCTCCAGCATAGGCTGGGCTGTAGTGAATCAAGCTGAATCAGAAGACGAACAGTCAAGCATCGTCGACTTGGGCGTGCGCGTGAATCCGCTCACCGTCGACGAAAGTCAGAATTTTGAAAAGGGCAAGCCTATAACCACCACTGCCGACCGCACTCTAAAGCGTGGCATGCGGCGCAGCCTCCAGCGCTACAAGCTGCGGCGCAACCACCTTGTGGCAATCCTCAAGCAGCACGGTTTCATCACCGACAACGATTTGCTCAGCGAATGTGGCAACCGCTCCACATTCCAGACGTTCCGCCTTCGCGCCATTGCCGCAACGCATGAAATCTCGCTCAGCGAATTAGCCCGGGTGTTGCTGATGATTAACAAAAAGCGTGGCTACAAAAGCAACCGCAAGGCCAACAAGGACAATGCCGAAGATGGCCAACTGATCGACGGCATGGATGTGGCGAGAAAGCTCTACAACGAGCAGATTACCCCGGGACAATACGTTTACAAGTATGTGGTGCAGAAAAACCGCAAGTTTGTCCCCGACTTTTATCCGTCTGACCTCAGGGCCGAGTTGCAACTCGTGTGGGATAAGCAGTCGGAGTTTTATCCCGACAAGCTCACCCCCGAGTTCCGTGCCAAAATCGAGGGAAAGAGCCGCACCGACGTGGGCAAGACCTTTTTTGCCGTCTATGGCATCACAGCTGCCGAAGAGAAGAAGCGCGACTTGCGCAATGCGTTCTACTATGGGCTTCGTGCCAGAGCCGTGAGTGAATGTCTGCCTCTCGAGCAGGTGGCGGCTGTGATTGCGGCTATCAGCGGCGACATTGCCGGCTCAAGTGGCTACTTGGGCAGCATAAGCGACCACAGCAAGGAACTGGTGTTTGGCCACTGCACCGTGGGCCAGTACTTGATGGCTCAGCTCGACAAAGACCCGCACTACAGGGTCAAGAACCGGGTTTACTATCGTCAGGACTATTTGAATGAGTTTGAAACCATTTGGGAAACCCAGGCCCGCTATCATAAAGAGCTTACGCCCGACCTCAAGGCCGAAATCCGCGACACGGTGATTTTCTATCAGCGCCGCCTCAAGTCTAAGAAAGGGCTTGTGGCTGTGTGCGAGCTCGAGGGCAAGCGCATCACCGTTGGCAGCAACGGGCATGAGCGCCAGTTGCTCACCGGGCCCAAGGTGTGCCCCAAGAGTTCGCCTCTGTTTCAGGATTTCAAAGTGTGGAGCACCGTGAATGCCGTGCGCGTCAAGGGCAGTGGCAGCCGGGCCGACGGTGAGGCGCTCTCCGATGACCAGCGCAAAGCGTTGCATGCCGAGCTGTGCTACAGTCCCAAACTGTCGAAGGCCGAAATCATGAGGGTGCTTGGCCTCAATGCCAAGACCCATACCGTGAATTACGACAGTCTGCAGGGCAACACCACGTTGAGTGCTATTGTGGATGCCTGCAGGCGCATATTGCTGATGAGCGGCCACGATGCCGAAGGCTTCGACAAGCTTGATGCCGCAGGAAAGAAGTCAATGATAGCCAGTGTGTTTGGCGAGGTGCTGCATGCCAATCACGATTTCCTCGACTTCGACACCTCAAGTCACGATGCCATGCTCAGTTGCCCGCTTTTCAAACTGTGGCATTTGCTCTACTCCTACGAGGACGACCATTCTGAAAGCGGTATCGACAGCCTTGTGCAGCACATCAGCAGCCTGACGGGGCTTGAGCAGGTCTATGCCAAGGTGCTTGCCGGTGTGTCGTTTGTCGACGACTATGGCAATCTCAGCTCAAAGGCCATTTCTCGCATTCTGCCATTCCTTGAGCAGGGATTTGTGTATAGCGAGGCTTGCGAGAAAGCGGGCTACCGGCACTCAAAGGCTTCGATAACCACAGAGGAAAACGACAGCCGTGAGCTGCTCTCTCGCCTTGAGCTGCTTCCCAAAAACAGTCTGCGCAATCCGGTGGTCGAGAAGATTCTCAACCAAATGATTCATGTGGTGAACGGATGTTCCGACATGTATGGCCGCTTCGACGAAATCCATGTGGAGATGGCGCGCGAGCTGAAGCGCACCAAAGACCAGCGTGAGGCCGATACCAAGAGGATTGCCGCCCGCAGTGCCGAGACCGAGAAAATCAAGGAATTGCTCATCAAGGAGTTTCATGTGCCTCACCCCTCGCGCAACGACGTGATTCGCTACCGCCTGTATCAGGAATTGAAGCCCAATGGTTATAAGACGTTGTATTCCAACACTTTCATTCGCCGTGAGGATTTGTTCACGCCCCGTGTGCAAATCGAGCACATAATCCCGCAGTCGCGTTACTTCGACGACTCTTATGCCAACAAGACTCTTGAGACCAATGATGTGAATCTGGCCAAGGGCAACATGACTGCGCTCGATTATGTGGCTTCTTTGGGCGATGAGGCTAAGGCGGCCTATAAGAAGCGCATAGAATTCCTCAACACGAAGGAGACGGCCAAGAAGTTTAAATACCTGAACATGACTGAGAGCCAGATTCCCGACGATTTCCTTAACCGCGACTTGAGCGACTCGCAATACATTGCCCGCAAGGCCAAGGAGATATTGGGCGAAATTACCCGAGTGGTGATGCCCACTGTGGGCTCCATCACCGGTCGCCTGCGTGAGGATTGGGGGCTTGTGGATGCCATGAAGGAGCTCAATTGGTCTAAATACCACAAGTTGGGGCTGACTCAAGAGTTTGAGAAAGGCGGAGGCCACACGGTGCGTCAAATCGTTGACTGGTCGAAGCGCAACGACCATCGCCACCACGCCATGGATGCGCTCACCATTGCATTCACCCGCCCGCAGCACATCAATTTCATCAACGGCCTCAATGCGCATGCCAGTGGCACGCTGCCCAAGAACCTTGAGGGTGTGGGCAAGGTGGTGTTTGCCGGCGGCAAGTTCAAGGAGCCCATCCCCAACATGCGCCAGGAGGCTCTGCGCTGCCTTGAGAAAATCCTGATTTCGGTAAAGGCCAAAAACAAGGTGGCTACCCGCAACTACAATAAGGTGAAATGCCATGGGGCCGACAAGCAGCTCACGCTCACGCCTCGCCAGCAGCTGCACAACGAAACCGTCTATGGCACACACAGCCGCAAGGCGTATCAGCAAGAGAAAGTGGGCTCGGCATTCACTGCCGAAAAAATCGCCTCGGTTGCCGACAAGGCTCAGCGCAAGGCTTTGCTCCAGCGCTTGGCCCTCTTTGGCGGTGATGCCAAGAAGGCTTTCACCGGCAAGAACTCGCTTGCCAAGAATCCGCTGCTCACTGCCCAGGGCGACCCGGTGCCCGAAAAGGTGATGGTGGCGCATCGCGAGGTGCTTCTCACCATTCGCAAGGCCATCGACCCGACGCTCAAAATCGACAAGGTGGTTGATCCTGTGGTTAGAGACGTGCTCAAAAAGCGCCTCGACCTTTTCGGCGGTGATGCCAAGAAGGCGTTCTCTAACCTCGATGATAATCCCATTTGGCTCAACCAGGAGGCCGGCATTGCCATCAAGCGGGTGAAGGTGAAGGGCGTGAATGTGGCCACTCCGCTCCACACCAAGCGCGACAAAGACGGGCGGCCCGTTCTCGATGCCAGCGGCAACGCCATCCCTGTCGACTATGTGAGCACGAGCGGCAACCACCATGTGGCAATCTTTGAGGACGCCGATGGCAACTTGCAGGAGCACATCGTTTCTTATTTCGAGGCTATGGCGCTAATCAATGCCGGATTCAATCCCGTCGACAAGGAGTATAACCGCGACAAGGGGTGGAAGTTCTGCTTTACCATGAAGCGGAATGAATATTTCGTGTTCCCTGGCGATGGCTTTAATCCTGCCGAGGTCGACCTCCTGGACCCCTCTAATCGCAGCCGCATAAGTCCGCACCTGTTTCGTGTGCAGAAATTGTCAACTGGTTACTATATGTTCAGGCACCATCTTGAGACCACTGTGGATGAAAATAATAAACTGCGTGGAGTCACGTGGGAGCGAATCCGAACGGCAAACCAGCTCAAAGGAATCGTGAAAGTGCGGGTTAACCACAACGGACGCATTGTGGCAGTGGGTGAATATTAGACCGCTGCCCGTTAATAATTAAAATCTCATTGCTATGATTAAGCGAACTCTCTATTTTGGCAATCCGGCTTATTTGAGTCTTAGCAATGCCCAGCTGGTTCTGCACATCCCCGATGTGCAGAACAGTGATGCCGTGAGCCCGCTTGTGAAGGGAATGGCTGTGCGCACATTTCCCATCGAAGACCTCGGCGTGGTGATCCTCGACAACAAGCGCATCACCATCACCCACGGTGCCCTTGAGCGTCTGCTCGAGAACAACTGTGCCGTCATCACCTGCGACTCCACGTCGATGCCCGCAGGCCTGCTGCTGCCGCTTGCTGCCCACACGCTGCAAAGCGAGCGCTTCCAGGCCCAGATAAGTGCCTCGCTGCCGCTGCGCAAGCAGTTGTGGCAACAGACCGTGCAGGCCAAAATCCAAAACCAGGCTGCTGTGCTCAGCCGCTGCACCGGTGCCGAAGTGGGCTGCATGAACGCATGGGCGGGCGAGGTGCGCAGTGGCGATGCCACTAATCTTGAGGGACGTGCCGCGGCCTACTACTGGCGCAACTTCTTCCCCGAGTTTCCTGGCTTCACCCGTCACCGCGAGGGCGATGCCCCCAACAATCTGCTCAACTACGGCTATGCGATATTGCGTGCCGTGGTGGCCCGCAGCCTTGTGGGCAACGGCTTGCTGCCCACGCTGGGCATTCACCACCACAACCGCTACAATGCCTATTGCCTGGCCGACGATGTGATGGAGCCTTACCGCCCGGTGGTGGATGAGCTGGTGAAGCAGATAGCCCGCGGCAACGGCAACCTTTTCGACCTCACTACCGACCTAAAGCGCCAGTTGCTGGCCATTCCCACAATTGATGTGACCATAAGCGACCGCAAGCGTCCGCTTATGGTGGCAGTGGCCGAGACCACTGCCTCGCTCAGCAAGTGCTTTGCCGGCGAGCTGCGTCGCATTGCATATCCTGTGCTCAAGTGATGGCACATAAGCCCCCCCTAAAAAAGAAACAATGCAATATGGAAAGCGAACGATTAAGTCAATATAGAGTTATGTGGATACTTGTGTTTTACGACCTGCCTACCGAGACCAAAAAGGAGCGGAAGGATGCCGCCATGTTTCGCAAACGCATCATGCAAGACGGCTTCACGATGTTTCAGTTTTCAACTTACTTGCGACACTGCCCAAGCAAGGAAAATGCCGATGTGCACATTAGGCGCGTCAAGTCGATTCTGCCTCCATCGGGCAATGTGGGCATTCTTTGTGTCACCGACAAGCAGTTTGGCTCTATGGAAATCTTTCATGGCACAAAAGCGAGCGAGAAGCACACCGGCCCGCAGCAGCTTGAGCTGTTTTAGCCGTTCATTATGCCACAGCCTCTCCTTGCGCGTTAAGCGTGGTTCCGCATCGACCATTCATGAGTAAATGGCCGACGGTGCGGAGCGTGTTAAAAAAGGCTAAATGTGCGGAATGTGCTGCTCGCGCTGTAAAAAATCCTGATGCGGAGCAAAAATTATGATATGGTATAGAAACAAAAAAGCTGGATTTGACTCCAGCTTTTTTGTTGCGCAATCGTCAGTTTTTTAATTTTGCAAAACCGCTATAACTGTCTGTGTGATAGCGTGTTGTTGAGAATGTATTGCTATAGATAGCGCAAAAATACAAATTTGAAAGCAATTCACAACTTTGCTATATGCGTCCACAAACGACTACAATTGCTATAGATAGCGCAAAAATACAAATTTGAAAGCAATTCACAACCTTAACTCTTACATATGATGATGAACATTATTGCTATAGATAGCGCAAAAATACAAATTTGAAAGCAATTCACAACGGTGATAAATTCAAAGTGTCTACGGATTTGATTGCTATAGATAGCGCAAAAATACAAATTTGAAAGCAATTCACAACTGGTGTTGGCGCAACCGGTAGCCATATAGAATTGCTATAGATAGCGCAAAAATACAAATTTGAAAGCAATTCACAACCAGAACGTACAACCTTACGAAGCTCACTCTATTGCTATAGATAGCGCAAAAATACAAATTTGAAAGCAATTCACAACGGGACTCTTCACATCAAGCGTGATGCGGTAATTGCTATAGATAGCGCAAAAATACAAATTTGAAAGCAATTCACAACTAATCTTTTCATGCCCACAATCTCAAGTCGATTGCTATAGATAGCGCAAAAATACAAATTTGAAAGCAATTCACAACAGTCAATAAGAACTAAGCTGGCTACTATTATTGCTATAGATAGCGCAAAAATACAAATTTGAAAGCAATTCACAACGAGAAATAAAGATAATAACAACGATTAAAAATTGCTATAGATAGCGCAAAAATACAAATTTGAAAGCAATTCACAACAGCAGAAGCCCGCTGTGCGTGCGTTGTCAGATTGCTATAGATAGCGCAAAAATACAAATTTGAAAGCAATTCACAACATGAGCGGCGACGTTCTTGAATTCGATGCGATTGCTATAGATAGCGCAAAAATACAAATTTGAAAGCAATTCACAACTTTGGCAAAGGAACATTGCTGAAGGAAGGCATTGCTATAGATAGCGCAAAAATACAAATTTGAAAGCAATTCACAACGCTTACGGAGAATATCAAACAATGGTTGCTATTGCTATAGATAGCGCAAAAATACAAATTTGAAAGCAATTCACAACCTACGAAGATGGCAACCAATTTGACGAAGAGATTGCTATAGATAGCGCAAAAATACAAATTTGAACCCACGATTCACAACACTCACGCACAAAAGAACCAACGAGGCAGAGAAATCTGTGAGAATCTGTGAAATCTGTGGGAATCCGCCAGACGAAGGCTGGTGAAAACGAAAGAGCCCGCGGCACTCATGCCGCAGGCTCTTCTATGAGAAGCCACACCAAAGGATGTGATGAAACTCCGATAAATACAGGATTTGAGGGCATTCGCGCCTTTGTAATCCCCCGGTTCCCGGAAGAACACCTTGTCGGTTGGGGCCCGCCATTGGCGAGAATGCTTATCTCGGCATTTCATTAAAATTTTGATGAGTATCCCGATCGACTTTGATGTGGTTATTTTTCGTTACTCTTAACATTGCAAAGATAGTGATTGTTGTCCATTCTGCCAAATTTTGCCCCCCTAAAAACGGCCCTAATGCTAATTGCCCGTGCCGATGGGGGTGCTGCAGTTTTCTGCCGCACGCCTTCGGGGAAAGTCAAGCGCTATCGACAGCGCCACGGCAGCCGCAAGAGCCCAGGCATAGTAGAGGTAGGGCAGGAATGCCACCGGACTCACTTTGGCCAGCCCCGCAGCCAGCAGCGTTTGTGCTCCGTAGGGGATGATGCATTGCACAATGCACGAGCAAGTGTCGAGCAGACTGGCCACCTTGCGCGGGTCCAGGCCAAACATCGCGGCAATCTGCCGGGCTATTTTGCCCACGGTGATAATGGCAATGGTGTTGTTGGCCGTGCACACGTTCACCAGGCCCACCAGCACCGCTATCACCGCTTGCGCTCCGCGCTTGCCGTGTATGCGCTTGGTGAGCAGCCTGATGATGTAGCTAATGCCGCCGTTGAAGCTTATCACCTCGAGCAGTCCGGCAGCCAGCAGCGTCACTATTATAAGGTCGCTCATGTCCTTGATGCCACCGCCCATGGCGGTGCACAAGTCGATGAGCTGATGGCTGCCCGTTGCCGCCAAAGCCAGGCAGCAGGCAATGCCTGCCGTCAGCACCACGAGCACATTGATGCCCGCCACGGCAAGGATTATCACCACCAGGTAGGGGATCACCAGCTGCCACTGGGCCACGGCATGGGGCACATAGGGCACCGAGTCGGCCGAGCCCCCTATCGCCGCATACACTGCAAGTGTGACCACTGCTGCCGGCAAGGCAATCCACAGGTTGGTCTTGAACTTGTCGTTCATCTTGACTTTCAGGTTGCGTGTGGCGGCAATGGTGGTGTCGGAAATAAACGACAGGTTGTCGCCGAAAAACGACCCTCCCAGCACCACCGACACGAAAAACGGCACGTTGCCGCCAGTGATGCTGGCCAGTTGCACCGCAAACGGCGTGAGGGCCACCACCGTGCCCACCGATGTGCCTATCGACATCGATATGAAGCAGGCCGTGAGAAACAGTCCCGGCAGCATGAACCACGCCGGCAGCACCCGCAAGGCCATGTCGACCGTGGCGTCGATGGCTCCGATGCTGTTGGCCAGGGCCGAGAAAGCCCCAGCCATGATGAAAATCCAGATCATGTAGAGGATGTTGCTGTTGGCGGCGCCAGCTGAAAACACCTCAATCCTTTCGGTCACGCGCATGCGGGGCATGGTGGCCATTCCCCACACGGCAGCCACTATAAAGGCTATCGACAGGGGCATCTTGTAGAAGTCGCCTATTGCGGCCGACACTGCCACATATAGCAGCAGAAACACGATGATGGGCGACAGGGCAAGCAGGCCCTTGCCGTGGCTCGTGGTCGTGTTTTCATTCCGTTCGTTCTCCATAAATATTGGTACTCTTGTTTTTATTGTGATTGTAGATATAAATTAATTGCAGTGCTTGGCCCTCTCGGGTAGCGCAGTGTGATATTGCAAAGTTAGTGCAAAACGCCTTTCCTTGAAAATTTGTTGCCGCCTAAATTGCGCCGCTTATCGCAAATTGCCTTATTGCGCTGCCTTGCACGCAGGGAGCAGGGCTGCTTTTTTCTTGCCAGTTACAGAAATTGTGAGTAAATTAGCACACACTTAAAATTAAATGTCAATTATTCACTGCAATAAAGATAAATGACACACCGAAACCGACTCTTGGCTCTGGCGGCAGCATCCTTTGCCGTTTTGACCGTCGCCGGCGGCAACAGTTTTGTGGCTGGCGGACTCTCCTTTGAAGCAACATCCGACTCTACGGCCATGCTTGTGCTTGGCTCTGATTTCTATAGCGGCAGCGTGTCGGTCCCGGCATCGGTGCAGTCGCCCCAAAGCGGCCGCAATCTGGCTGTGACCGAGATAGGGCGTGGCGGCTTCAACGGCTGCCACAGCTTGCGGGCTGTGGAGCTGCCCCCGTCGATTGAGCGGATAGGCGATTTTGCCTTCAATGCGTGCGACTCGCTGAAAGCCATCGACTTGCCGGCTTCGCTGACCGAGGTGGGTGACCATGCCTTCAGTGGATGTGCCATGCTCAAGACGGTGGTCATTCCCGATGCGGTGAGGAGCATAGGCGATTTTGCCTTCTTTGGCTGCACGCAGGTCACATCGGTGAGCATAGGCAAGGGATTGGAGTCGATAGGCCAGCGGGCGTTCCAGCGCTGCCAGCAGTTGCGCACAATCAGCGTGGCCGAGGGCAATGGGGCATTCACCGTCAGCGGCGGCTACTTGCTGGCCGAGGGTGGCACACGGCTGCTCACTGCCGCGCGCAAGCGCACCGACTACCGCCTGGCCACTCTGCCACAATCGGTCACTGTAATCGACGACTTTGCGCTCAGCGGTTGCGACAACATGGTGGCGCTTACCCTTCCTGCGGGTCTTTCACGTGTGGGGCGGCATGCCTTTCAGGGCTGCAAGCTTCTTGGTGAGCTGACGCTGCCCGAGGCGGTTGTCGAGGTTGGGGCCAATGCCTTTGCCGACTGCAATGCGCTTGAGGCTGTGCACTGCCCGACAAGCGAACCCATGAAGCTGAGCTGCTACTACGACCCGTTCACGCTCATAGGCCGCCAGGCGCTGATGACGCTTTATGTGCCGTCGGGCTCTGCCGAGGCTTACCGCGCAGCCAGCGTGTGGAGCGGCTTCGGCCAAATAGTGGAAGAGGAATCGGGTGTGGAGGCGCCGGTGTCGGGCTCGGTAATGAAGGTGGCTGTCGACGGGCGCACGTTGCACGTTGCAGGCATCAGCCCCGGGGCACACATAGCCGTTTACTCTGTGGGTGGGGCAGTGGTGAGCTCGGGCACTGCATCCACGGTAAGTGTGCCGGCAGCAGGCGTCTACATTGTCAGGGCCGACGGGCAAACCGTGAAGGTGATGGTGCACTGAGGCCGCTCGCTCCCATAAAATTAAGAATAAACCCGAAAGGGTGAATTAACTACAATCAAATAAAGAATTATGTATGAACCATTGGCCGAACGTTTGCGGCCCACTTCGCTCGACGACTATATAGGACAAAAACACTTGGTGGGCGACGGGGCCGTGATACGCCGCATGATAGAGACGGGGCACATTTCCTCGTTCATCCTGTGGGGGCCGCCGGGAGTGGGGAAGACCACCCTGGCCAAAATCATAGCCAAGCAAATCAATGTGCCTTTCTACACGCTCAGCGCGGTCACTGCCGGCGTGAAAGAGGTGCGCGACTTGCTTGCACGCTGCAAGGCCGACCAGTTGAGCCTCTTTGCCAAGGGGCGCCCCATCTTGTTTATCGACGAGATACACCGCTTCAGCAAGTCGCAGCAAGACTCGCTGCTCGGCGCTGTGGAAGACGGCACTGTGACCCTGATTGGCGCCACCACCGAGAACCCGTCGTTCGAGGTGATACGTCCGCTGTTGTCCAGAGCACAGGTCTATGTGCTCAATCCGCTCGACAAAGACGACCTGCTGAAGCTGCTGCACCATGCCGTGGCCACCGACCCCATGTTCCGCGACCGCGAGGTGCGCATCGAGCAGACCGATGCTCTGCTGCGCTTTTCGGGCGGCGATGCCCGCAAACTTCTCAACATCCTCGACTTGATAATGCAGTCGCTCACCACCCGTGAGCCGTTTGTGATCAACGACCAAATAGTGACCGACCGCCTTCAGCAGAACCCGCTTGCCTTCGATAAAAACGGTGAAATGCACTACGACATCATCTCGGCATTCATCAAGTCGATACGCGGCAGCGACCCCGATGCGGCCGTCTATTGGCTGGCGCGTCTCATAGCCGGCGGCGAGGACCCTAAGTTCATTGCCCGTCGCATGGTGATCTCGGCAGCCGAAGACATCGGCCTGGCCAACCCCAACGCCCTGCTGCTGGCCAATGCAGCATTCGACGCGGTGAGCAAGATTGGATGGCCCGAGGGACGCATCCCGCTCAGCGAGTGCGCCGTCTATCTGGCCACCTCGCCCAAGAGCAATTCGGCCTACAAGGCCATCAACTCGGCTTTGCAGCTGGTGAAGCAGACGGGCAACGTGCCCGTGCCGCTGCACTTGCGCAACGCACCCACCGAGCTGATGGAGCAGCTGGGCTACGGCAAAGACTACAAGTATGCCCACGACTATCCCGGCCACTTTGTCGACCAGAACTACATGCCGGCCGAAATAGGCCACCACAAGCTGTGGGAAGCCTGCCCCAATCCGGCCGAGGAGCGTATGCGCGAGCGCATGGACCAGTTGTGGAACCATAAGGGCGCAAAGGGCGAAAACGGCTCTGAATAAACCAAAAATGACACAAACAGCACTAAAACTTAATTATTTTTAATTGAGTGAGCGCATTCTTTGACTTGTGTGCCGTTTTGTGTAATTTTGCAAAGATTTTATGGTTTTTGTGCAACTTTATGAAACCATAACTCCCGTGAGGGTGTGAAATTAGCAAATACGAGAAAAGTAAATAACAAAAATATAACATCTAAATTATTATGAGTTTGAATATCGTTGTGTTGGCCAAGCAAGTCCCCGACACTCGTAATGTTGGTAAAGATGCTATGAAGGCCGACGGCACTATCAACCGTGCGGCACTGCCGGCAATCTTCAATCCCGAAGACCTCAATGCCCTTGAGCAGGCTTTACAACTGAAAGAACAGAATCCCGGCTCAAAAATCACAGTGCTCACAATGGGCCTTCCCCGTGCGGCCGAGATTATCCGTGAGGCAGTATACCGCGGTGCCGACACTGGCATCGTGCTCACCGACCGCGCACTGGCCGGTGCCGACACCCTCGCCACTTCTTATGCTATCGCCACTGCCATTAAGCACATTGGCAAAGTCGACATCATAATCGGCGGTCGTCAGGCTATCGATGGCGACACCGCCCAAGTGGGCCCGCAGGTGGCCGAGAAGCTCGGTCTGCCGCAGGTTACCTATGCCGAGTCGGTGAAGGTGGAAAACGGCAAGGCTTATGTGAAGCGCCGCATCGAGCACGGATTTGAAGACGTGGAGGCTCCGCTGCCTTTGGTGGTTACCGTCAACGGAACAGCCGACGCTTGCCGTCCACGCAACGCAAAGCGCGTGCAGAAGTATAAATATGCCGTGACTCCCAGTGAGCAAGCCAAGCTCAGCGAGCAGCTGCAGCAAAAGGTTGAGGCTAACGACTACCTTCAACTCAAGGAGTGGGGCGCAGCCGAAATTCAGGCCGATCCCGAGCAGGTGGGTCTCAAGGGTTCACCCACAAAGGTGAAGACTGTGGTCAACGTGGTGTTCCAGGCTAAAGAGGCCAAGACCATCGACGCTGCCGACAGCGCTCAGATTGAAGACCTGGTGAAGGAACTGATTGCCGACCACATTATCGGTTAATATTCAAATTTTTAGAATCGTAACAAATGGAAGACAAGAATAATTTAGTAGTATATTGCGAGTACGACGAGGGCCATGTGGCCGACGTGAGCCTTGAGCTCCTCACCAAAGGTCGTGCTCTTGCCACCCAACTCGGCATCAAGCTCGAGGCTCTTGTGATTGGCGACAAGCTCGAGGGCATCGAGAAGGAATTGTTCCCCTATGGCGTGGACGTGGTCTACAAAATCCAGGATGCACGCCTGTATCCCTACACATCGCTGCCCCACAGCGAGGCTGTGATCAACCTGTTTAAGGAAATCGAGCCGCGCATCTGCTTCATGGGTGCCACCACCATTGGCCGCGACTTGGGCCCGCGCGTTTCATCGTGCCTGCACAGCGGTCTCACCGCCGACTGCACCTCGCTCGAAATAGGCGACCACACCGACCCCATCACCAAAAAGGAATATAAAGACCTGCTTTACCAGATTCGTCCGGCTTTCGGCGGCAACATCGTGGCCACCATTGTTAACCCTGAGCACCGTCCCCAAATGGCAACAGTGCGCGAGGGCGTGATGAAAAAGGAAGTGTTTGACCCCGAATACAAGGGACAGGTCGTTGACCTTGACCCCGCAAAATATATCCACGACGAAAGCTATGTGGTCAAGGTGATTGCCCGCGAGGTGGAGAAATCGAAAATCAACATCAAGAACTCACCCATCATCGTTGCCGGCGGCTACGGAGTGGGCAGCAAGGAAAACTTCCAGCTCCTCTTCGACTTGGCCGAGACTCTTGGCGGCCAGGTGGGCGCATCGCGTGCGGCAATCGATGCCGGATATGCCGAGCATGAGCGTCAGATTGGCCAGACGGGTGTCACCGTGCGTCCTAAGCTCTATATCGCTTGCGGTATCTCGGGTCAGATTCAGCACGTGGCCGGTATGCAAGACAGCTCAATCGTTGTCTCGATCAATACCGACCCCAACGCTCCCATCAACAAGATTGCCGACTATGTGATCAACGGCGACGTGGTTGATGTGATTCCGCGTCTTATCAAGTACTACAAAAAGAATTCTAAGTAATCAGCAGCAACAATGGCAAATTTTTATAACGACAATAAAGCTCTCAAATACTATCTGAATCATCCGTTGATGAAGAAGATTGTGGAAATGCGTGAGCGCAACTTCACCGAAAGCGAGAAATATGACTATGCCCCGCTCAACTTCGAAGATGCTATGGACTCTTACGAGAAAGTCCTTGAGATTGCAGGTGAGATAAGCGGCGAGACCGTAGCCCCCAACGCCAAGGACGTTGACCTCGAAGGCCCGCACCACGAAGACGGACGCGTGCGTTACGCAAGCGGCACCGAGGCCAACCTCAAGGCTCTTGTTCAGGCTGGACTCATGGGCATATCGCTGCCCCGTCAGTATGGCGGTCTCAACTTCTCGCTCGTGCCCTACATCATGGCTGCCGACATGGTGAGCCGTGCCGATGCCAGCTTTGTCAACATCTGGGGTCTGCAGGATTGCGCCGAGACCATCAACGAGTTTGCAAGCGAAGACCAGCGTCAGCGTTTCCTGCCCCGTGTGTGTGCAGGCGAGACCATGGCAATGGACCTCACTGAGCCCGATGCCGGTAGCGACTTGCAGTCGGTAATGCTCAAGGCCACCGAGGCCGAAGACGGCACTTGGCGCCTCAATGGCGTGAAGCGCTTCATCACCAACGGCGATGGCGATATCGCCCTCGTGCTTGCCCGTTCTGAGAAAGGCAGCCACGACGGCCGCGGCTTGTCAATGTTTATCTACGACAAGCGCGACGGCGGCGTGACTGTGCGCCGTATCGAGGACAAGATGGGTATTCACGGAAGCCCCACTTGCGAGCTCGTGTTCAAGAACGCCAAAGCTGAGCTTTGCGGCTCGCGCCGTTTGGGCCTCATCAAGTATGTGATGAGCCTTATGAATGGTGCCCGCCTGGGCATTGCAGCTCAGTCGGTGGGTGTCAGCGAGAGCGCCTATCGCGAGGCTGATGCCTATGCACGCAGCCGCGAGCAGTTTGGCCACGCAATCATCAACTTCCCTGCAGTGTCGGAACTGGTGGCCAACATCAAGGCCAAGCTCGACGCTTCGCGCACCATCCTCTATGAATGCACACGCTTTGTCGACGTATACAAGACCTACGAGGCCATCTCGCGTGAGCGCGCACTCACTCCCGAAGAGCGTGCCGAGCTCAAGCACTACAACCGCCTGGCCGATGCCTTCACTCCACTTGCCAAGGGCATGACCAGCGAATATGCCAACCAAAATGCCTACGACTGCGTGCAAGTGCACGGCGGTTCGGGCTTCATGCGCGACTATGCCTGCGAGCGCATCTACCGCGATGCCCGCATCACCAGCATCTACGAGGGTACAACCCAGCTGCAGGTGGTGGCTGCAATCCGCCACGTCACCACAGGCACATATTCGGCTCAGATGAAGGAATATGCAGCTGGCACCTATAGCGAGGCCATGCAGCCTCTCAAGGCTAAGCTCGACAAGATGATCGAGGCCTACGAGAAATCGATTGAGACTGTAAAGGCTGTCGGAAATCCAGACTATGTCAACTTCCAGGCTCGTCGCCTCGTGGAGATGGCCGGTCACATCATCATGGGCTATCTGCTCATTTATGATGCAACCAACGCACCCGAGCTCTTCAGCAAGTCGGCCCACGTCTATGTCAACTATGGTGAGGCACAAGTGGCTGCCAACGCTAAGTTTATTGCCGAATTCCAGCCTGCCGACTTCGACAACTATAAGCAGGACTAATGAACTGAAATTAACGGCTCTACACACCCGGCAGTGACCCTTTATGGCCCTTGCCGATATGTGGAAGCCAAGACTATATAACCACTTGAGGACTGGGTGCCCCCCCCGACACAGAGGCAGCATCAGGTCCTCAAGTGCTTTTTTGTTATGGCTTAGATCAGCTTACCGTAATGAAAATGGACAACTATACCTTTCTCACACAGGCACCGGTGCCACGCGTGGTGGCCACGATGTCGGTCTCTACAATCTTCACAATGCTCGTCACGAGCATCTACAACATTGCCGACACCTACTTTGTGGGCTTTATAAGCACTCAAGCCACTGCCGCGGTGGGCATAGTGTTCTCGGTGATGTTTGTGCTGCAGGCCATAGGCTTCTTTTTCGGTCACGGCTCGGGCAATTTCATCTCGCGCGAGTTGGGGGCCAGGCGGCACGAAATGGCTTCGCGAATGGCCGTTACCGGAGTGGCCTATTCGTTTTGTGCCGGACTCTTGGTGGCCATTGCCGGGCTTGCGCTCCTCACGCCCTTGTCGGTGGCATTGGGGTCTACTCCCACCATTTTGCCCTCTACTGAGCAGTATATGGGCATAGTGCTGCTGGGTGCCCCGTTTTTCACAAGCTCGCTCACGCTCAACAATCAGCTTCGCTTTCAGGGCAACGCCGCCCATGCAATGCTGGCTGTGGTGTCGGGTGCCGTGCTCAACATTGCTCTCGACCCACTGTTTATCTTCGTCTTTAAAATGGGTGTGGCCGGGGCTGCAGTGGCCACGGTGATGGGGCAGGTGTGCAGCTGGATTGTGCTGCTTGCCATGACGCGCCGTGGCGGTAATTTGCACCTCAAGTGGAGCCACTTCACGCCCACAGCCGAATTTGCCCGCGAGATAGTGGCCGGAGGCACTCCGTCGCTCATGCGCCAGGGACTGGGCAGTGTGGCCACTATTCTTATGAACGTGGCAGCTGCCTGTTATGGCGATGCAGCCATAGCGGCCATGTCGATTGTCAATCGCATCACCATGCTGATAATGGCAGCCATAATAGGCCTCGGGCAGGGATATCAGCCGTTGTGCGGATTCTGCTATGGAGCTGGCCTTTACGACCGTGTGAAGAGTGGTATGTGGTTTTGTGTCAAGGTGGGTACGCTGTTCCTTGTGGGGTGTTCTGTGATTGGATTCGGCTTTACCGAACAAATAGTGTCCACTTTCCGTCACGACCCCGATGTGGTCGAGATTGGGGCTGTGGCAATGCGCTGCCAGTTGATCACGCTGTCGCTGATGGCCACATTCATGTATGCCAACATGATGCTCCAGACCATAGGAATGACCTGGCGCGCCAATTTGCTCGCGGCATCCCGCCAAGGACTGTTCTTCATCCCGTTGATACTGTTGTTGCCGTTTTTGTTTGGCCTACGGGGAGTGGAATTCTGCCCGGCAGTGTGCGATGTGTGCTCCTTTATTCTCACGGTTCCCGTGCTGCGTGGCGCGCTTGTGCGCATGCACTGATTCATCAATTTCCCGTCTCGCCACGCCGGGCCGCATATAAAAACAGCAAGGGCTGCACTCTCTTCAATCACGGAGCGCAGCCCTTGCTGTCTTCTCTATGGAAATTCAGCTGTTTTGTAGCGAGTGGCGCAATTCGTCGGCCAACTCTAACACGCGGGTATTGAATTGCTCGTGTGGCATGTCCCACGGCAACCAGTGGATGGTGAAGCCGCGACGCTCCATGCCGCGAAACCACGTCATTTGCCGCTTGGCAAACTGGTGGATGGCTGTCTCGAGGCCGTAGAACATCTCGCGGCGTGTGATCTCACCGGTCACATAGCGTGTGATCCATTTATATTCCAGCCCGTAGTAAATCAGGTCGTCGGGGGCAATGCCGCTGTCGATAAGGCTGCGAATCTCGTCGGCCATGCCTGCATCGAGGCGGTCTTTCAGGCGCTGTGTGATGCGCTCACGGCGCGCGTCGCGGTCGATGCTCACTCCTATGATTAGCGCATTGCGCAACGGCTGAGGCTCAGTGAGCGATTTCAGCTCTGGATGGCGGTGATAGTATTCACTGATTTCAATTGCCCGTATGGCTCGTTTGCACGAATCAACATCGGTGGTGTTGTGCAGCGTCTTGTATTGTTGCAATATCAATGTCAGCTCCTCAAGGCTTTTGCCCTCGAGGCTTGTGCGCAGTTCGGGGTTGGCGGGCACTGGGGGCAAGGCAATCCCCTTGACCACGCTTTCCACATAGAGGCCGGTGCCGCCGCACAGCACTGCCGAATGGCCGCGGGCCTCAATCTCGCTCCGGGCCTGCGCAAAGTCGCGCAGATACTCAAACAGGTTGTAGCGGTAGCCTGCCGGGCAGATGTCGATCAGGTGGTAGGGCACATCGCCATATTCCTCAAGGTCTTTGCCGGTGCCCAAGTCCATGCCACGGTATAGCTGGCGCGAGTCGGCACTGATTATCTCGCTGCCGGTGGCGCGGGCAAGGCTCACAGCATGGGCTGTCTTGCCCGAAGCTGTGGGGCCAGTGATTACGGTGAGTATGCCGTTGAGTGGGTTCACTTCGTTATTTGGTCTTGAGGTTGTCGTCAAAGAATTTGAGCACACGACGGTATAGCGGCACTCGCACGTCGCATCCGTTGATGCTGTGGTTCATGTTGGGATACACCATCATGTCCACAAGCTTATTGAGGCTAGTGAGCCGCGACACATATTGCATTTCGTTCACAATGTGCACATTGTCGTCGGCACTGCCAAACATCACCAGCAACTTGCCTTTCTGCTGCTCTGCTGCCTCAATCGGGGCACTGGCTTTGTAGCCGGCGGCATTCTCTCGCGGTGTGCGCATGTAGCGCTCTGCATAGATGGTGTCGTAGAACCGCCACGAGGTTACCGGTGCAATTGCCACGCCTGCGGCATAGTTGCTGCCTGGTTGCGACATGGCCATCAGGGCTTCGTAGCCGCCATAGCTCCAGCCCCAGATTCCTATGCGGTCTTTGTCTACATATGGCTGGCTGGCCATGTAGCGTGCGGCTGCAAGCTGGTCGATTGATTCATATTTTCCCAAATTAAGGTACACCACAGCTTCGAATGCCTTGCCACGGCCTCCGGTGCCACGGCCATCAACGCAAGCCACCACATATCCCTGAGAGGCGAAATACTGCTCCCAGTCGAGTTTCCACTTGTTGAGCACCTGTTGCGAGCCTGGGCCGCTGTATTGCGACATTATCACGGGGTATTTCTTGCCTTCGGTAAAATTGGTCGGCTTTATGATATAGCCGTTCAGTGTCACGCCGTCGCTGGTCATGGTGAAGAACTCGCGCTTGGGCACGGCTTTGCTTGTGAATTTCTCGGCATACTCGCTGTTGAGCTCCAGGTTGCGCACGCATTTGCCGCTGCCGGTGGCATACACTGCATATTGGTCGGGCGTGTTGGCGTCGCTGTAGGTGCGTATGTAGTAGCTGAAGTCGCTGCTGAACGTCTTGGCAGCGCTTGTTCCCTGTTCGGGCGACAGATGCTTCACGCGGCCGCTTGCGTCGACGCTTGCCACCACGCGGTTTAGTTCGCCGTTGGTGGCCTGGAAGTAGAATTGCTTGTCGCGCGCATTGTAGCCATAAAAGTCGGTCACGTTGTAGGTGCCGCTTGTGAGCTGCTTAATCAAGGCTCCGTTGAGGCTGTACTGATACAGGTGGGTGTATCCCGATTTGTCGCTCGGAATCACGAAGAAGCCGTCGTAGTATTGCACTTGGTTGGCCAGCTCGCTGTCAACCCATGTGTCCGACTTCTCGTTATACACCTCGTGGCCCACGGTGCTGCGCGGGTTCACCGCATAAATGCTGAAGTTGTTCTGCGTGCGGTTGAGAGTGCTCACCATTAGCTTTGTGGGGTCGTTGCTGAATGCTATGTGGGGCACGTAGTCCTCGGCCGTGATTGGCAGTGGCATGGCTTTTAGGGTGCGGTTGTCGATGTCGTAGGCCATCACGCTCACCACTGAGTTCTTCTCGCCGGCCACAGGATACTTGTAGTCGTAGCTTCCCGGATATAGCGAATATTCCTCTCGTGGCTGGCAGTACCCGCCATAAAGGGTCATCGAATACATGGGCACGTCTTTTTCGTCCCAGCGTATGAATGCCAGCATCAGGTTGTCGGGCGACCATGTGAGCGAGTTCAGGATGCCGAATTCCTCTTGATACACCCAGTCGGGCACTCCGTTTATCACTTCGTTCTTTTTGCCGTCGGTGGTGACGGCCACTTGGGTGCCGTAGTCGAGCTTGTGGATATAGATGTTGTTGTCTTTCACATAGGCCACCATGCGTCCGTCGGGGCTCATTGTGGCAATTTCCTCGCCGCCTGCATCCGACAGCTTGGTGAGCTTGTTGTGGCGCACGTCATACACATAGTAGTCGGCTTTGAAACTGTGCCGGTAGATGGGCTCCACGTTGGTCCACAAGAGTATTTTGCTCTCGTCGGCGCTCATCTTGTATCCGTCCACCTGGTCGAGTTTGGCTCCGCGGGCCGTGGCTGCGTCAAACACCGTGCCCGTTGTGGCGTCGGTCTTGAAACTGCATTTCTCAATCTTCTGCCCGTCGGGGCTGAGCTGATAGTAGCTCCCGCCGTCGAGAGCCGGGTTCACTTCGCCTATGGTGTGTGGACGGCTTTGCGACAGCACAAAGTCTTGAATGTCGAGCGCCTGGGCGCCAAGTGCAGTGGCACTGCATATCGCAATCGCCACAATAGCCTTTTTTATGGATATGGTCATGTTGCTGTGTGAAAAATGTTTTCTAGTCAAAAAAATATATATAATGGCAATATGGTTGTAACAAAAATAGCAAAATTCCGTCATCTGGGCAACAAATGCCGGATATGGCTGGCTGCAGTCACACCACTTGTGTGGCTTCACCACACGCCATATTCCTTGCGTGCCGCATCAATGCGCAGCAGGATAAACAGCAGGAAGGTGAATCCCCAAAGCGAGGAACCGCCATAGCTGAAAAATGGCAACGGGATGCCTATCACCGGACATAGGTCAATCACCATGCCCACGTTGATGCACAAGTGGAATATGAGTATCGAGGCCACGCAGTAGGCATACACGCGCCCGAAGATGGTGTGCTGGCGCTCGCCTATGGCTATCACTCGCAATATAAGCGTCAGGAATAGCACCAGCACCACGGCCGAGCCCACAAATCCTTGCTCCTCGCCTATGGTGCAGAATATGAAGTCGGTGTGCTGCTCGGGCACATATTTCAGTTTCGTCTGGGTTCCGTTAAGGAATCCCTTGCCTGTGAGTCCGCCCGAACCGATGGCTATTTTCGACTGGTTTACGTTATAGCCCACACCGCGCAGGTCGTTGTCGATGCCCAGGGCAACCTTGATGCGCATCTGCTGGTGTGGCTCTAGCACATTGTTGAATGCAAAGTTTACCGAGAACATGAACACAATGCCCACTGTGGCAAAAATCACGGTCATCAGCACCCGGTGCAGGTCGTCGTGGAACATGCCTATCAGCAAATACACGAGCGAAGCCCCAATCACAGTGAAGAAAAACGCGTAACCATTGATTACAATTCCGAAATAGGCCAGCGTTCCGGCCACAGCGCCGCAGGCCAGATAGCCAAGCAGCACGTTGCGCCCAAGTATGTAGGAGCGGCAATAGATGAGCAGCATGCCCACTATCACCACCATCACTATGATAAACACGATGAACACGCCCAGCGGAATGCCCATCATGGTCATGGCCGCAAACATGAGCGTGACCACAAACACCACAATGGCACACAGTGCCGCAAACAGCACAAAGCCGCTCATTCCCTCGCGGTAGAACACGAAAATCAGCGACGTGTAGACCAGTGCCGACCCTGTCTCTCTCTCGGCAAGAATGCACAGAATGGGCAGTATCACTATCGCTGCGGCCTTGGCATAGTTCTTCCAGCTGTTGAGGGCAAACCCATAGGTGCTAAACAGCTTGGCCAGCGCCAGCGCTGTGGCCGTCTTGGCAAATTCGGCCGGTTGCAGGCTGATTGGGCCGAACACCAGCCACGACCGTGAGCCCTTGATGTCGGGGGCTACCACGCTCGTGACCAGGAGCACAAGTATCATAAGGCCGTAGATGGGGTAGGCGTAGGCCTCGTAGAGGCGGCGGTCGATCAGCAGGAGCGAAAAGCCAATCACCAGCGAGAGGCCAATCCACAAAAACTGCTTGCCCGAATTTGAGGTGATGTCAAACATGCTCACGCGGTCGAAGTTGTAGGTGGCGGCATAAATGCTCACCGCTCCAAGCACTACCAGCACCACATAGAGCAGCACGGTAAACCAGTCGACCGTCTTCAGCAGGTTGCTGCTTTCGTTGTTATTCCGTAGTTCCACTTTCTGCCGATTTTACTTCTGTAATGGTTATTTCTTCGTTGCCGCCGTCGCTGCTGCTTTTCTGCCGCTTTTGAAATCCGCGCTTGCGTGTCTTCACGTCGGCTCCGCCCGATATGGTGTTGCGTGCCGCCATGGCTTCGGCCTGTGCGGCCAGCCCGGGCGCGTCGGGGCCTTGCAGGTAGCGCTGAATCATGAGTTTGCCTATAGGCACGCCGAATGTGGCTCCGAAGCCAGCGTTTTCAACAAACACGCAGATGGCAATCTTGGGATTGTTCATCGGCGCAAAACCCATAAACACCGAGTGGTCGCGGCCGTGCGGGTTTTGTGCGGTGCCCGTCTTGCCGCAGATGTCAAGGCCTGGAATGTTGGCACTGTGGCATGTGCCGCCAAGCACAGCCATGCGCATGCCTTGCACGATGTCGTTGTAATAGGCGCGGTCAATCTTTGTGCGCTTGGGCTCAAGGTATTTCTTGAATGCCCCTAAGCCGTACACATATTTCACCACATGGGGCGGTATGTAGTAGCCGCGGTTGGCTATGGTGGCGCCCAGGTTGGCTATCTGCAGCGGTGTGGCAAGGATTTCACCCTGTCCTATCGACACCGATATGATGGAGTTGGCGCTCCACCGGCCCTTGCCCAAAGCCTTGTCGTAATATGCCACATTGGGGATGAAGCCGCGGCTTTCGCCCGGCAGGTCGATGTCGAGTTTGTAGCCGTAGCCCATCGACACCATGTAGTCTTTCCACACGTTGAAGGCATTGGCCACACTGCCATATTTCGACCGCTTGTTGATCATGTAGTAGAATCCCCAGCAGAAGTAGGCGTTGCACGACGTCTGCAGGGCCGGCAACAGCGATATGGGTGATGCGTGGCCGTGGCATCCCACCTTAAGTCCGTTGAAGTAGCCGTGGTGGCACGGGAACATGGTCTGAAGGTTCACCGTGTTCTCTTGGCGGAATATCATGCCCTGGGTGGGCTTGAATGTAGACCCCGGTGGGTATGCTGCCATGATGGCGCGGTTAAACAGCGGTTTTTGCTTGTCCATCACCAGCGCACGGTAGTTTTTGCCGCGCTCCTTGCCCACGAGCATGTTGGGGTCGTAGGTTGGGCTTGTCACCAGGGCCAGCACCTCGCCGGTGCTGGGCTCAATAGCCACTATGGCTCCGGCTTTGCCGCGCATCAGCTTCTCGCCAAACTGCTGCAGGTCGATGTCGATGCTCAGTTTCAGGTCGTGGCCGGCAATGGGGGCCACGTCGTTGCGCCCTCCGTTGTACCGTCCTTTAATCTTGCCCGATGCCGCCCTAATGAGAATTTCCTGCCCTTTACGGCCGCGCAGATATTTCTCGTAGCTCTTTTCGATACCCAAGTCGCCGGTAAAGTCGCCGGGGCGGTAATAGCTGTCGCGCTCAAGGTCGGCCTCGTTCACTTCACGCACGTCGCCTAGCACATTGGCCGCTGTGGCGTAGTTGTATTTCCTGATCATGCGCTGCACTATGAAGAATCCCGGAAACCGGTAGAGCTTCTCCTGCAACCGGCCATACACTTGCGGCGACAAGTGCTGAATCACCGTCTGCTGGGTATATCCGCTATAGTTGCGGTTCTTTTGCGGATCGCGCATGTCGGCCAGGTTGCGCCTGAAGTCGTCGATGCTTATTTGCAGCGTGTTGCACAGGTCGGTCGTGTCAAACGGATGCACGTCCTTGGGTATCATCATCAGGTCGTAGGCCGGTTGGTTATAGACCACCAGCCGCCCGTTGCGGTCATAAATCTGTCCGCGCGACGGGTATATCACTTTGCGCAGAAAGGCATTGCTGTCGGCATTCTCCTTGTAGCGGGTGTCTACCACTTGCATCTGCAGCAGCCTCAGCATGTAGATTAGCACAACCACCACAATGAAGCCGCCTATCACATATTTTCTCTTCTCGAGGTTATAGTCTTTTCTCACGGCGCGTGCTAACTAAACTGTCAATAGCCAAAAGCAGTATAACCGACAGCACGCTGCTTGCCGCTATGCGCAGCAGTGTGAGCGGAAAATCGTGAAGGGTGAATGCCTGTATCATAAACAGGACGCAGCAGTAGAACAAAACCAGGGTCGACATGTATTTCGCATACACGCTGATGCCCAGCGAGGCTATCGACGGCAACAGGTAGCCCATGTCGTCGTCGCGCGGCACATACAGGTTAAACACCGGGCGGCGCAATGCCGTAAGCAGCGTGCACGACAGCGCATTCATGCCCTGTGTGTTGCCGAACACATCGATCACTAGCCCGAAGGCGAACCCGATGGTCATCACCCAGTTTACTTGCATGCCTATGGGCAGACGCAATATCAGGTAGATGAATATCACCGGCATTGCCACATTGAAGAGTATGATTTTGCTGCATATCACTTGCACAAGCAGCAGTATCACAAACAGTACTATGAATTGGACCACGGTCTTTATCATTGCTTCACTGCCTCCCCCAGTGTGTTGTTGTCGCCTTTTTCGTCTTGCATCTCAATCTCCTTAAGCTCGTTCTTTATGGTGTTGGTGATGGCTCGCACCGTGCTCAGTTGCGAAAAGTCGGTGGTGAGCTTCACGCGCAGTGTCACGAAGTTGCCGTTCATGTTCTTAGTGCGGCCTTCTACCACACCCACAATTATACCCTCGGGAAACACTGCCGAGTAGCCACTTGTGACCACGGTGTCGCCACGGTTGTAGTGCCCATGCAGCGGTAGTTCCTCGAGCATGGCATAGTAGGGGCTTTTTCCGTCCCAGTTCAGACTCCCGAAGTAGGAACTCTCCTTGAGCTTGCACGATAGCTTCATGTTGGGGTTGAGCAGCGATATCACGCGGGCCGAGTGTTTGCCCACGGCATTCACCATGCCCACCACGCCGTTCTGGTCCACCACGCCCATCTCGGGCCTGATGCCATCGGCCGACCCGCGGTTAATGGTGATGTAGTTGTAGGGCTGCGATATGCTGTTGCTTATCACGTGGGCTATCACAAAGTTGAACTGGCGCAGTGCGGGTTGCAGCTTTGTGGAGTCGGGGATTTGCATCTTGTAGTTGTTCACCTGGTTGCGCAGGTCTATGACTTCCATCTCAAGCTGGGCATTGCGCAGCTGCAGGTCGTCGTTGATGTCGCGAAGGTGAAAGTATGATGTTACGGCACTGAATCCCTCATAGACCGATGCCGTCACAGCGTTGGCCGATGTCAGATACACGCTTTGCTGGTAGGGATTGGTCTGGAAAAGCATCACACAGCTCAAAATCACATATAATATGAAAATGAACCACGATGAGTGTCTTATGAGAAAATTTAGCAGATTGTTCATCCGTGTTGTTGCCTGTAGTGTGTTATAAATCAGGACTTTTATGCCCTAATGGCTGTGTTGCTGCCGCTTCTCGCGGCTGTGGCTTAGCACCATGCCCGTTAAGAATGGAATAGAAGGCAATGAAAAATCGTTGCCTTCTGTCCCCTTTTATTCTTAGTTGCTTGTGGCTTTTGATGCCTCCCGACGGATGGAGCGTGTCACGCTGCATTCCCATCTGAGAGGTCATGCCGCACAGGCAATGTGGTTTGCATTGTTGCTGCCGCTTGCGCAGCCCGGCTTTGCCAGGTGCTTATCGCTGAAGAAACTTGAACCGCTTGATGTTTTTCAGTGCCACACCGGTTCCCTTTGCCACTGCATGCAGCGGATCTTCGGCCACATGGAATGGAATTCCTATCTTGTCGCTCAAGCGCTTGTCAAGGCCGCGGAGCAATGCGCCACCGCCGGCAAGGTACACGCCGTTGCGCACAATGTCGGCATACAGCTCGGGAGGAGTCTGCTCCAGCGCACTCAGCACTGCAGCCTCTATTTTCGAAATCGATTTCTCGATGCTGTGGCATATTTCCTGATACGATACCGGAACCTCCATGGGCAGGGCTGTCATCTGGTTGGGGCCATGCACAATGTAGTCTTCGGGCGGATTGTCGAGTTCGGTAAGTGCTGAACCCACGTTGATCTTTATCAGCTCGGCTGTGCGTTCTCCCACCTTCACGTTGTGGGCGCGACGCATGTGGTCTTGGATGTCCTCAGTGAGGTCGTCGCCGGCGATGCGTATGCTCTTGTTGCTCACGATGCCGCCGAGCGATATCACTGCAATCTCGGTGGTGCCACCGCCTATGTCTACAATCATGTTGCCTTCGGGCGCAAGCACGTCAAGGCCAATGCCCAGAGCGGCTGCCATAGGCTCGGGTATCATATACACGTCACGGCCGCCGGCATGCTCCGATGAGTCGCGCACGGCGCGAATCTCCACATTGGTCGAACCCGACGGAACGCACACTACCATGCGCAGCGACGGTGAGAACCAGTGGTTCTTTGAGCTCACTTTCTTTATCATGCCGCGAATCATCAGCTCGGTGGCGTCGAAGTCGGCAATCACACCGTCGCGCAACGGGCGCACCGTCTTGATGCCTTCGTGCACCTTGCCGCGCATCTCGCGGGCCTCAGTGCCCACGGCAATGAGCTTGTTTGTCTTGGTGTCGAGAGCCACTACCGATGGCTCGTCGATCACAATCTTATCGTTGTGGATGATTATCGTGTTGGCCGTTCCCAGGTCAACAGCAATTTCTTGTGTAAAAGAGAATAATCCCATCTTTTCAGTTCTGTTATTAAATTGTGCTTTTTTTGAATGGATTAATGGATTCCCGCTTTCGGGCCACGCACACACAAATTAGTGTCTGAAGTGGCGTATGCCTGTCTTCACCATAGCCACGTCGTTGGCGTTGCAATAGTCCACGCTTTCCTGGTCGCGTACCGATCCGCCGGGTTGAATCACAGCGTCGATTCCGGCCTCGTGGGCAATTTGCACGCAGTCGCCAAACGGGAAGAATGCGTCAGATGCCATCACAGCACCCTTAAGGTCGTGGCCGAAGCTCTGTGCCTTCTCGATGGCTTGTTTCAGGGCATCCACGCGTGAGGTTTGGCCCACACCGCTTGCAAGCAGCATTTTGTCCTTGGCCAGCACTATCGAGTTGCTCTTGCTGTGCTTCACAATCTTGTTGGCGAAGAGCAAATCGTCAACCTGAGCCTCGGTTACGCCCTTGGTGGTCATTGGCTCAAGCTCGTCGGGGGTCTCCACATGTGAGTCGCGTTCTTGCACCAACGCTCCGTTGAGCACCGAGCGGCATTGCAGGGCAGGGCGGTCGAAGTCCTTCATCACCAAAATGATGCGGTTCTTCTTCTGCTCGAGTATGCTCAAGGCCTCGTCGGTGTAGCCGGGGGCGATGCACACCTCAATGAATATCTTGTTCATCTCTTCGGCTGTGGCGGCATCAATTTCCCTGTTGGTCACATGCACTCCGCCGAATGCGCTCACCGGGTCGCCTGCAAGGGCTGCCTTGAACGCGTCGGCCAGTACTGGGCGCGATGCCAGTCCGCAGGCGTTGTTGTGCTTCATTATCACAAAGGTGGTCTCGTTGAAATCCTTGATGAGGTTCACTGCTGCATCAATGTCGAGCAGGTTGTTGTAAGAGATTTCCTTGCCGTGAAGCTGGGTGAACATGGCGTCGAAGTCGCCAAAGTAGTATCCCTTCTGGTGCGGGTTCTCGCCGTAGCGCAGTGTCTTCACCCCGTTGACTGCAAAGCGCAGTGCGCTTTCTTGACCGCCGTCGAAGTAGTTGAAGATGTGTGAGTCGTAGGCACTCGACACAGCAAATGCCTCCTTTGCAAACCATTTGCGGTCGGCCAGACTTGTCGAAGCCTCTCCGTTGGCTGTGACTATGTCGAGCAGCGGCTTGTATTGTGCCTTCGAGGCCACAATCACCACGTCGTTGAAATTCTTTGCGGCTGCGCGTATCAGCGAAATGCCGCCTATGTCAATCTTCTCGATGATGTCGGCCTCGCTTGCTCCGCTTGCCACTGTGTCTTCAAAGGGGTAGAGGTCCACAATCACAAGGTCGATTTCGGGAATCTCGTATTTCGTAGTCTGCTCATTGTCGGTGGCGTTGTCGCGGCGGGCAAGGATTCCGCCGAACACTTTGGGGTGGAGCGTCTTCACGCGACCGCCAAGAATCGATGGGTAGCCTGTGAGGTCTTCCACTGCCTCGCATTCATAGCCTTGTTCCTTGATAAACTTCTGTGTGCCGCCTGTCGAAAGGAATTTTACTCCGTTGTCGTTCAGCGCTTTCAGCAAGTCGCCAAGTCCGTCTTTGTGAAACACCGAAATGAGAGCTGTCTTTATTTTTTTGTTACCAGTCATTTTGATATGAATTTTGTATGCAAAATTATTAAAAAATAGGCGATTAATAACTATGATTTTGAAATTAAATTTTTCGTGCCGCCTTTTTAACATCATTTCGCCTTTACGGCTTTTTCTGTTGCCTGAATTTGGCGAAAAGCCGCATTGTGATGTGGGCGGTGTGCTGAAAAAAACGGAGGGGAAGTGTGTGGCTTCTCCTCCGGTTTCTTATAGCGTTTTATTTGTGCTCGCTTATCCAGTTTTTGGCGTTGACAAACGCCTGAATCCACGGCGTCACGTCATCAGCCAGACGGTCTTGCGGATAGTAGGCGCACTGCCACGGGAATATGGCCCGCTCCAAGTGGGGCATCATGGCCAAATGGCGGCCGTCGGCCGAGGCTATGCCTGCGATTCCGCGTGGCGAGCCGTTGGGGTTGGCCGGATATGACTTGTAGCTGTACTGAGCCACCACATTGTATTTGTCGGGGCCTTCGGGCAAGTTGAATTTGCCCTCGCCGTGAGCCACCCATATGCCGAGTTTCGACCCGGCGAGGTTGCCAAACATCACTGAGTTGTTCTCAGGAATGGTGAGGCCCAGGAATGTCGACTCAAACTTGTGTGAGTCGTTGAAGTCCATGTGTGGCTGTGTGCCGTATTCGGGATTGAGCAGGTTGAGCTCTATCATCACCTGGCAGCCGTTGCAGATGCCCAGGCTCAGCGTGTCGGGACGCTTGTAGAAGTTGGTCAGTGCGCGCTTGGCGTTCTCGTTCCACACAAAGCCGCTTGCCCAGCCCTTTGCCGAGCCCAGCACGTCGCTGTTGCTGAATCCGCCGCAGAACACTATCATGTTCACGTCGTCGAGGGTCTCGCGGCCGCTCATCAGGTCGGTCATGTGCACGTCTTTCACGTCGAAGCCGGCATAGTAAAGCGAATAGGCCATTTCGCGGTCGCCGTTCACGCCCTTGTCGCGTATGATTGCTGCTTTGATGCCGCTGGGCTTGTGGCTTGTGCCGGTTATGCCCAGGTCGGCGGCTTTGCCGGTAAAGCCATCGGGCAGACGGTAGCGCAGAGGCTGCTTCTTGTAGTTCTCGAAGCGGTCTTTGGCGCATTTCTCTCCGCTCTGCTTGCAGTCGAGCAGATATGATGACTTGAACCACACGTCGCGCAAGTAGTCGATAAAGAGCATGTGCTCGGCTCCGTCGTGGCTCAGCGTGAGGGTGCGTTCTTCGGTGGGCTGTCCCAGTTTGGTCATCCGCACTCCCTTTTCGGCCATCAGTTGCTCCACTTCTTCGCACTTGTCCTCGGCCACTTGAATCACCAGAGCGGGATTTTCGGCAAAGAGCACTTTTATCATGTCGGGGCAGTTGAAGCCGTCGAGGTTGATGTCGAGGCCGCCGTTCACGTTGGCAAATGTCATTTCAAGCAGCGTTGTCAGCAGACCGCCTGCCGATATGTCGTGTGCCGCAAGCAGCAACTTGCTGTCTACCAGGCTTTGCACGGCGTCGAATGCCGTTGCGAAGTATTCGGCCGATTTCACTGCTGGTGCCTTTGTGCCTATGTGGCCCAGACTTTGGGCAAATGCCGATCCGCCGAGTTCGGGCTCGGTGCCCGAGAAGTCAACGCAGTAGAGGCTGCTCTTGCAGTTTTGCACCACTGGGCTCACCGTTTTGCGCACGTCGGTAACCTCGCCGCCGGCCGATATTATGACTGTTCCCGGGGCAAGCACCTTGTCGTCGCCATATTTTTGGGTCATCGACAGGCTGTCCTTGCCGGTGGGTATGTTGATGCCAAGGGCGCAGGCAAAGTCGCTGCAGGCCTTCACGGCCTTGTAGAGGCGGGCGTCTTCGCCGGCATTGCGGCATGGCCACATCCAGTTGGCACTGAGCGACAGTGCTTTGAGGCCGCCGTTGAGGTTTGCGCCCACAATGTTGGTGAGGGCTTCGGTAATCGACAGCACTGATCCGGCTGCCGCATCTATCAGTCCGGCTTGCGGAGCATGGCCGAGCGATGTGGCAATGCCGCTTGTGCCAGTGTAGTCAAGGGCCACCACGCCGCAGTCGCTTAGCGGGAGCTGAATCTCGCCCTGGCACTGCTGGCGTGCTATTTTGCCTGTCACTGAGCGGTCCACTTTGTTGGTGAGCCAGTCTTTGCAGGCCACTGCCTCAAGCTGGAGCAGGTTGGCCACATATTCATCGAGTTTGCTTGCGTCGTATTCTGCGTCGCTGTAGCTGTGTTCCACAGTCTCATCTTTCATCACCGTTTTTGGCGAGCTTCCGAACATGTCTTTCATGCCCAAGTCGATGGGACGCACGCCGTCGGCCTGCTCAAACACAAACCGGTCGTCGCCGGTGGTTTCGCCCACCACATAGAATGGTGAACGCTCGCGCTCGGCTATCTGCTTGATGTGGGCAATGTCTTTTTCTTCCACAACCATGCCCATGCGCTCCTGCGACTCGTTGCCTATAATCTCCATCGACGACAGGGTGGGGTCGCCCACTGGCAGCTGGCTCATGTCGATTTTGCCGCCGGTCTCTTCCACAAGTTCTGACAAGGCGTTGAGGTGGCCTCCGGCACCGTGGTCGTGAATCGACACGATGGGGTTGGTCTTGCTTTCGGCGAGGGCACGTATCACGTTCGACACGCGCTTTTGCATCTCGGGATTTGCACGCTGCACTGCGTTGAGCTCAATGGCATTGTTGTATTGGCCGGTGTTCACGCTCGACACGGCACCGCCGCCCATGCCTATGCGGTAGTTGTCGCCGCCCATCAGCACCACTTTCTCGTGTGGCACCGGGGTGCCCTTGATGGCATCGCGCTCGTTGGCGAATCCCACACCTCCGGCAAGCATTATCACTTTGTCGTAGGCTGTCTTGGCTGCATTCTCTTCGTGCTCAAAGGTGAGCAGTGAGCCGCAAATCAGCGGCTGGCCAAACTTGTTGCCGAAGTCGCTTGCTCCGTTGGATGCCTTGATGAGTATCTGCTCGGGGGTCTGGTACAGCCACGGGCGCGGCGGCATGGTGCAGAGCTCCCACAAGCGGTCGGCCTCAGTGCGTGGATATGATGTCATGTAGACGGCTGTTCCTGCCAGCGGAAGGCTCGCTTTGCCGCCGCCCAGGCGGTCGCGAATCTCGCCTCCCGAGCCGGTGGCGGCACCGTTGAATGGCTCTACTGTGGTGGGGAAGTTGTGGGTCTCGGCCTTGAGCGAAATCACCGAGTCGATGTCGGTCACCTCAAAGTAGCTTGGCTCCTCGGGACTTTGCGGTGCAAATTGCTCTATTTTCGGGCCCTTCACAAAGGCCACGTTGTCCTTGTAGGCCGAAATTACCTTATTGGGGTTGTCGTTTGTTGTCTTCTTAATCAGCTTGAACAGTGACACGGGCATTTCTTTGCCGTCGATGATGAATGTGCCATTGAAAATCTTGTGGCGGCAGTGCTCGCTGTTGACTTGCGAGAAGCCAAACACCTCGCTGTCGGTCAGCGGGCGTCCCAGGCGCTTGCCCAGGTCTTTCAGGTAGCCCACTTCTTCGGGGCTGAGGGCAAGACCCTCTTCCTCGTTATATTTTTCAATGTCGTTGATGTAGACGATGGGGTCGGGCTTGCGGTCGACCTTAAACGTGTCGGCATCAAGTGTGTGGTACACCCGTTGCAGCATCTTGTCGTGCGCAGGCTCCTTCTGTGTGCTCGAAGTGAACTCTTCGATGCGCACAATGCCCGTCATTGCCATGTTTTGGGTGATTTCTACGGCATTGGTGCTCCACGGGGTGATCATTTCACGCCGCGGGCCCACGAATGTGCCGCGCAATGTGCTGTCAGCCACCAATTCGGCACCGCTGAAAAGCCATTCCAGTTTTTTTACTTCATCGGGAGAAAGAGCGTGGTCGGAATCGACCGCATAGATTGTATTCGCTCCTTTTTTGAAGAATGTGATCATTGTTCTTATATGGGGTTTTAAGATGAGAGTCTTGTTTCCGATGCAAAATTAATAAAAACCGATAAATTTCAGCCATTTTTCCCAGCCTCTTTTAGGCATCTGCCGTAGCTTGCCGCTGGTGGATGTGTGGCGCTGTGAAAAGTTTCTAAAAAACGGCAATTTTCATGCCGCTTTTTGCGTTTAATTTCTATAATGTGTAATTTTGCTCTTTATGAAAAAAGAATTTGTCACGGCGATGGCGCTTTGGGCACTTGCCTCAATGACTGGGGTGAGCGCGCAAGTTGCGTTCACGGGCACCGATAAGGCTGTCTATGACGAGACACCCGCCGCAAGCACCGGGCTGAGCCATGTGTATGTGATGCACAGCACTGACGGCGTGGGCATGACCTACACGGCTGCTGATGCCTCGGCCACAGTCACTTGGTATCGCTACGGCTCGGCCGGTGGCGGCTATGCCACGGTTATCGATGGTGTGGCAAGCAGTGGGGCAGTGACCACGCTGGCGCAGGTGATTCCTGATTGCGGCTACATAATCGAAGAGGGAACCCGCCGCACCTATGTGTGGGTGGCCGATTACAGCACCCACAACCTTACGATAACCGGTCTTGAGGCTCAGGCAGCATCGGATTGCGGCACGGCCACGCTCACGGTGCAAGGTAGCGGCGACGACATTGACTACTACACCATAACGGGTGTTCACAAGACGCTCGACCGCAAGCTCAAACTCTCATACAACACGCTTGAGTGGAACGACGACACGCAGCAATGGGTTGAGAAGGCCGAAGAGGAGTCGCTCGAGAGCTTCAAGCCCACGATAGTGGTTCCGGCTCCGCTATGCAACACCGTTTTCACTCTCACCGGCGACCGCTTTAAGGAATTTTGGGGTGAGACGCAGTCGGCAACTTCCGACACTTACACCACGTCGGCTGTCGACGTGCGCACGTCTGCCGTGCAGGAGCAGCGCGACAACGACAACGAGAAAAAAGACGAGTCTTCGGCCATGGGCGGATCGGCTCCGGTGAAAATCACTTTCTCGTCGTTTTGCACCGATGCTGTGGTTCACAAAGAATGGCAAATGTCGACCGATGCCGATTTCGCCAATTTGCAGCTGCGCCTCAACCAAGACGAGGTGGAGCAGACGTTTGAGGAGGCCGGCACTTATTATTGGAGGTTTGTGGCCAGTAATGCCGACGGCTCGTGCAGTGCCGTGGGTGAGACCTACACTGTGAGCATAGGCACATCAGAGCTTGTGTGCCCCAATGTGTTCTCGCCGGGAACAAGCGAGGGCGTCAATGACGTGTGGAAGGTGTCTTACAAGTCGATTGTCGATTTCCATTGCTGGATATTCAACCGCTGGGGCGTAAAGATTACCGAGTTCACCGACCCGTCGCAGGGTTGGGACGGACGCTACCGTGGCAAGTTGGCCGACACGGGTGTGTATTACTATGTGATTCAGGCAACCGGGGCCGATGGAAAGAAATATAAGCTGAAAGGCGATATCAACATAATACGTTATAAGGAAAACAGCACCACTTCCGGAGGTTCGTCTTCGGGAGAGTGACGGTTGCTGTGATGATAACTTGTGGCTGCCGCAATGCGGTGTGGCCACTGCAAACGACAATGCCGGTCACCGCTCTGATGTGGCCGCAGGGTGTTGTGCACACGGGCATGGGGCGCAAGCTCTTGGACCGTGTGGCTTTTTTGTGCATAATGATTTTTTGGAAAAGCAATTTTTTTGAGAATATGAAGAGCAGACTTTGCTTATTGTCATCGATAGCTGCCGCTTCGGTCGCCGTCTCGGCATGGGCGCAGCAAGCACCATACAAGGGCTACCAACCGGCGGTTTTTGCCGTGAAATCAAACCCCACCGTTCCGCTTAAGGTCACGTTTTGCGGCGATACGGTCGACCTTGACCGCATCGACATGTTTGAGCGGCTCGACCGTGAGCTCACTTCGGTGGTATATGCCCACACAAGCACTTTGCTGTGCCTCAAGCGTGCCAACCGCTATTTCCCTGCGCTTGACTCCATTTTGAAAGCCAACGGCGTGCCTGCCGATTTCCTGTATCTGGCTTGCACCGAGAGCACTATGGACCACAATGCATACTCTCCGGCGCACGCCGCCGGACTGTGGCAACTGCTTGCCGCTACCGCCCGCCAGTTCGGGCTTGAGGTTGACGGCGAAGTTGATGAGCGCTACGACCCCGAAAAGTCGACAGTGGCCGCTTGCCGCTACCTCAAGTCGGCATATCGCAAATATGGCCATTGGGCCACTGTGGCGGCAAGCTACAATGCTGGAATGGGCCGCATATCGTCGGAACTGGAAAAGCAATTGGCCACCAACTCGTTTGACTTGTATCTCAACAGCGAGACGTCGCGCTATGTGTTCCGCATAATTGCCTATAAAATGCTCTTTGCCGACCCGCGCCGGTTTGGCTACAAGCTCACTCGCGACCAGCTTTATCAGCCGGTGCGTTACACCACAGTCGATGTTGCCGGTGCCGTCCCGAGCTGGGCTCAGTGGGCCAAGGACCACGGGGTGTCGTATGCGCAGCTACGCGAAGCTAACCCTTGGATAAGGGCCAGCCGGCTGACCAATGCCAGGGGCAAGCACTATGCCGTGCGCATCCCCGTGGCCGATGACCTTTACCGCACCCGTCGCTCATGCACTGCCTACAGCCGGCAGTGGGTGGTAGACTGATGCCAGGGAACTCTAACTCAATTCCGCATCTTAGTGCCGACGCACACATTATATAATAATGATGAATACTGAAAACAACCATATTGACGACGACTGCGTGAGCGTGCTTGGCGCGCGCGTGCACAATCTCAAAAACATAGATGTCGACATCCCGCACAACAGCTTGACCGTAATTACCGGCTTGAGCGGCAGCGGCAAGTCGTCGCTGGCTTTCGACACCATATTCGCCGAGGGGCAGCGACGCTATCTTGAGACGTTCTCGGCCTATGCCCGCAACATGCTCGGTGTGCTTGAGCGCCCCGACGTGGACAAGATTTCGGGCCTTAATCCGGTGATTTCGATAGGGCAGAAGACTGTCAACAAAAACCCGCGAAGCACCATCGGCACCACCACTGAGGTCTACGACTATTTGCGTCTGCTCTTTGCACGCATTGGTGAGGCTTATTCTTATGTGTCGGGGAAGAAGATGGTGAAGTATTCAGTCGACAAAATCCTTGAGCTGATACTCGACAAGTATGAGGGCCGCAAAATCCACATTCTGGCGCCGCTTGTGAAAAACCGCAAGGGCCACTACAAAGACCTCTTTGAGCAACTACGCAAAAAGGGTTATATGTATGTGCGAATCGACGGCGAGGTCAAGGAAATCACCTTTGGCATGAAGCTCGACCGATACCGCAACCACGACATCCAGCTTGTGGTTGACCGCTTGCGGGTGGCCCGCAAGGATGCGGCACGCCTGCGCGACACGGTTGAGCTCACATTTAAGCAGGGGGGTAACCAACTGATGATTTTAGATGCCGACACAGCCGAGCTGGGATACTATAGCAAGACGCTCATGGACCCCGACACCGGCCTGTCGTATATGGAGCCTGCTCCACACAATTTCTCCTTCAATTCGCCGCAAGGCGCTTGCCACCGTTGTAAGGGACTTGGTTATGTCAACATCATCGACCGCGACAAAATCATGCCCGACCCGGCGGTGTCGATAAGGAAGGGTGGCATATTGCCGCTTGGCAAATACCGCAACGCACTTATCTTCTGGCAAGTGCAGGCAATCTGCGAGAAATATGGCGTAGACCTCGACACACCAATTGGCGAAATCCCCGACGAGGCTCTCGACGAGATTATGAACGGAACCGATGAGCGTCTGGCCATCAAGACCGAAACCATGAGCACTAGCAACTACTTCCTGACCTACGACGGTCTAGTGAAGTATATCGAACTGCAGAAAAGCGAGGAGTCGACCAATCAGGCACAAAAGTGGGCGGGGCAGTTCTTCTCGCGTTGCACTTGCCCTGAATGCAAGGGCGACAGGCTCAATCGCGAGGCTCTGCATTTCTTTATTAATGGCAAAAACATAGCCCAACTGTCGTCGATGGACATTTCGGAGCTCAAGGACTGGGTGGCCGATTTGCATAACCATCTATCGGAGCCGCACTGGAAGGTGGCCGAGCAGATAGTGAAGGAAATAAGCGGACGGCTTGGCTTTATGCTCGACGTGGGGCTCGACTATGTGTCGCTCAATCGCAGTTCGGCATCGCTCTCGGGTGGCGAGAGCCAGCGCATAAGGCTTGCCACGCAGATTGGCTCGCAACTGGTGAATGTGCTCTATATTCTCGATGAGCCCAGCATTGGGTTGCATCAGCGCGACAACCAGCGCCTCATCGATTCGCTCAAGAAGCTGCGCGATGAGGGCAACACGGTGATAGTGGTGGAGCATGACCGCGACATGATGCTCGAGGCCGACTATGTGATTGATATAGGCCCTAAGGCGGGGCGAAAGGGCGGCAATGTGGTTTTTGCCGGAACTCCGTCGCAAATGCTCAAGAGTCACACCATCACGGCCGATTATCTGAATGGTTCTCTCAGCATACCCGTGACACTGCCTCGCCGCAGTGGTAATGGGCATTGCATCAAGCTGAGTGGCTGCTGTGGTAACAATCTGAAAAATGTGGATGTTACGTTCCCTTTGGGCACGTTTATTTGCGTCACTGGAGTGTCGGGTAGCGGCAAGTCGAGCCTTGTAAATGGCACTCTTCAACCCATTCTGAGTAAAAAATTCTATCGGTCGCTTACCGAGCCATTGAAATATTCAAATATCGAAGGCTTGGAATGGGTTGACAAGGTGGTCACTGTTGACCAGTCGCCCCTCGGGCGCACTCCGCGTTCCAATCCGGCAACCTACACTGGCGTGTTTGCCGATATCAGAAATCTTTTTGTCAACTTGCCGGTGTCGAAGGTGCGCGGCTACAAACCTGGGCGGTTCTCGTTCAACATATCGGGTGGCCGGTGTGAGGTGTGCCGTGGCAATGGATACAAGACGGTTGAAATGAATTTCCTCCCCGATGTGCTTGTGCCATGTGAGGAGTGCGGTGGCAAGCGATACAACCGCGAGACACTCGACGTGAAGTTCAAGGGCAAGTCGATTGCCGATGTGCTCGACATGACCATTAACGTGGCTGTTGACTTTTTTGAGTCGATGCCGTCGATTCTTAACAAGATTAAGGTGCTTCAGGATGTGGGGCTGGGTTACATAAAACTTGGGCAGCCGTCGAGCACACTCTCGGGTGGCGAGAGCCAAAGGGTGAAACTCGCTGCCGAGCTTGCCAAGCGCGACACCGGAAAAACTCTCTATATTCTCGACGAGCCCACAACCGGACTTCACTTCGAAGACATCAACGTGCTGCTCGGTGTGCTAAATCGCCTTGTCCAAAAAGGCAACACCGTGCTTGTGATAGAGCACAACCTTGATGTGATAAAATGTGCCGACTATGTGATCGACATGGGGCCTGAGGGCGGACGCAATGGCGGACGCTTGGTGGCGTGTGGCACCCCCGAGGAGGTGGCTCAAAATTCCCAATCGGTGACCGCTCATTTCATCAAGCAAGAATTAGAGGGCAAATAAATTATTCTGACGTGTTTCCCTTAGCGGGGCAGCATTCGTTTCGAATGTTGCCCCGCATTTTTTTGCCATTTTCCGGTCTCGATATAGGCGAAAACGGCACTTTTTTAATTTTCTGGGCTTTTTCCAAAATAGAAAAAGCTGCCAGGTGGAAACGTGTAAAACAGTGCTGAATTTCAATGGTTTGCGCATCTGTTTTGTGCGCGTTTGTTTTGTGCTCAATTGCATTAGAATCGCGTGGCTGGATTCTTGGTGGAGTGCCTGCTTTTTTTGTCACAGAAAACGCGATGAATTGTACTGATTACAAATATAGTAAGTTTACCATTTGCAAATACAAACAAAGTTGTTTTTGATGAAATTAATTTACAAAAGCAAAATACACCAAAGAAAGTCGGACAACAAATGCAAATCACATGGTTTGTAAATGTAAAACGCAAATTCTCCAAATCTGCCGATTTCTCGTATCTTAATTTACAAACACATAATTTACAAAACCATCAATATTGCTCGTTAACAACTATTTAGATTAGTTGTAATTAGCTATATATCAGTATAATACCTTGCTATATATTAATTGATTATACAATATAAAACCGCAAAATGGCCAGTGGCGCAGTTTTGCTGCCGCACCCCGCTACTAACAGTCATCTATGCAGTCTGCTATGCTTGATGGTTAAATGTTTATTGTAATCTCACGGTTTGCAAATGCAAAGCACCCCTAAACCATCAGAATGCAATAAGTAAATCGGCTTCTCGAAGATTTACGGATTATAATTTTGAAATTTCAATAATCTTTAATAAATTTGCAATTGAGAAATTTAAAATCGTTAATCGAGCAATGGACATAGTTTCGCGTTTAAAACAGTTTTTAGAGGCCACTGGAACGAGCAATTCCACCTTTGCCGACACGTGCGGTATTGCACGCCCTACTCTTTCGCAGCTCCTCACGGGGCGAAATAAGCGCGTTAGCGATGAGATGCTGGCAAAAATACATACATCCTATCCGTCAATCAACATGATGTGGCTCGCCTTCGGCGAGGGCGAGATGTTTGGTCCAAATGCGAACACTGCCACTGCTACTCCTTTTGCTCCTGAAGGTCAGTCATTGGTTGATGCTTCGGCATCCGGCTCTGCTGCCGAAGATTATTCACCCGGTCAGCAAGGCTCTATTCATTTCGGTGACGAGCCCGATGATTCATCGGTGGATGCCCCGCAAGACACCTTGCCGCTGGCCTCTCCTGTTGCTGGTGCCGGGCTTAATCCTAAGCTCGGGGTTAAGGGCGTTCAGCCACCGCAAAAGGCTGTTTCGCCTGCTAGCGGGCGCCGCATCGTGAGCATAACGGTATTTTACAACGATAACAGTTTCGAGACTTTCAACCCATGCAATTAGCACGACAATCACCGTAAGTAATAAAACAAGTTTTGAGGCCCGGCCGAAGCATTTGCTTCAACCGGGCCTCAAAAAATGTATCGTAAAGTGCCGTGTGGCTATTGTTTCATGGCTCCTATAAGCTCCTTGGCGCTGTGAAGCTGATGCCGCTCAAGGTAGTCGGCAATGAAGTCTACAGCCTTCACTGTCACTTGCGGGTCTATGAAGTTGGCAGTGCCTATTTCTACAGCAGTGGCACCGGCAAGCATGAATTCTACCGCATCGCGGCCGTTCATGATGCCTCCAAGGCCTATTACGGGTATTTTCACGGCCTTGCTCACCTGCCACACCATGCGCACCGCAATGGGTCTTATGCAAGCTCCTGACAGGCCTCCAGTCACGGTCGACAGGCAGGGCCTCATCTTCTCCACGTCTATTGCCATACCCATGAATGTGTTGGTCAGCGACACTGCATCGGCTCCCGCGTCTTCCACGGCGCGGGCAATTTCGGTCACGTCGGTCACATTAGGGGTCAGTTTCACAATCATGGTGCCGTCGTAGGCCTTACGGGCCTCTTTTACCACGCTTTGAGCCCCGTCGACTGTGGTCCCGAAGGTCATGCCGCCTTGCTTCACGTTGGGGCACGAGATGTTGATTTCCACAGCCGCCACCTTTTCAAGGCCGTTGAGCTTGCGGCACACGGCTGCATAGTCGTCGGCCTGTGCCCCCGACACGTTGACCACAATCTGTGTGTCGTAGTCTTTGATGCGGGGATATATGTGCTCAATAAAGTAGTCCACGCCCTTGTTTTGGAGTCCCACGGCGTTTAGCATGCCGCTGGGGGTTTCCACCATTCGCGGGTAGGGATTGCCTTCGCGCGGGTGCAGTGTGGTGCCTTTCACCACTATTCCGCCCAAGCGGTTAATGTCGATGAAGTCGGCAAACTCCTCGCCGTATCCAAACGTTCCCGATGCTGTCATTATCGGGTTTTTCAGTTTTAATTTACCTATTTCAACGCTTAAGTCTACCATTTCAGTCGTTTTATATTAAACACCGGTCCTTCTTTGCACACACACACGTTGCCGCTGTCGGCTGTGTCTTCCACGCAGCATAGGCAAGCACCAAGGCCGCATGCCATCATGTTTTCAAGGCTCACCTCGCAGTCAATGCCGCGTTCGGCGGCTATTTTGGCCACCGCTTTCATCATGGGTTGCGGGCCACAGCAGGCAATGTGCCTCACATCGCCGCTTAGGGCCGAATGCTGTGTCACAAAGCCTTTTTCGCCCATAGAGCCGTCTTCGGTGGCCACATGCACCTTGCCATACCGCTCAAAGAGGTTGAGCTCGAGCAAATCGGCTTTTGAGCGCGCTCCGAGCAGAAATTCCACTTCGATGCCGTTTTGGCTCATGGTCTTGCCAAGTTCGAGCAGTGGAGCCACGCCCACGCCACCGCCCACCAGCAGTGCCTTTCCGGCTGCCGGGGCTGTGTTGAACCCGTGACCCAGAGGCAGCACCAAGTTCAGCGTGCTGCCTTCTGGCATGGCTGTGAGGGCTGCTGTGCCTGCGCCTGCGCGGCGCACCAGCAGCCACAGCTCATCGCGCTCGTGGTCGGCAAAGTTGATTGATATGGGGCGCCGCAGATAGGTGCTTTTGGACTGGGGAATCTCCACTTGCACAAACTGGCCGGGAGCGCATTCCGGCAGGTGCCCTTCGGCAGGAGTGAGTATCAGCAGTGAGTAGAGTGGCGATATGTGATCGTTTTCCACCACTGTGAAGTCCATTTCATATTTCTTCATTTGATTGCGTATGTGTGTATGAAAATTTCATGTGTGTGAGGGGGCAATAAGCCCCGTCAGCCACAAAATTACTAAAAATAATCAAAACTGTCAGGCATCTTTTTCGCTCAGTTCGAGCCATCGTAGCTCTTTCTCGTCGATGGCGTCTTTCACTTCGGTGTAGCGCTGCGATGCCTTGGCGGCGTCGTCGATTGGTGTGCCGGAGGCAAATAGCTCATCCAAGCTGTCTTTTTCGGCATTGAGCTTCTCGAGCTCGGCGGTGAGTTGCTCAAGCTCCTTTTTCTCCTTAAACGTCAGTTTGTTGGCGCTCGACCGCGTCACTGCGTGCTTGCCTTTAGGCGTTGCCTCTTGTGGCATGGCTGCGCGTGCCGTGGTGGCTTCCTGGCGGTCGTGGTAGTCTTTCCAGGCGCGGTATTCGCTGTAGTTGCCCGGAAAGTCTTTTATCACGCCCTGGCCTTGAAACACGAAGGTGTGGTCTACTGTGCGATCCATGAAGAAGCGGTCGTGGCTCACGATTATCACGCAGCCGTTAAACTTGCTCAGGTAGTCTTCCAAAATCTCGAGCGTGGCTATGTCGAGGTCGTTGGTGGGCTCGTCGAGAATCAGGAAGTTTGGCTTGTGAATCAGCACCGAAGCCAAATATAGGCGCCGTTTTTCGCCACCGCTCAGCTTGGCTATGAGTTTTTGCTGGTCGCTGGCGCTAAACAGAAACAGTTGCAGGAATTGCGAGGCAGAGTAGTGGGTTTTCTCGTCGAAATACACATGCTCGGCAATGTCGCGAATGGCATCAATCACCTTCTTGCCCTCGTCGAATTTCATGCCTTCCTGGCTGTAATAGCCAAACTGCACCGTCTCGCCTATCTCAAATGAGCCGCTGTCGGGGCTCACTTGGTCGAGCAGCATCTTTATGAAGGTGGACTTGCCCACGCCGTTGTCACCCACTATGCCCAGCTTTTCGTAGCGGGCAAAGGTGTAGTTGAAGTCGTTGAGTATCACCCTGTCGCCCCAGCGCTTGCTCACGTGGTGGGCTGTGAATATCTTGTTCCCTATGTATGACGAGCGCACGTTGAGCTCCACGTTGCGGTCTTCGCTGCGCCCCTGTGCGCGTTCGCGCAGGTCATAGAAGGCATCAATGCGGTATTGTGCCTTGTGGGCGCGTGCCTGGGGCTGCCGGCGCATCCAGTCGAGCTCGGTGCGCAGCAGGTTGCGGGCTCGGGCGGCCTCGGCGTTTTGGGCCTCGATGCGCTCGGCGCGCTTCTCCAGATAGTAGTTGTAGTTGCCGTCGTAGCTATAAGCGTTTTGACGGTCGATTTCAATAATCCGTGTGCACACCTTGTCGAGGAAGTAGCGGTCGTGGGTCACCATCAGCAGGGTGGTGTGGCTGCGCGTCAGGTAACTCTCAAGCCACTCAATCATGTCGATGTCGAGGTGGTTGGTGGGCTCGTCGAGGATGAGCATCTGCGGCTCGCTTATCAGTATCTTGGCCAGGGCCACTCGCTTCGTCTGCCCGCCGCTCAGCTGTGATATAGGCTGGTCAAGGTCGGTTATCTTCAGCTGGCTCAGCACTTGCTTGAAGCGGTCTTCATAGTCCCATGCGCCGGCATTGTCCATCTCTTGGATGGCGGCCGTCATGGCTTCGTTGTCGCCGCTGGCCATGGCGTGTTCGTAGTGGCGTATGGCTTCCGACTGCTTGTCGGTGCCTTCGAGGCAGGTGTCGATCACGGTTTTGGCCGTGTCAAATTTTGGAATCTGCATCAAGTAGCCCACGCGCAAGCCGTTGCGGAAGGTTATCTTGCCGCTGTCATGGCCTTCGTGGCCTGCTATTATGTTGAGCAGGGTAGACTTGCCTGTGCCGTTTTTTGCTATCAGACCCACCTTGTCGCCCTCGTCGATGCCGAATGTGATGCCGCTCAGCAGCACGTCGGCGCCAAACGATTTTGTCAGATTCTCAACCTGTAGATAACTGTTGCCCATAAAGTGTGGTTTTGTCGTTGTCGTTTTGCGGCAATCACCGTGCATGGCGCATGGCCTTTCCGCACCCGCAAAACCCACAATCGGCTTTGCGGCACACAAAGTTACTAAGAATTATCCAAATCTCCGCTTGTGCTGCCTGGCTCTTGCCGTGAGCCTTTTCTGTCGGCTGCCACTGCAGCGCATAATGTGCCAGCCTCCATTGCTAAACGGAAGATTAGGCTGCTTGGCTTATGGCCGTTACCGCGATTTTTGCTATTTTTGTGTCGCGTGTCGGCAACGGCTCGATGAGGCACGCACCATAGACAACTATTTTAAACAATTATATAATAAGACCATTATTATGAACTTAAGAAAACTAAGGGCGCTTGTCGTGATGGCGGTGGCGCTAATGGCCGCTGTGCCAGCTGCAGCGCAGAAGTTTGCCATCTTGAGCGATGTGCATGTGGTGCCGGGCAATGCCAATGAGGGCAAGTTGCGCGAGGCTGTGGCCGAAATCAACCGCAGCGATGCCGATGCCGTGATTGTCTCGGGCGACTTGTCAAACGAGGGCAGCGATGTGCAGCTGCACAATGTGTATAAAATCATTGAGGGCATCACCAAGCCGCACTATGTGATTCCGGGCAATCACGAGAACAATTGGAGCCAAAGTGCCTGCAAGACGTTCAATGACTTGTGGGGTTCCGACCGTTTCGTGTTCCAGCAGGGCAACTTGTTGGTGGTGGGAATGAACTGTGGCCCGTTTATGAAGATGGGCGACGGCCACATCAAGCAGGAAGACCTGCTGTGGCTCGATGCCACGCTCAAGAGCCGCTTGAAACCGGGAATGCGCGTGCTCAGCATCGACCACTATCCCATTCTCGACGACCTCGACAACTATGCCGCCTATGTGGCTGTGCTTCAAAAGTATCCGGTAATCACACACCAGTGTGGCCATTATCATCGCTGGCGCAAATATTCCACCGGTGGCATCGATGGCGTGATGGTGCGTGCCCTCGACATGGGCAATGGAAACTATGGCTACACGCTGCTCAATGTCACTGCCGACTCGGTGAAGGTGTATGACAAGGAAATAGGGCAGAATCCTATCGAGAAATTCGCCTACAAAATCAATCTTAACTTCACTCCGCTCAATCTGCCGGTGCCTGCCGATACCATCCCGGCCAATTTTAAGATAACCAAGGTGTTTGCCGACGATGCGTCTATATTCACCCGCGTAGGGCTCGATGCAAGCAACCTTTATGTGGGCAACTCGCTTGGCTATCTCAAGGCAGTCGACAAGCAGTCGGGCAAGGTGAAGTGGCAATACAAGACTGATGCAATGCTTTTTGCCCGCCCTGCCGTTGATAAGAAATATGTGGTTTTGCCCACTGCCGACAAGCGTCTGCTTTGGATCAACAAGACTAATGGCAAGATGGTGTATGAGTATAAGGCTTCGGGCCCCTATGTGGCCGACGGCGTGATTAGCAACGGTGTGCTCTATCAAGGCGGCTACAAGACGTTTCAAGCCTGGGATGTGGCGCGTCACCGCATGAGTTGGAGCTACGACAGCATCAACAACTATTGCCAGGCAGCACCTGTGGTCGATGGCAACGACGTTGTGTTTGGCGCATGGGACACCAATCTGCGTGTGCTCGACAAGGCCACCGGGCATTTGCGCTGGGCTTGGAACAACGGAAAGACTCAAAACCTCTTCAGCCCGGGCAATGTGGTGCCTGTGGTTACTGCCGACAAGGTGCTGATTGTGGCCCCTGACCGTTATGCCACAGCCATCGACCGCAAGACGGGTACCACCATCTGGCGCGAGCACAACGACAACAAGGTGCGTGAGAGTCTGGGCGTTTCGGCCGACGGCAAGCGGGCTTATGCCAAGACCATGGATGGTGAAGTGGTGGCCATGAGCACCGAGGGTAACTCCTACAACCTTTTGTGGAAGACCGATGCCGGCTTTGGCTACGAGCATGCCCCATGCATCGTGCTTGAGCATAACGGCTTGATATACATGGGTTCGCGCCGTGGCGTGCTTGCCGTGGTCAATGCGCTCACTCACCAGCTCGTGTTCACTGCTCACTTGGGCACTAGCGAGGTCAATGGGTTTGAGGTCGACGACAAGGGCGACGTGTATTGCTCGCTCATTGAGGGAACTGTGTTCCGCATCCACATGGACCTGTTGTGATGCCGCCTACCGGCTGACCATTGGTCGCAAAACCGCATACAACAAAGGCGGAAACCGTGCATTTTTGCGGTTTCCGCCTTTGTTTTTATGTGGCGTTGATTGCCCTGCCTAACAGAGGTGTGGTTCTATTTAAGGCGCTTCTCGTCGTCTTCGGTCCACAGTGGGTTCTCGTCGTCATCGTCGTCGGCCCATAGCGGGGTCTCGTTGTCGTCAAAGTCGAAGAACGCCTCGTTGGTGAATTCCTGCAACTCGCGTCCCTCTTTCTTTGTGGGGCGTCCAAGTCCCTTTTGCCTATTCACGAAGCCACCTATCTTCACCATTTCCAGGAGTTTGTATTGGTCGGGTGCCGTCACGTTTTTCAAGTAGTTGGGCACCAACTTGGCACCAACGCGGTTCTCTATCAGTCCGAGCACCTCGAATGTGTAGGTCACAGGCGGCTTTTTCACGCTCACCTTGTCGCCCACCTTAATCAAGTGCGACGGCTTCACGTTCATCCCGCCAATGGTCACACGGCCCTTTTTGCATTCGTCGGTCGAAATCGATCGCGTCTTAAACACTCGTGTGGCCCATAGCCATTTGTCGATTCTCACTTCCTTGGGCATAAGCAAAGCTCTCCTTTCTGTGGTTTTTTTAGTGGCGTGGCACACTGCATCGGGCCATGGTGTGGGTCGTAGCTGTGCGCCACGCAGCAATCATTTGTTGTTGTAATTGGTCATTGCAAACGTGAGCCCCGACAGGCAGAAGGCCTTTATTGCCTCGATGGCCACTGCTGCGCGCTCGGGTAGCACGGCGAGGTCGTCGGCTGAGGGGTGGCCCAGCACGTAGTCCACCTGTGCGCCTCGCGGAAAGTCGCTGCCAATGCCAAAACGCAGTCGGGCAAAGTTTGGCGTCTGCAGGCACAATGCAATGTTCTTCAGTCCGTTGTGTCCACCGTCGGCTCCCTTGCCGCGAAGCCTTATGGCTCCGAATGGCAATGCCAGGTCGTCAACAATCACCAGAATGTTTTCCAGCTCAATGTTTTCTTTCTGCTTCCAGTAGCGCACAGCCTCACCGCTGAGATTCATGTAGGTCGACGGCTTGAGCAACACAAGCTGCTTGTTTTTGAGCCGCATTGTGGCCACATCGCCGTAGCGCTGGGTGCTAAAAACAATATTGGACGCCTGTGCAAAGGCATCCAATATGCTGAATCCTATGTTGTGGCGGGTTCCTTGGTATTCTGCACCAATGTTGCCCAAGCCTACAATTAAGTATTTCATTTGTTGTAAGTTGGTTGGTCGCAACAATGTCCCGTGGTCCGGGAGCATGTGTGCGGCTAACGCGGTTAAACTCTTTCTTACTCAGCCTCGGCGGCAGCAGCAGCGGCAGCAGCGGCACGAGTAGCGCGAACGCCTGCAATCACGAGGTCTTTGGCGTTGGCAAGTTCGTATTTGTCGAAGCTCAGGTCGCCAATCTTAATCACATGGCCAATCTTCACGTCGTCAACGTTAACAATCACGCGCTCAGGAATCTCGGTGTAGATACCTTTAACCTTCACCTTCTTCATGTTCAGGTAGAGCTTACCACCAGCCTTCACACCGGCAGCGTGACCTTCAATCTTAACGGGAACCTCAACCACAACGGGCTTCTCCTCGCTCACCTCAAGGAAATCGAGGTGCAGGATGCTGTCGGTAATGGGGTGCCACTGGATGTCTTTCAGCACCACGTGCTTAGTCACACCGTTGATTGTCAGCTCCACTGTGAACACGTCGGGAGTGTAGATGAGCTTGCGGATGTCGTCGAAGCCAACCACGAAATCGGTGGTGACAACAGCTTTGCCGTCGCGGCCTACGGGAACCACCTTCTCGCCCTCGGCGAGTGTGCCCTCATATTTGCCGTCTTTGAGTTCTACGAGCTTGCCGCCGTAGAGCACGCACGGAATCTTGTTCTCGGCGCGCAGTGCTTTTGCGGCCTTCTTGCCAAGGTCAGTTCTTGGCGTTGCGTTCAGTTGAAATGTCTTCATTTTTTAATAAATTGTGTTACTCAAAATTAAGTTTTGCCTTAATTTCCCATCACACGGGATTACTTAAAAGCGTGCAAAGTTACCTATTTTCGCCCATTTTGCCAAATTTTCAGCTAGTTAAGTTCCGTAATTTTGAAAAATGCCTATTGTGCGGGTCTTGTGTAGAGTCCAACAGCAAGTGCAAAATGTGGCGGCTTATGAAACGAAAAAGGGAGATGCTGTTGCTGCATCTCCCTAAAAGAGTAGCGGGACTGAGAATTGAACTCAGGACCTCCGGGTTATGAATCCGACGCTCTAACCGACTGAGCTATCCCGCCATTTCCTTTTTGCGAGTGCAAAGTTATTGCATTTTTCCGAACTACGCAAGCCTTATCGCGCATTTTTTTGCAGTCGTTGTGGTAAGTGGCTTGTTGTGTGGATGTTGCTTAAGAAAAACAGTGTGGCGAAAAAAGCAGATGCGGCCCACAAGTGCCACCGCAGGGCTTGCTTGTGGACCGCATCGTTCACTTTTGTGTGGATATATTAGCCTCTATGGCTATTTTGCATGGGGTTGACGGTTACGTTCCCGATCAATCGAACACCTTGTCCCAGTCTTTCCACACAGGCTCGTAGCCGAGCCGGCGAATGTCGTCGGTCACTTCTTGCGGACTGCGCTCGTCGCTCACGTGGAACTGTTCGGTGGCTCCGTCTTTGCTGTAGCCTCCCGGGTCGGTCTTGCTGCCGGCACTCATCGAGGTCACGCCCAGCTTCATCATGTTTTCGCGGAAGCGCGGCTCCTCGCGGGTGGAGTAGGAGATGTCCACGTCGTGGTCAAATATGCGGAAGGCAAACGTGAGCTGTGCAAGCTCTTTCTGCGTCATCACCACGTTGGGCTGGTAGCCTCCGGCTGCCGGGCGCATGCGCGGAAAGTTCACCGAGAAGCATGAGCGCCAATACTTTTTCTGCAAGTAGCGCAAGTGGTAGGCCATCATGGCAATGTCGGTCTTCCAGTGCTTGTCGAGGCCAATGAGCACGCCCATGCCTATCTTGTATACTCCGGCTTGTCCCATGCGGTCGTAGCCGTTGACGCGCCAGTCGAATATCGACTTCATGCCGTGGGGATGGTAGATGTTGTATTCGCTCTTGTGATAGGTTTCCTGGAAGCACGTCACGCTGTTCAGGCCGGCATTGTCCACAAGGCGCTTGTAGTCGGCTGTTTTGAGCGGCATCACCTCCATCGACAGGTTGTTGAAGTAGGGACGGCATATCTTCAGTGCTTTCTCAATGTAGTCCACGCCGGCCACTGCCGGGTACTCGCCGGTGAGGATGAGCACGTTCTCAAACGGGCCAAGGCGCTTTATGGCCTGGCATTCCTGCTCTATCTGCTCCTCGGTGAGCGTGATGCGCTTTATCTTGTTCTTGAACTGGAAGCCGCAATACACGCAATAGTTTGTGCACTCATTGCTCAGGTAGAGCGGTATGTACATCTTTATGGTCTTTCCGAAGCGTTCTTGCGTGATGCGTTGCGACATGCGCGCCATCGTTTCGAGATAGGGCTCGGCAGCGGGCGATATCAGAGCCATGAAGTCGTCGACGTCGAGGTGGTCTTTGCTCAAGGCCCGCTCCACATCTTTGGCTGTCATCGACTCTATGCGTCGCGTGGTGTCGTCCCACGAAATTTTAGCTAATTCTTCTGAAAACATTTATAGGGGTTATTTTTTCGCTGTTTTATTGTCATCGTCGGCACACAGCTCGCGTGCCACCGATTGTGAAATGCGCATTGCGCAGAAGTTTGGGCCGCACATGGTGCAGTATTTGTCGTCCACATCATGGCTTGCCACATAGTATTCGCGGGCGCGTGCCGGGTCGAGCGACAGGTTGAACTGGTCTTTCCACCTGAATTGGTAGCGGGCCTTGCCCATGGCGTCGTCGCGCACTTGCGCTCCGGGGTGGTGCTTGGCTAGGTCGGCCGCGTGTGCGGCAATCTTGTAGGTGATTACGCCCTCGCGCACGTCCTCAAGGTTGGGCAGTGCCAGGTGTTCCTTGGGGGTGACGTAGCATATCATGGCAGTGCCAAGCCATGCTATCTGTGCCGCGCCTATGGCCGATGTGATGTGGTCGTATCCGGGGGCTATGTCCATGGTGAGCGGGCCCAGCGTGTAGAATGGGGCCTCGTGGCACTTGTCGAGCTCGCGTTCCATGTTCTCCTTGATTTTGTCCATGGGCACGTGTCCGGGGCCTTCGATAATCACCTGCACGTCATGAGCCCATGCGCGCTCTGTGAGCTCGCCCAGCACGTCGAGCTCAAGGAACTGGGCGCGGTCGTTGGCGTCGTGGATGCTGCCGGGGCGCATGCCGTCGCCAAGCGACACGGCCACGTCGTAGCGTGCGAGTATGTCGCAGATGTCGTCGAAGTGCTCATAGAGGAAGCTCTCCTGGTTGTGAATCACGCACCACTCGGTCATGATGCTGCCACCGCGGCTCACGCAGCCCGTGAGGCGCCCGCCTAGCAGCTCGGCATGCTCTTTCTTCACGCCTGCGTGGATTGTGAAGTAGTCCACGCCTTGCTCGCACTGCTCAATCAGTGTGTCGCGGTAAATCTCCCAAGTGAGGTCGCGCACCTTGCCGTTCACTTTCTCGAGTGCCTGATAGATGGGCACGGTGCCCATTGGCACGGGGCAGTTGCGTATTATCCATTCGCGCGTCTCGTGTATGTTTTTGCCTGTCGAGAGGTCCATCAGCGTGTCGCCTCCCCAGTAGCAGCTCCACACGGCCTTTTTCACCTCTTCTTCAATCGATGAGCCAAGGGCCGAGTTTCCGATGTTGGTGTTAAGCTTTACCAGGAAGTTGCGCCCTATAATCATGGGCTCGGCCTCAGGGTGGTTGATGTTGGCCGGAATGATGGCTCGTCCCGATGCCACTTCCTGGCGCACGTAGTCGGGCGTTATGTGGCTTTCGATGCCAAGTTCGGCATTGTTCATGTTCTCGCGCAGGGCCACATATTCCATTTCGGCAGTCACGATGCCGGCTTTGGCATAGGCCATTTGGGTGATTTTCTTCCCGCTTTTTGCCACATAAGGCTTTTTCAGACATTTAAACCTCACGCTATCGAGGCTTTTGTCGTTAAGCCGCTGGCGACCATATTTGCTTGTGATTCCGTCGAGCTGCTCCACATCGCCGCGGTCGAGTATCCACTGTTCGCGCAGGCGTGGCAGTCCGGCGTTGATGTCGGTCTTGATGTTGGGGTCGGTATATGGGCCGCTGGTGTCATACACCACAACGGGTGCGTTGGGGGTATACACCTTTTTGTTGTCTTTGTCGAATGTCACCGTGGGCGTAAGATTGATTTTGCGCATGCCCACTTTGATGGGAAACATCTTGCCTTCCACATAGGTCTTTTCCGACGATGGATAGGCGCTTATGTTGAATGAGTTGATTTCCATATCTTTAGATTGGCTTTGATTGTTTGTTTATTCCTTTTTGACTTGATGGGTGTGGTGCATGAAGCTACTCTCCCTCGTTGAGGAATGCCGTCAGCGGGCTGGTGGCCTGTGCGTAGTCGCTCACGGCACCCAGGCCGGCAAGGTGTGCCTGGCGGCCTGCTGCCACGGCAAGGCTGAATGCCTTGGCCATCTCCACGGGGTCGTTGGCTACGGCCACTGCGGTGTTCACCAGCACTGCGTCGGCACCCATCTCCATTGCCTCTGCGGCGTGCGACGGGGCTCCTATGCCGGCGTCAACCACTACTGGCACATTGCTCTCGTCGATTATGATATTGAGCATGTCGCGTGTGGTGAGGCCTTTGTTGGTGCCAATTGGTGCTCCGAGGGGCATCACGGCTGCAGTGCCCACGTCTTCAAGGCGCTTGCACAGCACGGGGTCGGCCTGAATGTAGGGCAGTACCACAAATCCGAGTTTTGCCAGTTCCTCGGTAGCCTTGAGTGTCTCTATGGGATCGGGTAGCAGGTATTTGGGATTGGGGTGAATCTCGAGTTTGATGAAATTGGTGCCAAACACCTCGCGGCTCAGCTTGGCAGCAAGCACAGCCTCTTTGGCATTGCGTGTGCCCGATGTGTTGGGCAGAAACTGCACTTTTTCGCGGTTGATGTGGGTGAGCATATCGTCGTGGGCTTCGTTGCTCATGTTGATGCGCTTCATTGCCACGGTCACCATTTCGGTGCCCGATGCCACAATTGCGTCGAGCATAACCTGGCTCGATGAGAACTTGCCCGTGCCCACAAACAGGCGCGAGCTGAACTCACGGTCGCCGATTTTAAGAATGTCGTTGTTCATATCGTGTTAAGTGTGTTGATGTTGTGTTATAGAGTTGTCTTTGTCTTAAAGTGAAAAGCCGTCGAGACGCTTTTCTGTGATTTTGTTGAGCAGTTCCACCATCTGCCTGGTGGCTTCGGCGGGGTCGGGGGCGTTGGCTATTGCTCCGCACACGGCAATGCCGTGCACACCGGTGGCCATGATGGGTTCCACGTCGGCGAGTGTGATGCCGCCTATTGCCACTATGGGGTGCTCGATGTCGCTGTGGCGGCACTTATCCATAATGTTGCGGTAACCGTCGAGTCCTATTACCGGGCTCAGGTTCTGCTTTGTGGTGGTGTAGCGGAACGGGCCGAGGCCCACATAGTCGATTGCCACGCGTGGCAGGTGGTCGATGTCGTCGAATGTGTTGGCTGTGGCCCCTATGATAGGCTCGGCTCCGAGCAACTCACGCGCTTTAAGCGTGTCCATGTCGTTTTTGCCCAGATGCACGCCGTCGAGCTCAAGCTCTTTGGCCACTTCCACCTCGTCGTCAACAATCAGTATTGCCTCGTGCTCTTTGCACAGCGGTTTCAGGGCCTGTGCCGTGTGTGCCACGGCGCTGCTGTCGGCACCTTTCATGCGCAGCTGAATCCACTTGCATCCGCCGCTCAGCACTTGCGTCACTTGCTCCACAATGGCTTCGTGAGTAGTGGCGTTGGTTATAAATTGAAGCATTTTTATTATAGGTTTTTAGTGTTCTCTGTTATTTCTCTCAGCCGTTTGGCCAGGAATGTTCCTTTCCCCTCCCACAGGTAGCCTAGCAAGGCTGCTCCGGTAAACCCCATGGCAGCCACTTGCGGCAGGCGTTCGGCAGTGATTCCGCCAAGGGCCACAAGGCGCTCCTTGCATGTGGGACTGGTGGCAATGATGCTGCTTAGGTCTTGAGGGGTAAATGCTCTCAGGTAGCCGTGCTTCGAGATGCTGTCGAATACCGGTGAAATGAATGCGTAGTCAAAATCACCGATTCCGCTAAGGCTGTCGCCGCAATGATACGACCGCGACTTGCGCATCGCCGCCCAGGCAGGTTTCAAGTCCATTCCTTGCTTAATGTGCACGCCTCCAAAAGCAAATTCGCCGTCGAGCTGGTAGTGTGAGGCAAGCATGATGCGCTTGTGGTATGATGGTGGTATTTGGCGCATTATGGCCCGTGCTTCGTCGGCTGTGGCTTGTGGCATGCGCAGGTGCACCGTGTGGAATCCGGCGTCAAGCACTTGCTCAATGGTCTCGGCCTCGCCCTCGAATGCGGCCTCGGGAGTGATGGCAACCAGTCGCATCAGCCTCCGTAGAATGCTTTGATTACAGTGATTTGAGCCCCGTCGGTCACTTTGTGGGTGTCCCATTGTGCCTGTGGCACCACGTCGCCGTCTACTGCTACAGCAAAACCTGCCGATGGCATTTGTGGAATGCTGTTGATCACGTCTTGCACCGTACTGCCTTCGGCCACTTCAAGTGCATTGTCGTTGACTATTACTTTCATTGTGTGTGTCTTATTATTATTTATATGTTATGCGTTTGTGTCAATTGGAATGAGCGGCAGTGGGGCAAACTCGTGGTTCATTGGGCCGTGTCCGCTCCCCACCGTTACTTGCGCTCCGGCTTCAAGGGCTTTGGCTAGGTATTGCTTGGCCTTGGCGATGGCTTCGGGCAAATTAAGCCCGCGAGCCATAAACGATGCGATTGCCGACGAGAGCGTGCAGCCTGTGCCGTGTGTGTTGCGTGTGTCTACAATAGGCGCGGCGTATGTTGCCGGCTCCTGGTCGCCGGCAGTCCATAGCATGTCGGTGACTCTGCCTTTTGATGTGTCGAGGTGTCCGCCCTTGATGAGCACTGCCTTGGCACCGAGGCCGATGATGCGTTGTGCCGCCATTGTTGCGCTTGCGGCGTCGGTCACGCGGCATTGGGCCATGCATTCGGCTTCGGCGCGGTTGGGGGTTACCACAGTGGCTATTGGCAATAGCTGTTCGATGAGTGTCGTCACTGCTTCTTCGTCAATCAGGCGGCTGCCGCTTGTCGAGACCATCACTGGGTCAAGCACCACATGCCGCGGTTTCCATTGGCTGAGTTTGGCCGCCACGGTGGCTATGATTTGCGAGTTCATGAGCATGCCTATTTTCACCGCGTCGGGCTTGATGTCGCTCATCACTGCGTCAATTTGGTCGCCCACCACTTTGGGCGTCACGGCCATAATGCTGCGCACTCCGGTGGTGTTTTGAGCCGTCACGGCTGTGATTACCGACATTCCATAGGTGCCCAGGGCCGCAAATGTCTTCAGGTCGGCCTGGATGCCGGCGCCTCCGCAGCTGTCCGATCCGGCAATTGATAGTGTGGTGATGTAGTGTAGAGCCATATCGTTGTGTGTGTATGTCATCGGTCAGCCCGTCGGGCTGTGGCGCGGTTGTTGGCCGCAACACGGCACGTGTGCTGGCGTGAAAAAAACGTGTGACTGTGGGGTGGGTGAGGATGAGGCCATTTATGGCCGTGGATGGCTTGTGGGTCTAAAGCCCGGTAATGTGTCAACAATCCCTCCGGCGGCATTATCCGCATCAGGTCCATTAGGGTATGATCTCAGCCGTCAAGGCACCCCCTTGTCGACTGCAAATATACTTATTTTTTCGTTATGATGTGCTAGCAGGCTGCCGAAAAAGCAATTTGGCGGCTGTGAAAAGGCTGAGGGGGAACGTTTTGGGTTACGTATGGCCGTGAGTGAAGTGGCGTTGCTCCAGAAGGGCTCTTATAGCACTGTGGCGTGCGGAAAAGCTTTTTGCTCCTTTCGTGCTTTCTTGCAACGGCTATTTCAGATAGATGGGTGCAAAGAATTGCGGAGCGTGGAAGTTTGGCTTTTCGAGAGCAATCGGAGCCCACGACACGTAGTGGGGATGGGCCGTCTTGTCGGCGCACTTGTAGAAGTTGCCCATAATGTGGTCGGGCAGATTGCTGGCGTTGATTCCAATCAGGTCAAAAGGAATGGCTACCGTCAAGTCCCAGCAATACACGCCGCTCTTCTCGGCAAACGGCTCGTTGCCACACGAGGCGCAACGCTTGATAGTGGCTATCTGGGCATCGGTCAGGCGCACTGCCTCGGGGCGTGTCACGCGGTGGCTTGCGTTGACGGTGCCTATGCAGTTGAACTCAAAATTCCAGTATTCATCGTTGCCGGGTACTTGCATGAAAAACTCCACGCAGCTGTCTTGGGCCACAGGACTCAGGTTGGCTGTGTTTTCGGCTCTGAGGTCTTGGCTGATGACCGAAAAATAGACGTAGATGTAGTGGTCAGAGTAGGCCAGAGCCACTTGGCAGTCGGGCTTGTAGGCATGCACTTCTGGCCAGTTGACGCACTCAAGGCGCAAGTGCTCCAGGTTCTCGTCGAGATATTGTCCCACTTCGTTGAAAGGCATTTGGTCTAGCCGTTCTATGCGTTTTGCTGTGGTGTGAATGCTGTTGTCCATATGGCTTGAGTGTCGTTTTTCGGTGTGGGCATGTGGGGCTGATTTCACTGATAGATGTTCAGGTAGTCGATGATGCCGGTGAGCAGGCCGTAGACCGACAGCACCAGAATCACACTGCCCATGATGCGGTTGATGAGCCACATGCTCCTTATATTGAAGTGCGTGCGCACTTTGTTCACAAAGAATGTTATTATTGCCCACCAAAGCAGTGCTCCGCCTGCAATGAACACATATCCGAGCAGAATGTGGTAGTATTGGCTGTCGGGCGGCGGAAAGCCGAATCGAGCAAACAGTGGGATTATGAGAAACACAATCAGCGGATTGGAGAATGTGAACAGGAATCCGGTAATCATGTCTTGAGTGTGGTTTTCCTTGCGGTCGTGAGGCGTCTTCACCTGGCTCACCGGATTGTGGAAAATAAGGTAGAGCGCATAGGCCGACAGCAGCACGCTGCCCACTATCTGCAGCACGTGCTGGTTAGCCTGGATCCAGTCGGTTACAATCGACATGCCTAGCCCGGTGAGCAGGCAGTATATCAAATCAGATATGGCTGCGCCAATGCCGGTGTAGAACCCCGACTCACGGCCCTTGTTAAGCGTGCGTTGCACGCAAAGTATGCCAATTGGCCCCATTGGAGCCGACAGGATGACACCAATAGAAACACAGCTGATGATTATGGAAAAAATAGTCTCCATTCACTCTCTTGATTGCAAGATGCAAAGGTAATAAAAATATTTCAATACAAAGCAACCGCACTCGCCGCCTCACCGCTTTTCGCCATTAACGGCATTAATTGCGGGCTGTCCTTGTGTCGTGGGGTGGCGTGTGATTGGCTGTGATGGCGGGGAAAAACTGCCTCACCATTTTACTGATTGGAAAAAACTGCTTAATTTTGATTTGTCACAAAAGGAAAGACAAGGAGTAAACCACCATAAAACTATGCACAACAAATCAATATCGACGGCAAAACGGCTGATTGTGGCGCTGGCTTTGCTTTTGGCCATTGCTGATGCTTGCTTGGCCACAGCACGCTATCACACGCATCTTGGCGGTTTTGGCGCGCTGAGCATGTCGCACAGCTGTCAAGTGACTGAAACCGACGGGTGTCTTGTGGTCGACAATCATTCTGATTCTGCCGTGCTCGTGCTCGACACGGTGCCTGTGCGGTCGGCCGATTACCGCTGTCAGGTGCGTTTGGCCAATGAGCATAATCGCCAAGGCAAGACCTACAAGACGGCTTCGGGCCGCGAGGTGTCGTCGGCCATGTGCGGATTGGTGCTGAACGCGTCGGCCGACTGCAGCCGTTATGTGGCGGTGGAACTAAGGTGCCGCAACACGGCCTTGCACGACGACTTGACTGATGCACGCCTGCTCGATGTGGCGGTGGTTGCTCACGATGGCGACTCGGTGGCCACGCTTGCCACGGCCACTCTCGCCGAGGGGGTGGATCTGCACGATGGGTTCAACTGTGTCGAGGCAACGGTGAGTGGCAATGAGCTCTCGATAAGCATTGGTTCCAGGCAGATGGAAAAGGTGCTGAGATGCACGTTGCCCGTAGCCACTGGGCCGGTGCGTGCCGGATGCGTTGTGGGGCCGGCTTGCCAGTCACGCATCGAGCGTGTGGTGGTGGCTGAGAGGGCAGGGCGGCTGCGTCCGGTCGATTCGGGCTACACGATTGAGTCGCTCAATGTTTTGTTTGCTGCCTCTCGCGACCCATTCGAGGGCTATTGGCAATATCTCGACCGCGAGACTGATGATGCCCACGTGCGCCTTGGTGGGCGCTATGTGGTGGCTCTTGTGGCCGATGGCAATGGTGGTTACACAATAATATATATAAGTGGGGCACAGGTGAGGCGTGCCGAGTGGCGCACCGGCATGGTGAAAGGCACAATGGCCAAGACGGTGTTTACCGACAATTACCGGGCCGTTTGGACCGATGCCTCATTCGGGCAGGAATCCGACGACGTGTTTGCCGTCTTTGAGTCGGGGACCATTCTCAACGTTAAGTTTCCCGTTCTCAAATCTCAGCTGCGGTTTTCGAAAATGCCGGTGAAATCACTTTGAAAATGCAGCCGGCGGGGGTGAAAGCATCGTGTGGAAGCTGAAAAATTGCAGTAATCGCACTTTTTTGCGAAAAAACAGCCGCAACTTTTTGCAGAATTAAAAATAATGCCTACCTTTGCATCGCATTTGAGAATTGTCCTGTGGTGTAATGGTAGCACATCGGATTCTGGTTCCGCTTGCGAGGGTTCGAGTCCTTCCAGGACAACAAATGAAAGTGACCCCAAAAAGGTCACTTTTAATTTTTTTAACAACACAAATTTAAACTAGTTATTTCAAATGGCAACAAAAATCAGATTACAACGCGGCGGCCGCAAAAACCACGCGTTCTATCCTATTGTTATCGCCGATAGCAGGGCACCACGTGATGGTAGATTTATTGAAAGGATTGGTTCTTATGACCCGAACACTAATCCTGCTACAATAAGTTTAAATTTCGAGCGTGCTCTTTATTGGATCAACGTGGGCGCAATCCCCACCGACACCGTGCGCAACATCCTTTCTCGCGAAGGCGTTATGCTCATGAAGCATCTCCAGGGCGGTGTTAAGAAAGGCGCTTTCAACGAAGAGGAAGCTCAGCGTCGTTTCGATGCTTGGAAGGCTGAGAAGGCTGCTAAGCTCGAGGCTATCAAGAACAAGGAAGTAAGCGACAAGCAGGCTAACGCCAAGAAGGCTCTTGAGGAAGAGACTAAGAAAAACGAGGCTAAGGCTGAGGCTGTAGCCAAGAAGAAGGCTGAAATCGCAGCTGCCAAGGCCGAGGCTGAGGCTCAGGCTGCCAAGGAAGCTGCTGAGGCTGCCGAAGCTGCTAAGGCTGAAGAGGCTCCCGCCGAGGAGGCTGCTGCCGAGGCTCCCGCTGCTGAATAAGCAGTGCGGTCTTTCCGAAAGGCGCGGCATTAGCCGAGCTGAAAAACAGATAAAGTGCTGTCGGCCCATTGAATGGGTATCGGCAGCACTTTTTTTGTTCTGTTTCGTGCGCAGTGGCTTCTTGTTTTTTTGAAGCAAATAATTTGAGAATTCTTCTAAATACCACTATCTTTGTGCATACAGAGCTATCAGCGTTATGCACGAAATGACAAGCAATAGTGCCGTCGTAAAGCAGTTCACGGCTTTTCTGGATGCCCACAAGCTGCGTAAAACCGATGAGAGGTATGCTATCCTCAATAAGGTGATTGAGGAAAACAAGCCTTTTTCGGTCGATACTCTGTACACCTCTCTCATGTCAGGCGATTTCTATGTGAGCAAAGCCACCGTCTACAACACGGTGGGCTTGCTGGTCGAGGCAAAAATCATAGGCCGGCTCATTATGCCTGTCAACAATCAAGTGATGTATGAACGCTTAAGCCTGATGCAGTGCTGCCATGTGGTGTGCACCGAGTGCGGCAAGGTGAAGCTGGTGAAGGACAATAACTTTGCCGCCTATATGAATGCGCGCAAGTTCACCGCATTCAATGCCTCGCACTATGCACTCTACGTCTATGGCCTGTGCAACACCTGCACGCGCAAGCTCAAGCGCCGGGCATCAGAGGCAATGAAAAAGGAAACAAGCAAAAAACAATAAATTAATTTTTTTGATTTTATGAAAAAGGTAGACGTCTTATTAGGTTTACAATGGGGAGATGAAGGAAAAGGCAAGGTGGTTGATGTGCTCACACCTCGCTACGATATAGTCGCACGTTTTCAAGGCGGCCCGAATGCCGGCCACACCCTTGAATTCGAAGGACACCACTATGTGCTGCGCTCAATCCCGTCGGGCATATTCCAGCACAACCAAATCAACGTGATAGGCAATGGCGTGGTTCTCGACCCGATACTGTTCATGCAGGAGGCTCAGGAGCTTGAGAAGAGCGGAGTCGACATCAAGCAGATTCTTAAGATATCGCGTAAGGCCCACTTGATATTGCCCACTCACCGCTTGCTCGATGCTGCCAACGAGAAACTCAAGGGCAGCAGCAAGATTGGCACCACCGGCAAGGGCATTGGCCCCACCTACACCGATAAGATTAGCCGCAATGGCTTGCGCATAGGCGACATTGACCATGATTTCAAGGCAAAATACGACAATGCCAAGCGCACGCATTTCAACCTGCTCAAGGCTCTGGGCGAGAATCCCGATGTGGCCGAACTCGAGGCTCAATGGTTTGAGGGCATCGACTACCTGAAGCAATTCGACCTCATCGACAGCGAGTTCTTTATCAACAAGCAGCTGGCCGAGGGCAAGAGCGTGCTTTGCGAGGGCGCACAGGGCAGTATGCTCGATGTGGATTTCGGCTCTTATCCGTTTGTCACATCGTCCAACACCGTTTGCGCCGGAGCTTGCTCTGGTCTGGGCGTGGCTCCACGCAACATTGGCGACGTGTATGGCATCTTCAAAGCCTATTGCACTCGTGTGGGTAGCGGACCGTTCCCTACCGAGTTGTTTGATGCCACTGGCGACAAAATCCGCGCCATCGGGCATGAGTATGGAGCCGTTACTGGCCGTGAGCGCCGTTGCGGATGGATCGACCTTGTGGCATTGCGTTACACCATAATGCTCAACGGTGTCACTCAGCTCATTATGATGAAGAGCGACGTGCTCGACGGATTCGAAACGGTCAAGGCTTGCGATGCCTATGAAATCGACGGCAAGGTGACGCGCGACTTCCCGTTCTCAATCGACGGCGACGTGAAGCCCGTCTACACTGAACTCAAGGGATGGAATGCCGATATGACCAAGATGACCAGCGAGGATGAGTTCCCGCAGGAATTCAAGGACTATGTGAAATTCCTGGAGGAGAAACTTGGCGTGCCCGTGACCATCGTTTCGGTTGGCCCCGACCGCGAGCAGACAATCGTGCGCAAGTAGCGGTCGGCATCGGGTGTGTGGTATCCTGGGCTGATGCCACTGGCGTATCAAAGGCTAATCCATAACCAAGAAAATCATTTATTTATAAACAACTATAGTATTAATTTTAAAAACACCTTCTTATCATGGCAACAGTAAAACCGTTTAAAGGATTACGCCCACCTAAGCATTTGGTGGAACAAGTAGTTTCAAAGCCCTACGATGTGCTCTCGAGCGATGAGGCAAGAATTGAGGCAGGCGACAACGAAAAGTCGCTCTACCACATCATTAAGCCCGAAATCGACTTCAACGATGGCACTGATGAGCACGACCCCAAGGTCTATGACAAAGCTGTTGAGAATTTCAACAAGTTTCAGCAAAAAGGCTGGCTCGTGCAGGATCAGCAGGAGGAATACTACATATATGCCCAGACGATGGACCACCGCACCCAGTATGGCATCGTGGTCGCAGCCAGTGTCGACGATTATTTGTCGGGTCGCATAAAGAAGCATGAGCTCACGCGCCGTGAGAAGGAAACCGACCGCATGCACCACATCGAGGTAAACAACTCTAACGTGGAGCCTGTGTTTCTTGCCTTCCCCGACAACGATGTGCTCGAAGGCGTGATTCGCGCCACCGCAGCCACTGAGCCGGAATACGACTTTGTGGCCGACGACGGCATAGGTCACACTTTCTGGTGCATAACCGACCCGGCTGTCATCAAGACGGTGACCGATGAGTTTGCCCGCATTCCTTACCTTTACATTGCCGACGGCCATCACCGCACTGCGGCTGCCGCACATGTGGGCGAGGAAAAAGCCAAGAGCAACCCCAATCACACGGGCAAAGAGGAATATAACTACCTGCTGGCCGTGTGTTTCCCGCAGTCGCACCTCAAGGTGATGGACTACAATAGGGTGGTGCGCGACCTCAACGGTCTCACTCCACAGCAGTTCCTCGACAAGATTGCCGAAAACTTTGATGTGGAGAAGAAAGGTGCCGAGATTTATAAGCCTGAGAAGCTTCACAATTTCTCGCTTTACCTCGAGGGTGAGTGGTATTCGCTTACAGCCCATGAAGGCACTTATGATGACACCGACCCAATTGGGGTGCTCGATGTGAAAATCTCGAGCGACCTCATCTTGCGCGACATCCTTGGCATCACCGACTTGCGCACCGACAAGCGCATTGATTTCGTGGGCGGAATACGCGGCCTCGGCGAACTCAAAAAGCGCGTCGACTCTGGCGAGATGAAAATGGCTTTGGCCCTTTATCCTGTGACGATGCAGCAGATTATCGACATTGCCGACACAGGCAACATCATGCCGCCTAAGGCCACCTGGTTTGAACCTAAATTGCGTTCGGGACTTGTGATTCACAAACTCGACTGATGCGGGAAAAGCCATTGGCTGAGTAGCATACCGACTAATCGCCCTCACTTGACCAAGCTGCTAGCTGGCAAGTGGGGGCTTTTTAGCAATAATCGACTTTTTGGGGAAAAGTGCGGTTTGCTTCGAAATGGCTAGAATAAATGGCGAAAATTCATTAATTTTGCACCGAAAAATACATTTATTACAACAGTCTTTAATTTTTAAAATGTTTATTGCATGCAGAAGATTACTAGTACTCTAAAGGTTGCCGTCTTGGCGGCAACTTGTGCTGCAGGACTGAATGCAACAGCGCAAAGTGGGCAACCACATTCGCTGACGGCAACAGCCACCTTCTCTAACGTAGGTTTGCAGTGGAGCGCTCCGGCATCGGAACTTACACTCAAGTGGCACGACGGAAATGACTACAATGGCCTGAATGGCGAGCAGGTGACTCCTGGTGGACCAGCGGTGATTTATGCCGGCAGCAAATTCACTGCCGCCGAGCTAAAGGATTATGTGGGCGAGAAAGTTGACAGCATCAACTATTTCCAATACCGCAATGTGGCCAACGTGAGAATTCAAGTATATGAAAACGGAAAACTGGTGAGGGACCAGGATGTGGACGTGACAACCGGCTATGAGAAAAACTCCTGGAAGCGCGTGGCTCTTGACAACAGCTACACCATTCCCGCCAATGCCGATGTGATTTTCGCCATAAGGCTTGAACACGGCAGCAACCAGACTTTTACAGCCATTTGTGACCGCTATCCCCAAAAGGGCAAGGGCAACATCTATTCATTCGACGGTCAAAAGTGGAACAACGACGGCCCTGGCGACTTCCTGATTACGGCTGTGCTTCACAATTCGGCTGTGGCGACGCCCGATGGCTATAACGTGTATCGCGACAATGCCAAAGTCAACGATGCTCTTGTAACCGACTGCTCATATCAGCTCACAGGCGAGGCCAACGGACAGCACTCTTATAAGGTGGGTGCTGTGTATGGCACTGACGAGAAACTGTCGAACACCGTTTCGGTCACCACTTTAGCCGCAGCCAACCAGCAGGCCCCGGCCAGCTCGTTTACAGGCAAGGCATCTGAGCTCAGCGGCACACTGTCGTGGCAAGCACCTTTGCAGTTCACAGATAATAAGCTCACTTGGAGCAATGGAGAGTTCAATTTGAGCATTGGAGGCACATCTTCTACTGCACCTAAGGTGTGGATAAAGCATGAACTCAGTGCCAACGACCTGCTTGCCTGCCAGGGTGGAAAAATCACGGCAATTAATTCCTATTTGGCTGAAGCCGTGAAGACTGCCACCATTTTCATAATGAAAAATGGCGTAATTGACTATAGCGAGGCAGTAGCCGATTCTGTGATATCGGCCATTCAAGACTCTACTTGGGTGAAATATCCTCTTGCCAAGCCTTATCAGCTCGAGATGGGTAACACCTATGCTTTCGGTGTATACTACACTCATGCAGCCAAGGGACACCCCATCGGTGTCGACAGTTCTGTAGGTGTCGACGGTAAGGGAAATGCCTTCTCGGTAACGTCGGCTTCATCCACTTTTGCCAACTCAAAACCCACATGGAAGAATCTTTCGGCGGGCAGCATAGCTGGTAATTTCATGCTCTCGGCCGACGTTGAGGGTGCTCAGGCCACGGCTGAGGCTGTTACTGGCTACGACCTGTATCGCGATGGCAACTTGATAGTCTCGGGCACTACCGCCACGTCGTATGACGATGAAGTGAGCGAGCCGGGTATCTACAACTATTCGCTTGTCACTAAATATGCCTCAAAGCAGGCCCCTGCCCTTGATGCGCAGCTTGTCTACACCCAGCCGGCCGCTTATGCGGCTCCCACCGTTGTGGGCTACAGCTTCAACGATTCAACTAAGCAGTTCGGCCTCTCATGGAGCGCAAGCGCCACCGAACTTAAGCACTACGGAACCGCATCCTACCTTGTGGGATTTGATGAAGACGTCAGCCTCATCTACGGAACCAAATTCCAGGCTTCGGAGCTGGCTTCCTATGCCGGCTATCAGATTAAGTCGATAAAATTCGGTATTGGCGAGGCTATCGACTCTATTCGTCTTGAGATCATCAATTCAAAGGGCGAGCGCCTGTATAGCGAGAATATCTTGGGATCGGAAATTGAACCCGGCTACCTCTACAGTACCACTCTCGTGCAGCCGGTCACCATTCCTGCCGGCCAGGACTTGTATCTCGTCTATAATGCCACTCTGCCTGGTGGCAAGCATGTGATGATTCTCGACGGTGGCCCATTGGTTGACGGTGGTGCCATGGTCAGTCTGTCAAATGGCTCAAGTTGGCTCAAACTCGGCACTGTTGCCTCTTCGTATGCTAATTACAATATTGTGATTGCAGCAACAGCCGAGGCTGCTGGCGCATCGGCAGCTCCTGTGGTGCTGCAAAATGGTCGTTGCATCAATCCTGATGTAGCTCAAAGCCTCACCATCCCGGTAGCACAGCTGCGCGAAGCTGCAACTCAAGGACTGGGTGTGGACGCAACACCGGGCAGTGCAGCTCTCAAGGCTCCCGCCCACAAGGCAAGTTCTTTGCTCAAGCCCGCAAGCTACAAGGTGTATCGCAACAACCGTGTGGCCCTCGAAACCACTGGCAACACTTATAACGAGGTTATCGACACATATGGCGACTATGAATACTATGTGACAGCCGTTTACCCCAACGGATGGGAATCACCTGCAAGCAAGCTTATCTCGTTCACCAATGCAGCTCCCAGCCGCACTCAGGCTCCGTTTGCACTTACTGGCTCTTATGCCGACGGCACATTGCACCTCTCGTGGCAAAAACCCGAAAATTCTCAGGAACTCTCATATCAGCGCGGCACCAATGGCCTGGCCATCGGTATGACCGGCGGTTCTACACGCGAAAGCTATTGCGCTATCCGCTTCAAGGCCGACACTGTGACCAACTTTGCAGGCAAGAAAATCTCACACATCAAGTTCACTCTTGCCGACGACACACTCCTCTCGGCATCTGTATTCGTGATGAAGGGCGACGGCATCGTCTATGAGCAGACGGTTGCATTGAGCGACCTCAAGATTGGCGAAAACGTGGTGCGCCTCAACGTGCCCTACGAAATTCCCGCCGACCGTGAGCTCAGTGTGGGATACCACATCACCTACAAGCTTGGCCGTAAACCCATGGTGATGGATGAAGGTCCATCGGTAATTCCTGGCTACAGCGACCTCCTTTCTTCGTCGGCAACCGACGGATATTGGTATTCGATGAAGACCAAGTTCTCTTATAACTATAACTGGCGCATAAGCGCTGTGCTTGCCGAAGCCGACCAGAATATCAGCAAGGCTCCTGCCAGAGCGGCTGCCACCACCACCTACAATGTGTACCGCGACGGCGTGGCCATCGCTCAGGCCGTAGAAACCACAAGCTACGACGTGGCCAATGCGCAAGACGGCTCTTACACAGTGACTGCCGTAGTCGATGGGGTAGAGTCGGCTGAATCGAATGCAGTGGTACTCTCCAACGTTTCGGGCATCGACGGCATCAATGCTTCTTCGGCCAAGGTAGAGGCCATCTATGGCATCAACGGTGTGAAACTCAACTCCACTAATATTGACCAATTGTCATCAGGCGTTTATTTGGTTCGCACCGCCGATGGCAAAGTCAAGAAAGTGATTAAGTAAGGCTTACTCAAATAAGCCCCTTTCCAATGGCCCGCATGGAGCATCGCGCTTCATGCGGGCCTTGTCTTGCGCCCCCCAGCCTATCCCAACTCACTGCCACGCATTGCCCCCCGCCGCCCTAAACAAATTGGCAAGAGATTTGCGCCGAAGTCAGGAAAGAGATGGCCACCTGGATGCCGGAATTCCAGGAAAGGAGCAGGAGAACGGAGCCACGGCTTCCGACGATGCCAGCAACTCAATGAAACCAACAAAGCCCAAGCCACTTTCTGAAATGGAAAGAGCCTTGGGCTTCGTCAGTAAAGGTCTTTACTCAGTAACGCCCACATGGCGACTTGGAGTATTCCGAAGGCGACATGCCAACTATCTGGCGGAACGTGCGGTTGAAATTGCTCGGCGCACTAAACCCCGTCATGTAAGCAATCTCTGAAAGGGTGCGACTGCCGTCTGCCATCAGCTCTACGGCACGGGTGATGCGCTGGTAGCTGAGATATGCTGAGAAACTGATATGCGCTTCATGTAGAAGGCGATTGAGTGTGCGCGGCGACACGCCTGCTGCTCTTGCCACGCCGTCAATGTGAAGGTCTTCGCCCAAATGTTGGGTGATATAGTCCAATGCCGCCGCAAGACGCGCATCCTTGGCAAAGGAAATGCCGTCAAGCAAGAGTGTATATCTCGGGCAAGCCAAAGGCAACTGGCGCAGGAATGACCGGGAAAAGCGGAAGAGGTCTTTGTCGGTCGCCTCGCTGATTCTCTCCCGCTCCCCGGTAACGTAGCGTAGGTTGGCTGCCGCCCATTCGTTTACGTTGTAGACGGCAAACTCATGTCGCCCATCATTGGAGGGGAACGCAAGGGGTGCATAGATGATGACAAGGTCTATCTTACGGTTGTTGCTCGACAACGAGTGAGTCGTCCCCGATGGAATCCAACAGAGGTGGTGCTCCGGAACAAAATACTCCTTGCCCTCCACGGTGAGCCTGAGTGTGCCTTGCAGGGTGTATGTTATTTGGTACTGCGCATGATTGTGCGAAGGAAGGTCGATGCCCTCTCTTCCCGTATGTTTAATGAGAAGTTCTCTGCGGTCGGTTTCATCCACTTGTTGCAGATATGTTTCCTGCTCAACATTCATTGGCGTTATATGATAATTTTATGTCTTTATTTGCAAATGGAGCGCAAATATAATCAATTATCTTTGCACTCGAATATATTAAGCATCAATAACATAAAAAAACAATATGAAGAAATTTGCAATAATAGGTTGCCTCTTGCTTTCAGTTCTTGGCTCAGCAAAGGCACAGACCACAGAAAAAATATCTATAGATGGGGCAAAGGGCAAGTTGGCAGCCATTATCCAAAAGCCAAAGGTAAACAAGGGCGACAAGGTGTCGATGGCTATCATCTGCCACGGCTTTACATCCTCCAAAGACAGGAGTCTGATTCACCTCATCGCCGACAGTTTGCAGCAGAAAGGCATCGCTTCCATCCGGTTCGACTTCAACGGGCATGGAGAAAGCGACGGAAAGCTGGAAGAGATGACCGTGCTCAACGAGCTTGAGGATGCCAGGCGGGTGGTGGCATACTGCCTGACCCTCCCGTGGGTGAAGGATGTGAGCATCGTGGGGCATTCGCAGGGCGGGGTAGTGGCTTCGATGATAGGAGGCGAACTCGGCAGTGGCATCCGTTGCTTGGCACTCTGCGCTCCTGCTGCGGTACTTCGTGACGATGCACTACGCGGACAACTGATGGATGCGCACTACGATGCCGGCAATCTCCCGGACTACGTTGACATACACGGCGGAAAAAATCGTATAGGAAAGGCTTATTTCGAGTCGGCACAGACACTCCCCATCTATGAGACGGCAAGCCGCTACGAAGGGCCTGCTCTGATAGTACACGGTACTGCAGACCGAGTGGTGCCTTACACCTATGGTGAGCGTTACAAGCAGGTGCTGAAGGATGCAGAACTCGTATTGATGCCCGGTGTGGACCATTCCTTCACGGGCGAACAGGCTGCCGAGCGTTGTGCAGGAACCGTGGCCAGTTTCATGGCAAGACATCTGTAAAATCAAACAATCAAAATATATCAAGACAATGGAAAAATTACTGGGGCAGCATTTTATCTACACCTACGCCAACGGCTGGGAGTATGAGTTTTATGTAAAGAACGAGACAACCGTAGACTACCGCATACACAGCGGCATGGTGGGCGGCAGATGGGTAAAGGACCAGAAGGCCGACATCGTGAAGCTGACCGAGGATGTGTATAAGGTGTCATGGACCGAACCTACGGGCACTGACGTTGCACTCAATTTTATGCTGAAGGAAAAACGTGTGCATGGCGTCATCTTCTTCCCCAAGTGGGTACACGAGCATCCTGAGATTACCGTCTGCTTCCAAAACGAGCACATCGACAAGATGGAGGCTGCCCGTGAGAAGCACGAGACCTATCCGAAATACGTGGTACCGGAGTTTGCTGACATCACATTCATGCGCAACGAGGGCAAGGACAACGAGCAGGTTATCGCCTGTGCCCCTTACGAGGGAATGCCCGATGACATTCGCGCTGGCAAGGACGTGAATAAGAAATAAGAATAATCGTTTAGTGACAACTAAACATCGGAATAGCCGACTCATTGCGAGCCGGCTATTTCTGTCTCTGATTGTTCCACCCTGTAAGTGTTAAAGACATAGCTATTTACTTATACCCTTGCCTTGAAATTTGCATGAATAAAGAGCTAAGAACAACAATTTATAATGTTTTTCTTTCGGCAAGTTCCCGAATGAAAACATCCGAAAAATTATCCGCTAGGCGAATACAGACAAACATTGCAAGGGCTACAACATCCAGAGCCAGTTATAAGTATGATGTTCTGCCTGCTTTCCGGCTGCGATTAGTCTGCGACATATCTAACGGGCTGAACTCGGCAAACGGAACTGAACCTCCTCGGCATTAGCCGTGCTTCGTCCAACTCAACTGTAGCCTATCAGAACGAACACTGTGACAGCAAGGTGTTCCGCGGCATCTTCTTTGAACTGTACAGATATTTCGGACAGCAGGCGTAATGGAAGCGCGGCACATTCCGTTTATGCTGATGTGCATATCGCTCGGATACAGCGACATCCAGATCTTGTTGTTCTCGTTGAGATTGAACATTGCGTTTTTTGCCGCAAAGTTCAGTCCTCACGGGAACACCTGCAAGTCGGCTTGTTGCGGATGGTTACTTCTTGTAAAACTGTGGAAGGTTGATTTTCTTGTGGGCCTTGCGGGGTGGGGTGAATGAAAAAAAAGTCCTGACAACCGATTGGCTGTCAGGACTTTGCTATATACTGAGTGTGATGTCCGCTTGGAATCTCTGTAATCCGCAGGAACTCTAAGTGATGCCCCTGTGGGGTCACACTCGGTCAAAATCAATCTTCAGGCTCAACACCCCACTGCTGGCGAGCCAGACGGCGGTAGTTGTTGTAGCGCCATTGTGCATTTTCCTTGGCTGCGTTGAACAGTTCTTCGGCCTCTTGCGGGTATTGCTTCAGCACCGATGAGTAGCGCACCTCGCCCTTGAGGAAGTTGATGAATTCGTCCCAATTAGGCTCTTTGCTGTCGAGCGAGAACGGATTCTTTCCTTCTTTCTCAAGTTCGGGATTGTAGCGCCACAGGTGCCAGTAGCCGCATGCCACAGCTTTCTGCTCCTCGGCTTGCGATTTGCCCATGCCCACACGCAGACCGTGGTTGATACAGGGAGCGTAGGCGATGATTACCGACGGTCCGTCGTATGCCTCGGCCTCGCGGATGGCCTTAAGGCACTGCATGTTGTCGGCACCCATTGCCACTTGTGCCACATACACGTAGCCATAGGTCGAGGCAATAAGGCCAAGGTCTTTCTTGCGCACGCGCTTGCCTGCGGCGGCAAATTTGGCGATGGCTCCAATAGGAGTGGCCTTCGATGCCTGGCCGCCGGTGTTGGAGTACACCTCGGTGTCGAGCACGAGGATGTTCACATTCTTGCCCGATGCAATCACGTGGTCAAGTCCGCCGAAGCCGATGTCGTAAGAGGCACCGTCGCCGCCAATGATCCATTGTGAGCGTTTCACGAGATATTGGCTCAGGCTCTTCACCTTCTTGTCGCACTCGTTGTCGCTATTCTCGATGGCTGCCACAATCTTGTCGCTCAGCTCGCGTGACTTGGCACCGTCGTTAAAGTTCTCAAGCCACTCGGTGTAGAGTGCTTTCACGTCGCTTGCCACGCTGTCGCAGGCAATGGCGTCTTCCACGTAGCCCTTAACGCGTGTGCGCATCTTCTCGTCGGCGATGCTCATACCCATGCCAAACTCGCAGAAGTCCTCGAAGAGTGAGTTGGCCCAAACGGGACCATGACCCTTGTCGTTGGTGGTGTAGGGGGTCGACGGCACTGATGCCGAGTAGATTGAGCTACAGCCGGTGGCGTTCGACACAATCTGGCGGTCGCCGAAGAGTTGTGAAATGAGTTTCAGGTATGGAGTCTCGCCACAGCCCGAGCATGCGCCCGAGAACTCGAAGAGCGGAGTGGCAAACTGTGAGTTCTTCACATTCTGCTTAACGTCGACCAGATTCTGTTTCGAGGTGACGTTGGCTGTGCAGTAGTCCCAATACTTCTGCTCGTCTTCGTTGTTGATGAGCTCAACCATCTCAAGTGCCTTGTTGCCTTTCTTGCCCGGGCACACGTCAACGCAGTTGCCGCAGCCGAGGCAGTCGAGGGCGTCGACCACTTGCACAAATTTAAGTCCGGCCAGCGACTTGCCTATTGCGGGCAGCTTGTCGCTCTCGCAGAATGGCGAGTTGGCAGCCTCTTCTTCGTCGAGAAGGAAGGGACGGATAGCAGCGTGGGGGCACACATAGGCGCACTTGTTACACTGGATGCAGTTTTCGGCTGTCCACTTCGGCACGAAGGTGGCAACGCCGCGTTTCTCGTAGGCGGCAGTGCCGTTGTCCCATGTGCCGTCCTCACGGCCCTTGAATGCCGATACGGGAAGCAGGTCGCCGTCTTGGGCATTGATGGGGCGCACCACGTTGCTCACAAATTCGGGAGCATCGTCGCATGCCGGAGCCTCAACCTCAAGTTTCGACCATTCGGGGTCTACGGTCAGGGTCTGGTATTCTCCACCGCGGTCAACTGCCTGATAGTTCTTGTTGACCACGTCTTCGCCCTTGCGGCCGTATGACTTCACGATGAATTTCTTCATTTGCTCAACAGCCAAGTCAACCGGAATCACCTCGGTGATGCGGAAGAATGCCGATTGCAGGATGGTGTTGGTGCGGTTGCCCAGGCCAATCTCTTGTGCAATCTTTGTGGCGTTGATATAATATACGGTGATGTTGTTGTCGGCAAAATATTTCTTCACCTTGTTGGGCAGGTTCTTTGCAAGCTCGTCGCCTTCCCACACGGTGTTGAGCAGGAATGTGCCGTTCTTCTGCAAGCCGCGGGTCACGTCATACATATGCAGGTAGGCCTGAACGTGGCATGCCACAAAGTTGGGGGTGGTCACCAGATAGGTAGAGTGGATGGGCTCGTCGCCGAAGCGCAAGTGCGAGCAGGTGAAACCGCCCGACTTCTTGGAGTCGTAAGAGAAATAGGCCTGGCAGTATTTGTCGGTGTTCTCACCGATGATTTTCACCGAGTTCTTGTTGGCACCCACAGTGCCGTCGGCACCAAGGCCGTAGAATTTAGCTTGGAAGAGGCCCTTGCCGCCCATTGCTATTTCTTCTTTCTGAGGCAGTGAGCTGAAAGTCACATCGTCGTCGATGCCCACGGTGAAGTGGTTCTTGGGCACGTTGAGCGCCAGGTTTTCATACACGGCAAGGATTTGGGCCGGAGTGGTGTCTTTCGAGCCCAGTCCATAGCGGCCGCCCACAATCACGGGGGCATTCTCGGCGCCATAGAAGCAGTCTTTCACGTCGAGGTAGAGCGGGTCGCCTGTGGCTCCGGGCTCTTTGGTGCGGTCGAGCACTGCAATGCGTTTGGCTGTGCTGGGCACGGCTGCCAGGAAGTGGCGGGCCGAGAACGGGCGATAGAGGTGAACTGCTATCATACCCACTTTCTCGCCTTGCGCAGTGAGGTGGTCGATGGTTTCGCGGATGGCCTCGGTCACCGAACCCATGGCTATAATCACGCGGTCGGCATCCTTGGCTCCGTAGTAGTTGAAGAGGCCGTATTCGCGGCCGGTTATCTTGTTAATCTTGTTGATGTAGTCTTCAACGATGGCAGGAATTGCATTGTAATATTCGTTGCACGACTCACGGTGCTGGAAGAACACGTCGGGGTTCTCGGCAGTGCCGCGGGTGACGGGCTTGTCGGGGTTCATGGCGCGCTGGCGGAATGCATTCACTGCATCCATGTCGAGCAGCGGCTTCAGGTCTTCCTGGTCAAGGGCCTCAATCTTCTGAATCTCGTGCGATGTGCGGAAACCGTCGAAGAAGTTGAGGAATGGAACGCGTCCCTTGATTGCGCTCAGGTGTGCCACGGCGGCAAGGTCCATAACTTCTTGAACCGAGCCCTCGCACAGCATGGCGAAACCAGTTTGGCGGGTCGACATCACGTCTTGGTGGTCACCAAATATGCACAGTGTGTGAGATGCAAGTGTGCGGGCCGAAACGTGGAACACGCCAGGCAGCAACTCGCCTGCAATCTTATACATGTTTGGAATCATGAGCAGCAGACCCTGCGACGCTGTGTAGGTAGTGGTCAGGGCACCTGCCTGAAGTGAACCGTGCACGGCACCGGCGGCACCGCCTTCCGATTGCATCTCTTGGACCATGACTGTCTCGCCGAAGATGTTCTTGCGGCCGGCGGCTGCCCACTCGTCGACGTGTTCAGCCATCGTTGATGACGGTGTGATAGGGTAAATGGCTGCTACCTCAGTAAACATATAACTGATGTGGGCAGCGGCTTGGTTACCGTCACACGTCATGAATTTTTTTTCTTTACTCATTTTTGCAAGATTATAGTTATATAAAATTCAATGTCAAATTCAGTGTGTGTGCGTTGCGGACCATAAAGTGGCTTTCGCGGCCGTATGGCCGCATCGGGGCTCAGTGTTAATAGTCGTCAAGGCAGAAATGCTTGGTTTCCGCTCCGTTTCACTCCAAATCCATCTACAAAATTACATTAATTTTTTTTGTCTGCAAAGCAAATAAAGACCGTTTTTGGCAGCTTGCATTTCATGCTGCGCAGATATTGCGAGCAGCTTTGCAACACATTGGCCGATATTCAAGCAAATTGCTGATTTTTAAGCCGAATAAGGATGGTTTTGACACAATATGATTCAGTCGCCGACTATCGTGCCGCATAGTGAAAATACTGTTAAGACGGCAAATGCGCCTTGAGCAGGCACTGCAGCATTGCCACAGGTGCTCAAGGCGCAGTCGTTATCGTGTGTGGAGAATGGGTGGCTTTAGAAGTCGAGAGCTACCGATACGGTCACGCCGTTTTCGCTATACCATCCCCAGCCGCCTTTTTGGACCATGTAGCCCACTTCGGCACTCAAGCCAATGTTGCTGTGGCCAAAATAGAAGTGGCACCCGGCCGCCGGCGCGCAGTAAAAGCCGCTTAGGTCGCCCACGCTATATCCGATTTTTGTGTCGAGGTAGGGCGATACGTTTTTCTTGAGCACGTTATGGATTTCGCCTCTCACGTGTCCAAAGATAGGCATCCAAAATCCGTCTCCGTCCCACGTGTAGTTGCCACCGATGCCCAATCCGGCATAGACGTATGGGTTAATCTGGCAACCGTGTGATGTGTATACCATGTAGCGGGTATAGTCGCCATCGGTGTTAAAAATAACCGATTTGCCCACAAAGCCTCGATAGCGCGGCGCACGATTCCAGCCATACGACGACTCGTCGTCGCTTGAGCCGATAGCCGATGCAGAGCCTTGCGCAAAGCCTTCTTTTGTGATTTTCGTCACTTCGTCGGTTTTCAACACAAGCACGCTGCCGCCGGCAATTTGAATTTTGATGCTTTCGCTGGGCACTTGTTCGATTATGATTCCGCGAATCACACTGCCGTTTTTCAGGTACACCACATCTTGCAGATTTTCTGCACTGGCTGCTGTCAAGCCCACTGCAAATAAGGCCAATGCCATTAATGCCTTTTTCATGCTCTTATTTTTCATTTTTTTTCAATTGCTTTGTGTGTTTTTTCTGTTTTGGCGCTGCTGTGATAATTGGTTGTTGCGCCTAGGGCAAAGATAAGCAATGTTTCTGTTTTGGCAAAGCTGAATGGCTGCTGCTGCCGCTAATTTAACAATGTCGTTACCGGTGGTGCTCGATGATGCAGCTCTTGTCAAGTTGCCCGAAAGAGCGCAAATCACTAATTTTGCAATCCGAAACGTGAGCAAACGACTTGAAAGATATGAAGGAAAAGCAGATTTTAGATGCCATAAGCGAGCGCATGGGCATAACCGCCCTCAACGACTTGCAGCGTGCCGTGCTGGAGGCTTGGCCGCAGGGGGGCGACATGATTGTGTATTCACCCACAGGCTCGGGCAAAACCATAGCCTATGCCATACCGGTGCTCAAGGCGGTAAATCATGTGCCAGGCAGGTTGCAGGCTGTGGTGGTGGTGCCGTCGCGTGAACTTGCAGTGCAGTCGTGTGCTGTGCTCAGGTTGATGGCGGTGGGGCTGAAGGTGACGCTTTGCTGCGGTGGGCATGATGTGGCCGATGAGCGCCAGTCGCTAAGCGTGGTCCCCGACATTGTGGTGGCTACTCCGGGCCGACTCCTCGACCATGCCACTCGCGGCAACATCGAGTTGCGCAACGTGCGCCTGCTTGTGCTCGACGAGTTCGACAAGTCGCTCGAGCTCGGTTTCGACGACGAGATGAGCCGTCTGCTCTCTCGTATGCCCAATCTGTCGAGGCGCATTCTCACGTCGGCCACGGTGCTTCGTGAATATCCCGACTACGTCACGCTCAACAACCATCATGAGGTGAATTTCCTTGACAGGGAGGAAGAGCTTGGCCAGCGGCTGAAGTTGTGGCTTGTGCGCTCAGACAACCGCGACAAGCTCGTTACACTCCGCCGGTTGCTGCTCGACTTGCCCGACGGCAAGGCCATCGTCTTTGTCAACTATCGTGATGCGGCGCAGCGTGTGGCTCAGTATCTTGCGGCAGAGGGAATATCGGCCGGAATCTATAACGGCGCTCTTACCCAAGTGGAGCGAGAGAAGGCTGTGGCGCTTTTCAACAACGGATCATATTGTGTGATGGTCACCACCGACCTCGGGGCGCGAGGTCTCGACATCGACGGCGTGCAATACATCGTGCATTATCATTTGCCGGTTGCCGAAGATGCCTTCAAGCACCGCAACGGGCGCACCGCCCGCGTCAACCGCCACGGTGAGGTGTTTGTGATTCTTGGACCCGATGAGGAGTTGCCCGCATTTGTGCGTCACGATGCTGAAAAGCAGCTCGCACTGTCGCCATTGCGCAATGGCATAAAGCCGCTTATGGCCACGCTTTACTTTATGGCGGGCCGCAAGGAGAAAATATCGCGCGGCGATATCGTTGGCTTCATTGCCAACAACAGCAATGTGGCAGCCTCTGAGATAGGGCATATCGATGTTAAAGACCACTATGCTCTGGTAGCCGTTCCGGCCGAGAAGGCTGCTTCGGCACTGAAAAAGCTCGCGGCATTGAAAATCAAAGGGAAAAAAGTGCGCATCTCACTGGCCCGCGTCGATGTGTGACGCATCGCCACGAAGTTCCCCATTAATTATTAAATAGAAAAATGAGAAACCTCCTGCAGGCCTTCTTGGGTGGGCGGTAGAGTTTTGCCTTATAGCAGAGCGTTGATGGTCTCTTCGAGGTCTGATTTCGATTTCAGGCCCACGCTCATTTCCTTTTTGCCGTTGGTCGACTCAAAGACGAGTGTCGGCACGGCCTCCACGCCATATTGCCCCGCCTTTTGTGGATCCTGGTCAATGTCTATTCTCACCAGTTTCACCCGGTTGCCATATTCCTTTGCCACTTCGTCGAGTATGGGAGCCTGTTGCTTGCACGGTCCACACCATGTGGCATAAAAGTCGATAATAGTCACCACCGACTCAATCTTGGCTGTATCGGCAGTGGCGCTGTCGGTAGCTACTACTGTGGTGTCGGCCTGTTCGGCCTTGCCTGTGGGGTTCTTGGGCGAGCATGATGCGGCCAGCAGCAGGCCGGCCGCCACGATGGCAATGTGTGTTTTCTTCATAATTCGGTTAATCATTTATGTTGTCAAGTTGTGATTGCGTTTTGTCTCACTGGAGTTCTCCCTTGCCCTCGCGCACGATTTCAATCTCGCTTCCGGTGCAGTCTACGATTGTCGACGGCACTGTGTCGCCGCGGCCGCCGTCAACCACAATGTCGACCAGGTTGCCGTAATGCTCGGCTATCAGTTCGGGCTCGGTGATGTAGTCGTCGTCGCGTCCCTCTACCGATGTGGTGAGGATAGGGTGTCCAAGGGCTTTCTCGATGGCCAGGGCGATAGGGCTTTGCGGAATTCTTATCCCCACTGTGCGCCTGCCCTTAAAGGCCTTTGGCAATTTCGATAGGGCCGGCAGGATGAAAGTGAACGCTCCTGGCAGGTTTTCTTTCATCATGCGGAACAGGCTATTGCTCACTTTTGCGTAGTGGGCCACTTCCGACAGGTCGCTGCAGATGATCGACAAGTTGGTTTTTGCCGATTTCATCGCCTTTATTGCGCATATGCGCTCAATGGCTTGGTTGTTGAGCGCGTCGCACCCAATCGCATAGATGGTGTCGGTGGGGTAGATGACAATGCCACCGTCGGCCAGCGTGTCAACTATTTCGCTCAGATGCCGGCCGTTGATGTTTTCCTCTAATATTTTCAGTAGCTTCATGGATAATTGTGTCGTTTGGTTGCCTTTGCTTAGAATGGTCCGGCTATTTGAGTTTCCACATCGGTTGCAAAGGCATATTTGGTGAGTAATTCAACTGTCCAGTCAACGGCTTTGCGCAGGTCCATTTCTGGTGCAAAGGCATTGATGTTGATTTGTGCGGTGACGGTGTCGGCCGTGAACTTGGTCCGCTCTTCATCGCTTGTCGGCGTTGCAATGCCGCCCAGGGCATCGCGGTACACGGGCAGTCCTTCGATGTTGAGCTCGCCGCGTCCTATTCCGTGATACACTTCACCGCTTTCGCCCACACCCATGGTCAGGGTGTTGCCCTCAATCTTGTCGGCGTCGAGTCCGCTTATCGAGTAGCCACTGGCAATCGACACCAGGTTCACCACATCAATCAGTGTGGTCAGCCTGTAGATGCCAAGCCCCTTTATGATGCGCCGGCAAAGGGCCTCGCTCGACATGCGGTAGCGTCCGGGGTCCTTACCCAGGGCCTTGTAGAGCTTTCTGGTGGCTGCCACAGCGGGGCGCTTGTTGATGTCGAGCAACTGGTAGCGGCTTTTTATTGAGGCGGCTTCTTGCTCAATCTCGTTCCACAGCTCATCGCAAGTGGGCGGGTTCTTCACGTGAGCCCTAATCATGCCTATTTGCACTTGCGGGCACACTTCAACAATGCGTGGCGATATATTGATGCTTATCATCGGTTTTTGTCTTGATTTTTGTGCAAATATACCATCTTATTGCGAGATTAGCGCCACGAGGTCAAAAAAATAGTGCCGATGGACCATGCACCGTTGCTTGTTATGTGAATTTTGATTAACTTAGCATATGAAATTACGAAACAAAACCAAAAAGCTTTCGTTTCTATGAATATTGGAATTATAGTAGCAATGCAAAAGGAGCTCGAACTGCTCAAGCCCATGCTGGCTGGCCACACCCGGCAAGAGCACGACGGCACTGTGTTTCATTGCGGTAAGATAGGTGGCCACTCAGTGGTGGCAATGCAGTGCGGCATCGGTAAGGTGAACGCCGCCATAGGAACCGCTGCGCTAATCGACAGGTTCTTGCCCGAAATCATCATCAACACGGGCGTGGCCGGTGGCGCAAGCAAGTCGGTCAATGTGATGGATGTGGTGGTGGGGCAGCGCGTTGCCTATCACGACGTGTGGTGCGGATTCGACAGCACTTGGGGGCAAATCCAGGGAATGCCGCTGTTTTTCCAGGGTGAGCCCAAGCTTGTCGAGGCTCTCCAGGGACAGCCCGATGTGCATTGTGGCCTTATCTGCTCGGGCGACCGCTTTATCGACTCCATAGCCGAAGTTGAGGCAATACAGTCGCGGTTCCCCGATGTGCTTGCCGTCGACATGGAGTCGGCAGCCATTGCACACACTTGTTTCGCCAAGCACACGCCGTTCTTGAGTCTGCGCGTGATTAGCGATTCTCCAGGCGCAAGCCACAACAATTCGGCGCAATACACCGATTTTTGGACCGATGCGCCAAAGCGCACATTCGAGAAGCTTCATCAGCTCATCAATGGCATGCAATAACGATTACTTAAACACAACAATAAAAAACGAATGAGGTATGGAGAAAATAAAAAGCTTTACGATTAACCACAACAAATTGTTGCGTGGAATCTATGTCTCGCGCAAGGACACCACTCCCAAGGGCGACGTGATAACCACATTCGACATCCGCATGAAGGTGCCTAATGCCGAGCCGGCCGTGAGCCAGCCGGCACTGCACACAATCGAGCACCTGGCTGCCACATTCTTGCGCAACCATCCGCAGTGGAAGGACCGCGTGGTGTATTGGGGCCCCATGGGATGCTGCACTGGCAACTATCTGATTCTTCAGGGCGACTTGGAATCGGCCGACGTGGTGCAGCTTATGCAGGAGACCTTCAAGTTCATTGCAGAGTTTGACGGCGAGATACCCGGCACCACTCCGCGCGACTGTGGCAGCTACATGCTGCACAATCTGCCAATGGCAAAGTGGGAGGCCAAGAAATATCTTGTGGAGGTGCTCAACAAGCTCACGCCCCAAAATCTGGTTTACCCCGAAGACTGATTGCAGCGCCACAAGCTGTTGCGATAAGCATTTCACGAAAGACAACACACACTGCCGCTTATGATGGACGCCAACATACAGAAGATTGCAAAAGGCGAGAAAGTGCCGCAATTCGATTTGCCCGTAGATTTGATTGTCTATGACGACATTAATGCCGACTTGCTGCGCTATTATGCGTCTTGCCCATGCAAGATAGAGGCGGCCATATTCTGCTACGTCGACAGGGGGCACGTGAAAGCCACAATCAACTTGTGGGAGTATGAGATTAAGGAACACGATTTCGTGATCATCATGCCCGGCAGTTTCCTCCTCATCGAGGATGTGAGCAGCGATGTCCACGTCAGTTTCGAGGGCTTCTCTTCTGAGTTCCTTAAGCGCATCAATCCGTGGCACACGTTGTCGCCAATACTGTTTCAGGTGTTTGAGCGGCCGGTGTTCTCTCTCGGCTCCGAAATGGCCGATATCTTCAAGGATATTTTCTCGGTCATGACAAGGGCCAATTCACTGAGCCCGGTTTTCCAGAAAGGGAATGTGGCTGAGGACGCACTGGCTCTTACGGTCGACATCCTGTATAATGCCATCAAAATAGAGGGCTTGAACGAAATCGGGCCCAAGCCGTCGACAAGAGACCAAGAGATTGTGGCGCAATTCCTGCGCTCTGCTTTTGAGCGGTATCGCTCTGAGCACAGGGTGTCGTATTATGCGCAAGATGCCGGACTCACATTGTCGCACTTCTGCAATGTGATAAGCAAGAGCATAGGCATGACGCCACAAGCGGTGATAATGAACATAATTGTGATGGATGCCAAAACGCAGCTGAAGCGCACCAACGCCTCGGCGGCAAAAATCTCGCAATCGCTTGGCTTCTCTACCCCCACGTCATTTAACCGCTATTTCCGCAAATACACCGGCATGACGCCGCAAGAATACCGCAACAGTTAGCCGTTGGCGGCATTTTTTTTAAAATGTTATGATTTTTAATTAAATCCCTATAAGTCTATGAATACTACTGATCCTAAAAGCATCAATGCTGACCTGAAGTATTTGAAGTTGCTGTCGAGGAGCTTTCCTAACATAGCCACTGCAAGTACCGAGATCATCAACCTTGAGGCCATCCTCAACTTGCCTAAAGGCACTGAGCACTTTTTGGCCGACCTTCATGGAGAATACGAAGCTTTCCAGCACGTGTTGCGCAACGCATCGGGAACTATCAAGCGCAAGGTGAAGGAGATATTCAACGATTCACTAAGCACGAGGGAACGCAAGGAATTATGCACGCTCATCTATTATCCGGAGCAGAAACTGGAGCTGGTGAAGCAAGACATAACCGACGAGGCCGATATGCAAGACTGGTACTTCATCACCATCAACCGCCTTGTGAAGGTGTGCCGCAACGTTTCGTCGAAGTTCACACGCTCGAAGGTGCATAAAGCCTTGCCGTTTGACTTCTCCTACATTATTCAGGAATTGCTGCACGAGAGTTCGGCCGACCCAAACAAGCAGGGATATGTCGACGTGATCGTGAGAACCATAATCTCCACATGCCGTGCCGACGATTTCATTGTGGCCATGTGCAACCTCATCCAGCAGCTCACCATCGACTTGCTGCATATTCTCGGCGATGTGTATGACCGTGGCCCGAGCCCCGACAAGATTATGGACATATTGTGCACTTACCACAACTACGACATCCAGTGGGGCAACCACGACATCTTGTGGATGGGGGCCGCAGCCGGCAACGATTGCTGCATTGCCAACGTGATACGCATTGCCATGCGCTATGGCAACCAGGCTGTGCTTGAGGATGGCTACGGTATCAACCTGCTGCCACTGGCCACCTTTGCGCTCGAGCACTATGCCGACGACCCATGCACGCAGTTCTTGCCCAAGGTGAACGACGGAAATTCTGAGGCAATATCAAAGACCAAGCACTTGATTGCCCAGATGCACAAGGCAATAAGCATAGTGCAGTTCAAGCTCGAGGCTGCGGCAATTAAGCGTCGGCCCGAGTTCGACATGGCCGACCGCCTGCTGCTCGACAAGATTGATTTTAACCGCAATGTGGTGGTTATCGGCGGTAAGGAATATGAGATGGCCGACACTAACTTTCCCACGGTTGATCCCAAAGACCCGTTCAAACTGACGCCCGATGAGGAATTGCTGGTAAGCAAGCTGCATAATTCATTTGTTGATTCTGAAAAACTGAAGAAACACATGGATGCCATGTTCCGCAACGGTTGCATTTTCAGTGTGGTCAATGGCAATTTGCTCTATCATGCCTCAATTCCGCTTAATGCCGACGGCTCTCTGCGCGATGTGGAAATATGCGGCGAGAAGTATCACGGAAAGGCTCTGCTGAAAAAGGTGGGCGCGCTTATCCGCGAAGCATATTTCGGAGCCGACAACGGCGACAACAGTTTTGCCATGGACTATGTGTGGTATCTGTGGTGCGGCAAAAACTCGCCCGCTTTCGACAAGGATAAAATGGCAACCTTTGAGCGCTATTTCATCAAGGATAAAGCCACGCACAAGGAGGTGAAGGGCCACTACTATGCAATGCGCGACAATGAGCAGGTGTGCGACATGATTCTCGATGAGTTCGGTGTTGTGGGGCAGTACCGCCACATAATCAACGGACATGTGCCTGTCAAGACCACTAAGGGTGAAAGCCCCATCAAGGCCAATGGTAAGATGATGGTGATCGATGGCGGTTTCTCAAAGGCATATCAGCCCGAAACGGGCATTGCCGGCTACACTTTGGTGTACCATTCCCGTGGTTTCCAGCTTGTGCAGCACGAGCCGTTCACTTCAATAACCAAAGCCGTAGAGGAGGGCCAGGACATCAAGTCGACAATACAGCTTGTGGAGATGACCAACAGGCGGATGCTTGTGAAGGACACCGACATAGGTCATGAGCTTGAATCGCAGATTCACGACTTGCAGAAGCTTCTTGTGGCCTATCGCATGGGCTTGATAAAGGAGCGTGCATGGCGGCCTATTACCAATAAGCAATAACCCGAAGGCTCCCCCCTGGCGGGTGAGCTTAAAAATAAAGAGCGGCATGGCGGAAACCCCAAAAAAGGGAATCTGGTCATGCCGCTTGTGTTTTTGTGCAAATTCTTAATTACCTGTCGCTGTGATAAGGCATGTGCCGTTGTGGTATTGCAATTCCACTATGCCCATCTCACACAGGTTCACCACCGATTCCTCTGCCTTTAACCGTGAAATGTGGGTCAGTGCGGCATAGCCGTCAATGGTGATGCCTCCGTGTCCGTTAAGATAGTCGAGCAAGGCCTGTTCGGTTTCGCCATATGTGATTACCGGAGCTGTGCTTTTGCTTGTCTCACCCTTCAGCACGCGCACGTGAACCGCACTGGCAAGCACGTTTTCATCGGCAACACGGTAATATGCTTTCCATCGTCCCTTTTCATCGGGAGCCTTTACTGGCTTCTCGTTGGCTTCGCTGATTGTTGCAATGAGCACAGCCTTTCCTTCGGCTTTTATTATCTCGTATTGCGGCTTTTGGGGCGGACGGCAATACATGTCGGCTGCTTGCTCAATCATATACATCTCCTCGTCGCTGCTCACTCCGGCAATGTTGCCGTTGTCTTTCACGCCCACAAGCAGGCGGCCTCCGCTGTTGTTGGCAAAGGCCGATATGCTCCGGGCTATCTTTTTAGCGTCGGTAATTTGATATTTGAAATCTTGATGTTCGTGTTCGCCCTCGCTGATTATGTTCAGCAGGTAAGCTTTGCCATGTGGTGTCATTGCAGTGGTGGGTGATTGTGTTGTTGTCTGAATTTCGGTCGTAAATGGCTGCTTTGCCGCGTGAGTCTTGTTATTCGGCTGCCAGTGCTTTCTTGCTGTTGCTGATAAGCCGGTTCCAGTATTCGCGCAGGGTGCTCCACGGCACATACGTCCGGCTGTCGCCCTCGATGGGTGCCGTTGCCTTTTCGTTGAAGTAAACTGCGGCATAGGTGTTTCCTGTGCCTGTGGCCTTGTAAAGCACCACTTGCAGGTTGGCTGCCATAGGCACTATCTCAAAGTCTTTCCAGCTATCTTTCAGTTTGGCCACGTTGGCACTGGTGTAATAGCAGCCAGGCAGACGCATGAGCGACACCAGTGGCATCACAGTCTCGGCATGGGCAAACCGTAGCACGGCTGTGGCTTTCGACAGTCCGTCGGCGGCCATGTCACACCATTCCACAATGTCTTCGAGCAGCGGAGCGGCAATGTCCGACGGTGTGGTTGATATGGCCGATTGCGTGTGCTGGTAGTATTGTCGCAGATTAAAACACGACCATAGCTGGTTGTATTCGGCCAACGAGAGGTAGGGGCCGTAGTCGTTTGGCATGCCCATTGCCTTGAGGTTGGCAATGTTGTAGTATTCTATTATCGACAGTTGCTTCAGCTCTGCCACTGTTGCAGGATATGATTTTCCGAGCAGGCGCGTGACCGTGTTGGGGCATAGGCTGTCCACATATCGGTCATACGTGGCTTTCCATGGTTTATTTTGGGCATATTGCTTGTACTTTTCGTTCACGTCAAATGGGCGCAGCGTCTCGTCAAGCTTTGCTCCTGATATGGTGCCTATGGTGATGTCTTTGGCCTTGAGCGAAAGCTCATGGGTGAATGAATACATGCTCATTATGGCCCGTGGACTTTTTGAGGAGCCCGCCAGCACGTTGCCGCCGTTGAGCAGCGTGGGGAAGTTTCGGACCATTCTGTCGGCGATTCCGCGGTGCTCGGCAATTCCTGTAGAATCGAGTTGTCCCCACTGGCCGTTGCTGTGCGCAATCACGCTATTGATAAGTTTTAGAAATCGTTTGCCTAGTGGTGTGATGGTGTGCAGCGAGTCGGCTTTGAGCAGGGCTTTGCGCATGGTGTTGGCCGAATAGGCCGATGCTGGGTAGCGCGAGCCATGACGCCCAAGGTGGTTTATGAATATCGGGGTCAGGCTGTCGGGATGGGCAATAAGCTCCACCTTCACGGGATATGGGCCGAGGCTGCCTTGGCACTTGTCGGCGTTGTATGTCGCGGCATTGACGGCAAGTGTTGCACACAATGCGGCTATGATGATTATTGCAGGTCTTTTCATTCTTTTTTCCGTGGCTTTGTTTTTGATTAGGCAAAGTTACTTCAATGTGGGCGCAATAGCAAATGATGGTGCAGCCGGTTAATGCCCGTGTTGCCCGTTCTCCTTGGCCAATATTCACAATGTGTGGTTGTTTTAATTGGTGCTTCTCTTGCCCAATTTGGCCATAGCCCTTACTTTTGCTTGAAAAAATATTGACAACCACACATGGATGAATTCTCACACATCACTCACTTGCTTCACGCCTCCAAGCCGCAAGATGCCATTCTCGCTGCCGGGGAGGTGCTGAAACGAAGCTCACTGACTCAGGCCGACAAGGCTCAGGCTTATTATCTGATGGGTAATGCCTATAGGCAATTGAATGACTTCAAGGAGGCTATGAATTGCTATTGCGAGGCAATGGAGCTCGACCCTCACAGTCCGGCGGCCATGGCCTATGAGGCTGCGCAGGAAGTGATGGGCTTTTACGACCACGATTTGTATAATCCGTAATCTCCCTTATTATAAATGTAGAAATTACGGATTGTGATGCAGTGTGCGCCTTATGTAACGTGGATTATTCCTTGGTGTCGATGATTATTCTGTCGACAGCAAAATATGTTGGGGTGTTGATTCCGTTTTGGCCGTTGTCGCTCGACTGAATTGTGAAATACACGGTCTTAACGCGCCCGAGTGTCTCAAGATTGACGTAGGTCCAGTCGGTAATTGTTTTTGCCTCGTTATTGCTATAGTTGGCCAGGTAGAACTCAACTGGGCCGGTGGTTTTGCCGTCGGCCGTAACGCCATAGGCGTTCAGTTTCAGCCAATCGCCATCGGCAAATTTCTTTGATGTGGATGTGCCGTTGATTATGGCATAGTAGGTGCGGGTGGTGTTGCATGCAAGCATCGACACGGGTGTGAATTCCGTGCTGTCGGTTCTTGCGAAGCTGCACGATGCTCCGTTTGCACCCGTCATCACGGTATCGTTTTGATTCCAGCAAGCCACAAGATAAGGGGTGCGTGTTCCCGATTTTCCGCCGCCTGTTGTTGCAGTGTACAGGTGTTCTTGCCAGTTGCCAGTGCTGTAGTCTGCGGTGTCGCTGTTGCGGCTTGCCACGAATCCCGTCCATGAATTCAATGCCGGCACTGCTGTGTGTGAGAACGTGATGCCTTGAGAAACCACATTGGCATTCTCATTCATGGCATCGGCCCACAATCCGTTGTTGTCATAGTGCAGTTGAGTCTGGTTAAGCAGCACTTCCACCTGTGAGTAGTCGGCGTTGCTCTTGTCGCATGCGGTGAGGGTTGCGGCAGTCACCGCCAGTAGCAATATTGTCGATTTCTTTATGTGCATTGTTGTTGTGTGTGTCGTTTTCAAAGGGTGATGTGTGTGGCCTTTACGTCTTCGTTGACAAATATGCTTGCCAGCGACGAGAACCGGTCGGCGTCTTCGGTGGTCCGGTAGCTGCAGTTGCCGCCTTTTTTGCATTTCGATTCAATCTCGGGATGACGATTGAGATAGTCTTTGAGGCTGTCGGCCACAATGCTGCCTTGTGAAATCACGTTGATGCCCTGTGGCATGTATTTGGCAATCTTGGGCAGAATCAGCGGATAGTGGGTGCAACCAAGTATCACAGTGTCGATGTCGGCGCATTGGCTGAGTAGGGCATTGATGTCTTTTTTCACAAAGTAGTCGGCTCCGTCGCCGTCCGATTCTCTGTTTTCGATAAGCGGAACCCACATGGGGCATGCGTGGCCGTAAACTTTGAATTCCGGGTACATCTTAGCTATCTCCATGTCGTAGGAATGGCTTTGTATGGTGCCCGGGGTGCCAAATATCCCAATGTTGCCGCTCTTTGAGACCGAACCTAAAATCTCCACGGTGGGGCGAATTACGCCCAAAACCCGGCGCGATGGATCCATCGAGGGCAGATTGCGCTGCTGTATTGATCTCAATGCCTTGGCCGAGGCTGTGTTGCATGCTACTATCACCAAGTGGCATCCTTGCCTGAACAGATAGTCTACAGCTTGTAGCGTGAATTCGTAAATCAGGTTAAATGAGCGGTTGCCGTAGGGGGCGCGGGCATTGTCGCCCACAAATATGTAGTCGTAATCTGGCAGGGCTTTGCGTATCTCGCGAAGAATCGACAATCCTCCGAATCCCGAGTCAAACACTCCTATCGGCGCCGCCTCCGTGCCGTATGTCGTTTTTGTTGAAACCATTTATCGATGTCTCTGGGTGTGTAACTGTGCCACAAGGTGCAATTGCTCGCTTGATGAGCTGCCGTTTGCTCTTGCACTGCGGCAGGGCAGTGTTGCTGCCCGGTCTTTTGCCGCAAAGTTAGGAATATTTATCTGAATTACCTTGCTCGTTTGGGCTCCATTTTCTTTGTAGTCTCAGGTATATTTCAGTGAAATGGGTGGGTAATGGACGAGCGGTACCTATATAAAAAACGAAATCCTCGATTCATCATCGGGGATTGCTTAACTAATTAACCTTCTAATACTATTAACATAAACCTTAAACAATGAAAAAATACTTACCCGTCATCACGACGTCTGGGGATTCATAACCTAAAAACTATACTATGAAAAACCGATGCAAATATACGCACGATATGTTTTACAGCATAATTTTATGGCATAAAACGCAGTAGAATTAACCAAAATTATACTTTTGAAGCCAAATGTTAATCAATGTGCCATGAAATTAACGGATTTGTTATCTATGTGATGTGTAAGGGGGCGGCAATGTGGCACTGCGCATTTGGTAGCTTGAGTCAAGAATTTCTTTGCATTTGGCCGAAATGAGGTGGGCGTTGTCGTCATAATAAGCTCTGATGTCGTTGCTGAGGTTGGAATCGTGACTGAAGTCAAACACTCTGTCGTTGCCAAAAATGCTTTGCAATTGAAACAGGTCGTATTCACCAATCTGTTGGCGGTGGTATCTTGGCGGTATTATCACTATATAGTCGGTGTGATTGCTGGCAAGCAGTTGATGTAGCTTTATCAGCTTTTCCTGCATGGGGCCTGTTATTTGGCTGGTGTAGGCTGTGGGCTGAGGGGCAAATGTGCGTTTCCTCATTCTGTCGGGGGTGAAAAACGCATTTGGATTCACGGCTATAAGTGAGTCGAAACGGGCATAGTAGCTTTCGTTGATTAAGTCGTTTCTGTCTTGTATGTCATTCGAGGCATAGTTGTTTGCCACCATTTCGTCCTTGTATTTTTCGGGGGCAATGGTGAATTTCACGAATGCCGGGTTGCGGAATGCGTTGAAGTAAAGCTTCTGAAAGTTGAGGTAGTCGCAATTTGGCGTTGTGGCATAGTGCTGGGCATAGAGGATGCTTTCGTCTTGTGGCGCGCGGTGCAGCATTGCTTCCTCAATTATTATCAAGGCGTGCTTTATGCGTATGCCCTTTGAGTTTATGTAGTTGATTTTGTTGATTATCCCGTCAATCGTTTCCATCGATGCGTCGTAGTGGAAAACTCTGGCGCCGGCAGGCAGGTGCCGTTTCCAGTATTCGGCCTTATAGTATTGCGACATCGACGACCCGAAAATGAACGAGTCGTAGTGCATCTGCTCATTGTATTGATTGAAAATCTCGGTCGACACAAACCCGTAGTTCACTGCAAGCGTGAGGCCGTGGTTCACGGGGATGCCGGCTTTGCGCTTGTGCACCATGCCAAACGGGTCGCTGACGGCATACCAGCAAATCATAGCCAGCACCGGAATGGCTGCGGCAAGCGTCAGTGCGGCAAATTTCAATATGGGTGATTTGTTGATGCTCATGTCAAAACTGGAAATAAATGAATTGTGTGTTCTGCCCGATGCTTTTCCAGGCAATCAGGGCCAGAAGCCCCCAATATATTGCCCATCGGCATGCGGTGGGCATTTTCATAGCCATCAGTGGAAACTCTTGCCGCCGCCCAATCCATTCAATTGCAAGCATGGGTATTGCATAGGCAAGTGCCGACAGGCCCATGGGCGCAGCCAGCCAGTTGCCGGTAAATAGTGTGGACACAATCTCTTCCAGGTGTGAAATGTTGTTGGCACGGAAACAGATGTAGGTGAGTGAAAACAGCAGGAAGGTCACAGTTATGCGTGGCAGGTCGCGTGTGGCTGGTGGCCATGCCTCGTGCCCGCTGCGCATGAATGTGTGTGATGCCACTAATATGCCGTTGAAAGTACCCCATATCACGAATGTCCAATCGGCACCGTGCCACAATCCCGATAAGAGAAACACTACCATCACGTTAAACGTTGTGCGCAACTTTGATCGCCGTGATCCGCCCAAGGGGATATACACGTAGCTGGTGAACCACTGCATGAGTGTTATGTGCCAGTTGCGCCACACTTCGCGCATCGACCGTGAAAACAACGGGTAGCGGAAGTTGGTGCTTAGCTTGATGTTGAAAAGCCGGGCTGAGCCTATGGCTATGTCGCTGTAGCCCGAGAAATCGGCATAAATCTGCACCGTGAACAGCATTGCGCCCAGTAGCAATGTGGATGGGCTCACGACCGATGGGTGGTAGAACACGTAGTCCACATATTGTGCCATGGTGTTGGCCACCACTATTTTTTTTGCCAGTCCCCACAGTATCTGACGCATGCCCACCACGGCATTCTGATAGTCAAACTCTTTGTTGCGCAGAAATTGCGGCAGCAAGTCTTTGGCCCGCTCGATTGGCCCGGCCACGAGTTGTGGAAAAAAGCTCACATAGACCAGAAAAGCCGGGATGTCGCGGGTGGGCTTTATGTCGCCGCGATACACATCGATGGTGTAACTGATGGCCTGAAACGTGTAGAACGAGATTCCCACCGGCAGCAGAACATTGAGTGTGGGCCAGTCGGTGGCTATGCCCACAGTGTGAAGGGTAGCTGCTAACGTGTCTTTGAAAAAGTTGAAGTATTTAAACAGGCACAAAATGCCCACGTTGACAACCACGTTGGCCACGGCCGCGCATTTCGACTGCTGGCCACGGTCTGGCTTTATGAGAAGTCCGCTCGCAAAGGTTGATGCCGATGTGAAGAATATCAAGCCGAGCATTCTCCAGTCCCACCAGCCATAGAATGTGTAGCTGGCGGCAAGCAAAATAAGGTTTTGCACATTCCGGTGTCTTTTTACTGCCCAATATAAAATGAACACTATGGGCAGGAAAAAGGCATATGTGTAGGTGTCAAACTGCAATTGCTGTCGTTTTTTTAGTCGTGTGGAATATCAGCCTTGGTAGTTGTTGATTATCCGGGCAATGTCACGTGCCGATTCTGTGGTGATGGGGTGGGCGATGGGCAGGCTCACAATCTCGTCGGCAAGGGTGGTGGTTACCGGCAACTTGCGGCTTTTAAACTCCTGGTAGCACGGTTGCTTGTGAGGCGGCACTGCATAGTGGATGTCGGTCATCACTCCGTTGTCGCTCAGATAGTCTCTGAACTTGTCGCGGTTCTGTGCTCTCACCACATATTGATGCCACACTTGCTTCATGTCGCCGAAGAAGGTTGGGGCTTTCACGAGCGGCGTGTCGATGGTTTCGCTGTAGGCTTGTGCCACTTTGCGGCGCCTGTCATTTTCCTCTTGCAGGTGCTTTAGTTTCACCAGCAGGAATGCGGCCTGAATCTCGTCGATTCGGCAGTTGAGGCCTTGGTAGATATTGTGATAGCGGTAGTCGGCTCCATAATTGGCAATGGTTCTCACTGTGCGGGCAAGGACCTCGTCGTTGGTGGTGACGGCTCCGCCGTCGCCCAGTGCTCCCAGGTTTTTGGTCGGGTAGAAGCTGATTGCGGCTGCGTCTCCAAGTCCGCCTGTGGTGAGGCTGCCGTTTAGGCCGGGTAAGTGGGCTTCGGCACCTATTGCTTGTGCGTTGTCTTCAATTATTTTAATGCCGTAGTGGGTGGCCATGTTTTTAAGCTTTTCGCTCCAGCACGGTGTGCCGTAGAGGTGTACCGGCATTATAGCCTTCACGCTTGGCGAAAGCAGCGATTCCAGCAGGTCGGGATCAAGGTTCATGGTGTCGGGGCGCACGTCGCACAGGCAAGGCTGAAGGTTGTTGTCCGACACGGCCAGCACGGTTGCCACATAGGTGTTTGCCGGCACTATCACCTTGTCGCCGTCGCCGATGACTCCCATTTCCCTGTAGGCCCTGAGGATTAGCCTAAGGGCGTCGAGTCCGTTGCTCACGGCCACACAGTATTTCGTCTGGCAAAGCCGTGCTATTTCGCTTTCAAGCCTTTCGGTGTACTGGCCATGCAGATACCGGCCCGATTTCACCACGTCGCATGCCGCCTGCTCGAGTTCTTTCTCAAAAGGCTCGTTGGCCAGTCTCAAGTCGAGAAATGGATATTGTTTCATATTAGGATGAGTGTGTTTTTTTATTCACGATTGCTGTGTAGCGTGTTTTATTCTTAGTGACGCTTATGCGAGGTGAGTTGTAGAAACTTGTCGTATTCGCGCACATAGTCTTGCTCGTCGTAGTGCTCCGAAGCCAAAACCAGGCATACCGACCCCGACGAGAAGTTTTCCAGCACGCGCCATATTCCGGGCACAATCAGCAGGCCTTGGTACGGGCGGTTAAGCGTGAACCGGCGGCGGCTTGCACCGTCGTCGAGCACCACGTCGAAACTGCCGCTTATGGCCACAATCAATTGCCGCAGCAACCTGTGCGAGTGTCCGCCGCGCTCGGCTCCGCCTGGCACGTCGTACAGGTAGTAGCAGCGTTTTATGTCGAAGGGCACCTGCTCTCCGTTTTCTACCACAGTGAGGTTGCCGTTGCTGTGATGGTTCTTGTCGAGCTCAATCAGGCGGCAGTTGTCCACATTGGATGTGGCGTGTGGGTCGGTGAAATCGGTCATATTCCCTTGGCTTTTTTGAATTCAGTGTAATCTTCTATGTAGTCGGCCTGGTCATATTTTTGGTCGGTCAGCACCAGTACCACCGAGTTTGTCGAGAAATTGTCGATTTTACGCCATGTCATAGGAGGCACGTAAAGTCCGTAGTACGACCGTGCCATGTGATAGCGTGTCTCGGCTTCGCCGTCATCGAGCACCACATCGAAGCTCCCCGACAGGGCCACAATGAATTCTTGCTGGGTGCGAAATGCGTGTCCGTCGCGGCGTTTGCCGCCTGGCACGTCATAAATCCAGTAGGCGCGTGCTATCTCAAACGGCACGTTGCCGTTGCTTTCCACTATCGACAGATTGCCGCGAGGGTCGCATATCTTGGGCAGGTTTAGTATTTGTGGCTTGTTACTTCTCATTGCTGTTGGCCAAACTTATCAAGTATTGCCCGTATTGGTTCTTTTTCATCGGTTCGGCAAGGTCGATGAGCTGCTGAGCCGTAATCCACCCCTTACGGTAGGCAATCTCTTCAAGCGATGCCACCTGCACGCCCTGTCGGTTCTCGATTGTCTGAATGAAGTTTGCCGCGTCGAGCATCGATTCGGCTGTGCCGGTGTCGAGCCACGCAAAGCCGCGCCCGAGGGTTTGCACCTGCACCCGTCCCTGCTCCAGGTAGTGCTGGTTTACCGACGTGATTTCAAGTTCGCCGCGCGCCGATGGCTTTATGCTTTTGGCCACTTCCACCACATCGTTGGGATAGAAATAAAGGCCGGTCACTGCATAGTTCGACTCTGGGTGCTCCGGCTTTTCCACTATGTTGGTGGCAATGCCGTCGGCGTTGAATGTGACCACGCCGTAGCGGTTGGGGTCTTTTACCGCATAGGCAAAGAGTGTGGCTGCATTGCTGGCGTCGGTCCGTTCCACGGCATTAGTAAGCATGCGGGTGAAGCTTTGGCCATAGAAGATGTTGTCGCCAAGCACCAGGCACACAGTGTCGTTGCCTATGAATTCCTCGCCAATGATGAAGGCTTGGGCAAGGCCGTCGGGGTGTGGCTGCTCGGCATAGCTGAAGTTCACGCCTATGTCTTTCCCGTCGCCAAGCAGCCGCTTGAAGGCCGGCAAGTCGGTTGGGGTAGATATGATCAGGATGTCTCTGATGCCGCTGAGCATCAGCACCGAAATGGGGTAATACACCATCGGCTTGTCATATATGGGGATGAGTTGCTTCGACACTCCCTTTGTGACCGGGTAAAGTCGTGTGCCCGAGCCACCGGCTAAAACGATTCCTTTCATAATCTTGTCTTGTGTTGTAGGCTACTGTTATTTTCTGTTGGCATACATTTGCTCGTAATATTTCTGGTAGTCGCCCGATGTCACGCTGTCTACCCACTGCTGGTTGTCGAGATTCCACCTTACGGTTTTCTCGATGCCTTCGCTGAACGGTGTCTCAGGATACCAGCCCAGCTCGGTGGCAATCTTTGTGGGGTCGATGGCATAGCGCATGTCGTGCCCCGGGCGGTCGGCCACATATTCAATCAAGCCGTCGTTGACGGTTTCGAGCGGGCATTTGAGCAACTTTTGATATTCTGGCTGCTCATTCATTATGCGTGATATTATCGATATGATTTGCTTCACGATGTTGATGTTGCTCTCCTCGTTGAAACCGCCAATGTTGTACACTTCTCCTATGCGGCCGTTGCGCAACACCATATCGATGGCTTTGCAGTGGTCGTCAACGTAGAGCCAGTCTCTCACATTCTCGCCCTTGCCATACACTGGCAGCTTTTTCCCTTCAAGTATGTTTTTTATAACAAGCGGAATCAGCTTCTCGGGGAAGTGGTAGGGGCCGTAGTTGTTGCTGCAGCGCGTGATGTTGATGGGGAAGTCGTAGGTGCTGTGGTAGGCGAGTACAATCAGGTCGGCGCTTGTTTTCGAGGCAGAGTAGGGCGACCGTGGCTCTACCGGGCAGTCTTCGGTGAAGAAGTGCTTGCCGTAGGTCTTGAGGTCGTGCCGGCTGCCAATCACTTTTTTCAGCTTGTCGTCCACTTTCAGCTCGTGTGCCTCGTCAAAGTCCTTTGCCAGCGAGCCGTAGACTTCATCGGTTGAGATTTGCAAGTACTTCTTGCCTTCGGCATACAGGCGTTTGCCGTTGCCGTCTTTGCCGGTCAGCCAAGCCTTGCGGGCGCAGTCAAGCAGGTTTTGCGTGCCCAGTATGTTGGTTTCTAAAAACAGACGCGGGTTTGTGATACTGCGGTCCACGTGGCTTTCTGCGGCAAAGTTCACCACATAGTCCACATCGTTGTCCCTCATCAGCTTTGTCACAAGTGCCTTGTCGCCTATGTCGCCTTTCACAAAATCCACGTTAGGTAGCTCAATCTCGTTTTTTATCGAAGTGAGGTTCCCGGCATAGGTGAGCGCATCGAGTATTATGACCCTGATGCTGTCGCCGTGCTTGGCTAGTATGTGTTTCACAAAGTTGGAGCCTATGAATCCGGCGGCTCCCGTCACGAGGTACGTCTTCATTTATTCTTGTCGTTATTTTTTAATGCGCATTCAGCGGAATGTCCGCTGCCGGCAGAGCGCTCTGCCGCAACCACAAAGTTAGGCATTTTTCTCCGCACGAGCCCAATTTGGCAGTTGATAATTTGCCGGTTGCCGGCAAAGAGCGCTCTATTGCGTTGCATGCGGGCGCTGATTGCGGCAATTGTTGCCCAGTGTGCGCAACTGCCATCGTAGGCATGATATGCTGATACATATATGAAATATGGTGGTTTGTCTAAAAAACGCCCACTGGTGATTATGAATTATAAGTAAAACTCGGCAATTTTAATTAATTTTGTGTCACAAAATCGTTGTAAAGTAATATTTGTTTTTTAAAGCACATTTTTTATGAAGAAAATTACCCTATTAGCGGCTCTTGCCGTTTCTTTGTGTTCATCGCGGGCTTCGGCTTCGGTCGATGTAAACGACAGTACTTTCCCCGACAATTATTTCCAGACCTACGTTCTTTCAACTTTCGACACTGATCATGACGAGGTTCTGAGTGATGCCGAAATTGCGGCCGCGAAAACAATCACGGCCAACAGCAAGAAGATTACCTCGCTTAAAGGCATTGAGTATCTCACCGCTTTAACTTCGCTCTCGGCTACCAACAACCGCATAGAGTCGGTAGATTTGAGCAAAAACACTGAGCTCACCACCGTGAAGCTGAGCAATAACCAGCTTACCGGTATCGACCTGAGCAAGCTCACCAATCTCACAACTCTTGACCTGCGCAGCAACCCCCAGTTAAAATCAGTTGATGTGAGCAAGAATGTGGCTCTCGCATCGCTCACTTTGTCGAGCGACTCGCTGAGCTCACTCGACGTGACAAAAAATGTGGCTCTCATGTCGCTCACGTTGACCTCAAATCAAATCACAAGCATCGACTTGAGCAAGAATGTGGCTCTCACGTCGCTTAGCATCAGCATGAACCCGCTTACCGACATTGACTTGAGCCACAATGAGAAACTGTCGAGCTTAGACATCGGTTACAACGGATTGAAGAAGATTGATGTCTCGGCCCTTAAAGGTCTCACATACCTATATGCTTACCAGGACACACTGCTGTCGGACCTTGACTTGAGCAACAACACCGAGTTGACAACCCTCAATGTGGGAAAATGCAATTTTTCGAAACTCGATTTGAGCAACAACACTAAAATCAAGACGCTCACCATTTCTAACAATCCGTTCACCTCAGTCGACTTGTCAAAGCTGTCGAATCTGACCACGCTTTATTGCAATGAAAGCAAGATTTCATCAATCGACCTCACTGGCAACACCAGTCTGACGTCGTTTTATTGCTACAACAGCACTGATCTCAAGTCAATTGATTTATCGAAATGCACGTCGCTGTCAAGCCTTAACTGTAGCGGTTGCGACCTTAGCGATATCGACTTGAGCAACAACACTGCTCTCACGTTTATAAACGCCCGCAACAACAAGTTCACGGCTCTCGACTTAGCTCCGCTCACCAAGCTCCGCTCACTTTACATCGACGGAAACAACTTTGCATCGGTCGACGTTTCAAAACAGACGGCCATGACCATATTCTGGTGCAACGACAACAAAATCACATCGCTCGACCTGTCGGCCAACACCGCTCTCACCACGCTGGTTTGCTACGGCAATGCGCTTTCAACTCTCGATGTGAGCAAAAACGTGAAACTCACCAAGATAGATGCCCATGATAATGGCTTGAACTCAATCGACCTCGCAGCCAACACCAAGGTCACAAACCTTAACTTGAGCGGCAATGGCCGTCGGGTTCAGGTCGACAATTACACCGACAATGGCGGCAACACCGTGTATTATATCCCCACAAGCGACCTTGAGGCTCGTGTGGGCGACGGCTTTGCAAAGGCCAGCGTTGTGGCCGACAGTTGGACCGGTGCGCAAATTTCAACAGTCAATGGCGTTGAGGCATTGGTGTTTGAGGCCGACACTGCCACCTATAATTACACCACCGGCTACACCGGTACCCGTGATGCAGTGAAGACTGCCACTTTCTATCTCACCTACAATAAGGTGATTTCAGGTGTCGACGAGATTTCAAGCACCGACGGTTTTGCGGCCTATGGCGCCAAGGGATGTATCAATGTGGCTGGCGATGTCAATGTCGATGTTTACGATTTGCGTGGCGTGAAGGTGTATGCCGGCACCGACCGCTCAATCAGTGTTCCTGCTGGCATCTATCTGGTTAAGGCTGCACGTCGTGTTGCCAAGGTTGTTGTTTATTGATGATTTTTGGCAATGAACAAGTGCAAAAGGTTAATACTGCTTTTCACTCTGTTGCAGGCAATCGCATTTTGTTCTGAAGCGGGCGTTGCCGTCAGCAAGGCCAATTTCCCGAATGAGATTTTCAGGACTTATGTCCTGCAACATTTCGATGTGGACGGCGACAGTGTGTTGAGCGATGCCGAGGTTGCGGCAGCCGATTCAATATACCTGTATAAGTCGCGCTGCTCGTCGCTGAAGGGGATAGAGCACCTCACGGCGCTTAAATATATCAACTGCAGCGTCAACGGGCTGACCGAAATAGATGTGAGCCACAACACGGCTCTCACTTATCTCAACATCTATTCCACCTACGTCAAGAAGCTCGACTTGAGTGCAAATGTGAATCTTGAGAAGCTTGTGTGCAGTTACGCCGCACTCGATTCGCTTGATGTGACTCATTGCGCCAAACTTGTGGAACTCAACTGCCAGCTCAACAGCATCTCGGAATTAGACGTCTCGAAATGCCCCGAACTGACGGTGCTCAATTGTGCAACTAATGCGCTGACTTCAATCGACCTGAGCAAAAATGCCAAGTTGCGTGAATTTTATGTGTTCGACAACAGGCTGACCGCTCTCGATGTCAGCGCAAATTCCAAGTTGGTCACCATCAACTGCACTGGCAATAAGCTGACGTCGCTCGACCTTGGCAGCAACACACGCCTCACCACGCTGTATTGTGGCGAGAATCAGCTCCAAAACATCAATCTGCTGAAATGCAAGCGACTCACATTGCTCTATTGCTCCAAGAATGCGTTGCCTGGCATTGATGTAACTGGCAATGTGTATCTGTCGGCACTCGATTGCTCAAACAATGAGCTTGAGAGCCTCGATGTGAGCAAAAACACCGATATCACATTGCTCAATTGCTCGGGCAACAAGATTGCTAATCTTGATGTGAGCAACAATGTCACCTATCTGGCAACTCTCAAGTGCGACAGCAACCGTTTGGCTTGTTTGGATTTGAGCGGTAACCGCAAACTCACCGCTTTGTCGGCCAATGGCAATGTGCGGAGTGTCAAAGCGGCTTACTACTTGAATGCCGATGGCGATTCTGTGGCCTTTTTGCCCGTCGACAGTCTGCAGTCAATTTTGGGCGAAGCGTTTGACTTTAGTCGGGTTGACGTAAGTAGCCTTTCGGGCGGAGTGGTCACAACTCATGCCGATGGTAGGCGAATTTTGGCTTTCAACAAGTCGTCTTCTGCCGTCAGCTACGCTTACTCCACGGGAGGCACAGCCAACGACAAGGTGAAGTCGGTTACATTTACCCTCAAGCTGAGCGATGACGGCTCTTCGGCTGGTGTGGATGCAATTGGCTATGCCCGGCAAGTGCAATCGGTTTGCTACTACGGGTTAAGCGGCATCTGTTACGGATCTCACCGCCCGTCAAGCGGATGCGTGGTCATAAAAGTGACCACATACACCGACGGCACCCATTCTGCCTCGAAGGTGGTTAATTGACCTCACTCTTACAACTGAATATTATCGGTCACCTGAAGCAACCTGGAGTTGCCGAAGGTGACCGTTTTTTTTGCGCCCTCATACCCCTCCGCCCAGGGCTCGTTGCTCTTTGGCAAGCGTGGATTATTCCTGCAATGGCAACTAATACTTTGAGAAACCGAAGCCATATTGCCGATTAGGGAAAAATGGTAATTCTATCTGTATTTGTCGTAAACACGCTTTCTTCTGGCAGTTATAATTTTGCAGTGTAATTATAAAAAAGTGAAGAACAATGAAAAAGATGTTTTTATTGGCATTGCTCCTAACGATAGTTATGGGCATGCAAGCACAGACCGGAAAGAAGATGCTCGTAACCTATTTCTCTTGGAGCGGAAGCACAAAGAGCCTGGCTGAGGAAATACAGCGGCAGACCAATGCCGACATTTACCGCATAGAGCCGCTTGTGCCTTACACTAGTGACTATCAAGTGTTGGCTTATCAGATTTCTAACAAGGAAAAGGCGGATAACGCACGTCCTGCCCTGAAAGACACGCTCTCCACGCTCAACGACTACGATATCATATTCGTGGGTTGCCCGGTATGGTGGTATGATGCGCCGATGATTATCCACTCGTTCCTTGAATGTAAAGATTACAACTTTGCGGGAAAGACCATTGTTCCTTTCTGCACATATGCCTCAGCGGCCTATGAGACGCTCAACGACATCATCAATGCCACGCCCGATTCTGAACATTTTGCCGGACTTGGCACACGCGGCTCGCAGAGCAGCTACAGTCAAGTGGTAAGGAACTGGCTCGACCGCATTGGTATAAGCGCAGGTGTAAACGATGTGAAAGTTGATAAAGACAACGACTCTAAAGCATACACGTTGAGTGGAACGGTGGTTACTGATATCGACAAGGCTGACCGTGGAGTTTACATTGTGGGGGGTAAGAAAGTAATAAAACGCTAAATCAAACGACATTAATAGATATGGCAAAGAAAACAATCTGGTTGTGCGTCACGCTTTTTGTGCTTTTCGCAGCCTCGGCTTTTGCCTTGAGCAAATCTTCAAATGGTGAAACTATGAAACAAGCAAACACACAGGAACCGACGGAGAAAATTCTGTTTATCAACGGCAGTCCCAATCGCGACGGCAACACAGCCGCTCTTGCCAAGGAACTGCTTGATGGCAAGAAATACGAAACCATTCTCCTCACCGACTATCGCATCAATTTCTATGGGCAGACCCTCGATGGCGATCAGTTTGACGAGGTGTACAAGAAGATGAAGGAGGCCGATGTCGTGGTGATGGGCTCACCTGTTTATTGGCACAATATCTGTGCCTCCCTGCGCACGTTTTTGGAGCGTTTCTATGGCCCGATAGAGTCGGGCTCATTCAAGGGCAAGAAACTGTTTTTCCTCTATCAGGGAGCCGCCCCGACAAAGATGATGATCGACGATGGCGAATACACCATGAGCCGTTTTGCCGGGATGTATGGTTTCTCTTACGAGGGTATGGCGACCAACAAGAGCCAGGCAAATGCACTGCGCAGTAAGCTATAGAAAAGGAATAAGGGAATCATAATTTAGGGGTATTGATTTTAGGTGAAATAGCGTATGAAGACAACAACGATTCTATTGGCTTTGGCTTTCACGGCTTGCTGATAGAACGCATGAAGAAGGCGGTGAAGCAAGGCAAGGTGCGCTCGCTTGGTATCGGCAACTATATAATGATATGGCACAAATGCGCAGCTTGAACAAGGAGAAACGTTTCTTCAACATGGATTACAAGCAAGCCGAGCAGTTCATGCTCAACTGGAAAATAGAAGACTGACGTATCTAAAAAACAAAACATCATGAACAAGGAAGTAAATATGAGCCGCCGTACGGCACTCAAGGCCATGGGTGCTACGGCATTGGGAATGGCGCTTGGCACATCGGGCATTGCCTCTTTCACATCATGTGCCAACAAAAAGAAACGCCTGATTTTCTATTTCACTGGTACTGGCAACAGTCTCTACGTAGCACGTCAACTTGCTGATGACAACACCGAGCTGTTGAGCATACCGCAGCTGATGAAACAAAAGGAACTCAACTTTGAGGCCGACGAGATAGGGCTTGTTTACCCGATATACGGACACATGCCACCATACATGGTGCGTCAGTTCCTGAAAAAGGCAAGGCTGAAGGCCGACTACACGTTTGCCATCCTCACATTCGGCGCACGCAAATGCAATGCCGTGGAGATACTCGATGGCATAACACGCAAGGTTGGTTACAGGTTCAACTATATCAGTACGCTGATTATGGTGGACAATTGGTTGCCAAACTTCGACATGAACGAGCAGGTGAAGATTGACAAGCACATACCAGAGAACCTGGCGGCAATCAAGCACGACATAAGCAGCCATAAGCATTGGATGCAGCCTGTGAGTCAGGAAGAACGTGAGAGGCACGCCGGATTCATGGCCCATGCGGGGCTTGACCCTGAAGTGGGTTTCTTGAAGAGGAGTGAAAGATATTTCGTTGTTACCGACCGTTGTATAGGCTGCGGAGTATGTACTGATGTCTGTCCGCGCGGCAACTACTCGTTGACGTCAAGTGGCGTGAAGACTGACGGCGACTGTGAGTTTTGTTTCGCTTGCATACAAAACTGCCCTCAGAAGGCAATAAAATTTGCAAAGGTTGATGACGACACATTGCTGGCAAATGGCGAAAAGAACCCCGAGGCCCGCTACCGCAACGAGCATGTTTCGTTGATGGATATAAAGAGGGCCAACAGTATGAAATAGGCGCTATAAATATTTGATAACTTAACGTTTAAACGATTATGAAGAAAATATTATTTGCTCTTATAACGGCTTTTGCAGCCTTTAGTTTCGTCGCTTGCACGAGCGACAATGACGACAACAACGGCAACAATGAAACGGTTGCCAATCCCGAAATCCCGACAGACAGCAGCAAGATACTTGTGGCTTACTTCTCGTGGGGAGGCAACACGCGCGCCGTGGCCACACGCATAGCACAGCTCACGGGCGGCACGCTCTACGAGATTCAGCCGGCCACACCTTATACCGCCGACTACCAAACGTTGGCCTACACCGTGGCACGCAATGAACTTGACACCGACGCGCGCCCGGCTCTGAAGGAGACCAATGCCGACTTTTCCAAGTATGACTATGTGTTCCTCGGTTGTCCCGTATGGTGGCAGACTGCCCCGATGATCATGTCCACGTTCTGCGAGAATTATAGCTTTAAGGGCAAGACGGTCATTCCGTTCTGCACTTATGCCTCGACTGGCCGTGAGGCCACGCTCCAGAAACTCAACGATCTCACCTCTGCCGCCAACCATCTTACCGGCTATGGCACGAGAGGTAGCAGCACCAGTGGCGTGGAATCGTGGCTAAGAGCGATAAACATGATTAAGTAGAGATGCTACAATATGAATATCGACAAATGATGAAAGCCCCAAAAATAATATTCACCATGTTGCTTATGGGTTGGCTTCTTTCCGGATGTGGGGAGACGGCGTCAATGGCCGAGGAGATAAAGCCAGGCAATACTGCCGATTCGTTGGGCAATGCAAGCAACAACGCGACTGTCTATAATCGCAAGAGCCGCATTGCCGATGTGATGGCCGATTCTGCATTTGGCGACTACGGCCGTCTGCTATTCCCCGTGCAACGAGGTTATTTCCTCATCCCAAAGTATAACTCTTAGCGACTTTATCATATCAGTATGTTATTTAGAGTGGCGAATACGTTGTGCTTTCTTCTCGTCCTTACGCACTAAATAGGGGGATTCCGGCAATTCTGGGAGTAGATTGTCCAATGCGTTAATCTGTCCCACTACTTTCAGCAAAGGAATGAATGTTGACAACGACACGTTGCCTGCTGTACCATTCTCAAACTTATGGATTGTTGTCAAACCTATGCCCGACTGCTCAGCAACTTCTTTTTGGGTGAGGTTGCAGCGCATCCTATATTCCTTGAAGCGTATTCCAAGCAAACGCACAAGTTCGGGTGTTGAATATTCATATAAATCCGTCATTTTGAATATATTTTAATTATCATGCTAATGATAGTTATATGCTTATTTAATGTGTAATCTTCAATATAATGAAGATTACAGGCACAAAGATGTATGCAAATATAGAATCCACAAAACAGCATTTCATGAAAAAACGTTTTTATAGGAATAATTCAGTAAAACTTATAACCATAGCCGTGATTTTTGTAAAAGATATGGTCTGAACACACAGTAATTTTGCACATATAAAAAACGTAAGACTATAATCATGAACAATTTCAACTATCAATATCCTGTTCGCCTGCATTTTGGCAAGGGATGCGCCGAGGGTGCAATCAAGGAGGAAATGAAACGTGTGGGCAAGCGTGTGCTGCTGGCATACGGAGGCGGCTCGCTGAAGCGCACAGGCTTGTACGATAAGATAAAGACTTGGCTTGAGGAGTCGGGCAAGGAAGTGGTGGATTTCGGCGGTATCAAGCCAAACCCTACATACGCCAAGGTGCAGGAAGGCGCAAGGATTGTGAGAAACGAGCGCATCGACTTTATCCTTGCTGTGGGTGGTGGCTCGGTCATCGACTGCTGCAAGATCGTTTCCTCGCAAGCCAAGATGGACGTGGATGCTTGGGATGACTGGTATGTAGGCCACAACCTGCCCAAGGAGTTTGTGCCAATGGGGGCCGTAGTGACGGCATCGGGTACTGGTGCCGAGCAAAACAACGGCGCGGTCATCACCCATGAGGCGAAGAAACTCAAGCAACCATTGTTTGGCGCCTACCACTCATTTGCCATACTCGACAGCGACCTCACCAAGACGCTGCCCATGAAGCAGGTTATCAGCGGAGCGTTCGACACGCTGTCGCATTGCATGGAGACCTACATGGGGAAACCGCAGAGCACCAACTTGTCCGACGAGATAAACGAGGCTGTGATGCGCAATGTGATCAAGAACATACGCGCCATCATAGCCAATCCTGACGATGATTTTGCCCGTGGCGAACTGATGTGGGACTCGGCAATGGCAGAAAACGGACTGCTGAAATTAGGCAAGGTGACCGACTTTCAATGCCACATGATAGAGCATGCCGTCGGTGCCTATACCGACTGCAATCACGGACAGGGCTTGGCCATTCTGCACCCAACGTTCTATCGCCATCTGCTTGATGCCGGCACCGCTAAGTTGGCACGCATGGCACAAGAGGTGTGGGGCGTAAAGAGCGATGTTGAGGGCGTGACCTACCTGAATGCCGATGCCACAGAACTCAGGAAGATAGCCGAGAAGGGCATAGCTGCTTTGGAAAACTTTATCAAGGAGATAGTCTTGCCCACACGCTGGAGCGAAATAGGCATTACCGACGATGCTGTGTTGCGTGCTGCCGCCGACACCTGTTTCCTCTTGCCAGGCTGCTGCAAGCAGATGTCGAGAGACGAGATATACGAAATTTTGGAAGAATGTAAGTAACAATAAATAAAATAATGAAATAATGAAATTCAGAACATTAGGAATGAGTGGACTGCGTGTGTCGGCCGTAGGATTAGGCTGCATGGGCATGAGCCACGCTTATGGCAAGCCTGCCGACACCGACGAGATGGTCGAGCTCCTTGCCGAGGCGGTAGACATGGGATACACAATGTTCGACACGTCGGAGCTCTATGGCACACCCGATAACCCTCACCTCAATGAGGAACTTTTGGGCCAGGCCTTGGCTCCTTATCGCAGCAAGGTGGTGATAGCCACCAAGTGCGGCATCCGTTTTGCCCATCCAGAGCTGGCCGACAATCACGACATTGTGCCCGACGGGCGACCTGAGTCGATACGCCGGGCTGTGGAGGGCTCGCTGCGCCGCCTGCGCACCGACCACATCGACCTTTACTATCAGCATCGCATCGACAAGGATGTGGAGCCTGAGGTGGTGGCCGACACAATGTCCGGCCTTATCAAGGAGGGCAAAATCCTGCATTGGGGTATATCAGAGGTCACAGAGGAATATCTGCGCCGTGCCCATAAGGTTTGCCCCGTCACTGCCATACAGAACCGCTATTCGATGATGGCGCGTTGGCACGAGAGTCTTTTCCCCGTGTGTGAGGAGTTGGGCGTGGGCTTCGTGGCGTTCTCGCCGTTGGCCAACGGATTGCTCACGGAATGCTACAGTGCAGAATCGAAGTTCGATGCCAAGTACGACTACCGTGCCGTGATGCCGCAGTATCAGAAGGAAAGTTTCGACAAAAACAAGAATCTATTTGAATTGCTCGACCAACTTGCCGATGCCCATCATGCCACACCGGCGCAAATCTCGCTTGCTTGGATGATGTGCAAGAAGCCGTGGATAGTACCCATACCCGGCACTCGTCGCTTGTGCCGCATGAAGGAGAATTTCGGAGCTGCCGACATTGTGCTTTCGGCTGAAGAAACTATCCAAATTGATAAGGCTCTCAACACGATGGAGATGAGTGATGTGTTCGGAGGGTCGAGAATCGTCAAGGAATAAAAACTTTAAAAATAGAACAATAATGAGAAGACTATTTGCAACAATGATTTGTATGTCGCTACTCGTATGCGGCACAGCTACCGCTAAAAAGAAAACAATCGGTCAGCAGCAAACGGGAGTGTTTACACAGGTGGATTTCAAGACCGTAAAGAGCCCTAACAGCAATCCTTTCGGACTGGTATACGACAATGCCATAACCGAGAATGTGCGGGGCAAGGTGAATATCCACCGCATCTACTATCAGTTAAACGGACTGAAGATTGCCGCCAACGTCTATACCCCAGCCGATTATGAGGCTGAGAAGAAATATCCTGCTCTTGTAGTAGCCCACCCCAATGGTGGTGTGAAGGAACAAGTCGCAGGGCTGTACAGTCAGCGTATGGCTGAACAAGGCTACATCTGCTTGGCTTTCGATGCCGCATATCAAGGCGATAGCGAGGGCGAGCCGCGCAACACCGACAAGCCGGCCAACCGCATTGAGGACATACGCCGGGCTGCCGACATTCTGGCGCAATATCCCGGTGTGGATGCTCGGCGGATTGGTATTCTTGGTATTTGCGGTGGCGGCGGCTATACGCTGAAGGCTGCCCAAACCGACAAACGCTTCAAAGCTGTGGCCACGTTGAGTATGTTCAACACCGGCTTGGTGCGTCGCAACGGCTTCCTTGACTCGCAGATAGACCAAGTGCAAGAGCGTCTTGCCGATGCTTGTGCTGCCCGACAAAAGGAGGCTGAGGGACAGGCGCCCGAGTATGTGGGCGACATGAGCGGTGTCACTCCCGAACAAGCCGCCAAGTTGCCCTTCGACCTCTATCGCGACGGCTACACCTATTATCTCCAGACCTATGCCCATCCCAATTCCGCATTCCGCTACACCAAGAGCAGCCTTGTGGATCTGATGGCATTTGATGCCAGCGAGGGCATGTATCTCATCAACCAGCCATTGCTGATGATGGCAGGAAGCATTGCCGACACGTTCTACATGACTGAGCAATGCTACTCCAAAGCGACCGGCACTACCGATAAGCAGCTGTTTCTCATTCCCGGAGCCACGCACATCAAGACGTATTATGTGCCTGAATATGTGGAGCAGGCAGTGAAGAAACTCACAGAGTTTTTCAATGACAAACTGAAATAAACCGATATGCATTATGAAGAGATTTCTGTTTACCGCATTGCTGTTCCTCACCATCTGTGGCAGCATGTGGAGTCAAGAGCCCCGTTAAGTTCACGCCCGAGCAACAAACCTTCATTGACATCTCAAACAACAAGTGGAAATGGATGGCCGAAAAGGATGTTGAGCACTTGGAAAAACTTTTCCACGAGTCAGCACAATTTGTGCACATGGGCGGATATTGGGGAAAGGAAGAAGAACTGCGAACTATTAAAGAGGGTGGCATTTGGTATAAGAAGGCTGAGATTCATTCTCAGGAAGTGTATTTTGCCTCTGGCATTGCTACCGTCTACAGCAGGATTCACCTTAACTCTGGCACGATTTGCGTTTTCCTTTTATTGTCACTGAGGTATATGTCTTTTCCGACGGCCGTTGGCAACTGGTATCTCTAGTATTTACTAAAACGTTAGGCGAATAAAGTATCAAGTATGCAAATGAAGACAATTTCAATGATAGTGGCTCTTGCCACATGTGCCTTAAATGTTGGTGCACAGTCTATTGTAATAGAAAGGCAGGGACATTTCTCGGTTGGCGGTTCCGTCATTCAGCATGAGGGAACGTACGACAACAGCAAGTTTGTGGGCTGGGCCACACAGGTTGAAGCTGGGCAGAGCAGCAGGGTTAACCATGCTTTCGTCGATTATCAGATACCTGTCAATGCCCACCACACGCCTCTTGTGTATGTGCATGGCTATGGCGGTTCTGGGGTGTGCTGGGAAATGACTCCCGACGGCAGGGATGGCTTCGCTACCTTGATGCTCCGTCAGGGGTGGAGCAGTTATGTGATGGACTTGCCTGGGCGTGGCCGAGCCGGGCGCACTTCGGCAACCACGGAAGTGAAGCCTTTGGCCGACGAGATGTTTTGGTTCGACATTTGGCGCATGGGCATCTATCCTAAATGGAATGAGGGTGTGCAGTTCCCTAAAGATTCGACAAGTGTGTCGCAGTTCTTCCGCGAGATGACTCCCGACTTGAGTGATCACCGCCAGGATGTGCCTGCCATCAATGCCCTTGCCTACAAAGTGGGCCCGTGTGTACTCGTTACCCATTCGGCAGGGGGCTTCCCGGGATGGATGGCTGCGATACAAAACAAGAATGTGAAAGCCGTGGCTGCATACGAGCCTGGAGGATTCGTTTTTCCTGAAGGCGAGGTGCCAGCGAAAATTGACGGTCTGACGGGGGGCTGCGCCGGAACACCGGTGTCGGCGAGCGATTTCAAGCGACTTACGCAAATTCCTATCGTTATTTATTATGGCGACTATATCCCAGAGGAACCGAGCAAGAACCTCGGTGACGAGAACTGGCGTGTGCGTCTGCAAATGGCCCGCAAGTTTGTTGCTGCCGTCAACAGGCACGGAGGCAAAGCCACATTGGTGGAACTTCCAAAGATTGGCATCCACGGCAACACTCATTTTCTGATGCAGGATTTAAACAACAAGCAGCTTGCCGAAATGTTGAATAAATGGCTTGTGGAAAACGGTTTATAAGTTTACGTGTGTTTTTTAATATCGTCATGTTATGTTTATAAAGAAAACGATTTTATTGATGGCTGCAGCAACTATGGTTGCAGCAACGGCAATGGCGCAAACTGCCGAAACGTTCAAGCAGCCTTATCCTTTAGGACAGCAGTTGCCGGTCAACAACAATTTCACAGGAAATGTTTGGCTTTCTACGGTTAGCCAGGTCGACAGTCTGCATCTGCCCATGCTCAATGTGACCTTTGCGCCCGGTTGCATCAATTCGTGGCATTATCACACGGGAGGGCAGATTCTAATTGCCACTGCTGGCGTGGGTTACTATCAAGAAAAAGGAAAGGCTGCCCGCCGACTGTTTCCGGGCGATATCGTGGAGATAGCGCCGGGCACCATTCACTGGCATGGAGCAGCTCCCGACTCATGGTTTGCGCATCTTGCATTGCGTTCTAACATGTCGAGCAACGAGACGGTATGGCTACAACCTGTGGGAGAAAACGCCTACCGGGAAGCTGTGAGCAAGAGTCTTGTTGCTGTGTCAGCACTCTCTAGCCGCCAGCAGGCCATTGTAGCCATTGCTTCCTATACCGGGCGCGGCGACTTGGAACATTTGCCATCGGCTTTGACGGCAGGCTTGGAGGCTGGCATGACCGTTAACGAGATAAAGGAAATCCTTGTTCAGGCCTACGCCTATTGCGGTTTTCCGCGTAGTCTGCGGGCAATACAAACTTTCATGCAAGTGCTTGACAATCGCAGGGCTGGCGGCATTGTGGATGTGGAAGGCCGCACGGCTACCGAAACAAGTGTCAAGGGTAACAAATACGACCGTGGGGCAGCTATTCTTGAAAAGCTGTCGGGCATTAATTCTTCACACCCAAAGAGTGGCTATGGAGCCTTTGCTCCGACAATTGATAAGTTTCTGAAGGAACATCTTTTTGCCGACATATTCGAGCGCGACTTGCTTTCTTTCCAGGACCGTGAGCTTGCCACGGTTTCGTTTCTGGCCGGTGTGGGCAATGTTGAGCCTATGGCGTTTGGGCACATGAGCATTTGTTTGCATCTCGGCATCACAAGGCAGCAGTTGTCGGCTTTGCTCGACATTGTGGAGAATAATCTGGGAAAGGATGCGTCTGATTCTTTGAGAAAAGTATTGGATGGCATAAAAGGCTGAAAAGTGTGGATGCCGCAATAAACCTTGAGCTTTGTAGAGTGTCTAAATAGCAAAGTATCAGTAAAAAAGAGAAGATTTGACATGGAACAGCAGAAGAGCATCATCATAACAGACCGGCTCGACGACATAGGAACAAACCCGTATAGGGAGTATTTGGGACATGCCCTTTGTCTTGGCGGCTCTTGCCGCATTGTGTTCAACGGGGCGGAACTGGAAATGAAGCAGGGCGACCTGATGATTGTGCGCAAGGGCAAACTGGTGGAGAAGATCACGCCAGAGAAGGATTTTCGTGTGGTCATGATATATGTGTCGTCCCAACTGATAGAGCTGAGCACCCCGCAAAGCAACTATGGCATGAAAGGGCAACTCGCCCTGTTTCTCAACCCCATCATGCATCTCTCTCCCACACAGTTTGAGCAATGCAAGCGCAATTTTGACAATTTGCAGATCCGCATGCTGCAGACGGGACATAAGTTCTACAACGACATGATACAGAACAAGGTGCAGGCGCTGATTATTGATTTCTTCGATTTCCATGCCACGCTGTATGAGGAAAGCGATGTGTCGACCCAATACGCCGCGCTCATGAATCGCTTTCTCTTGCTGCTCGAAAGCGGCGAGTACCGCAGTCATCGCGAAGTGACATGGTATGCCGACAAACTCTGTGTCACCTCAAAATATCTCTCTGAGGTGTCGAAGGCGGTGAGTGGCTATGCAGCCAACTTTTGGATAAACCGCTACACAGCGCTCGACATCTCCCGTCTGTTGCGCGACAAGACGTTGTCGTTCGTGCAGATTTCCGACATGTTCAACTTCTCGTCGCCAGCCTATTTCAGCCGCTATGTGGCACACAACCTGGGCATGAATCCCACGAAGTATAGGAGTTGATAACTTTTTCATACATATCTCTAACCTGAACGAATCGGTAAGAAGCGAAATCTTGCCGATTTTTTTTGTGTCACCAAACTTGCATATTTGGCTGTGCCGTGACGTTCGTCGGTTGGTATTGCTTGTCTATAAACGGTTTAAATACATATAAAAAAAGCTCCCGGAGATTTTCCCCGAGAGCAAATTTCGTTTATAGCCTGGTGGACGGGTTATTTAACCTCAACGCCCATCACGTTATATTTCTTGTCGCCGGCTACGATGTAAATCTGGCCGTTTTCAATCACTTTGCGAGCCTTTACCACCTTGTCGGCATTGATGTTTTCAACAGCAGTGTTGCCCACGGTAACCACCTTGATGTTGTCAAGAATCACGCGGTTAACCTTTATGTTTGTTCCGTGAGGAGCATCAGTTGCAGCCGGCATATCGTCGGTTGTGTAGTCGGTTGTCTTAGTGAATGGAATTGTTGACATGAATACCACTTGGGTTTCAGCTGTAGCACCCTTGATGGTGAGAGCGTTTTTGGTGCCTTCGAAGCCCCATGCCTGGAGAGTGTCGGGGGTGATGAAGCAGTCAGTAGGAATTTCAATAACGGCAGCCTTCACAGCAAGCGCATTATTGTACTCGTCTTTGTAATTAACGGTTGTAGTTCTTGAGGCACCTTCAATTTCGCCGGCACCGAGGACTGCTACACAATAATACTGATAGTCGTGCACAAGGCCTGATTTATAGTTGCCCGAATCGTCAAGAGTAAGCGCTGAAGTGTAGCCAATTCCTTGCCAAGAGAGCTTCACATCGGTAGCCTCGGTGAGTGAGGTAAACTTAGGCGAAACAAGGTCGCCACCATAATTGGTCTTTGAGATGCGCACGAAGCCCTGGCATGCATACAGGTAGCCAGTGCGTGAACTCCATCCGTTTAAATCAGCTTCATGACCATCTTTTATGAGGTTGCTGTAGTTGGGCTGATAGCTCACACCTTCGGCATCGGTTCCTGTCCAAGGGTTTTTGCCATACTGGTGCACGCCAGCTGATGTGAGAGCTTCGAGCTTGTCGAAGTTTTCTTGAAGAACTACCACTTCATCGGCTTGTGCGCCGAAGATTGATGTTGCTGCCACAAAGGCAGATACTAAAAGTTTTGCGTAATTTTTTTTCATACGTTTATGTTTAAATGGGTTGATTGACGCTTCAAAGTTACACAAAAAATATAAAAAAATGCAACATCCAGACAAATATTCACCTCATTGTAACACGGCTCTTTCATCTAAAAAATGCTTTGAAATTTCAAAAGACTATGACTAATAATCAGTTAGCGGTCATTGATGAAACTATTCAAAATAATTTTTGACTTGTGCGTTTAAGGCCGCATTAATGTAGATTATTTATTTCCAAATAGTTAACAACTACGCTAAAGTTCAATGAAAGTGCCGTGCTCATTGTAACAGATAGCCTGTTACTGGTAGTCCTTCCATGCGGTGCGTCTAGGTGCAATAAAAAAAGAAGCTACCGTTTCCGGTAGCTTCAGTAATGGTTATTTTAATTGGCTATACGGCCAATCTTGATTAGTCGGCGTTCAGGTTCACACGCTTCAGGTCAATGGCCTTCAATTCCTTGTCGGCCTTGGCCAGATACTGTGCAACAGTGTCTTTGGCGTCGTCAGCCTCATAGATTTGCTCCATGAGCGCATTCTCCTGGAAGTATTTGTTCATACGTCCCTTAGAGATGTTCTCAATCATCTGCTGGGGCAGGTTAGCCTCTTTCTCAGCGGCCACCTTAGCCTTCAGGTCACGGATTTCCTGTGCTTGAGCCTCGGTGATGTTGCCCTTCATGATGCCTTCGTTCAAGTGCTCCTCGTTTTCAGCGATGTAGAGGTTGAAGCCTGCTTTCTTGAGAGCTGCCTCAACAGCCTTTTTCACCTGTTCGGTCTTGGTCTTCTCTACGGCCATCTTGAGCTCCTCGGCTACGGTAGCCTCGGGGATCTGCTCACGGGTTGCTGCGATGGGGTTCATCGAAGCAACCTGCATAGCCACGTTCTTGCCCACCTGAGCATCAACCTCTTTGTTGAATGCTACCAGAGTGGCAAGTTTCTTGTTGAAGTGGTTGTAGCTGGCCACGGCGGGAGCCTCGAGAGCCTCGAATGCGCCGAGTTCCATCTTCTCACCGGTGATACCGCTAAGCTCAGTGATGAGTTCGGGCACTTTCTTGCCTTCGATAGCAAACTCTTTGAGCTCGTCGAGAGTCTTGACTTTAGAAGCAACTGCAGCGTCAAGAATCTTGTTGGCGAGAGCCACGAATTTGTCGTTTGAAGCCACGAAGTCGGTTTCGCACTTCAGAGCCACGATGGCACCGAATCCACCTTCGGTCTTGGCAAATGCCACGCCCTCGGCAGCGCTGCGGTCCTCACGCTTTGCAGCGATGGCTTGTCCGCGCTTGCGAATCAACTCAATTGCTTTGTCCAAATCATTCTCAGCCTCGATAAGTGCCTTCTTGCAATCCACGAGACCTGCTCCTGTAAGCTTGCGGAGCTTCTGAATGTCGGCTATAGTAACTGCCATAATTTTGATTTTCCTTATTATGTTTTTAGTTTATTGAATAATTACTCAGCTTTGGGTGCTTCTTCAGCTGCGGTAGCCTCTTCTGCCTTGGGAGCTTCTTCGGCCTTGTGGCTTACGCGGGCACGACGCTTGCGGGGTGCACGCTCTTCGCCTTCACCTGCTTCCTTAGCATCAACTTTCTCAACCTTGCGCTCCTCAAGACCCTCTTTGATGGCCTCGCACACGGTGCTCAGTACAATGTCGATCGACTTTGATGCGTCATCGTTGGCCGGAATCACGAAATCTACAGTGTCAGGATCACTGTTGGTGTCTACGATGCCGAATACAGGTATACCAAGGCGGTTAGCCTCTGCTACGGCAATGTGCTCTTTAAGCACGTCAACCACAAACAGAGCCGAAGGCAGACGGTTCAGGTCGGCAATGCTGCCAAGGTTCTTCTCCAGCTTAGCGCGCTGGCGGGTCACCTGCAGTTTCTCGCGCTTCGACAGGTTGTCGAATGTGCCGTCTTTCTCCATCTTGTCAATCGAAGCCATCTTCTTCACAGCCTTGCGGATTGTGGGGAAGTTGGTGAGCATACCGCCCGGCCAACGCTCAATCACGTAGGGCATGTTGACTGATTGTGCACGCTCTTCTACCACTTGCTTTGCCTGCTTCTTTGTGGCAACGAAAAGCACTTTCTTGCCCGACTTGGCGATGGTCTTCAAGGCATTTGCAGCCTCTTCGAGTTTAGCCTGGGTCTTATACAGGTCGATGATGTGGATACCGTTGCGCTCCATGAAGATGTAGGGAGCCATTGCGGGATTCCATTTGCGTTTCAGGTGGCCGAAGTGACATGTAGCTTCGAGTAACTGTTCAAAACTTGGTGTTTGCATTTTAATTTTCTTTTTTTGTTTACATTCAACTTAAATCAATTGCATAGTAGCCATTGCTCGTTTCTTTCTTTTTTTCTAAGCTCAGTGAGTCTATGCAATTTGGATACTAAACTCTCTATCACAGTAGAGCATAGCGATATTGAAAGGCGTCTCAGGCCCTTTGCAGGGCACACCGGCAATATTAACGCTTGCTGAACTGGAATCTTTTGCGTGCTTTGGGACGTCCTGGTTTCTTGCGCTCTACGGCACGCGGGTCGCGGGTCATGAAGCCCTCCTTGCGGAGTGCTGCCTTGTCCTCGGGGTTGATTTTAACCAGTGCGCGTGCAATTGCCAGACGAAGAGCCTCGGCCTGACCTTTGTAGCCACCGCCCACCAAGTTCACGTTGATGTCATACTTTTCAGCAGCTTCAAGTGTGTTGAGGGGTTGCTTTACAATGAATCGCAGGATCTCAGATGGGAAATATACCTCTAAGGCGCGCTTGTTAACTGTGATTTCGCCTTTACCTTCGCTCACATACACGCGGGCGATAGCTGCTTTACGACGACCTACTGCATTTATTTTTTCCATACTTCAATCTCTTTATTTAAGTTTGTTGATGTCAATAACTTTAGGATTCTGTGCTTCGTGCGGGTGCTCGTTGCCATTGTAGATGTGCACGTTGGTAAGGAGCTGTGCACCAAGGTGGTTCTTGGGAAGCATGCCTTTAATCACCTTGATAAACAGGGGGTGCTTGCCGGCTTTCAAATCCTTCTTCAAAGATTTTTCTTTCAGTATGGCTGGACTTGCGAAACGCTGACCGCCAGGATAGCCTGTGTAGGAAACATACACGCGCTTTTCCCATTTGTCGCCTGTGAGGACAACCTTGTCGGCGTTGATGATAATCACGTTGTCGCCGCAGTCCATGTTGGGAGTGTAGCAGGGCTTGTACTTGCCGCGAAGAATTTTTGCGACTTTTGCACAAAGACGACCCAGTACTTGATCGGTAGCGTCAACCACTACCCATTCTTTCTGAATGTTTTCGGCTTTTGCCGATACAGTCTTGTAACTTAAAGTGTTCACTTTATAAATTCCTGATTAAATGTTAATTAAATATCCTTGAGCGCACTAATCACACGGCCAAATGCTTTCGTTTTGCCCTTGAATCAATCAATTTTGGATATAATCGGACTGCAAAGGTAGAAATTTTTTACTGAAATTCAAATACTTGGCGCAGCGCAAAAGTGCTGAATGTGACTGTTGTATTCGTCTGTTAACAAAAAATAACACAATCCCGCAGGCGTTGATTGTGCAATAAAAAGAGGAAAGGCGCTCGCGTTGTGCTGAGCGCCTTTCCTTATGTGTCATCTGCCTGTAGGGGGGGCGGCCCCTGAGGGCAGCTTGTGGTCTTGCGGGAGGGGCTTAAGGCTCGCGGCCTTCTACAATAGCCTCGGTGTCGTGGGCAATCATGTATTCCTCGTCGGTGGGAATAACCACCACTTTCACCTTAGAGTCTGGTTTGCTGATAACCCCGGCTTTGCCGTGCAGTGTGGCGTCGTTGGCTTCTTTGTCGAATGCCACACCCAGGTATGTGAGGTTGTTGCATATCACTTCGCGTGTTCCAAATTGGTTCTCGCCAACTCCACCGGTAAACACGATGATGTCCACACCGTTCAGCTCGGCGGCATATGCTCCGATGTATTTCAGTATTCTCAGCTCATACATGTCAAGCGCCAGTTGGGCTTTGGGGTCGTGCTTCACCTCGGCGCCATCTACTATCTCACGCATGTCGCTCGACAGTTCCGATATGGCCATCACGCCGCTCTTCTTGTTGATGATGTTGAGCATGTCGTTGACGCTTAGGTTGTATTTGTCCATAAGGAACAGCAGCGCTCCCGGATCCACATCGCCTGAGCGGGTGCCCATCATCAGTCCCTCGGTGGGGGTGAGGCCCATGCTGGTGTCGATGCTCTTGCCGCCTTTCACGGCTGTGATGCTTGCTCCGTTGCCTATGTGGCAGCAGATGATTTTTTGGTCCTCATACTTGACGCCAAGGAAGTCGCACACCTTGCGCGACACATAGCGGTGGCTCGTTCCGTGGAATCCATAGCGCCTCACGTGGTCTACCGTGTAGTATTCATTCGGAATAGGGTAGCGGAAGGCCTTGGGCTCCATCGTCTGGTGGAATGCGGTGTCGAATACGGCCACTTGCGGCACATTGGGCATGATCGATGAAATCGCGTCGATGCCGGCCATGTTCACCGGGTTGTGGAGTGGGGCGATGCCGTAGCACTCCTTTATTGTTTCTTTCACCTCTTGGGTGATAAGCATGCTTTTGTTGAACCGCTCTCCGCCGTGCACCACTCGGTGGCCCACTGCGTCAATCTCGTCGTAGCTCGAGATGCAGCCATATTCCTCGCTTGTGAGGTAGCCTAAAATCGAGGCAATGGCACTTTCGTGGTCGTTGGCACTGAGTTGTATCTGCTTTTTTGAACCATCATTCAGTTTTAGCTTTATGAAACAGTCGGGCAAACCGATTTTTTCCACGCCTCCTTCGGCTAGGGTCTTGTTGGCCTTAATCTCAATCAGCTTGTATTTCACGGAGCTGCTTCCGCAATTCAGCACTAATATGTTCATATTGATGTATCGTTGTTTGGAGTTATTATTTAGCTTTCTTGGCTATGGCCTGGTTGCATGTCAGCAGTATGGTCTTATACACGTCTTCGGGCGAGCATCCTCTCGACAAGTCGTTTACCGGGGCGGCTAGTCCCTGGAGCACGGGGCCCACTGCTGTGGCTCCGGCCAGGCGTTGCACCAGCTTGTAGGCTATGTTGCCCACTCCCAGGTCGGGGAACACCAGCACGTTGGCCTTTCCTGCCACTTTGCTGCCGGGAGCTTTGGTGGCGGCCACGCTTGGCACTATGGCAGCGTCGGCCTGCAGTTCTCCGTCGATGTCGATGTCGGGGTTCATCTCTTTGGCGAGGCGGGTGGCCTCTACCACCTTGTCCACGTTCTCATGGCTGGCGCTGCCCTTGGTCGAGAAGCTCAGCATTGCCACGTGCGGCTCAATTCCTGCAAGCGACTTGGCTGTCTCGTTGGCCGAAACGGCGATTTGAGCCAGCTGGCTGGCATCGGGGTTGGGGATAACGGCGCAGTCGGCAAACACCATGACGCCGTCTTCGCCGTAGGGGGAACCTTCTGGCAACAGCATGATGAATGCACCCGACACGGCGCTCACGCCCGGTGCTGTTTTGAGCACTTGAAAAGCGGCTCTGAGCACATTGCCGGTGGTGTTGCGTGCTCCGGCCACTTGGCCGTCGGCCTCGCCGGCTTTAATGAGCAGGCATCCTAGGTATAGCGGGTCTTTCACCTTTTTGCGGGCGTCTTCCATCGTCACGCCTTTGCTTTTGCGCAACTCGTAAAACAATTCGGCATATTTTTCAGTGCCCTTCTCGTCGTTGGGATCCACTATTTTTGCCTTGCCAATGTTGTTGAGCTTGAGTTCCTGTGCAAGGGTTGCAATTTCGTTCTCGTTTCCAATCAGAATCACGTCGGCCACGTTGTTGCCAAGGATTTTGTCGGCAGCCTGTAGGGTGCGCGGCTCTGTGCTTTCGGGAAGTATGATGCGCTGCTTGTTGGCAACGGCCACATCTTCCAGTCGTTTGAATAAATCTTTCATTTTTTGACAGTTGTTTTACCTTTTGCAAAATTAGCGCATTTATTCCTAAACTCAAATTTTTTCAATTCAAACTTGTCTTGCGCCACATTATATATTAAAGCCACATTTGTGCTTTTGTGGCTCCCAGGCGCATTGGGTGTGGGCGCTGGCGGGCTGCATGCTTTTCGCGTTTTTTCGCTGTGGGTTGAGCTGTCTTTTGCGCTGTGTTTTCTCCGCTTGCATATTAATCTTATAATTGCTAATTTTGCACGCAAATAATCATATCTTTCACAGTTTAATGCTAAGGATTAAGAGGCTATATTTATTCATACTGCAAACGTTTCTGCCACAATTCATGATGACGTTTTTCATCTGCCTCTTCATTGTGATGATGCAGTTTTTGTGGAAGTATATCGATGAGTTGGTGGGCAAGGGCTTGGCCGTCAATGTGATAGGCGAGCTGTTCTTCTATGCGGCACTAACCATGATTCCGCTGGCTTTGCCGCTGGCAATCCTTTTGGCGTCGCTGATGACCTTTGGCAATCTGGGTGAGCATCTCGAGCTCACGGCCATGAAATCGTCGGGCGTGTCGCTCCTTAAGGTTATGAAGCCACTTATGTTGTTTATCACTCTTGTTGCCATCGGAGCATTCTTTTTCCAAAACGACGTCTTGCCGCGGGCTCAGGTGAAGATGTGGACGCTGTTGTTCTCAATGCGCCAAAAGTCACCCACGCTCGACATCCCTGAGGGGGCAATCTATAGTCAAATTCCCGGATACAACCTGTATGTGAAGCACAAGAACCCGCAAAACGGCATGCTTTACAATCTGCTCATCTATGATGTGTCTACTTCTCAAAACTACCCCCGGGTGGTGGCGGCCGATTCCGGCTCGCTCAGTATGACGCACGACAAGTTGCACCTTGTGCTCAAGCTAAGTGGTGGCAACTGGTATGAGGATGTTGCACTTGGAGCCAATTCATCAATGGGGTCAAGCATGTTCAGGCGCGAATCGTTCGATAAAAAGGAGATATTCATTCCCTATGATGCCAATTTCACTCGCATGGACGACCAGACGATGAAATCGCAGTATATAGGTAAAAACATAACGGAGCTTAACCACACCATCGACTCGGTGTCGAAGCGCGTCGATTCGGTAGGCGCGCAAATCAGCAACGAGATGAAGGTGCTTGCAGTGGTTGGCGTTCCGTCGGTCACCTATGAGGCGCACGACACGTCGCGCATCGAGGTGCCGGCGCATCAGGTGAATCTGTCGAGGCCCATTGATTTCGACTCGATTTACAACTCGTTGTCGGTGAGCGACAGGCTGAATGTGCTTTCCGATGCAGTGAGCAGGGCCTCAATGGCAAAGCAGGACTATGAATTCCGCGGATATGCAATGAATGAGGATAAATTCGTCATCCGGCGTCACCAAATCGAGTTGCAGAAGAAATTCACATTGTCGCTGGCTTGCCTCATCTTCTTTTTCATTGGAGCTCCTTTGGGGGCCATCATTCGCAAAGGCGGATTGGGCACGCCCATCGTCATATCGGTGCTGCTGTTCATTGTCTACTACATTATCGACAACATGGGTTATAAGCTTGCCCGCGATGGCCGTTGGGAGGTGTGGCACGGCATTTGGCTAAGTTCGGCGGTGCTGCTGCCTTTGGGCATCTTCTTGACCTACAAGGCTGTCAACGACTCGGCTGTGCTTAACGTGGATGCCTACCGCAACTTCTTCCGCCGCCTTATGGGTATGCACCAGGTGCGCAAACTCACACTCAAGGAGGTCGTTATCGAAGAAGTCGACACTCGTGTGGCACTCCAGAAGCTGCAGTCGCTTCATGCCTTGTGCGATTCGTTCTTGCTCCGCTATCCGCGGCGCATGGGCTTTATGCGATATTGGATGTATGGCTTCGACAAGGCGTCGTTGCGCGAGATTGCCGAGCAGACCGACGGCGTGGTCGACTATTTGTCCAATTCGCGGAGTCAGCTTGTTATCAACAAGGCTATGGACTTACCCGTGATTCGTCAGTTGCTCACGTATCATCCCACCAATTATCCGCGTGTGGGAGCTGTGCTGGCTGCGATATTCCCCTTGTCAATTCCCTTTTATATTATAGGTGTACGCCATCAGGCCAATCTCAAAACCGATGTGGCTCTCGTGGCCAAGGTCTGCGATGAGTTGCACGAATTGTTGTCTGCCGACAATGCCGAGGCTGGTGACAGCGTGGCGTCTGAAAACGAATAAAGAAAAACAAATAGGTTATGAATGATAATACGGAAATAAGACTCAACACCATCGACGATGCCATCGAAAGCATGCGCAATGGTGGTTTTGTGATTGTGGTTGACGATGAGGATCGTGAAAATGAGGGCGACTTCATCATTGCAGCCGAGAAAATCACGGAAGAAAAAGTGAATTTCATGTTGCGTGAGGGCAGGGGAGTGCTGTGCGCCCCGCTGACGTCGAAGCGTTGCCATGAACTTGAGCTTAACATGCAGGTAGAGGACAACACTTCGATGTTGGGCACTCCTTTCACCGTGACTGTCGATTTGCTCGAGGGATGCACCACTGGTGTGTCGATGCACGACCGCGCTATGACCATCAAGGCTCTCACCGACCCAAATCTCAAGCCGGCCGATTTGGGCCGTCCTGGCCACGTCAACCCATTGCGGGCACAAGATAAAGGTGTGCTCACGCGTGCAGGCCACACCGAGGCCGCTGTCGACCTCACCCGTTTGGCCGGGCTGTACCCGGCTGCGGCTTTAATCGAAATCATTAACCCCGATGGCACCATGGCACGCCTTCCCCAGCTGGTGAAGGTGGCCGAGAAGTTCAATATCCCCATAATATCAATCAAAGATCTCATCGCTTATCGCCTGCGCACCGAGCGTGTGGTAGAGGTGGGCGAGGAGGTTGACTTGCCCACCGAGTATGGTCACTTCCGTCTTATTCCTTTTAAGCAGATCAACAACGGCCTTGAGCACATTGCATTAATCAAGGGCGAATGGACTGACGACGAGTCGGTGCTGGTGCGTGTGCACTCTTCGTGTGCCACTGGCGACATATTCGGCTCTTTGCGCTGTGAGTGCGGCGACCAGCTGCACATGGCCATGAGAATGATTGAGAAGGCCGGAAAGGGCGTGGTGGTCTACATGAACCAGGAGGGCCGTGGCATTGGCCTCATGAACAAGATAAAGACCTACAAGCTTCAAGAGGAGGGATACGACACCGTCGATGCCAACGTGCACTTGGGCTTTAAGCCCGATGAACGCGATTATGGCGTTGGCGCCAACATTTTGCGCATTCTCGGGGTGAAGAAAATGCGTTTGATGACCAATAACCCTGTCAAGCGCGTCGGAATTGAAAGTTATGGACTCGAGGTTGTGGAAAATGTGCCAATCGAAATCGAGCCTAACAAATACAATAAATACTATATGCACACTAAAAAGGTGCGCATGGGGCACGATTTGCATAAGGTAGACTGATGGCTGCTGGTGCCATTTTGCACCAGCAGCAGTTTTCCTCCCTTTTCTCCGTTATGCTCGTTTGAGCTGCAAGTGGAGGACAGGTGGTGAAAAAGTTTAAACTTTTTTCTTGCGCCTAAACGGCTGAAACATTGCTCATAAGCACACAATGCACTATTTGTGCTGTGAAAAAATGTTTGCAAAAAGTTTGGTGGTTCGGAAAAAAGCCGTACCTTTGCATCGCTTTTGAAAATCAAGGGCACGAGATCATTGAAAGAATTGCAATAGTCACAGGATAAAAGACAGGTTGGCGGTCTGAGATTCAGGCCGCGAACGACAGTAGTACAAGATAGAGAGAGGTAAGCCGGCCACCTGGCCGGCACCCCTTACGTCAATGAGATTTCGAGTACTTCCGGCCGCCGGGGCCGTCGTGGTTCCGGCAGCCGTTATCCGAGTAGTCCGGACGGGCCGGCGGTCAGCGCTTCAAGCGAGGTATCGTTTTCAAAAACAATTCAAATCTGAAAAGAAGAGAAAACAAGATAACAACAACGAAGAGTTTGATCCTGGCTCAGGATGAACGCTAGCGACAGGCTTAACACATGCAAGTCGAGGGGCAGCGGGGTGGCAGCAATGCCACTGCCGGCGACCGGCGCACTGGTGAGTAACACGTATGCAACCTGCCCTTGACTGGGGGATAACCGTGAGAAATCGCGCCTAATACCCCATAGTTCCCTTATGCCGCATGGCATTGAGGGGGAAAGAGATTCGGTCAAGGATGGGCATGCGGCGCATTAGGCAGTTGGCGGGGCAACGGCCCACCAAACCGACGATGCGTAGGGGTTCTGAGAGGAAGGTCCCCCACATTGGTACTGAGACACGGGCCAAACTCCTACGGGAGGCAGCAGTGAGGAATATTGGTCAATGGACGAGAGTCTGAACCAGCCAAGTCGCGTGTGGGAAGAAGGTCCTACGGATTGTAAACCACTTTTGTCGGGGAGTAACGTTGCCCACGTGTGGGCAAGTGAGAGTACCCGAAGAAAAAGCATCGGCTAACTCCGTGCCAGCAGCCGCGGTAATACGGAGGATGCGAGCGTTATCCGGATTTATTGGGTTTAAAGGGTGCGTAGGTGGTTAATTAAGTCAGCGGTGAAAGTTTGTGGCTCAACCATAAAATTGCCATTGAAACTGGTTAACTTGAGTATGATTGAGGTAGGCGGAATGCGTGGTGTAGCGGTGAAATGCATAGATATCACGCAGAACTCCGATTGCGAAGGCAGCTTTCCAGCACGCGACTGACGCTGAGGCACGAAAGCGTGGGTATCGAACAGGATTAGATACCCTGGTAGTCCACGCAGTAAACGATGAATACTGGCCGTGCGGCGCGAATGGGCGCTGCGGGGCTGAGCGAAAGCATTAAGTATTCCACCTGGGGAGTACGCCGGCAACGGTGAAACTCAAAGGAATTGACGGGGGCCCG
>CAVDUV010000004.1:0-150255 GCA_963612465.1 Bacteroidaceae bacterium | reverse complement strand
AAAACAGTAAACTATGGCTTATTTATTTACATCTGAATCCGTTTCAGAGGGACATGGAAAAGCCATGGGGATCAGCGCAGCTGTTCTATCAGCGCATCGGCAAGCAACGAGCCCTGCAGCTCATAGCCCGACTGGAAAAAGTGCAGATGGTCGCCGGTGTTCATCAGCTGGAGGCTGAGCCAGTTGCGCGAGGCCCCCTCGCCGCCGGCCACAGCATATAAGTCCCAAACCGGGATGTGGTGTTCACGGCCATAGTCAAGGATTATGCCTCGCACGACGGCCACCGACGGGTTGACAGAATACCCCCGACGGCCACGGCGCTGCGACTCCATGGGCGTGGTGAGCAAGAATTTGGCCTTGGGATTGGCCTGGCGCAAGTCGGTCACGAGTCGGTCGATTTGCGATGCCATGTAGGCATGGCTGCCGAAGGCCTCGTTGGTGCCGAGCGAGATAATGATAAGCCGGGGATGCAGAATCGACGTTTGCTGTGCGAAACTGTCAATTTTATGATACATCGCATAGGTGGCGCCATTGTTGCCTATTGTGTGATACACCACTCCAGGCCTGCTGTTGCCCACCACTACGCCCCAAAAATCTCCGCTGCAAGGGATGTTGCCAAGCGACAGGGAATCGGACATGAAGGGCAGCGTGAAGTCGGTGCTCCACGGCGTGGATGCGCGTCCGGCAATGGTGTCGAAGCCAACGGCAATGGTGTCGAAGCCAGCGCCTTGCGCATGGAGCAGCGTTATGCGGTTAAAATCATGCCCAAGGCCCTTGGTGCGCACGTCGAGCGAGACAGGACTTGAGGCAAACCGCACCGATATGCCGGTCAGCCCCATCACAGTGCGCCAGTTGCGCATCAGCAGCCTCGACCGTGCCGAGCGCGAAGTTGCCGACGACAGGGCATAGTCTGCCGGGGCATTGGTGCCGGCCATTGCGAGCGGCACAAGCAGGCCACGTCCGCCGTTGCCAAACACATATTGCAGGCGGTTGCGCACCTCACCGGGAAAGATGTCGGGCTGCACGTGCGAGTCGCCGATGTGAAGCACCGAGAACTTGCCCGACCGGCTGCGGCTCACCGACTTGATTTCGCGCCTCAAGTCGCTCCAGTCGTCGCCGTTCATGGTTATATGGTTAAGGTCGGTGCGAATGAAATCGATCTCTTGCGCCGTTGCCGCAGTCCAATGCCCCATGAAGCATAAAAGGACGGCAAAAAGGAGTTTTGTGAGCAAGAATCGATTTGAAGTCATTTTTTTGTTTCTACTGTTTTTTCAATAAATCACTCGGCCGGAACGGCCACATTGCTGCCGAGCACCAGATTGTGGGCACGCGACATGAAAGCAGAGAACGCCTGACGGCTGTCGGGGCGCAGCAGCGACGGCTTGTTTTCAGGCACGAGCACATAATTCTCGCCGGCTCGTTGAGGCTTTTGCACGAAAAACAACTTGTAGCGAGCATCATGCACCACCACCCCGCCTTGAGCCAGACGCGTGAGCTTCACCTTGACCATGGCTCCGCCACGGCTGTCAACACCGTTCTGGTTAGAGATGAAGTTGCCCAAACTGTAGACTAGCAACACGTTTTTGCCATACGGCTGGCTGTAGCGCATCTCCATAGGCTCAATCACATGCGGATGCCCGCCTATGATAAGATCAACACCCTGGTCAACGAGGAAATCGGCAAGCGCACGCTGCGACTCCACAGGCTGCAGCTTGTATTCAATGCCCCAGTGCATGCACACGCACACCGCCTCGGCTCCGGCAATGCGCGCGGCGGCAATGTCGGCGGCAATCACAGCACGGTCTATGTAGTCGACCACCACACTGCCTTGCACGTTGATGCCATTGGTGCCGTAGGTGTAGGTGAGGAATGCTATGCGAATGCCGTTGACAGTAGTGATAAACGGCAACCTGGCACTGCGCTGAGAGGCACTGACGTAGGTACCTATGTGCTGAACGCCCAGGCGGTCGAGAGCCGAGACCGTCCTCACCAGCCCCTTGTCGCGGCGGTCGAGGCAGTGATTGTTGGCCGTGAGCAAGAGGTCAAACCCCACGGCCTTGAGTGCCGATGCATAGGCATCGGGGGCACTGAAGGCCGGGTAACCCGTGTAGGGCGGGCCGGCGAGCGGGCATTCCAGATTGGCCACCGCAAAATCGGCGTTTGCTATATCGGGAGCCACATGGCTGAAGCACTGGCTGTAGTCAAAGGCTTTGCCGCTTTTACGGCCACACTGCGCGGCAGCCTTGACTTGCGGAGCATGCTGCATGGCATCGCCCACAAAAGTCAAGTCGGCAGTAGCAGAACTGCCCGAGAGCAGCTCCACCAGCGACAGAAGCAGTATTGAAAGCAAGTGAGTCATCATTGCCGCCCTGAATCAGATGTATATTTATTTATAGATTGCGTGCTGTGCGGCAAGCAGGGTGTTTTTCATAAGCGACACGATAGTCATCGGGCCCACACCGCCAGGCACAGGGGTGATAAACGAGCAGTGCGGAGCCACCTCGTCGAAGTCAACGTCGCCACGCAGTTTCCATCCGCTCTTGGTGACGGTCGACGGCACGCGGGTGGTGCCCACATCGATTATGGCCACACCGTCTTTCACCATGTCGGCCTTGACAAACGCCGGCGAGCCGATGGCGGCAATAAGGATATCGGCCTGGCGGGTGATTTCCTTAAGGTTCTGCGTTGCGCTATGGCACACGGTGACGGTGCAGTTGCCCGGATTGCCTTTCTGCATGAGCATTGAGGCCACCGGCTTGCCCACGATGTTGCTGCGTCCGATCACCACGCAATGCTTTCCGCTTGTGGCGATGCCGTAACGCTCAAGCAGGGTGAGAATGCCTTGCGGTGTGGCTGAGCGGAAGCACGGCAAGCCTATCGAGAGACGTCCCACATTGATGGGATGGAATCCGTCGACATCTTTGCGGTAGTCAATCGCCTCGATGATTTTCTGCTCGTCGATGTGGCGCGGCAACGGCAGTTGCACGATGAAGCCGTCGACATCGGCATCGGCATTGAGCTGGGCGATAGTGTCGAGCAGCTGGCTTTCGGTCACATCGTCCTCAAAGCGGATGAGGCTCGACTTGAAGCCGCACACCTCGCAAGCCTTGACTTTGGCGGCCACATAGGTTTCACTGCCGCCGTCGTGCCCCACGAGAACCGCAGCCAAGTGCGGGCGTTTTTGGCCTGAGGCCACCATTTTTTCAACTTCGGCCGCTATTTCCTGTTTGATTTGGGCCGACACCTTTTTACCGTCGATAATTTGCATGAGAGTTATGAGTTATGAAGTGTGTATCTGTGTTTTTTGCACTTGTGGCGCTTTGCTTGAGCAGCCAATAAACCGCAATGGGCACCGCTGCCAAGTTGCCGCGGTGCCCATTGGGGCATGAGTGGCGGCATCAACGGCGCCGCATGCCGCGCATGGCCTTGAGCGGATTTTTCATTGTGGCCACGGTGTGCATCATCTTGCGTGTCTGGTCAAACTGCTTGAGCAGTCGGTTCACCTCCTGGATGTCGGTGCCGCTACCGGCGGCTATGCGCTTGCGGCGGCTGCCGTTCATCACCTCAGGGTGCTCACGCTCATATGGAGTCATCGACTGGATAATGGCCTCAATGCTCTTGAAGGCGTTGTCGTCGATGTCAATGTCCTTGATAGCCTTACCCACGCCAGGAATCATGGAAGCCAGGTCTTTGAGGTTACCCATCTTCTTTATTTGTCCTATCTGAGCAAGGAAGTCGTTGTAGTCGAATGTGTTTTTAGCTATTTTGCGCTGCAGCTTTTTGGCTTCTTCCTCGTCATACTGCTGCTGCATGCGGTCGACGAACGAAACGATGTCGCCCATGCCGAGGATACGGTCGGCCATACCTGCGGGACGGAACGGGTCGATAGCCTCGAGTTTCTCGCCTGTTCCCACCCACTTGATGGGCTTGTCGACCACCGAACGGATTGACAGGGCCGCACCACCGCGGGTGTCGCCGTCGAGCTTGGTGAGCACCACTCCGTCGAAGTCGAGTCGGTCGTTGAACTCCTTAGCCGTGTTGACGGCATCCTGACCAGTCATCGAGTCGACCACAAACAGTGTTTCATTGGGGTGTATGGCATCTTTGATTGCCTTGATTTCCTGCATCATCTGCTCGTCAACCGCCAGGCGACCTGCGGTATCGACAATGACCAGGTTCTGGCCGTCGCGCTTGGCTTGGGCAATGGCATTTTGGGCAATCTCAACTGGATTCTTGCTGTCGGGCTCACTATAGACCGGCACATCGATTTGTGCGGCAAGCACCTTGAGCTGCTCGATAGCCGCGGGGCGATACACGTCGCAAGCCACCAGCAACGGCTTCTTGCCCTTCTCTTGCTTGAATTTGCGTGCAAGCTTGCCCGAGAAAGTGGTTTTACCAGAGCCTTGCAGACCCGACATCAGGATGATGGCCGGATGCCCGTCGACGTTGAAAGGCGCCTGCTCGCCACCCATGAGTTGTGCAAGCTCGTCGTGCACAATCTTCACCATGAGTTGGCTGGGCTTCACGGCAGTGAGCACGTTTTGGCCCAATGCCTTTTTCTTCACCGTGTCGGTGAACGTCTTTGCCACCTTGTAGTTGACATCAGCCTCAACCAGTGCACGGCGCACATCCTTGAGTGTCTCGGCTACATTTATCTCGGTGATTTTGCCTTCACCTTTCAGTATCTTGAACGAGCGTTCAAGTCTCTCGCTTAAACTATCAAACATTGTATCGTAGTGTGTAAATATATAATTTCTCTTCGGTCGGGGGGTGCTGAAGCCGCCACCTTGCTGAAACCGACTGCGGCATCAATCAATCAAGCGGTTGGTGTGCGTGTCGGGGAACACCACACGCGGCTTGAAGGCGGCAGCCTCGTCGGCATTGATTATGCCATAGGCCATGATGATAACCACATCGCCCTTCTGCACCTTGCGTGCGGCGGCACCATTGAGGCATATCACGCCAGAGCCGCGCTCGCCCGGAATGGCATAGGTGTCGAGACGCTCGCCGTTGTTGTTGTCGACTATGTAGACGCGCTCGCCCTCTATAATTCCTGCAGCATCCATCAAGTCCTGGTCAATGGTGATGCTGCCTATGTAGTTAAGGTCGGCACCGGTGACTGTGACGCGGTGGATTTTTGATTTTATCACTTGTATCTGCATGACAGACAATTGCTTTATCAGATAATTCCTTTTTCTGTAGTTGTTTTTCCTTTGTTAATTCAACAGAGCCATAGTGGCTTGCGCCGTGGTGTGGAATCAGTTGCGATAGGTGATATTGTCGATTTCACGCACATCACCGCAATACACAGTTATGCATCCCACCACGCCACCGGTCCAGTCGTCGACCGGCTGCAGTGTGGTGCTGTCGCAAATCGAGAAATACTCCACCTCCATCAAGTCGTAGGCATTGATTTGAGCCACCACCCAATCGTGAGTCTCAGCCACAGTGTGGGTTGCTGAGTAGTCCACACTCTCGCGGAGCACTCGGTAGATGTTTGGCGCCACTTTCCTCACTTCGGGAGTAAGTCTCACATTGCGGCTGCTCTTGGCAAGTCCGTCGGGCTCACGCACCACAGGGCACGGCACTATCTGCAAAGCAAATCCGAGTTGCTTGACCATGGCACGTATCACAGCTATCTGTTGAAAATCTTTCTCGCCAAAGTAAGCCCTGTCGGGCTCTACCATGGCAAACAGCTTACTCACTATCTGGCACACCCCGTTGAAATGGCCGGGACGCATGGCGCCCTCCATAACCTCGGCCAAGGGGCCAAGGGTGAACACGCGGTTGTCGGGCTCGGGATATATGTCGGCCACAGTGGGCATAAATGCGATGTCCACGCCACACGCTTCGAGCAGAGCGGCATCGGCTTCGGCCGTGCGCGGATATGTGCGCAAGTCCTCTTTATTGTTAAACTGGGTTGGGTTCAGGAACACACTCACCACCACCACGTCGTTTTCACGACGGGCACGGTCAACCAGCGACTTGTGGCCGCCATGAAGTGCGCCCATTGTGGGTACCAGACCCACATTCTTACCCTCTTGACGATATGCCTTTATGGCACTCTTGAGATCGTCAACCTTAGTGATAATTTTCATTGTAGTCTAATCGATTTTGTAAAATCATTGCAAAATTAATACTCTTTTCACTGATAGGCAAATAAAAATGCCGTCTTGGTGTTTTTACGGCACCCGCCCCACCTTTTGAGCCTCATAAACCGGCCTCCCCCCTGCCAAGAATAATAGAAATTGGGCAAAAATGGCAATTATCCGTTTTGTTTTTCTTTTAATAGTCATTTATTCAATTATTTGTATTAATTTCACCGCCGAGAACATTACAACACGACAAAATCAACCCTATAAACAACTAATTTTTAACAACAAAAACATTTTTAGATGAAAACTAATCCTTTTATCCCACTCGCAATCGTTGCTGCTGCGTTTTGCATCACATCGTGCAATGAACCTAATTTCACTTCCTCATCATCAGAGGCCATACAAGAAAGCATCGACACAAATGAGGATTGTTTCCTAGTCACAAAAAGCATGCTCAACAGGTATTTAAGCATCACCGGAGCTGACAAGAACGTGATTAGCACCACTACAATTAAAGATGGTAACATTCCTCTTGCCTATATTGTGAATTTCAAAACCGGATGGAAACTGATATCTGCCGACTCCAGAATGACGCCTATACTGGCTTTTGCAAAGACAGGCGCCATGAACCTCAATAACGACAACGATCCGGCTGTGCAGCTTGCACTTGGCATTGCCTCCGACATAAAAAGGCTCAAAGAAAGCAACGACAGCACAAAAAACGGATTATGGGCTGCCATTGAAAATGAAAAGAGTCTAGCATCGGGAAGAAGTTCCAAGGCCATAGCCCGCGGACTGGGAATGGGAATGTGGATTCAACAAGAGCCGGAATATGAGAGCATTTCTGAAGAGATGCCACACATAATCGCAACAAAATGGGGCCAACAAATCCCATACAATCTGTTCATGCCTTACATCGACCAAGCCCTGACGAGTAATTCCAACGTGGGATGTGTGGCCGTGGCATCTGGGCAAATCATATATCACTACAGAAAAAACAACGACCGTGGCATAACAGTGCCAGTTGAGGCTTATTTGCCTCAAGAAGTGGGAAAAGAAATGGTGGTGACACACAGTTCGGTTGACGGATGGCCATTAATCGGAAAATATCATTCTCACGCCAGCATGTTTCTTGCACAAATCGCAAAAGAGTTGAACACCGACTACACTGACGCATCGGCATATCCTGAAAGGGCAAAATACGTGTTTGACAAATATTTATTAGCTTACGACTCATACAACGGGTACAATTACTATAAAGTCATCAACAGTCTTAAGGAAGGCAAGCCTGTATTTGCCAGTGCAGGGGTAACCGGTGGCACAACAGGGCATTCGTTTATCATCGACAGCTATCGATCAAGTATTGAGAATTTGATAATAAACTATGTTTGGGACCCTGAGCACAGAATTACAGAGGAAGAGTTGCAAACATACCCCTCTGAAATGTTTGAGCAAGGGGCCGATGGACGTGACACGAAACAAGTGATTTCGTTGAATGAGGAAAACACATACTTGGCAATGAACTGGGGCGACTTCGGGAGCGGAAACACAGTATATTATTTGGCTCGTGAATATTCAGCCCCAAGATCGGGAAGCGACTTTGCCGGAGATTATTACAACCCAGGGAAGGATGTGATACACACACCTTCATGGGCTCATTCTGATTGGAACGTAACTCATTTAAAACTATTAATTTATAACATTAGAGAGAAATAATTCACTATTCACCAACCAACAAAAAAATCACAAAAAGTAATGAAAAGCTTAGGAACACTATCGGCATTGATATTGTCGTGCACTATCATGACCGGATGCAGCAACAGCAGCAACGAGCCCGAAGAGACACCACGCGCCGACATCCAACTCACCCCAGCGCAAAAAGTAATCTCACAAAGCAACGTGAAATTTGCCGTCGACCTTCTGAAGGCAGCCAACACCACAACCGGCAATGTGCTTGTGGCGCCGTTCAGCGCATCGTCCGTGCTGTCGATGCTTGCCGAAGGGTCAGATGCAGCCACGAGCAGCGAGATTATCAATGCCTTGCACTTAAATGCAACCAACACCGACGAGCTAAACGGGTATTACAAAACCGTGACCAACGGGTTGCTTAACGCCGACAGCAAAACCGACTTCTCAATTGCCAATGCTATTTGGGTTGACGGCAGCATGAAACCGTCGGCAAAATTTGAGGAAACGTGCAACGACTTCTACAAGGTGTACGTAGGCAAAGCCGACTTTATGGGCAACCACTCAAAAGCCACCCAGGACATCAACGCCTGGATAAGCAAAGCCACAGGCGGCAAAATAGGCACAATGTTTGACGAAGGTGACATCAACGAGCTCACCCGATTCTGTGTGACTAACGCAAGCACATTCGACGGAAAATGGAAATTCCCCTTCGACAAGGACAAAACCAAGTCGGGCAACTTCAAGAACCACAAAGGCATAACCGAAAATGTGATGATGATGATGACCAGCATGACTGATGTGCTGGCCGACACCACCGGAAATGCCGACTTCATTGAGATGCCTTATGGCAACGGCGCTTTTGTGATGGACATAATAGTGCCAAAGGGCGACATCAACGCATACGTAGGCAACCTGTCGGCCGAGGCGATTGAAAGCCTTATTGCATCGGCAAAGAAAAGCATCTTCACCGTGCACATGCCACGCTTTGCAACAAAAGTCACCAACAAGATGAGCCCCGTGCTCAAGGAACTGGGCATCAAGAATGCGTTTGTGGAAAGCCCATGCTTCAAAAACATGTTTGATGCCTCGTCGGCACAGCAGGCCAGCCGATTGTTTTTGGCCAACTTCAATCAAAAGATGAACATAGAGGTGTCGGAAAGCGGCACTAAGGTGGAGGTTGCAACAGGCACGTCGGGTGCCGACAGCAAAGTGTCGGGCGGCGATTTCTTCATCGACACCCCATTCGTCTACATGATTCGCGAGGTGAGCACAGGAACAATCCTGTTTGTGGGCAAAGCACAATCAATCAAGGCAATGAACTAAACAGGCCGCGAGCTTAAAATCGCGACAAAAGCCTAATAGAGAGGCCGGCTACCAATAAACAGTAGCCGGCCTCTCCACATTATGTATCGTTTAAGATGTCTTGATTAGCGGTCGAGCCACAAGTAGGTGGTAACGCTCGACAAGGCTGGAGAATAATAAGCTTTAGCCTTGACCGTCTTCACTCCACTTGGCAAAGCCACGGGAGCCGTCCACACCGGTGAGTCGAGTGTGGGTTCAGAGCCATCGGTGGTGTAGCGCACCACAAGCGACGGGTATTGCGTGTTGGCAAGCAGAAGGCCGTCGCTTACCACGATGCCCGGCTGCGGGATGCGGAAGCTGTAGCCACGCTGGCCAAGCTGAGGCAGCTCACGGAAAATGCGTTGGTTATAGGCATTGCGGGCGGCCACATAGCGGGAACTGTCGGCATAGTCCTCACCCCATTCAGGACGCGAGTTCCATCCGCGTTCCACAAGGCCGAACATCTTGGGCAGGCAGTAATACTGCACCATGTCCCAGCTGCGCAACGTCTCGCCCCACAGCTGCCCTTGCACACCTATCACGTTTTCGGGCCGCGAGAGCTGCACCTTGCCGTCGGCAGCATGCGCCAAGTCAATCGGGGTGCCGTCGTAGGCCGTGCGGGCTGTGCGGTAGATGTTCCACGGCTGCGCATCAAAGGCGGCAAACTCGTCGACAGCGCCACCCCAGTGCAGGCCTATCTCATATTGATGCCAATTGTAGCCCATATCCATATAGAAATTGGTGACATTCGACAATATCACGGGGTATCCGGCATTGGCTATAGTGTAGGGAACCACGTCGCGGCTGCCCACCGTGCTCCAAGCGTTAACACCGGCTATGCGCTTGCTCATAGCCTGGTTGTAGGCATCGTCGTGGCCAAGGGCAATCTCCTGCCACCCCTCGACACGGATGCCACGCGGATAGAGGATGTCGGTGATGCGGCGCATGTAATACTGGCTCACCTCGTGGGCCGACTTCATGCCCTCGCGCTTCATCAGCGCCTGCACCGTGGGCGTCTTGTCCCAAGAGCCGCTGGGCACCTCATCGCCGCCCAAATGCACAATGTCGAGTTTCAGCCCGGCATCTTTATACATGCTCTGAAGCTCGGTAACCACTTTGTCGATGAAGCGGTACACACCGTCGCTGGCCACATTCAGCACATTGTCGTGATAGCTTTGGGCCGAAGTGAACACGCTCTGGTCGCTGTCGTCCCACAACACATACTGGCAAGCCGCCACACTGTCGGTGGCCAACAGTCGGCGATAGCGGTTTTGCATGGCCACCTTGGCTGCCCTTGCATGGCCGGGAGTCTCAATCTCGGGGATTATGCGCACGCCACGCTCGTGGGCATAGCGCAGCAGCTCCACAAACTGGCTGCGGGTGAGATAGCCGTTGGCGCTCTGCGAGAGGTCGTCGGGATTGCCGTTGCCATCAAATATCTGAGCCAGGAAGCCATTCTCGTCGAGAGTGCATCCGCGGCGCGAAGCCACCTCGGTGAGTTCGGGAAGGCCGGGTATCTCAAGGCGCCAAGCCTCGTCGTCGGTGAAATGGAACTGGTATGTGTTGATTTTATAATAAGCCAGCAAGTCGACAAACTTTTTAATGCAGTCGTATGGAATGAAATTACGGGCTATGTCGAGCATGAAACCGCGGTAATGGAAATCGGGAGCATCGGCAATAGAGGCGTTGGGCAAGCGGTGGCCCTGTGAATGGTCGATGGCCGAGATGAGCGTCTTCACACCGTTGAGCAAGCCGGTCTCGCTTGCGCCGGTAATGGTAATGGCACCATTGTCGACCACAAGGGTGTAGGCCTCATAGTTCGACTGGTTCACCTTCGAGTCCACCTTCAGCTCTATTGTGGTGGGTTGCGAGCTGGCATTGTAGATGCCCCGGCTGAGAAGCTCGCGCTCAAGGTAGCGGCGGCCGAGAGCCGTGGCCCGCGAGAGGCTTCGCGACTTGATGGTGACGGTGGTGGGCACCGAGGTGTAGCCCTGCGCCAGGCTCACGCTTTTGAGGGCCGGCATTTGGTCGTAGGGAGTGCCGGTGACAGTGGCGTGCTGCGCGGGCAGTGCAAACGACTGGTTTTGGGCATAGACGCGGCGGCCGTCGGGATAGTCGGCACGCATGCCCCACTGCTTGGGGTCGTCGAGCCGAGCATAGGCAATTGCCACCGGAAGCGGATTGCTCATATTGCCGTCGATCACCACGTGTCCGCCCATGGGTATGTAGCTCACGTTGACCATGGTGCCGCGCATAAGCAGGTCGACCACAATCGAGTCGCCGGCGGGAATGGCACGGTATCGGCCGTTAGGCTTGACACGGTAATAGGTGGTCGACACCTCGTCGACGTCGACAGGACAGCCGTCGGGCAGTTTCACACGGCGCGAGAACTGGTTGAAAAAAAACTGCCAGTTGGCGTCAAGCTGGTGGCCGCTTGTGTTCTTAATCACGAAACGGGAACTGTAGTAGCCTTTCTCGGCTCCGTTCTGCCCCATCTCCCACCTCACGGCCACAGGCGCTGTGCCTGTGCTTGCCGATGCCGTGACCGCAACGATGGCTGCCGCGGCAAGAGCTTTTGCTTTTTTTGATATTTTCATTGTGTGTGTGGAAAAAATGAATGAGTATTTGGTTTTATTAGTTGTGTGCGTCAAGAAAAAAATCACAGCCTTTCATCAGCGGCAAGCTTGGCCACGAGCGTGTCGAGCAGATTGGCGCAGGCGTCTTCGAGCAAGTCGAGCACAAGCTCAAAGCCCTCGGCACCCTCATAGTAAGGGTCGGGCACATAATCGTAATGCGGGTAGAGCCTTATGTAACGGCCCATGGGCACCACCTTGCGTGCCTCGTCGGGGGTGGCCGCCATCTGCACGAGGTCGCGCTCATTGCCGGCATCCATAGCCACGATGAGGTCGAAGTCCTCGAAGTCGCTGCCCGTCACGCGGCGGCTGCGGTGCGTAAGGTCGTAACCGCGGCGCAGAGCATGCACGCGCATGCGCCGGTCGGGCCCGCTGCCGGCATGGCCGCCATAGGTGCCTGCCGAGTCGATAAGGAACTTGCCGGTGAGACCGCGCTGGTCCACAAGCTGCTGCATCACGCCTTGGGCAGCCGGAGAGCGGCATATATTGCCGAGGCACACGAAGAGTATCTTGTATTGCTTGTCGCTGTCTGAGCTATTGTCTTTCATCATGAAATTGCTGTGGTTTGTTAAGCGGGTGTTGCGCTTTATGAATTTAACACGGGTGCGCGCAAGGCGCACGCTTTGCAAAGATACTGAATCGTAGCGACTTTAAAAAATCATGCCCTAAAGGCGCATGCAGTGTGGGGTGGGCAAAGCGGAGAAACCCCAGCGGGCGGCAACGGCAATATTGTGTTTTTTTCAGAAAAAATAAACATCAGTTTTATTGTTCCATTAAAAAAAATGGCTACTTTTGGAGAACGAAAAACTAATTAATTAACGACCTATTAAAAAACATACTCAAAATGAAAATTGGAGTACCTAAAGAGATTAAGAACAATGAGAATCGCGTGGGCATGACCCCCGCAGGAGTAGCAGAACTCGTGAAGCACGGCCACACAGTGTACGTTCAGCACACAGCTGGCGAGAACAGCGGATTTCCCGATGAGCAATACGTAGCAGTGGGTGCGCAGATACTGCCCACCATCGAAGACGTGTATGCCACAGCCGAAATGATTGTGAAGGTGAAAGAGCCCATCGAACCCGAATACAAGCTTATCCGCAAGGGCCAACTGCTGTTCACATATTTCCACTTTGCAAGCGACGAACCACTCACAAAGGCCATGATTGAAAGCGGAGCCATCTGCCTCGCCTACGAAACCGTGCAGCTGCCCAACCGCACCCTTCCGCTGCTTATTCCCATGAGCGAAGTGGCCGGACGCATGGCTGCCATCAACGGTGCATATTACCTGCAAAAGACTAAGGGCGGCAGCGGCAAGCTCATAGGCGGCGTGCCCGGCGTGAAGCCCGCCAAGGTGCTTGTGCTCGGCGGCGGCGTTGTGGGCGAAGCTGCAGCACGCACAGCTGCAGGCATGGGTGCCGATGTGACTATCACCGACATTTCTCTGCCGCGCCTGCGCGACCTCGACCTCCAGACTCCCGCCAACATTCATCCGCTCTACTCGTCGGAACACAACATCCGTCAGGAAATCAAGGATGTGGACGTGGTTATCGGCTCGGTGCTCGTTCCCGGCGACAAGACTCCTCACCTCATCACCCGCGACATGCTCAAGGACATGCAGCCCGGCACAGTGCTCGTGGACGTGGCCATCGACCAAGGCGGTTGCTTCGAGACTTCGCACCCCACCACTCACAGCGAGCCCACATATGAAGTTGACGGCATTCTGCACTATGCAGTAGCCAACATCCCGGGTGCAGTGCCTCACACCTCAACTACCGCTCTCACCAACGCCACCCTGCGCTATGCAGTGGCTTTGGCCGACAAGGGCTGGAAGCAGGCGTGCAAAGACGATCCCGCTCTGTTCAAGGGCTTGAACGTGGTAGAAGGCAAGGTTACCTTCAAGGCCGTGGCCGACGTGTGGGGCCTCAAGTATGAGCCCATCGAGTTGTAATTTAGCGATTGACGAGTGAGATGAGAGGCAGCGTGGCTGGCATCCATCCATAACAGCCCCTCCCCACAACAATCAAATAAACACATAATCCCGCAGATTTCCGGCAAGAGCCAAAATCTGCGGGATTTTATTTTTCATTCTCAAGACAGGTTACAGTGCTTTTTTGAGGGTCTTGTGATTACGGATTTTTGCGGAGAGGTGGCGCCAGGTGTGAATCCACAGCAGGGGAATGCCCACACCGGCTATGGTGTAGAGGATGAAGAAGCCATCGGTGGCCGCGTTGAGATGCACCACCATGTGGGTGCCTATCTGGTGCCAGTCGAGGCCGTAGCACATAATCTTCAGTGCCGACACCACTTTGAAGGCGCTGATGTGGAACACAAAGACGTAGAGCGTGTTGTCGCCGCAATAGGCCAAAAAGCGCGACACTATGCCCGGATGACGGCTGATGCACGTGGAGATGTGATGAAAGGCGAGAAAGCCCATCACGCCTGTGAGCGGCAGCGTGAGCACATCCCAAAGGCGAGGCTTTAGCGTCATGCCGTGGAAGCCGAGCGAGGCTCCGCCCACAAGCAGGGCCAAATAGGCCAGAGTGAGAGCCCAATGCTGCTTGAAGAAGCCTTCGTGGCGACGGTAGAACACTCCGAATGCAAAGAATGCCATACCCCAGCACTCCCTGATGCCACCTTGCACCAGTGTGGTGATTTTCAAGCCAAACTGGATTTTAAGGAACGCAAACGCCAGAGCCGAGGCGGCTATGACAGCAAGCACGGCATCGGGCTTGAGCCATCGGCGACGGCCATCGAGAACCTTGACCACGACTATGAACACAATGCTCACCACGAGCAACGCGCGGAAAAACCAAAATGCCCCAGCAAGGAACTCGTCGTAGCCGCCCATCGAGAACACAATGTTGGTGAGCCGCTGCAAAGCCACCTTAAGGGTATAGGGGTGAGTGACTCCGCCCTCCCAGTTGCCATAGGTCTCATTGAGGATGCCTATCTTGAACAGCACATTGTGAATGAGCAGGAAAAACACGCTCCACTTCACGAATGGCACATACAACCCCTTTAAGCGCTTCATGCAGAAGTCCCAAGGAGAATCCAGGTGCTTGCGCGTGAAAAAATAGCCTGCCGTGATGAAAAACAGCGGCATGTGGAAGAGGTAGACGAATTGCAGCAGCAAGTGCGGACCCTCGGTGTGGCCCAGCACCATGAGAATTATGGCTATGCCCTTGCATATCGAGATGCTGGTATTGCGCTTGGGAGCTGTGTTGGCCGGTGGTGTCATATTGATTGCGTGTGTTGTTTTTTTAGGCGTGGCGCACATCCGCTACAAGACAGGGAACGGATAGGTGATGTCCCATAAATACAGAGCATGACCCGGCATCGAAGTGCCGGCCTTGCAGCGGTCTTTGCTCTCGATGATGCGGCAAAAGTCGTCGACGCTGATTTTGTGGGCTCCCACCATGGTGAGTGTGCCCACAATGGCGCGCACCATGTTGCGCAAAAAGCGGTCGGCAGTGACCGTAAACACCCACTGACTGCATTCACCCCATGCAGCCTCAACCGGAGTCCACTGGGCGTGAGTCACGCGGCAGTTGTTGGTGGCCACATCGGTGTGAAGCTTGCTGAACGATGTGAAATCGGTGTAGCGCATCAAGTGAGATGCAGCCTCGTTCATCAGAGCAAAGTCAAGGTCGGGGCGGCAACGCCAGCTGTGACTGTCGAGAAACGGCGACTTGGCCGTGTGGGCAAAATACTTGTAGGTGCGGCTAGTGGCGTCGAAGCGGGCATGGGCCTGCGCATCGACGGGGAATATCGAGTAGACAGCTATATCGCGCGGCAGGATGCCGTTGAGGCTATGCACCATGCGGTCGCAGTCGGCAATAGGTTCAGGCACGTCGAAGTGGGCCACCATCATGGCAGCATTCACCCCGGTGTCGGTGCGTCCGGCACCCGTAACGGCCACATCGCGGCGCATCAGCATGGACAAGGCCCCTTCGAGGGTCTGCTGCACCGACACGTCGTGTGGCTGCACTTGCCAGCCGTGATAGTTGGCTCCGCAATAAGCGAGCCTCATGAAATATCGCATAGTTGCCGTCAGGTGGTTTCGAGATAGGTGTAGCCGTAGAGCCCTGAGCGGTAGTTGCGGATGAACTCATTACCCTCTTCGCTTGTGATTTTGCCAGTGCGAATCGACTCCGACACCCACGACTCCACATTGCGCACGAGCTGCTTGGGGCTGTATTGCACATAGTCGAGGACCTCGGCCACCGTTTCGCCGTCAATCACCTGGTCGATACGGTAGTGGTCGTCGTAGACATTGATGTGCACCGCATTAGTGTCGCCGAAGAGATTGTGCATATCGCCGAGAATCTCTTGATAGGCACCCACAAGGAACACACCCAGATAGTAGTGCTCACCCTTGCGCAGCGAGTGCACGGGCAATGCGTGCGACACGCCTTGCGGCGCTATGAAATTGGCAATTTTGCCATCGCTGTCGCAAGTGATGTCTTGCAGAGTGGCCATGCGGTCGGGACGCTCGTTGAGACGGCCCAAAGGAGCCACCGGGAACACCTGGTCGATTGCCCAGCTGTCGGGCAGCGACTGGAAGAGTGAGAAGTTGCAGAAGTATTTTTCGGGCAGCATCTTGGCCACACCGCGCAGCTCATCGGGGATGTGCTTCATCTCGCGAGCAATGGTGTTGACCTCGCGAGCCACCGACCAAAACAGCTTTTCGACCATGGCGCGGGTGCGCAGGTCAATCAAGCCAAGGCTGAAACGGTCGAGAGCCTCCTCACGGATTTGCAGGGCATCGTGCCAGTCCTCGAGCAGACGCACCTGGTTAATCTTGTCCCATATCTCATACAGGTCCTTCACCAGGTCGTTGTCGGTATCGTCAACCTTGTCGACCTCGTCGTCCCAATGGGGCAAAGCCGTGGTCTCGAGAGTCTCGACCACGAGCACCGAGTGGTGTGCGGTGAGAGAGCGTCCGCTCTCGGTGATTATGTTGGGGTGCTTGATTTCGTTTTTGTTGCACACGTCGACAAACGAGTAAACGGCATCGTTGACATATTCCTGAATGGAATAGTTCATGCTGTTTTCGCTTGCGCTGCTGCGTGTGCCGTCGTAGTCTACGCCAAGGCCGCCGCCAATGTCGATGAAATCGATGTTGAAGCCCTGCTTGGTGAGCTGCACATAGAATTGCGAAGCCTCACGCAAGGCATTCTTGATGCGGCGTATCTTGGTGATCTGGCTGCCGATGTGGAAATGAATGAGCTTGAGGCAATCGCCCATGTCGTTGACACGCAAGAAGTCGAGTGCGGCAAAGAGCTCGCTGGTGTTGAGGCCAAACTTGCTGCGGTCGCCGCCGCTTTCCTCCCACTTGCCGCTGCCGCTGCTCGAGAGCTTGATGCGCATGCCCACATTGGGGCGCATGTTGAGTCGCTTGGCCACACGAGCTATGAGCTGAAGCTCGTTGAGCTTTTCGACCACGAGGAATATGCGGCGTCCCATCTTCTGCGCAAGCAAGGCGAGCTCCACATAGCTCTCGTCCTTATAGCCGTTGCATATGATGAGCGAATTGTCGCTGAAGTCGGCCATGTTGATGGCCAGCACGGCATGCAGCTCAGGTTTTGAACCAGCCTCGAGGCCTATGTTGAACTTCTTGCCGTGACCCACAATCTCCTCCACCACCTGGCGCGTCTGATTCACCTTGATGGGATAAATTATGAAATTCTGCGCCTTGTAGTCATATTCCTTGGCAGCGCGCTTGAAGCAACTCGATATCTTCTCGATGCGGTTGTCGAGAATGTCGGGGAAACGCAGAAGCACCGGAGCCGTGATGTTGCGCGAGCGCAACTCGTCCATCACCTCCACTAGGTCGACCCCCACGCAGTCGCGCTTGGGAGTGACTGTGATATGGCCTTTATCGTTGACCGAGAAATACTTCAGTCCCCAGCCGTGAATGTTGTAGAGTTCGGCGCTGTCGTCAACGCGCCATTTAGTCATGCCAGTCGTAGTCGTAAAATATTAAGCGGTTAAAAACTAATAGTGATTTTTGACGTGCAAATTTAGCAAAAAGAGTTCATTGACAAAAGAAAAGCACCTGCCAAAATCACGAGTACCGGGCATTAAGCGTCACTGTGGCTCGAAAGTCTGGTTTGTATGGTATGTGCAAGGTGTGCGACAGTTAATGTGGGGCTAACCAAGAGTGTGTAGATTATGCGCTTGCTATCGATTGGGAGGTCGTCAGCCAAGAGAACATTTCATCAGAGCTGAGTCTCGATTATGGGTGGTGTTGGTGCGGTAGCTTCCCAACTTGTGTGACATTCCGTTTTTATGGGTGTGTGCAAAAGAATAGTCAGCCGTTTGGCTGACCATCTTTTGGAAAGGATTTGGCTTAGTAAACGATTGTGTAGTCCGCATTGCCGACCATTTCGGCGGCCTTTTCAGATGCTTCATTTTCGTTGTGGGCATCAACAGTCACAATTTCGCTGTCGCCGTCGAAAGTCACAACTTCCACTTGATATTCATTCATTTCATCGCTGTTTGAGTAAGCGTAAGAGTTCATTGTGGCGAATAAAGAGATATGTGTCATTTTTGTAAGAATTTGATTGTTAATAACTGTGCGCCGGGGCGCGTTTGATTTACATTGCAAAAGGAGCGAATGCAATCAACGGCTCAGCCGTGACAGACAAAGACAAGGGTCAGCCCAAACCATAAGGCTTGAATACTCTTTTTTCTGGTAATGAAAAATGGAAGATTTTTGAGACTGACTTGCCTCGCCCTTGACAGGCTGGATAAATCGCTAACTTAGCGATGTAAACTCAATGCAGCCTCGTGCCTGCACAAAGTTATCCCAATCAAATTCTTGATAAACACAAATGACACCCACACTACGTCGCCACCAATAACCGCTACGCTCAAACACAGCAACTGAATATCAAAAGGAACTACACCAAACAGCACAGCACTCAATAACGTAAATACACACAATAAGCGACCAAACATGGCCATAATTTGGTAAGCACTACGTCGCCACCACTAAACCTCAATTCCGAAATAAGCAATTGATAACATTGAGTGCCAAATGAAAAAAGTGATCATTAAATTATAGGTAATAACTATTCTTTCTGTGATATGGTGACTCTATAACTGAATTTTGAGAAGTCATGGTTGAGAATCAGTTTTAAGGCTTTATTGTCAACTTTTTCCAAAAAATCATTCCATATTTCAAGTTCTCCGGTTATTGTGCAAACACGTCCGTGATAATATCCAAACTTATGTATTGTGCATTCAGCAATAATTGGCACAATATAAACAGATAGTTGTTCTTCTGAGTTCTGAAAATAGAATTTTGTTGTGATAGATTGAATTATTCTTCTGTTGAATAGTAGTTTATGGGCATTGTTGTTACTATCATAATCATTAGTGGGAAAGTATCCAAAACTCTGACTTTGTGTAATCGAGTCGGATAAACATTCAATTAAGTCGTCATCTACAAAAAGAGGTGTCATAAATTTCTCAGATAAATTCTTTTTGCAAGAATCATAGGGAATAATCCATAGATTATCCCCTGTCCCATGTTTATATTGTCCAATTGTGTAAACGCTGTTAAAAGTGAAAACTAGAAATTTCTGCTTATTTTGGCAAAAGCAATAACTAAAGCAACACAGAATCTGTAGACAAGCAATTAAAATCTTTTTCATTTTCGTTCAGGTATTAAGTTCCACATCATATCAACTTCCTCTGGAGATTTTCTTTCTGGTGGGCTGTTTAAAATGCCTTGAGAATTAACTATCATAAATTTTGCCTATTGATTTCAAACCATTAAACTGATGGCAAGTATTATCATGGATAAAATTAAAAGTGCTGTCATTTGTATCGAAAAGTAATGATGTAATGTTAGTGCCAAATTTGTAATGATTATAAAAATAGTAATCCATAAAGCTTCAATAGTAGGGCTGGCAACCGCTATAGCTAGCGTTCCAATAATTGATACAAAAATAGAGTAAATTAAGAGTATTATTAACGATGTTTTTCTGATTATTTTATTTTTTACCATAATAAAACCAGATGCAGGTAATATGATACAGCCCAGAGGCAGCATTTCATAAAATTTGACGCCCTCTTGATTATATAAGTATATAGGCCAATAGAGCATAAACAAGGCTTGAAGAGCAAACCAGGAAGATGTGATCAGTTTTAAAAATTTATTTTTCATCTTTTTCGTATGTATATTCCGTTTGGATTATTATCTATAATAGCTCTGAATGTGCTGGTCGGCATATATGGAGTTGTTTCTGTAGGAGTGTAATCATCAAAATACAAAAAATCCAAAGTTGTTGTTTTAATACCTCCAGCATTTAGGGCTTTTTGAACAACTTGCGCACATTGTCTATTCACTAAATTATATGATTGATGAGTTTCATTCAAGAATTTCTCTCTAATCTTTTTATCTTGCTTTTGTGTTGTGGGAATCACAAATGCTTCTTCATAACCATAATTATTGACTTTGTCATCTTGTATGTCACGTTTATTTTTACCTTCTTGATTGTAGGAACTATTCAAGAACGCCATAGGGCTGTCAAATATATGTACGCCAATATCATGATATGGTTTTCCTCCTTTTTTCCCATTAGAACTTGTGTATTTATTATTCCCATTCATGGAATAATAAGCCCATTTTCCATTATCGTTTTGGATTAGTAAAGCCAAGTGCCCTACAATTCCAGGGAGATATAGCACAGCAATGCTGTCGCCTTTTTCATCAATGAATCTAATAGGATTTCCTGCGCACCAAAGGTAAGGACTTACACCGCTGTATTTTTCCGCAAGAGGGTCTTGGGTTGGTGTCCGGCCGATCATAGAATCGTAGAAGCGGGCTTTGCTGTCATACCAATCTAGGCCGTTTTCGCGGTCGAGCTCTTTTGCGCTGTATTTGAGTGGTTGCACTCCGGCATTGGCCGCCCCCATCAGTCCTCCGTAAGGATAATAGTTGTTTACCTCCTCCAATGTGCCGTCCTCCGCAATCACTGCACGGACGTTGCCATGATAGTCCAAGATGTTGTAGTGAAAGGAGCTGTCTGCCCAATAGCCGAAACTGTTGTTTTGATACTTTGTCCCCATCCGACGGTCAATGAATAGATTTGGCGAAATGATTCTCGCCTGCCCACATGTTGCCTATAAAGAAGAAAAAGGCAAATAAGCTAAAGTATGATATTGTTTTCGCGCTCATAACAATACTGTCGTTGTTTTCAGCTGTAAAGCTAAACTAAATTTTGAATATATAATGATTGTCATAATATGTTATACGACATGGTTGGTTGTTTTTTGAAAAATAATCGCGGACTTTTGAAACGAATGTCATAACACCACGGAAATATCTATAGATAGTGCTTCTCGGAATTAAGCGTCAAGTTAAGCATGAGCGGCGGCCACACCGTGGGGCGCGGGCTGGAATCTCAGGCAATTACGGCAGTGGCGAGGTCATCCTGCTTCACATTTATATAAATAAATCAAAAACAGGTTTTAAACTGCAAGCGTTTTCGGCATTTTGTTGTATTTTTGCACAAAAAGGAAAGCAAGACAATGACAAAGACTAAATTGAACAAATACCTGCTTGCCGGAATGATGCTTCTGGCAGGACTGGGCAGTGCCGAGGCACGCGATCTGCCGGAACCCAACACCACCGGCGGCAAGCCATTGATGGACGTGATAGCTGAGCGACACACGTCGCGCGACATCGACAGCACAAAAGCCATAAGCGCACAGGAGCTGAGCGACATGCTTTGGGCCGCCTGGGGAGTGACCCACGACGGAAAGCGCACAGTGGCCACGGCAATCAACAAGCAAGAGCTGAAGATTTATGTGATCACATCCACTGAAATCAGCCTCTACGATGCCGAAGCCAACACGCTGAGCACAGTTGCCACCGGTGACTACCGCGCCGTGGCCGGGAAACAGGACTTTGCCAAATGCGCACCCATCAACATAGTGATAGTGGCCGATGCCGCAAAGCAGCACAAACTTGAGTTCCAAGCCTATGCAGCCGGAGCAGCGTCGCAGAACATATATCTCTACTGCGCACAGGCAGGACTGAAGACAGTGTTGCGGGCAAGCTTCGACCACGAAGGGCTGGCCAAGGCGATGAAGCTTGGCGCCGATGAGCACCCGCTCTTTGTGCAGACAGTGGGGCGATAGACACCGCGGCAACGGAGCCATGCCAAGCATGCGCCCCACCCCATCACCCCCACTCCACAACAAGACCAAGAAATTAAAATGCGACAAACGACAATAGCTGTGGCTACAATGCTTGCACTGGCGGCAACCGCCTGCGGAAGCAGCGACGAAAGCAATCAGGCCTCAAGCGCCGAAAGCGTCAAGCAACCCGAAGTGGTGATCAAGACAGGCCACTCGGCCCCGGCAAGCGCAGTGGTTCACTCGATACCCGTGCACATAGTGCCCGGCAGGCTGCGCGACATATTCACCGACAGCAACCACCTGCAACTGCAGGCAGCCCAGGCCAACGGGTTTGACCCGATAGTGGACATGCGCAGTGCCTACAATCTGAAGACGCCCATTGTGAAGATTCACACATGCGATGCCTATCTGGTTGAGCCCATGCAGCACTCCATTCCCTACCTTGTGCCCAAGGCAGCCAAGTTGCTGCGCGACATAGGCAAAGCCTTCAGCGACACAGTGCGCGCCCGCGGCGGGAAAGAATATCGCATAAGGGTCACGAGCCTCACCCGCACCGACTACACCGTGGGCAAGCTGCTCAAGCGCAACCGCAATGCCACGCAGCAGTCGTGTCACAGGTTTGGCACCACATTCGACATCAGCTGGATACGGTTTGACTGCCTTGACCCGAGTTTTGTGGTCTCGCTCGAAGACCTGAAAAACATTCTGGCCGAGGTGGTGTATGACCAGCGCAAGCGGGGAAACTGCTATGTGATGTTTGAGACCAAGCAAGGGTGCTTCCACATCACGGCACGATAACCCCACCCAATGCACCCACAAACAAAACAGAACATAAAGACTCATCACACAATACATTCACACACAAAAAAGACAATGACAGAACAGAAGGCGATAGCCAACTACTTGAAATTCACAGGCAACAAAAGCCTCGACATCAAAGTGGCACTTATCGACATGGACGGAGTGCTCTACGACTCAATGAAGAATCACACACGCGCCTGGGTGAAACTGATGACTAAAAACGGAATAAAGTGCACCCGCGACGAGTTTTACCAATATGAGGGAATGACCGGAGAGGCCATTATCCAACAAAAGTTTAAAAGCGGAGCCGGAAAAAACATTACTGCCGACGAGGCAAAAGCCCTCTATGGCGTAAAGGCCCGCTACTTTCACGAACTTGGCGAAGTGGGCAAGGTGAATGGCATCGACAGCGTACTGGCCGAGTTGAAAAAAGCAGGGCTTGAATGCATTCTTGTGACCGGATCGGGACAAAAGAGCATTCTCGACCGCATAGATGAAGATTTTCCAGGCGTGTTCAGCGACAAGCGCGTGACAAGCGCCGACGTGCGACACGGCAAACCCAACCCCGAGCCCTACCTGACCGGAATGAGCTTTGCCGGAGCCAAAGCTAACCAATGCATAGTGCTTGAGAACGCCCCACTTGGCGTGATGGCCGGCCATGCGGCAGGATGTTTCACTGTGGGCGTCACCACAGGCCCTATTCCCGAAAAAGACCTGTACAAGGCCGGAGCCGACATCGTGTATGCCGACATGAGCTCATTTGCCCAAGCATTGCCAGGCCTCATTGAGCAATTTGCAGCCACAAAGCAGCAATAACCGCAATCGCACCCGTTATGCGCAACGAGCAGAAACTGATTTTCACCAACGACGTGGCCGATGCCCTCAGCGCCATTGTGGCCGAGTTGAAACCCAACCGAACCATAGTGGTAGCCGATGAGAACACGGCACGCGACTGCCTGCCCATGCTGAGCGCAATCACCGACACAGCGCCAGTGGTGACCGCAGCCGGCGACGAGGCTAAGACCCTCGACACCCTTACAGGCATTTGGACAGGGCTGGAAGCGGCAGGAGCCACCCGGCAGTCGCTGGTGGTGAATGTGGGCGGCGGTGTTGTGACCGACATGGGCGGATTTGCCGCTGCCACACTGAAGCGCGGAGTGCGGTTTGTGAATGTGCCCACCACCCTGCTGGGAGCCGTGGATGCAGCCGTGGGCGGCAAAACCGGCATCAACTTCAACGGGCTGAAAAACGAAGTGGGCGCATTTGCCCCTGCATGCCGCGTGGTGATATCCACACGGTTTTTTGCCACACTGCCATTGCGGGAAATCAAGTCGGGCTTTGCCGAAATGATAAAGCACGGCATGCTTAGCGGCGACCAAGCCCTTGACCGCCTACTCAGCTACGACGTGCACCACGTGAAAGAGCACCTGCCCGAGTTACTCACGCTGCTGGAAGAGTCGGTGAAGGTGAAACAAGACATCGTGGCACAAGACCCCGAAGAACACGGCCTGCGCCGTGCGCTAAACTTGGGGCACACGGTGGGACACGCACTCGAGAGTCTGGCTCTTGAGCGCCATGCACCCGTTCCCCACGGCTATGCCGTGGCATGGGGGCTTGTGGCCGAGACTGTGCTGTCGCACTTGCAGAAAGGTTTCCCCAGCGACACCCTGCACCGCTTGGCCCGATACGTGAGCAGCAACTACGGCGCTATGCCCATCACCTGCAATGATTACCCGCAACTTGTGAAACTGATGCAGCACGACAAGAAAAGCCGCAACGGTGAAATCAACTGCACCTTGCTGGCCGGCTGCGGCAATATTCACATCGACCAGACCATTTCACAAGACGAGATGGAATCGGCCCTCGACATATTCCGCGACTTAATGGGAATTTGATGCTAACCACCGAGCATTTTTTGGGGAGGCCGAAAGCTGACACTTAGAAATGCCACAGATGTGCCAATGCAGCGTAATGGACTGATGCAGATGCCTATAATTTGAATTCACAACAAAATATTACAGCAAATGTGATTTTTAACACAAAAATATTTGCATTTTTCAAATTGTGTTAGTAAATTTGCGTAACGGTTTAAGGATAGGTAATAATTAAGCCTATTCATCCTAATGCCAGCATGAAGTTGGCAACAAGTAAGATTATCTCATAATGTGCGTGAGGCCTACGATGTTGATATCGGCAGCCTCATTTTTTTTGTTTATACCCCAACCGGCAGCATCGCAACCGGCCCTCGGATTGCATAGCGCAGTAGTTCACGACCACGGATTGCATAGCGCAGTAAATCACGCCCACAGATTGCACTGATTTTCACTGATTGCGGGAAACCCGCTCTGAAGCTCACACTGCAGAAAGCCGCCACGTTCCTTGCGCAGGAAGCATGACGGCTAAAGCTGTGTTATAACTCTGCATTCAGCACACGCTCGACAAAAAAGGGGATGAGTATTGGTTAACGGCGAGCCGCCTAATGCTACATGGCCAGGCCATGTGTGTGTTACAACGGGTCTTTAATATCGCGTAGTTCAATAAGCTTATTCACAATTGCATAAATGGTGAGTCCGGCAGGCGAATGGATTTGCAGCTTGTGGCTGATGTTGCGCCTATGCGTAATCACCGTGTGGATCGACAGGCACAACTTGTCGGCAATTTCCTTATTGGTCATACCCTTAACCACACACACCACTATCTCCTTCTCACGGTCGCTGAGCGAGTCGTGGCCCTCGGCCAAGTCGTTTTTCTTCGCCTTTGCCAAGTTTTTCAGTTTGTCGGATATCTCACTGATGTCGTCGTAGATGCTGAAACTGTCGTCGTAGTCCTTAAGAAGACTCTTGTCGATTACGGAGCTGAGCATTGCCACATATTTGACCGCCGCAGTGCGTTTCGACTCACGATAAGACTTGACATCGAAATATCCATTGAAGGTGGGATTGACCACCACAATGCGGGGCGAGTGCATGAGCACATAGTTGTGAAGCGACTCGTTGGTGCTGACCTCAAACGGCGTCACCTTCAGGCCGGGTATGCGCTTGAGCACGGTAACCATGCCGCTGCGCACTATTATCGAGTTGTCGGCTACAACAACCTTAACAACATCTAAGTCACTTGGCATTCTGAAGCCTCCTTTCAATTACTGTGACCGCCGGGATAAACATGCAGTCTTCCACCTGACGGTGCGAATTCAGGTCTTGCTCGCAATTAAAGATATCAAACAGCACGGCATTGAGCAAATTGTTGTTGTCGCGCTCCGGATAATACTTGATGATTATGTTTTTGAGCTCCCGCAGCTTTTCATCGACACGGCTGTGGCCACGCACGAATTGGTTGATGCTCACATGAGAGCGCATGCGGCCTTCGAGCAGCTCTTTGACATAGCTGAACACCATTTCGTTCTCATATTCCATGTGCTTGCGCACCTCGTTGACCATTTCGTCGTAGAACTTGAGAATCAAGAAGGCCACGTTGTTAGACGTGGTGCAGTCGATTGCCCCAATGAGCCTGCGCCTAATCAGCGGCAAGCTGAAGTCGAGGAAATAGCTATGGGCATTCTTAAGATAATCCATCAGAGCCACAAGGCTAAATTCGGGTTGCGCATCGGTTGAGAATCCGCTTTGGTCGCTACTGATAAAATTAGCCACTGCCAAAAAAGTGTTGCAGTCAATGCCCTGACTCTGGCACACATCGGCCACCGATTTCTCGCCGAAACCGAGCGAGATGTTGAAACGGCTCATCACCATAAGAATCTGAAAGTTGTCGCTAATTAGGTAACTAAGCTTGTCGGTAGCCCGATATCTGCAATCGCTGTTCATTTTTGGAGTCGTATTGATGTCATTAATTAATAATGGTGCAAAGTAACTTAAAGAAACCTTAGTTCACAATCGCAATTATTAGGTATTTATTCCGCGCCATGTAGCCAATACTTACTATACACGCCGGTTAGGCATAACTGTGCATTCCGGCCAAGAAGTAGTTGACCCCGAAATAGGTCATCACTATCACGGCAAAAGCCACAGTCATATAGGCATGATAGAACCGAGGCCTCTGCAGACGTGGCAGCGACGCCGGGTGTGCCGCTACGGCATAGACCATGAGCGTGATCAAAGCCCAAGTCTCCTTGGGGTCCCACCCCCAATACTGCCCCCACGACACATTGGCCCACACGGCACCAAGAAATATGCCCATAGCCAGAGTGGCAAGTGCCGGATAAAGCATCAGGCGCGAGAGCAACTGCAATGCCAAAAGCTGATTGTCGACATTGCGATGTGCATAACGGTCCATCGCATCAACGACAAGAGCCGTGGCTCCGCAAACAAACGTGAGCGAAAGCAAGGCAAACGATGCCATTATCACCGAAACGTGGATGCTGAGCAACGGCGACGACAACACGGGCATGACGGGAGTAATCACAGGGTCCATCTCGTTGATGTGCGACACGAGCAAGAAGAAGCCCGAAAGCAGGAAGCCAAAAGCCAACATGATGCGGAAACGGCGGCAAGCCACCAAAGAGCACACCTGCACAAGCCAAGCCACAAGCAACATAGTCTCGTAGCCATTCGACATGGGCACCGTGCCGCTTATGACCCACCGCAGCGCCTCGACAAAAGTGAGTGTGGCCAGGCTCACCACCATGGCCACAGGCAAGGCCCATCGTGTCACATGCCCGGCAGGAGCAGCCTCAGCCCCCCTTAAAAGGCGCCACACGCTGATGCCGAAAGCCACAAAACCCATCATGAGGTTGAATATAAACAACACTGTGGTAAACGGGAACGAATTGTAGGTGAGCTCAGCCTTTACACGAGCCACCGACGGCAACGTGGAGCCGCCAAAATCGCTCTGATAATCACGCATGCGTCCCACCATGGCGTTGAAGCCGTTGTAGTCGCCGGTGCTTGCATAACCATTGAGAACCGCAAAGCACTTGGTCACCATCTCGCGGCACGAAACCGGAGCATCGGCCGGGATGCTGTCGGTCGGGCCATACCACAGGCATTTGCCACCCGATGTGACAGGAAACATCTTGAGCGGCTCACCACGACGCAGCTGCATCACGAGCTGCAACTTGCCGTCGATGTCGGCCACGGCCTTGTGGAAGGCATCGTTATTGCCATGCCGGTATTCGTCGAGAGCCTGCCCCAGAATGTAGCCGCCACGGCCACGGTCGAAAAATTGGTGCAAACTCGCCATTGCCGGCAAATTGAAGCGGTTGCGCATCTGTGCATTCTTCACCTTGATTACCGGTTCGTTGTCCCACTCATCGCCCCAGAATATCCAGCCCAGCACCACCTGCTCGGCAGACAAGCCACTGACCGACGTAGAGCCGTGGAGCTTTTTGGTAAAGTCGAGGGCAAACGTCTGGAACGGACAGATGCGGCCATTGTAGAGCACATCAAGCTTTGCCAACTTACGAGCCGATTCTTGCGGCACCGTGGTAGCTGCACCGGCAAAGACCGAAGTCGAAGCCATAAGCGCCACCACGAGCGCACCCTTGCCCAAAAGCGGCGAGCGGAGCAACGACCTGAAAGGGCCGCGGCCGTCTAGAAGCATCCACAGCATGCCCAATGCCAGCAGCAAGTAGCCCGCATAAGTGATGCCTATGCCCCAGGGGTCGTGGTTAAGCGTCAGGTAGGAACCACGCATATCGTCGTCATACGACGTCTGGTAGAACCGCGTGCCACGATAGGTGAAGATGTGGTTCATCGACACCCTTCCAACTACCGACTTGTCGCCATCAATCACAGTGAACTCGGTCACATAGTCGCTTGCAGTGGAAGTTCCGGCATGGTTCTCAACGGCAAAGCTGTTGAGCTTCACCGAAAACGGGAGCTGAGTGACCGCAGCATTGCCAGGACCAGTGGGCATATAGGAAGAAATCACCTCGCCGCTGCGCAAGTGCATTATTCCGCTGCGCGCCGTGACATGGGTAACAAATGCACCAACAAGAATCACCACAAACGCAGCATGAAGCAGCACAGCACCGATGCGGCGCACACGGCGGCCCAGAAAATAGACCACTCCCGAAACAGCGAGCAGAGCCCACAAAGCTGAGAACCACCACTGGCCATAGACGGCCTCGGACTGCAATTCGATGCGGTTTTCCGCTCCATTGCCTACAAACGTAGCAGCAGCCATGGCCAGAATCAGAGCCACATAGGCAACTGCGGCTACATAAAGTGTGAATTTGCGTTTACTCATAGAAGAAAAAAAGTAAGGGCACAGCCACGCTTGCATGTGTGAGCGACACACACCGGCGCCTATGCCCTTACTATTAATTATTACTAATCAAAACTTATAGCGTGATATAAAGAGGATCACATTCATCGTTGTGCCTCTCGGCCTTCACAGCGAAACAGCCGTGGCCGTAGGCACATAGGGGGGAAAAGTTTCTTTTAGATTGCGTTGATGAATGCAACCACGGCATCGCGGTCAGACGACGACAGGTTGTAGAACTTCTGCGTGCAATCGTAAGCATCACTCTGCTTGCTGTAGCCGTGCCACATGATAGCCTCGACCACCGATTTGGCACGACAGTCGTGCAAGCGGTCGCTGCGGCCGGTTTCCTGAACCGACAGGCCACGGCCCCACAATGGAGTGGTGCGGCACCAGCCGGTTCGGATGTCGTTCTTCATATAGAGGCGGTGTTGCACAAAGTCGGAGTAAGGCCAGATGGTCTGGTGAGCATACTGCGGCAGCTTGCCTATGTTCTTGATGTTCTGCGGAGCCCAATACTCATCCTTGCCAGTAGTCCACGACGGGCGGTGGCAAGCGGTGCAGCCCATCTCGTAGAAGAGCTTTTTGCCTCGCTTCACTTGATCGTTGTTGAGGCCGCGCGCCTGTGGCACAGCAAGACCACGGTGCCACACCATGAAGTCGTAGTAATCCTGATCGGTCATCTCCTCGCCTTGAGTGCTAACGAAATATTTCTCATAAGTGGCATTGTTCTCGGGCGTGTTGGACGAAAGGCTGAGCAACTTGTTGACCATATACTTGATGCTGTCGGTAGAGCCGTCGGCATAATAGGGATGCAACAGCGATACCACCGGCTTGCCATAAGTCTGGATATATTCAATCACGTCGGTATTATTGCTCATGGCCTTTGCCCAAGCAGGGGTAGTATAGAGGTAGTGGCGGTCGCTGCGCGTCACGTTGGTGATGTTCCAAATAGCGTTGGCGCCGGGGCCGTCTTGCAGAGATGCGCGTGTGAGAGCATAGGTGAAGCGCTTGATGTGCTGAGTGCCGTCGGCAAGAGTATATTTGGCCGACGAGGCCCAATCGTTGGCACCTGCATCCCACATAGCGGGATTGAGCGAGGCAAACTTGGCTTCATGTGCATACTGAGCCTTCAAAGAGTCATCATCGATGGCATCGATAAGAGCAGTGCCATAGATGCCGATAGTAGACTCCAGACGCACTTCATAGTTCGACGGCTTGGGGTCGGTGTTAAAAGCGGTTTGGTCGATAGTCACATCGGGATACTCCAGGTCGTAGGTGGTGCCGTCGGGGAACTTGTTTCCGTGCTCGTCGGTTGCCTTATTCCAAGTGATATGGATACCGTCCTCTTCGATGGGAGGAAGGAACGGTGACTGAGCTTTAGTCTGCGGCATGCCGGTCACCTCGGAGATATAGCTGTTGGCCGCATACTCTTTGCCATTGCCGTCGACTCCAGCCGTGGGGTGATAAATCACCAGCAGATAGCCATTGCCCTGGTCGTTGGCACGGTAACGTTCCATGCGCTGGCCGTGGCCATAATTGGGGTGACAGTAGAGACAGCCCTGGCGCACCCAAGCCGGGCCGAGGCCGCGACGGGGCAAAGTGTTGAGTGTATAATCTTTCTCAAAGAAAGTCTCGCCCTTTTTGAACGACTGATACATGCTATTGGCTTCAACAAACGGCGACGGGTTGGAATAACAACCCTGTTCGTTGGAGGTGGTGCCGAGCACACCGCCCGGATACCATTCGGCTGCAGTGAATGTTTCGTTGGCCTCACCCTGACCCTTATTGGGATTCATCGGGATGTCGGCATCGTTACAGGCAGTGGCAGCCACGGTAAGGAATCCTATTGAAGCTAATTTTGCTATTTCAGAAATTTTCATTTCTCGTGTTTTAAAAAAGTTTATTGATTGTGGTTTTGCCTCCTTTAGCCCAAATGGGAAACGGTTTAGGCGAGACGCTGACCGTCCATCCTCAACCGCTTCCCATAACAGGTGCTTAGGATATATCTATTATCGTTTCATGTTAGACCGAAACACATTATTTATCGGTGTTCTGGATAAAATTGTTAGCCTTGTTGAGAGCAGTAGTCACCTTCAGGCAAGCATCGATGGCGTCTTGGCACTTTGCGTTTGTGTAGTTGAACACAAACGGAGCGGGAATAGCCTTGATTTTTGCCTGGGCATCGTCAAGGGCAGCCTGCACCTCGGTGTCGATTTCAGGAGAGTATTTCTGGAAGTAGGCCGAGAACGACTTGGCAGTGTTGCGGCTTTCGGGACGACCACCGAGCCAAGTGTTCTTGATGCTTTGGATGTTGTTCCAGAAATCGGTGAGAGAGTTTTGGCTATAAGGCGACTCGATATAGTTGATGTCGGCGCCCGAGAAGGGGTTGTTGATTTTCACGTTGCCCACCTCATCGCTGATACCGGCGGCACCGCCGTTGCCCACGAGCACTGCGCTCACGGCATTTTTCACACTGGTGTAGGTGCTGCCTATCTGGCCAGCCTTTTTCATGTTCTCGCCATAAGAGATGCCGCTTGTGGTAGTGGTTGTGGCCCACTCAAGTGCTTCCATGATGTAGAAGTGCTCTTGGGGTGCATCGGCATTCCACGAAGTCTCGAGGCGGTAAACACTGTTGCGGAGGTCGCCACACACTGCAGTTGCGTAAATCAACTCATATTCGCCAGTGAAGCCGGTGAAGTCGAGGCCATCGACATTATAAGAGTCATAGCCATTTGCGTTAAGCTCACTTGCCTTGCGGGGATTACCGTTGCGGAAGAGGATAAACTCAATACCGTGAAAACCGAGAAGGCTCTGGCCGAGAGTGTTGTAGGCAACCTCAGGACCGCTTTCGCCATCAAGTTGCTCTACCATCTTGGGGCTCTGCAGCAGCATGTTGAGCTGAGAGAGGTCGAGAGGCCAAGAATCGATGTGAGGATCGATGCTGAAGTCGGCAGCAGCGCCGAGCAGATAAGCCTCACTCTTCTCATAGTTGGAACGAGCCTTGAGGAACTTGTCGCAAGCCTCATCCACCATTTCCTGAGTCACAGTGTTGGTCTTCGAAGCAGCGCGCAGCTTCTGCAGATCTTCATAGAGCTGATTGGTGCTGTCGGCGAGTTGCTTGTAGGTGTAGTTGATGTTGCCGTCAACATTCTGTGCAAGCACTTCCTGGAGCAGTTTGTCGCCCTCGCTCAGAGTGGTAGTGGAAGGCTCATTGTTCTTGTCGTTACACGAAGTAGCACCCAGTGCAAAGATGGCAGCAAGCGCCATCGCGGTGAGTTTTAATGTCTTCATTTCTTTTAGATGTTTTATGAGTTATATTTTTTCTGTCAATATCATTTGAAGAAGCCCTGGTAGGCGATGCCGAGAGAAATCGACGGCTCGTTGTTGTACTGGCTCTTGAGGAAACGCTTTGAATACTCAGCCTTGACCACGATTTGCGGAATGGGGAAATAGTTCAGGCCCACAGCCATGCGGTGACGTTGAGTGTAGGGATACTCCGGCTCTTTGTCTTTCACGGGGATGTAGCTGTTGTAGTATTCATATCGGCCGAAAAGATACATTTTCTGGTGCATGGCGCGCGTCTTGGCTATCTGCGAGAAGAAGTCGTAGCCGGCTTCGATGCCGGTTGCCACTGCAGCCTTGCCCACATGGTCTTGAGAGAACGGGCTTGTCTTTGACTGGCGGCCCGGGAGGGAGTAAATCTCAACAGCGTCGCCGAGGTGGCCATAAGTGAAGTTACCGCGCACAATCACGTTGTGGGCATCATACTTGAAATCGACGCTTCCAATTGTCACTGCGCCCTTAAGCTTACTTGCCTTGCCGTTGGCATCGCGGCCAAGCGTGTTGTCGATGCTGTGGCCATAATAACCGCTGAGGCCAATGCGCAAGCCAGGCACCGAGTAGTTGTCGAGACGCAGAGCCACGGCATATTTGTTGGCAACCTTGAACTCAAATGCCGAGTGGGCACCCTTCTGAATCCAATAGTCGCGCGAGAAATTCATTGCATCGAGGCCGGCAAGGAACTGAGCCTCATATTTCCAATGACGGGTGCGGCCCCACACACTCACGCCAGTCTCGTGCCAAGTGCTGGGCAAGATGGTGTTTTCGCCCTCAGGACGGTAGACCGTGAAGAAATTGAGAGGCTCGTGGGCACTGTTGTTAAGACCCACAGGCACCACGATGTGGCCTGCACGGATGTTGAGCCAAGGCTTGATGGTCTTTTCGAGCCAGAATTGCTCGAGTTCCACCTCGCCGCCTTTTTCCACTTCCTGCTCCCATTCGCCGCTTTCCTCATATTCCTTCTCATAAGCGGTGCCGGTGCCGGTGTGCTCAAATTCAATCTCAGAGCCCATGCGCCAGCCGTGACCAAACTCGTAGTTAAGGTAGATTACTGCATGCGGTATGTCGAAACGTCCGTGGCTCGGGTCGTCCTTATACTTACCGGCATTGCTGTAACGGTACACATTGTCGCTATAAAAATTGCGTGACAAAGCCACCTCGCCGTAACCACCTACAGTGAGGCCACGGAGGAAACTCTTGCCTTTAGGACTTTCGGGACTGGTATACTCTGATTCGCTGGAGTTGTCGCTATTGCTGCTTTCAGCCATTGCCATAGGGCTGTAACTGATGGCCAGGCATGCTGAAAGCGCTAAAATTGTAGATTTCTTCACTTTTTCTTAGACTAATTTTGTTTTACCGGTGCAAAATTACAGACAGTGAAAGAATGCAGAAATACCTAAAAATCGGTAAAAAATAATCCGGTCACACCAACTTGTAGGTATCAATCATAGCCAATGCACGCAGCAAAACGCTCACCGAGAGTCTTTTCGGCAAGGCACGGTTTACCATGTAACATATTGATTCAGTGAGCAATTACATTCTAGACAGACAGGCGAAAGGCAAGTCAACTACCACCCTTGCGCTTCACACCCCTCACAGCGGGAGCTTCGAGCGGATTGTCGGGCCAATAGTGCTTGGGGTAGCGGCGACGCAATTCCTTGCGTACCTCAAAATAGGTATTTTGCCAAAAGCTCTGCAAGTCTTGCGTCAGCTGCACCGGCTTGAAACCAGGCGACAGCAACTCCATCAGCAACGGCTGGCGTCCGCCGTCGACACACGGTGTGCTGGCCATGCCAAAGCACTCCTGAAGCCTCACACTCAACACGGGAGCCTCAGCACCCTGGCGATAGTCAACCCTGATGCGGCTGCCCGTGGGCACTTGCACGTGCGATGGGGCAAGACGGTCGATTTCGGCTTGCAACTCATAGGGCACAATGGCCCAAAGGGCTGCGGTCAAATCGATTCGCTTCAGCTCGGCCACACTTGTGGGTATGCGGCCGCCTTGATTAAGATATAGTGGCAACCACTGCTCGGCCGTGGCCAGCAGATGCGGCGTCGACAAGTCGGGGATATTCATTTCGGGATGCCACGCGGCCACTTGCGCCACACGGCGCTGCAACCGATGCACATCGTCGTTCCAGTCGAGCATGCTCAAGCCGTCCTTGTGCACAGCCTGGCAAATGGTGGCGGTGAGTAATGCCAAGTCGACGTTTTGAAGCGGCTTACTGCTCACCACAAGCGAGCCAATGCGGCACTCATGGCGGGCAGTGACGCACCCTTGCTTGCCGTCCCACGCCATATGGTCACGCTCACTCAGCATGCTGCCGTCCAGCTCGCCGGGGTTGAGCGGCGCAGCCAAGAACACCCGACCCGTGCCACCGGCGGGCGCATGCATCGAGGCAATGGCAATCCACTTGTGAGCGGCAACGGTATCGGTTTGGTCAACCGCCACCACTCCACCACCGGCCAGCCGATAGCGGCCCACACCGTCGGCAGCCAGGGCCACACGCTCAGGATAGGCATAAGCCACCAGCAATCCGGCATCGGGTGCTGCCACACCATCGTTATCCTCACCGGCATGCGTCATGCGGCGATATTCGGCGGCAATCTTGGCAATGCGGCTCCACCGCCCCGGTGCTTTTCTCCTTCGGGCCGAACGCAATGCGGCCAGACGCGACAGCAAATAGGCATCGCCGCCATCGGCCATAGGATCCTTCTCCTCAAGCAGAGCCGCAATGTCACACGCAAGGCTTTTCAGACTCGGGGATGTTGCACCTAATATCATGCGTGCAATTCGAGGATGACACGGCAAGGCAGCCATGCGGCTACCAGTGGCTGTGACGGCGCCACTGCTGCCGATTGCCCCTAGTTCGCCAAGCAGGCGGCACGCCCCCTTCACACCGCCCGCGGGAGGCGGAGTGAGCCAGGGCAGCGACAGGGCATCCGACTCGCCAAAGGCGGCAACGCTGAGCACCATCGGAGCTAAGTCGGCCTCCACAATCTCGGGGTTGCGCTGCTGCTCCATGTGGTGCTCAGTGGCCAAAGTCCACAGCCGGTGACACACACCCTGTGCCACTCGGCCCGCACGGCCGGAACGCTGCATGGCCATATCGAGGCTTATGCGCACAGTCTCAAGGTGGCTGAGCCCTGTGCGCGAATCAAACACCAACTTACGGCACAGCCCCGAGTCGATAACCACACGCACACCCTCAATGGTCACAGAGGTCTCGGCTATGGGCGTGGCAAGCACCACCTTGCGCTCGCCGGGAGCCGATGGTGCTATGGCCCTGCGCTGCTGCTCGGGCGGCAGGTTGCCATATAGCGGATATACGCAAGTGGGAGCCAGCGAGTCGCCAAGCATCTCCATGCATTGTGCTATCTCGCCCTGGCCAGGCAAGAACGCCAAAATGTCGCCCTCGCTTTCGCGGTGAGCCTTACACACTGCACTTGCCACAGCCCGGGCACTGTCGCGGGCTGAGCAATCGTCGGCCGAGTGGGTCACCTGCACGGCATGCATCCGCCCCTCGCTCTCCACCAGCGGAGCGCCTAGAGCAGAGCAAATGGCACTGGCATCGATGGTGGCCGACATAATCACCAGCCTTAAATCGGGCCTTATGGTTTGCTGCACCAGCCTTGCCAAAGCCAGAGCCAAGTCGGAATTTATGCTGCGCTCATGAAACTCATCGAATATCACAGTGCCCACACCGTCGAGCGTGGCATCGTCGACGAGCATGCGCGTGAGAATACCCTCGGTGAGAACCTCAACGCGTGTTGCTGCCGACACCTTGCTCTCAAACCTCACACGGTAGCCCACCGTGCCACCCACGGCCTCGCCCAGTGTGTGAGCCATGCGCTCAGCTATTTGCCGAGCAGCCAGTCGCCGTGGCTCAAGCATCAGGATTTTGCCGCCACCCAAACCGGCCATTATGGTAAGGGGAAGTAAGGTGGATTTGCCGGCACCGGGAGGGGCAGTGACCACCACCGTGCCACTGCGGGCCAACTCGCTATTGAGCCGACCGGCTATCTGAGAGGCAGGCAAATGCCCGGCACATCCGATTATTTCATCAACATTCATAAGTGTAAAGTTAACGCAAATTGCACTGGCAAGCAAAAAAACGGGCAGTCACATCATGGCCACGCGATGATTTGCAGCGCTTCTATGAATCAGCCTCGACGCTTTATACACAAAAAACGCAGGCCGTCGGAAGCCTCTGCGTTGAGGCGGTCCCGACGGCCCGCTATGGGATTGATGTTATTTCTTGCTTAGCGCACAATGAGCTTGGTGCCGTTGGCGATATAGATGCCGGCAGGCAGGTTCACTGTGGTGGTTCCGGGTTGTGCGTCAACACTGGCCACGAGAGCACCGGTGATGTTGTAGACACGCACTGTGGCAGCCTTTTCTGCATTAACCACGATTGCACCTTGAGTGCCATAGATCTTGGTGGTCTGAACATCGTTGCTAACAGTTTCGATAGCTGTAGTGGTCTTCACAGGGAGCTTGAATGCAGCCACAACGTTGTTGTAAGCGGTAGTTTGGAGTTGGCTTCCGCCATAGAAAGTAACAGAACCACGGATGCGAGACTGAACGAACACACTGTCGTTGCAAGTAATCATAGGCAAGTGAGTGGCTACGCTGCTGATAAGAGTCCAGTCTTCTTTGTCAGACTTGGCAAGGGTGGTTTTGTCATACTGGCGAATGAAAAGCGAGCCCAGCAATTTATCAGAGCCGAACACATAGAGGCGGTCGGGGTTCTCGGTGTCGCCAAACGCGCCCATGAAACCACTTTGAACTAATCCATTGGCAATAGCAGCCTTAGGATTGAAGTCCTTGTCGAGACGAATGATGTAGCCGTCGCGAGTTAACTTCGATGCATCAAGAGTGAGGTCGCCAAGAGTGAGGTTGCTACGGGTTTTACCAGTGAGGAAGATGTCGTCGTTAATCACATCGATTGATGTAGTCTGGTACACAGAGCCTGAGTAAGACGACGAGAACACCTTAGCGTTAAGCACATTGAGGTCGAGATCGACATTGCCCACGAGCAAGCCATTGTTGGTGTTGACAAGGTTAAGGTCAATTCCGCCGAGCTTCACAGGGCTTACAGTGCCACCGTTGTCGCGGCCTTGCATGTATCCGTCGAAATAAATCTTGTCGCCCACGATGCGCAGATCCTTGATAGCTGAATAAGTAGCGCTGTCGGTCGACACAAGAGTCTTAAGGCAGTAGCCGTTAGGATTGAATTTGGCCAGGAAGAGGTCGCCATTGGTTTTCTGAGAGTCACCATTCCAGCCAGCAGTGTTGAGCGGGCTGAGAACCTCGAATGTGCCATCGGCCTTTTCAAGCTTCACAGTCTTGCGGAAGCGTCCGCTCACGTAGATGTTCTGATCGGCATCAATGACTGCAGAATAGACATCGATAGCATCAGATGTGATATCCTTGTAGGTAGTGGCATTTGGCTCACCCGAAGCATCAACATCAGCAATACGAGTCCATTCGAGAGCACCGTCTTTGCTAAACTTAGCCAAAACCATTGAGAAATTGCGTCCGGCAGGGTTTTGAGTCCACGAAATAGTTGTTGACTTGCCAGTAGCATCGGTAATGGCGATAGGCGATGTGCCAGTGGCAGTGACCGTGTAGCGTAGCTTCATAGCAGCAACCACACCACCATCGGCCGTAACAGCAAGCCAGCTGCCGCCAGAATAGCAGTCACCATCGGTCGACACTACGCTCCACAGGCGATTGCCGTTGGCGTCGACCTTCACAAGCACCAAATTGTTGTTGCCCGAGGCAGTGCTGGTGGCAGAGCCAATGCCAATCACATCGTCACCGAAAGTGATATTGTCGGTAGTAGCCATGGTAGAAGCCATCGACAAGAAATAGGTTGAGCCATCGGCTGCATGAGCCACGTCTTGACCCATACTGGTCTTGTCTTTATTACCAATGATAGTTTTAGCCCAAAGAGTGGAAGGCTCAGTGGCCGATTGTGCGCTTGTAGCCACAGATGAAGCCATCATTGCGGCCACAGCCAAGAAAGTGTAGATTTTCTTCATTTCAGTTATATGGATTAATATTCAGTAAATCAACTCTCAGACCCTTAAAAAGGTTTCTTAATTCAGCGGCAAAGTTACATCAAATGAGACAGCTCATAAATCGCATATTGTGATGATTTTTCGCCATAAAAGTAGCCATTGTTAGGTATGCACTAGCAAGTTGCCACCCCTGCGAGACTCGTTATTAATGGTGATGGCAACACGGGAAAATCGCCTATAATTGGTATTGTAGCGCAGGGAGGCAAACAGTAATTTTGCCGAAAATATATAATAGATGAGAAAATTACTGCAAATAATCACTGCATTGGCTGTGATGTGGTGCACCGGCATGACCGCGATGGCCCAGAGCGCATCACTCAAAGGCGTGGTGACCGATACCTCCAGCGGTGAGAAAATACAGTTTGCCACAATAGTGGCAAGTCCTGGAGGGCGCTCCACCCAGACCGATGCCGACGGGCGTTTTGCCATAGGCAACCTGCAACCGGGCAGCTACAAACTCAAAGTGAGCTATGTGGGCTACAAGACCGAAACAGCGACCGCACAGACCGGGACCGACGTGAGAATAAAGCTCACCGAGAACTCAAAAGTGCTCAATGCCGTGGTGGTGACCGCCAAAGAGTCGACAGGCATGACAAGCAGCTCACGCATTGGCCGCGATGCCATGAGCCACTTGCAGCCCACGAGCTTCACCGACTTGCTTGAATTGTTGCCGGGCAACATATCATCGACTCCAAGCATGGGCCAAGCCAACACCATTACACTGCGCGAAACCGGCACCCTGAGCGCCAGCGGAGCAAAGACCAACAGCACCGACTACAGCATTTCGTCGCTCGGAACACTATTCCTGGTCGACGGAGCACCGATAAACGGCGACGCCAACCTGCAAAGCGTGCCACAGGCGAGCACCGACGCCACATCGGCCGAATCGAAGCGCGATATCACCAACAAGGGCGTGGACATGCGCTCAATAGCCACCGACAACATCGAGAGTGTGGAAGTGGTGCGCGGCATACCGTCGGCCGAATACGGCAACCTCACAAGCGGCGTGGTGAAAATAGAGCGCATCAGCACAGCCACACCGCTCACGGCACGATTCAAGGCCGACGAATACAGCAAACTGTTTTCGGTGGGCAAGGGCCTGGCCCTGGGCAAGAGCAGCGTGCTCAATGCCGATGTGGGCTACCTCGACTCGAAAGTGGATCCACGCAACAACTACGAGAACTACAAGCGAATTACCGGCTCGCTGCGCTACAACTACCGCAACTCGGGCAGCCTTGTGTTCACCCGCTGGAACACAGGCATCGACTATACAGGCTCGTTTGACGACAGCAAGACCGACCCCGACCTGAGCCTGACCAAGGTGGATGAATACAAATCGCGCTACAACCGCATAAACTACACCAGCGACCTCAGCCTTGCCTTTAAGGGATTCAACTGGATAAGCAACATTCGCCTCAACACAAGCGCAAGCTACCAGCACGACCGCCTTGAGCGCCGCAAGCAAGTGGCCCCAAGCCGCGCCTCGGTTGCCCCCACATCGATGGAGGCCGGTGTGCACGACGGCAGCTACCTGCTCAAAGAATACATAGCCGACTTTGTGAGCGACGGCAAGCCGCTCAACATCTTTGTCAACCTCAAGGCCGAAGGGCACTATAACCCACTTAAGTGGCTCCACACCCGCCACAAAGCCGGCATGGAGTGGACATTGTCGAAGAATTACGGCGACGGACAGGTATATGACATATCGAAACCACTCTCGGCCTCGTGGCCTACGCGCCCACGTGCCTACAAAGACATTCCGTCGCTACAAGTGCTGTCGTTCTACGCCGAAGAGAATCTGGGCTTCACCATGGGCAAATGGCGCTTCGACCTCCAGGCCGGACTGCGCACCATGCAATTGCCCGGCATGGACAGCCGCTACTGGCTAGCGCATCACACCTACGTTGACCCCCGCATCAACGGACGCCTGTCGCTGCCCACCATCAAAACCGGTGGCCGCGACCTAAAGCTCATCGTCTCGGGCGGCTATGGCGTGACCACAAAAATGCCAACCATTGCCTACTTGTTTCCGCAAGTGCAATACAACGACTTCGTGCAGCTGAACTACTACGACATCTACAAGCCCGAAGAGCACAGCCGCGTGAGCTTGCGCACATATATCGACGATGTGACAAACTACAACCTGCGAGCAGCACGCAACCGCAAATGGGAAGTGCGCCTCGGTGCCACACTGGGACGCAACAGTTTCTCAATCACATACTTCCAAGAGAAACTGACCACCGGTTACCGCTACTCGAGCGAATACCACCCCTACAGCTACACAAAATATGATGCAAGCGGCGTGGATGCGAGCACCCTCACTGCCCCACCCGACCTCAGCACCCTGCCCAGCACCGAGGTGAGCGTGCTCGACGGCTACAAAAGCGCAGCCAACGGCAGCCGCATCGACAAGCAAGGAGTGGAACTGGTGCTGACCACAGCGCGATGGGAAGCCATAGGCACAGCTCTCAACCTGACCGGGGCATGGTTCCACACCACCTACAGCAACTCACAAATGCTTTACCAGACCGTGAGCGACGTGATTGACAACGCCCCTATCAGCAACACTTACGTGGGCTACTACAACACCAACGACGGCCGCGTGAACGACCAACTGAGCACCAACCTCACATTTGACACCCAAATCAAGCGTTGGGGACTCATCTTCACCACATCGATACAAAACATGTGGTATGTGAGCACCACCCGCCTGTGGCAAAACGGCGTGCCCGACTACTACCTCGATGTGAACGACGGGCAACTGCACCCCTACACAGCCGAAAGTCAAGCCGACAAGGTGCTGCAATTCCTGGTGAAGACCTATAACAGCGACGTGTATCGCAAGCAGACGGTGCCCATGGCCATGTATGTCAACATCAAAGCCACCAAGAAAGTGGGCGAGCACCTGCGCATAGCCGTGTTTGCCAACCGCCTGCTCGACTACCTGCCCGACTACAAGTCAAACGGGCTTACCGTGCGGCGCACCACAAGCCCCTACTTCGGTATGGAAATTGGTTTCACTCTATAATTAACGATAAAGGAAAAACAACAAACACACAGATATGACAATCAAAAAACAAACCTCACTGCTTGCCCGCGCCATTGCGGGAAACATAATGATAGCCATGCTGGCAATTGTGGCAATCACAGCCACATCGTGCGACGACAAGCTCAGCGACACCGGCACAGTGACACCCACATTCACAGTGACAATGCCCGAGGGCCTTGAGAAAGCCACCCTGGTGAGCGAGACGCTGCAAGTGAAAGACGTGTCGAGCGGACGCACCACCACCTACGACACCAGCAAAGGCTTGGCCCTCGCCGAAGGCCTTTACGACCTGACCTATGACGCCGAAATCAGCGTGCCCACCGACAGCACCCCCGTCACAAAGCACGTAAAGGCCTACAGCCCATCGGTGAAACTGGTGGCAGGCAACACCAATGTGACACTGGAGGCTTATGAAGACGTGGAAAACGACGATTTCATAATCCAAGAGATTTTCTTCTCGGGAACACTGCGTCCGTCGGGCAATCAGTATAACGGTGACGACTATGTGATGATATACAACAACACCGACCACGTGCTCTACGCCGACGGACTGTCGCTTGTGGAATCAAAGTTCACCACAGTCAACAAGTATGACTACACCCCCAACGTGATGAATGACGCCATGACGGTGCACGCAATCTACACCATTCCCGGAAGCGGCAAAGACCACCCGGTGCAGCCTGGCGAGAGCCTGCTGCTGGCCGATACCGGAATTGACCATCGCGTAGCCAACGAGAACTCATTCGACCTGAGCGCAGCCGACTTTGAATGGTATGACGTGTCGTCATCGCCGTCGAACCTCGACATCGACAGCCCCACAGTGCCCAACCTCGACAAGTGGTATTGCTATACCAAGTCGTTTTTCATCTTGCACAACCGCGGCTTCCGCGCCTATGCCCTTGCCCGCGTGCCCATCGACAAAGACACCTATCTGAAAGACTACGTCTACACCTACAAATATGTGATGGTGCTGGAAGCCGGCACATTCCCCATGGAGCAGACAGCCTACAAGATGCCCAACAAGTGGATTGTGGATGCCGTGAACTGCTCGGTAGAGGCATGCTACGTGTGGAACGTGACCGCCCCGTCGCTCGATAGAGGCTGGACCCACTGCGGCACCATCGACAAAGACAAGACACGCTACTTCAAGAGCGTACGCCGCAAGATGCTCTATTTGAAAAACGGCCGAGCCTACCTCAAAGACACCAACAACTCGACCGAAGACTTCAACACCGAATGCGTGCCAAGCATGATAGAAAAGCAAGGCACGGTAAAAGACATCGACGGAACCAAAGCCACAACGCAGACATGGGACGGAGTAACACCCAAGAAATGAGACGAGCAAGCACAGCACTGACCCTGGCGGTGATTGCGGTATGGGCCATTGCGGCTCCCAAACCAGCCGACATGAAGCCCGACAGCATACTGCCGCGAGTGGAGCGCAACGACGGCTCTACCCAACGACTGGTGAGCCTGGCCTGGCACAACCCGGCCATGCGCCCGCTCGAACGCGACTTCTCGATCAGCAGCGTGAGCGGCTCATTCAACCGTAACGCCGACTCCGAGGCCATCGACCCGCAAGTGGGATGCAAGACCACATGCTGGGCCTTCGACGCCGATTCCTACATAAAATACAAGAACAGCACCCTGTGGGGGTCGGCAAGCTATCACAACGGCAAAGACCGCGATGTGAAGTGGAACGAGACGTCAGAGATATGGAACGTGTATCCCTATGTGATGGCCGACAGCACCGGCGGCGACATCAAGACCGAGGTCTACAAATTCGCCGGCGGTTACGCCGCCACAAGCGGCCGACTGACGTGGGGATGCTCAATGGGCTACACTGCCGGCCTCTACTACCGGGCCGTAGACCCGCGCCCACGCAACGTGACCGGCAACCTTGAGTTTGCCGCGGGCATCACGTGGAACTTCACGCCTAACACCTATGCGGGCGTGATGCTTGGCTACACGAAATACAAGCAGACCAACGACATCACATTCTACAGCGAACTCGGTGACAAGCGCATACTGCACCTCACCGGACTGGTGAACGACTACGGGCGGTTTGCCGGCGATGCCACCAGCGCATACTACAACGGCAACACCTGGCGAGCCGGGCTCAACCTGGGCTTGGCCGGCCACCTAAAGGCGAGCGTGGAAGCCCTGCACTATAAGGTGACCAACATACTCACCAGCCTCAACAAACTGCCCATGGCATTTGCCACGCATAATGCCATCAGTGCCGAAGCGGCATGGACAGCACACCAGTGGGGCGCAGCCGCACAGATGAGTGCATCGCGCCGAGTGGGAACCGAAAACGTGTTTGGCGACGCTGCCAGCAGCACTTATCCCAAAATTGCCGAGCACCAACAGTATTTCGAGAACCGCTTCGACGCATCGGCCAAGGGAATGTACCGCATCGAAACCCGGCCAGTGGAAGTGAGACTGCTTCCGGCAGTGGGCTACAGCCACCGCAACGAAATTTACCGCGATCCCCGATGCCGCGAACTCATCAACACAGCATGGGGCCGGCTGCAAGCCGAAGCGGGAATAAAGGTCGGCAAGACTCTTCTGACGGTGAGCGCACTCGGTGCTTTCTACGGCAACACGGCACACCAACTGATGCTTAGCGGCACAAAAGACGAGATGAAACTGCTTGAGCAACTCATCACACGGCGCCACACCCTCAAAGCCACCGATTACTGGACAGCCGGAGCCGAACTGCGGGCCGACGTGGCCCTGTGGGCCAAATATGCATTGCTGCTCAAAGCGCAATGGCAACGCACGGCCTACACACAAAACGTGAACAACCAGCAGCTGGCCTTTACTGCCGGCATCGTGTTCTGAAAAACAGACCAACACATTATAAAAAGAATAACAACATCAACACACCTAATAAAATAATGACAAGACAGACAATTCAAAGGACTCTTGCCGCAGTGTTCGCCACATGGGCGTTTTGTGGTTGGGGTGCAACCTACGAGGCAATCCCCACCGATCCAAACGTGCGGACAGGAACTCTCGAAAACGGACTCACCTACTATGTGAAGCAAAACAATTTCCCGGAGCATCGCGCCGACTTCTTTATCGCACAGCGCGTGGGTTCGGTCCAAGAGACCGAAAGCCAGCGCGGCCTTGCACACTTTCTTGAGCACATGTGCTTCAACGGGACCAAGCATTTTCCCGGAAATTCGCTGATTTCATATTTGGAATCGATAGGAGTGAAATTCGGCGCCAACCTCAACGCCTATACCTCGACAGACGAAACCGTGTATAACATTTGCAACGTGCCCACCGCACGCAAGTCGGCTCTCGACTCGTGTTTTCTGGTGCTTAGCGACTGGGGACACGACCTGCTGCTCAAGGGCAAAGACATCGATGCCGAGCGCGGCGTGATTGAAGGCGAGTGGCGAATGCGCACCGGGGCATCAAACCGCATGATGGAGAGCGCACTGCCCGACCTATACCCGGGAAGCATCTATGGCCAGCGCATGCCCATAGGACTGATGAGCGTGGTGAAAAACTTCAAGCACAAAGAATTGCGCGACTACTACAAGAAGTGGTATCACCCATCTAACCAGTGTATAATAGTGGTGGGCGACATCGACCCGGAATATGCCGTGGGCAAAATCAAGGAAATGTTTGGCAAGGTGAAGAATCCAAAAAACGCAACCGCAGTGACAGCAGTTGCCGTGCCCGACAACGAACAGATAATTGTAACCGTCCAAAGCGACAAAGAGCAGCCACAGTCGATGGTGCGACTGATGTATAAGCACAACGACATCAGCGATGCCGAAATGGGCACTACACGCTACCTCGAGAACGACTATCTGAAAGCAGTGGTAGGTCAAATGCTCGGTGAGCGGCTTAAAGACCTGGCCCAAGAGCCCAATTCGCCATTCACAAGAGTGGTGGCCCACGACCGCAAATACATGATATCGAAGACCAAGCAGGCATTTGAGCTGGTGGCATTTGCAAAACCCGGCAAGGAAAACGAATGTGCCACGGTGCTTGCCCGCGAGGTGCAGCGCGCCTGCAAATACGGATTCACCGCCAGCGAATACCGCCGTGCCCGCATCAACTATGAGTCGCAGCTCAACAACCTGTATCAAGAGCGCGACAAGTATTCCAACACCCGCTATGCCCGCGACTTTGTGCGCGCCTTCCTCGACGGAGAACCCATTCCATCGATCGACGACTTCAACCGGCTGTCGCTTAAAGTGATTGACGGCGTGAGCATCGAGCAGGTGAACACCTACTTCAAGAGCCTTATAAGTCCCACCGAGCGCAACGTGGCCATTGCATCCTTCTGCACAGCCAAGGGCCAGCTGCCCACCGTGGAGACAATCACCAAGGCCTACCGCAACGGAGTGGCCGCACAGGTGGAAGCCTATGTGGACAGCGTGAAGACCGGCCGCCTGCTCACCATTGAGCCCAAAGCCGGCAAAATTGTGAGCGAGACCGACGTGCCTCAGCTGGGAGCCAAACTGTGGACTCTGAGCAACGGCGTGAAAGTGTATGCCAAGCAAACCAAACACAAAGCCGACGAGGTGGTGATTGGAGCATCGGCACCGGGCGGACTGTCGCTCAACTACAAGGCCGCTGACGCGCCATCGCTCAAATCGATTAACAGCGTGATGGCACTGTCGGGCTACGGACAGTTTACCAACAGCGAGCTCAAAAAACTGCTCACCGGCAAACGCGTATTGATGCGCACATTCATCAGCCGCACAGAGCAGGGACTTCAAGGCTCGGCTTCGCCGCGCGACCTTGAAACCGAGTTCCAGCTACTTTACCTGAAGCTCACCCAGCCGCAAAAAGACCTAAAGGCATTCAATCAATATCTGGAGCAGAACCGCGTGCGCCTGCAGAACCAGACCGACCCGAAATTCGAGTTTGCCGACTCAATTTTCTCCAACGTCTATGCCCGCCACCCCATGGGAGCCGAGAAACTCTCTAAAGAAGAAATTGAACGCGTAGACTACGACAAGATTCTTGCCGTCTACAAAGACCGCTTCAGCAACGTGAGCGGCATGAGTTTCTACATTGTGGGCAACTTCAACGAAGACTCGCTCCGCAACCTGGTGGAGCGCTACGTGGCCTCGCTCCCGGGCAACGGCCAAGAGGAAAAGTCGGTCGACATCGGTTACCACCTGTTCCGCGAGAGCAAGAACAACTTCTGGAAATCGAAGATGACCACCCCGCAGACAAAGGTTTACTACTTTTGGACCAACGCCTGCGAATACAATCTGCGCAACCGCATACTTGCCAAGGTGACCGGACAAATCATCAGCTCAATGCTGCTGAAAGAAATACGCGAAGAACGCGGATGGACCTATCACGTGGACACTCACTGCAGCGTAGTGAGCGACATGAACGGCGACAACAAGCCCATCACATTCATGCCGTTCAACGTGACCGTGACGGCAGGCAAGGGAGCCGAAACACGCAAGGTGGTTGAAGACACCATGGACAGTGTGGCACAAAACGGCGTCACTACCGAGCAGCTCAACAAGGTGAAGCAATATCTGCGCAAGGTGTATAACGAAGACCTCGACGACAACACCTACTGGATGGTGATGCTCAAGGACTTGAAGAAATATGGCACCGACTTCCACACCGATTATGTGAAAACGCTCGACTGCATCACGAGCCACGATGTGAGCAATTTCGTGCGCAACCTGCTCGCAGGCCAGCGACTGATTCTCACGATGGATCCGGCTGAATAACCTAATCACACACGAAACGCAGCGAGGCCACTGCCCCACTTCACCTGGGGGACAGTGGCCTCACTCGTTTTCACCAGCCCCCTTGCGGTTAGCAAGAGTTCAATATAATCTAACAAATACGTTCCTGTGACAGGCACACATTCGGGCAGAAGCCACTTGCACAGATAAGACAAAACGGATACCTTTGCCGTAACAAAACAAGTGGATGCTTGGAAAGAACGTGTAAAAAGTAGGATTCCGTCCTAAAGAACCATTATGCAGATTTATCAGTAATCACAACATGCAGACACTATTAGCAAATGCCAAAATCATGTATGACAGGGCTGAGAAGCAACCGCTCTCAACGCCTATTTTCCAGCCGGTAGCCAACACCCTTGCGGCAGAAATGGCAAGGATGGATGTAGATGAGCTGGCCAGGCAGTTGGACTGCAGCATGAAAATTGCAGCAGAGAACTGGAAGCGGTACCTCGATTTTGCCGCAACAGAAAAAATTCCAGCCATACTTGCCTACAATGGCCAAGCATACAAGCATCTCAGAGCCGATACTCTGAGTGACGAGGCATTGGAGTACGCCCAAAAGCATCTGTGGATAACGTGTTTTCTCTACGGCATGCTCCGCCCGATGGACGGCATAGTGCCTTACCGCATGGAACACAGCGTGACTCTTGAAGCAACAGGCGACAAGCCAATCAACCAGTTTTGGAAAGATAAATTGACCGACACCCTCATCGACAGCGTGAAAGCCGACGATGGCGTCTTGCTTCACCTTTCTACGGCAGAATATGAGCATCTGTTCGATTGGAAAAGAGTTTGCACGGAAGTGAAGGTCATCCAACCACTATTCTATGTGCGCCAGCGGGACGGCAGACTGAAAATGCAAGCCGTGTGGGCGAAAGCTTGCCGTGGGGCTATGGTGCGGTTCGTACTGACCAATGAGATAGCCCGTCCCGAAGACTTGGCTGCTTTCAGCCACGAAGGGTTCGAATACGCACCAGAACTGGGCGAACCGGCTTTCCCACATTTCGTGAGAGAACAATAAAGACAATATAACGGCAAATAATTATGAACGTAGGAGACAGAATACCAGAAGTTCTGGGCATTGACCAAGACGGACGTGAAATCAAGGCAAGCGACTACCGTGGTCGCAAAATAGTGCTTTACAGTTATCCCAAGGCAAACACCAGCGGATGCACTGCCGAGGCTTGCTCGCTGCAGGCACACAAGGAGGAGTTGGCCGCTGCCGGCTACGAGATTATCGGCATCAGCAAGGATAAGCAGGCACTTCAGAAGAAGTTTGCCGAAACAAAAGGCTTGGCGTTCCCACTCATCGCCGACACCGAGACCACGACCTTGCAGGAACTCGGCTGCTGGGGTGAGAAGGTGGCTTGCGGTCGCCGAACCATAGGCATCCTACGCACCACCTACCTTGTGAATGAAGAGGGCGTGATAGAGAAAATATTCACTCCCAAGGAAATCAAGACCAAGATTCATGCGGAGCAGATACTGGAGTATATCAACAAATAATCGGCTATTCAATGATACAGCAAACCACTTTCCGACTGACGGCGAAACGGCGTGGTTGCCATCTCATAACCCGTGAGGTGATACAGCACTTGCCGTCGCCATTGCCCAAGGCCGGGCTGCTCAACCTTTTCGTGCAACACACGTCGTGCGCCCTTTCAATCAACGAGAATGCCGACCCCGATGTGCGCAGCGACATGGAGGAAATTCTCAATCACATGGTGAAAGAGAACGAACCTTACTACGACCACACCCTTGAAGGCGCCGACGACATGCCCGCCCACGCCAAGTGCTCGCTCTTTGGAGTGAGCCTGACCATACCGATCACCAACGGCAAGTTGAACCTCGGCACATGGCAGGGCATCTACCTCTGTGAGTTTCGCGATTATGGCGGTGAGCGGAAGATTGTAGCAACAATATACGAATAATGTAAGGAGGAGAAAAAAATGAAAGAACTTGTACCAAATGGAGGGATTCCTCGCAGCACACTTTTTGTGATGGCGGTGATTGGCGGTCTGACAGTTGCCAACCTCTATTACAACCAGCCACTGCTTGAAGCCATGCGCCAAAGTCTTGGTGCTACGGAGCTGCAGGCCAACCTCATTACATTCATCACACAATTAGGCTATGCACTCGGACTCATTTTTGTAGTTCCCTTGGCCGACAAGGTGTCGCGACGGAAAATCGTATCGGTCAACATGAGCGTAGCCGTGCTTTGCTGCATAGCCATTGCCCTGAGCCAAAGCCTTTGGCTTGTGTGGGGCGCATCGGTGATACTGGGCTGCAACAGTGTGGTGCCACAGATGTTCATTCCAGTGGCAAATCATTTTTCAAAACCCGAAAACAAGTCACGCAACATGGGCATTGTGCTCACTGGATTGCTGAGCGGAGTGCTTGGCGCACGGGTGTTGAGCGGATATGTGGGTGAATGGGCTGGATGGCGAGAGATGTTTGGCATTGCAGCTGTGATAATGGCGGTATGCTTCGTGGTGATATTGTGCACACTGCCCACAATGCCCTCAAGCTTCACGGGGTCGTATGGCAAACTGATGAAGTCAATTGTAAAAATCTACCGTAATTACCCCGACATACGCATTTACGCCTTGCGAGGCGGATTGAGTTTTGGCAGTATGATGGCCATTTGGTCGTGCATGGCATTCCACTTGGCTGGCCCACCGTTTCATGCCGGAAGCGATGCAGTAGGGCTACTCGGACTCTGCGGACTTGGCGGAGCCATGGCCGCGAGCGGCATAGGGAAATTCATTCCACGCTTCGGGATAGAGCGTTTTTGCTACGCAGGGACCATACTGCAATTCATAGCATGGGGCTTTGCACTTTGTTTGGCCGACACATATATTGGTCTCATCATAGCAATCATCCTTGTAGATGTGGGAGCGCAATGTCACCAACTGAGCAACCAAAGTGGTTGCCTCTCCATGGTTCCCGAAGCCACTAATCGCTGCAACACAGTGTTTATGAGCCATCTTTTTGCAGGAGGAAGCCTCGGCACATTGTGTGCAGGTGTGGCTTGGGACAGCATGGGGTGGCCAGGCGTGTGCGGCGTTGGAATAGCGTTTGCCTCGTTAGGCCTGATAGTTTCGTTACTTTTTACCCGTCACAAACAATAGTACATTTATGGCAATAGAACACAAATGCAAAATCACAGTGCTTGAATGCAAGTGCTTCAACGACTACCAAGAGAAGTATCTGGCCGACCCCAAGAGTGGTCCATGCCCGTGCTTCAAAGCCGGCGACACCTTTCTGCTTGAGCGAAACGGCCAACGAGATGACTTTTGGCACATGCTCGACGGCAAATTCTGCTCCGAGGCGTGGGATGCCATCAGCCGCTACGTCTATGCGGCATTGCAGGGCGGCAGCATCATGAAAGGCTGGACTAACGACGAGAAGATGATGATAGCCTGTTGCAACGACGGCACGCGCCCCGTAATTTTCAAGATAGAACGCATCGACGAGGAGGTGGAAGAGCTTACCTTTGCCGACGGAAGGCAATAAGAGGAACATTGCAATAGCAGTCAACCCATCTCGAAGGAGTTGAAGAAGCGCGGCATGAAACCACACAAGGAATAAAAGCTACGGCACCCTTATGGAGAATAACCAAATAGAAATATACCGTTCGGCTGACGGCAACATCGAGCTGAACGTGAAGCTGGAGAACGATACCGTATGGCTCACGCAGAGCCAGATGGCGGAGTTGTTTGGCAAAGATCAGTCTGTCATTGCCAGACACATTGCCAATGCATTCAAAGAGGAAGAAGTGACAGAAGAAAGTAATATGCAAATTTTGCATAATACTCAGTACAAGTTCCGTCCTACCAGGATTTATAGCCTTGATGTCATCATCTCGGTTGGCTATCGTGTAAAGAGCAAACAGGGTGTTGCTTTCAGGCGTTGGGCAAACAATGTCCTCAAACAATACCTTATCAAGGGCTACGCCATCAACCAAAAACGGCTCGACCACTACGATGACTTGAAGAGCGTGGTAAACCTCATGTCCCGCGCCATCACCTTGCAGCAGAAAGTGACTACGGGCGAGTACGAGGGACTGTTCAGCGTCATCAGCGATTACGTGTATGCCCTCGACACGCTCGACCGCTACGACTACCAGTCGCTCGGTATCAGTCAGACCACACGGGAAGAACCGTTTCGTGCCACCTACGAGAATGCGATGGAGGCCATCAATGCGCTGAAAGAGTAATTTGGCGGCAGCCAGTGGTTCGCCAACGAGAAGGACGACTCCTTCAAGAGTAGTATCGGGCAGATATACCAAACGTTCGGTGGCGAAGACCTCTATCCCTCCGTGGAGGAAAAGGCAGCAATGCTGCTCTACCTCGTGGTAAAGAACCACTCGTTCAGCGACGGCAACAAGCGCATAGCCGCCATGCTCTTCCTCTGGTTCATGGAGAAGAACGGCATACTCTACGGTGAGGACGGACACAAGCGCATCGCCGACAACACCCTCGTGGCCCTCACGCTGATGATTGCCGAGAGCCGCACGGAAGAGAAGGACGTAATGGTAAAGGTTGTGGTCAATCTTATAAATAAGGATAACAGATAAAAACTCCGCATAGAAACATAAAGGATAAATTGTCAATAACTCCAGCTGGGCTTGTGTTGACAACAAGGAAGCATATCAACAAATAATAGTCAAAAGAGAACGATGAAAAGTTTTGGAAAAAAAGCGTGGCTCTTGCCACAACCTGTACTGATTATCGGTACATATAACGAGGATGGAGTTGCCAACGCGATGAATGCCGCATGGGGTGGTCAGTGGGGTGCCCAAGAAATCATGATTTCGATGGGTAACCATGCCACAATGCAGAACCTTAACCGCTGCGGTGAGTTCACAGTGGCTTTTGCTACCGAGGGGACGATGGTGGCAGCAGACTATGTGGGCATCGTGAGTGCCAAGAATGAGCCGAACAAGATAGAAAAGACCGGTTGGACGGCAGTGAAGGCCGAGAACGTGAATGCTCCTGTTTTCACCGACTTCCCGATAACGCTGGAGTGCCGCATTAAGGAGAAGATTGACGAGAGCGAGACGGGCTACTACATTGTTGCCGAAATCGTGAACATCGTCTGCCACGAAGAGTATCTCGCCGAGGACGGCAAGCCCGACATGGAGAAAATGCATCTCATCACCTTCGACCCGATACACCATGGCTATATGCAACTTGGCCAGCGAGTTGGCAACGCATTCACTGACGGTAAGGAACTGAAATGATGGAGAACAACACTCCCGGCATTGCCATTGTTACAGGAGCCTCGTCGGGGCTTGGCGTATGCTATGTAGATGCTGTAACCAAACTGTTTCCCGACATTGACGAACTGTGGCTGATTGCCAGACGTGAGACGCGACTGAGGGAAGTGGCGGCACAGCATCCCGACAAGCGATGCGTAATCATTCCCCTGGACATGGCCGACATGAATAGCTATGCTGCGTTTAGCGAAAGACTGAGCAAGGAAAAACCACGTATTCAGGTACTCATCAACGATGCTGGCATGATGGGCGGTGCTCCATTCGAGGAAATGGAACTGGAGCACATGTTGCGGATTATCGATCTCAACTGCAAAGGAGCGACTGCTATTACCAAAGTGTGTCTGCCATATATTGTGGATGGAGGCACGATACTTGAAGTGTCGTCCACGTCGGCCTTTGTGCCAAATACTAACCAAATCGTATATTGCGCTTCCAAGTCTTATTTGTCCGCTCTGTGCCTGGGACTCCGTGAAGAGTTAAAGCACCGTAGAATAAACGTCTGCGCCGTATGCCCTGGACTGATGCTGACGGAGATGGTGAAGGGCGATGGCTCCATACAACTCACAGCAGGACAGAAGCGACTTCCGAAGATAGATCCTGCCATAGCCGCCGTCAAGTCACTGCGAGCTGCAAGTCGTGGACAGGCAGTCTACACCACAGGTATATTCTACAAATGTTATCGCTTGTTGGCAAAACTTATGCCTCACACTTGGCTCGTAAAGGTGGCAGGGATGGGCTGATGTGACTTTTCTCGTTTCTCTACAAACAACACATACGAATACAATGGTCAAAGCACTACTCATTTATTTCCTCGCCATCAATGCTGTGGTGTTCGTTGTCTACGGCATCGACAAGCACAAGGCGAAGCATGCCAAGTGGCGCATTTCTGAGGCTACGCTGCTTATGCTTGCCATAGTAGGCGGCAGCATCGGTGCGTGGTGTGGCATGAAGGTGTGGCACCACAAGACAATGCACAAGAAGTTCAAGTATGGTGTGCCGGTGATATTCATCCTGCAACTCGCCCTTGCCGTGTGGATTGTCAATAGAATGGCACAAACCCCAATGCCAATATAAAATGATAGAAAGGATAGAACAGCTGACGGACTCCTTGAAGGATGAACTGATAGACGTGTGGGAAAAAGCCGTAAGGAGTTCCCATCACTTCCTGTCGGAGGAAGACTTGAACTATTACCGTCCTCTCATAAGGGACATCTATTTCGATGCCGTCGATTTGTATGTTCTCAGAAATCCCAATGTAGCCGCATTTATGGGATTGAGCGAGGATATGGTAGAGATGCTCTTCGTGCTCCCGTCAGAACAAGGCAAGGGATATGGCTCTGCCTTGCTCAACTTTGCCTTTGAGGAGAAGCGCATCCGCAAGATAGACGTAAACGAGCAGAACACGACAGCATACCAATTCTATATCAACCGTGGCTATCATGCAGTATCGAGGGATGAAGTGGATGCCGACGGAAAGCCATATCCCATTATTCACTTGGAGAGATAATATGATGAAGCAAAAACCGATAAAGCTCCGCATGGATGCCGCCACCTATTTATATACGGGTGGGCTTGCATCATAGATTAAACGCTTACATAAGCTACAATTCGGTGTTCGTTGGAGAATAGCCGAATTTCACCTTATAACTACGGGAGAAGAATGACAGGTTTGAAAAACCCACCATGGTCATCACATCCTGTATTTTGCGGTTGTCTGCTTGTGAAAGCAAACGATGGGCTTCAGTAAGGCGCTTGTCGATGAGCCATTTTTGTGGAGTGGAATTTGTCAATTTCTTGAAATCCCGTTTGAAAGTAGACAAGCTGCGCCCTGTGTAGTTGGCAAACTCCTCCATGCTTAGATCGTACATATAGTTGTCGTTCATGAATGCCATCAAGTCTATCTTCCATGGCTCGGCAAAATCAAAGAGAGAGGCATAGATGTTGGAGTCGGTTTTCAACACGCACTTCAGTCCCTCATGCAGTTTCATGTCTATCCACTCGCTATCCGGTTCTTCGTGAGTTTGGAAATAAGGCTTCAACGACTGGAACAGGCTCACCACATCAGGACGCGACGGAATTCTCAACAGGCTCTTACGGCTACGGCGCGCACACTTCGGAATACTTTCTTGAGACAGACTGCGGTAAAAGTCAAGTAAGAATTTACGGTTGAAAGCCAAGGCTATCGACTGGTATGGATTCTCAGTCCCGTCTGCACATTTGTTGAGCGTAACACGGTGGTCTTTCCTTACAAAAACACACTCTCCTGGTGACAAACTCACCTTTTTACCTTGCTCTTCTATTTCCAGCACACCGCTGTGCAGATAGATGAGCGTATGTTCGCCCACACTGAAACTACACTTGCAGTTGTCCCTGTGGATATGCGACAATATGATGCCGGAATAGTTGATTATTTCACAGTCGTCCATTGTTCCTTTTCTTTTTCTGCGATGTAAAAGTACTAAAATAATTTAGAATTTGAACTTGTCAGCAAAAACAATTGAACCTCACAGCAAACAGTCCTAAATGCCATCTTCATAACTTTGCGACAAAATTCAACAAAACTATGATAATGAGAACAAAAAGCTTTTTATTCGTATTGGCAGCAGGACTATGGGCCAACACCATAGCGGCATGTTCCTCGCAGCCCGATGACAGTCACATAAACTCCAATACTACAATGGAGACAGACGCCCCCGTTTATCAGGCCACACCGACATCCTATCGTTCCGCTTGCGCACAAGCAGGGGCCATCGAGACGTTTGACTACACGGCTCACGACGACAACGGTAACGCTTACAGTAAGCAGTGCCGAGTGTACCTGCCCTATGGCTATGACAGCAGCAAACAGTATGACATACTCTATCTGATGCACGGCTTTTATGGCAACATACGAACCATCCTCGAAGGAACTGTGGGCGGACGCAGATTGCAGTATGTGGTAGACCATCTCATTGCCGACGGCAGAATGCGTCCGATGATTATCGTGACACCCACCATCACTGATTATTATACAACAAGCAATTGGATAAAATTCCCGAAAGAACTACGTGAGGATTTGATACCAGCCGTAGAAAGTAAGTATTCCACCTATTCACGCAGCACATCGGCAGAAGACCTAATTGCCGCCCGTGACCACCGCGCCTTCAGTGGATTTTCTATGGGAGGAACTACAACTTGGAACGTTTTTCAATACGACTTGGCTTATTTCCGCACATTCATTCCCATTAGCGGTACCTGTTGGGCCTTAGGAAACGAAGCCGGAGCAGACGTTGCCGACGCAACAGCAGAGCTGCTCAAAAACTGTATAACAGAGCAGGGCTATGGCAAAGAAGACTTCTTCATCTATGCCGCCACTGGAACGAACGACGTGGCCTATCCGCTGCATACCCACATCGAGGCCATGCAACGGCTCACGGATATGTTTACCTACGATTACCGCCCATCCAACGGCAACCTCTGCTTTCTTCTTGCCCAAGGTGGCCGACATGACTATGATTATGTGACGGACTATCTCTACGTCCTGCTGCCACATTTATTTCCAGCAGAAGGCGACGCGGCATCCGTTAAGTATACCACGACCGATGCCAAAACATCAGACTCTGTCTTGTATAACGTCAGCGGACAAAAGATAGAGAATGCCAGTATGCATAATCTACCCAAGGGTGTGTATGTGGCTAAAGGCAAAAAGTTTGTGGTAAGGTAACTAAAATATTCATTCATCGACCCTCTAAAAAATCAATGAAAAGGACAATTCTTTGTGCGTTGGCAAGCCTCATAATTTCGAGTGGCTCATTTGCTCAAAATGGGCGTATTGCATCGAAAGGACTTGCCGTAGATTCTGCTGCCGGCAAGTTTCACAAGTATGAATTCACCCGTCATCCTATGGGTGACAATGATGTGCTAGTCGAAATCCTTTATTCCGGCATTTGCCACAGCGACCTTCACCAAGTGCATAGTGATTGGGTGCCTGGTACTTATCCTATGGTTCCCGGTCACGAGATTGCCGGACGAGTGGTTGCTGTGGGCAAAAATGTAACGAAGTTCAAGGTCGGCGACTTGGCCGGTGTGGGCACGATGGTCAACTCTTGCGGTGAGTGCGAACATTGTAAAAGTGGCGAAGAGATGTTCTGCGACAAGCGAAAGACCGTGTATACCTACAACTCTCGTGACGTGTTCCATAACAACGAGACTACGATGGGTGGCTACTCCAACAACATCGTTGTTAACGAGCATTTTGTGGTGAAGATTCCTCAGGGTGCCGACCTGAAACGTATTGCTCCATTGCTTTGCGCTGGGATCACAACCTATTCGCCCATCCGTTTCAGCAACGTGAAAAAAGGTGACCATGTGGGCGTGGCCGGCTTTGGCGGATTGGGACATATCGCAGTAAAATATGCTGTTTCGCTTGGAGCGGAGGTGACAGTATTCGACATTTCTGAACAGAAACGTGAAGATGCACTGCGCATGGGGGCTGTCCGCTATGTGAATGTGAACAACCCTGATGAATTGAAAGGATTGAACAACACACAGGACTTCATCATCAGCACCATTCCTGCTCATTACGAACCGTTGATGTACGTTTCCATGCTAAAAAAGAACGGCGAACTTGCTATCGTGGGGTTGCCCTCCAACAAAGAATGTCCTTCTATCAGTATCGGAATCCTGCCCTATATGGCCAACCGCAAAATCTATGGTTCGCTTATTGGAGGCATGAAGGAAACTCAGGAAATGCTGGATTATTCCGTAGCGCACAACATCTATCCAGAAGTAGACGTCATCCCTGCCAGCGGCGCAGCCGTGGATGATGCTTATCGTAAGGTAGCTGCAGGGGAGGTAAAGTTCAGATATGTAATAGACATGTCGACACTTAAATGACATGACCAGAACAATTTCGTGTCACGAGAAAGGAGTAGCATGTATTGGCTGTCAAAAATAAATTCAAACCATTTATTAAAATAGGGGGTACCCCAATATAACTTAGTCGGCAAAGTATCTTAGGATAGTTGCCCAAGTATCTTAACTTACTTGGCTATGTATCCTAAGATACATAGCCGATTGTCGATAGACTTCGCGCCGAGTTACTTGACTTCTGCATAGCAAAAATCACAGCTTGTTCGCAACCATGCGGTGTGCGAGCCATGTGTGTAAAAACAGGTAGGAGCAAATAAGATTCTATCCGGTGCTTATAGCAGAACCCGAAGTAACCTTATCAGATGATCTTGCAACCGACACCTTTCCAATCCTTTCTCAACTTTTCTACTGTATCATCCTCTACAATCAGATAATCGATGTCGGCAAGTGCGGCAGCAACGTAGGACTCGGCGGTGTTCAGTTTAGTGTTGTCAGCCATAACGAGCGTCTTGCGTGCACGGGCTATCATGGCCCGCTTCACAAGGTTCTCATCGTAGTTGATGTTGCTGATACCCACCACGGGGTCGATGGCACAGATGCCTAACGACAGCCAGTCGGGTCGGATGGTTTGCAATGCCTCCACAACAGGCACGCCGATGGTGACGCGCGATGTGGCGAGGATTTCGCCGCCAAGCAGATGGACAGTGAGATTCTTGCGGTCGCAAAACTCACTGGCCAACGGCAGCGAGTTGGTATAGACCGTGAGGCGGAGACCGTCGGGCAGTTGCCGCATCAGTTCCATGTTAGACGTACCACCGTCAACGAGCAGTGTGTCGCCGTCGGCAATCAGCCGCGCCGCCTTTGCCGCAATTGACCGCTTTGCCGTGCTTTCGAGGTCGCTACGGCGGGTATATTCAGCCGGGATGCCCATGCGCGAAACGGCACCGCCATGCACACGTTTCAGCTTGCCGGCCTCGTCAAGTTCGGTGATGTCGCGCCGCACTGAGTCGTAGCTCGTGCCCAATTCCTTGCACAGCTCGCCAATATAGACGTGGTGCTCGATGGCTAGACGGTTGAGTATGAGTTGTTGTCGTTCTGCCTTGTTCATTTCGTCTTTTGTTGTTTCACAAACGTTGCAAAAATACGCAAAACCTGCGAGATTGCACGCTAATAATGCAAATTTTCCACATTAAATCGCCCAATAATATTTGCACAATTCAGCACGTCTACATATATTTGAGCAACAAGAGGAGGAGAACTGCAAGGTTTTGCAATGTTTTGCAAACTTAGCCCAAGTGATTGCAAAAGACGGAGCAAACCTTGCAATTCCGCAAAAAACAAGCAACGCACCCCAAGGCGCAGAAAACTAAAAAGAAGTTAAAAGACAATGAAAATCGAACACATCGCAATTTGGGCGGACGACATCGAGCGGCTCCGCCAGTTCTACACCGAGTACTTCGGCATGAAGTCAAACGACATGTATACCAACCCGCGCAAGCAGTTCCACAGTTATTTCCTCTCATTCGGTGAGGACAAAACGCGCATTGAAATCATGAATATGCCCGACCGCCTGGAGCCCACATTGCGCAATCAAATGAAAGGCCTTGCCCACTTCGCAATCAGCGTAGGCAGCAAGGAGCAAGTGCTTGCACTCACCGAGCGACTGCGCAGTGACGGCTTTGCCGTGCTCAGTGAGCCCCGCACCACTGGCGACGGCTATTTCGAGAGCGCAGTGGCCGACCCCGAGGGAAATTATGTTGAACTAACTGCTTGATGATTATGACCGACAGAAGCATACCTCAAGGTGTTAAGAACGTGGTCTTCGACTTCGGCGGCGTACTGATTGACTGGAACCAGCGCTACCTCTACCGCAAGGTGTTTGCCTCGGAGGAGGAGATGGAATGGTTTCTCGCCAACGTCTGCACCAGCGAGTGGAATGCCCGGCAAGATGCCGGCCGCCCATTCGCCGAGGGCATTGCCGAGGCAAAGGCGCAATATCCGCAATACTCTGAGCAGATAGAAATGTTTTGGAGCCGATGGATAGAGATGGTTGGCGGCGAAATACAGGAAAACACCGACTGGTTGCGCCGCCTGAAAGCCGAGGGCTACGGCATCTACGGCCTCACCAACTGGTCGGCAGAAACACTGCCGCAGGTGATGGAGAGCTACGACTTTTTCAGCCTTTTCGATGGCATCGTGGTCTCGGGCGAAGAACACTTGCTCAAGCCCGACCCTCGCATCTACCGCGTGCTGCTCAACCGTTACCACCTCAACCCTGCCGAGTGCCTCTTCGTCGACGACAACCCACAGAACGTTGCGGCGGCAAAGCATATCGGCATGTGGGGGCTTACGTTTGCTTAAAGCCGGTTTGCCCCACTTCGAAGGAGAAGCAGCCTCATTCCCATCCATTTCACTCACCCATTCCCAGTAGAACGTAATCCGCAATCTGCATTCTTTAGCAGGAAGGATTGCAATTTTGGGGATGGGTGAGTAATTTTGCAGTATGGTAGCTTGGGGCCGACTGCGGTGGCTCCCGGCAATAAGTTTTTTACACACTCTATGACTATCAAGAAATTACTACTTGCGGCAGTGGCTTTGCTCATAGCCACATCTGCCATGGCACAAAAGGAATTCACGCTCGAAGACCTGAACTTCGGCGGCACCAACTACAAGAACATGGTGCCAGCCAACAAGACCCTCACCTGGTGGGGCGACCGACTCGTGCACACCGACACCACCATCTGCTCAAACGTGGACCTGAAGACCGGCAAAGACTTGCCCTTGTTCACACTTGACCAAATCAACGCATGGATTGGCACCGACTCGGTGAAGAGCCTCAAGAGCGCCACATTCCCCCAAGCCAATGCGCCACTGGTGCTGCTCAGCAACGGCAAGCAGCGAATGCTCATCGACTTCAAGAAGCACTGCGTGGCATGGCAACAACAATGCGAGGGCGAGAAGTTTGCCGACTGGAACAGCCACAGCCGCTCCGTGGCATACGTGAGCGACGACAACCTGCACGTGCGGCTTGCCGACGGCACCGACGTGCAACTCACCACCGACGGCTCGACCGACATCGTCTATGGCCAAAGCGTGCACCGCAATGAGTTTGGCATCAAAAAAGGCACCTACTGGAATGCCGACGGCAGCAAGCTTGCCTTCTACCGCATGGACCAGAGCATGGTGGCCTCGTATCCACTCGTGAATGTGCCGGAGCTCGACTTCAAGCCTGCCGACAGCACGCAGTCGCGCATGGCGACACTCGCCCCCGAGAAATATCCCATGGCGGGCGAGACGTCGCACAAGGTGACCGTGGGCGTGTGGGATGCGGCAACCCACAAAATCATCTACCTCAATGCCGGTGACCCCACCGACCGCTATTTTGCCGACATTGCCTGGGCTCCCGACGGATCAAAGATTTACCTATATGAGCTTAACCGCGACCAAAACGACTGCCGCCTTGTGAGCTACGATTCCGCAACCGGCGAAAAGACGGGCGAAATTTACCGTGAGACATCGAACAAATATGTGGAGCCGCAGACCGCCATCAAGTTTTTGCCGTGGGATGCCACCAAATTCATAATGCAAAGCCAGCGCGACGGCTACAACCACCTGTGGCTCATGAATGCCGACGGCTCGGGCCTCAAGCAGCTCACCAGCGGCAAATGGGTGGTGATGAATGTGCTCGGCTTCAATGCCCGCCGGCACAGCGTGATTATCACATCAAACGAAAGCGGCGACACACGCTGCAACATCTATGAGGTGAACGTGGACAACGGCAAGCGCACACTGATTGACAACAGCGGCAACGGATGGCACACTGGCTTGTTGAGTGCCAGCGGACGGTATCTGGCCGACAATTACCAGGCTCCCGACGTGCCCCGCAAAATTGCAGTCACCAGCCTTGCCAACGGAAAGAAACTTGCCTATTTCACGGCAAAAGACCCTTGGGCTGGTTACACCGTGCCCCAATACAGCATGGGCACCATCAAGGCTGCCGACGGCGTGACCGACCTCTACTACCGCATGGTGAAGCCAGCCGACTTCGACCCGATGAAGAAATACCCCACAGTGGTGTATGTGTACGGCGGCCCGCACGCCCACAACGTGGACGAGGGTTGGCACTACCGCAGCCGCAGTTGGGAGACCTACATGGCTCAAAAGGGATATGTGCTCTTCATTCTCGACAACCGTGGCAGTGAGCACCGTGGCCGCGACTTTGAGCAAGTGACATTCCGCCACCTCGGGCAAGAGGAGATGAAAGACCAGATGAAAGGCGTGGAGTACTTGAAGACCCTGAGCTATGTGGACACCACACGGATGGGCGTGCACGGATGGAGCTTCGGCGGATTCATGACAATTAGCCTGATGACCAACTATCCCGGTGTGTTCAAAGTGGGAGTGGCCGGCGGCCCGGTGATAGACTGGAAGTGGTATGAGGCTATGTATGGCGAACGCTACATGGACACCCCCGCCACCAATCCCGAGGGATATGAGCAGACGAGCCTCATCAACAAGGCCAAGAACCTCAACGGGCGGCTGCAAGTGATAATAGGCCTCAACGACCCTGTGGTGCTGCCGCAGCACACTTACTCGTTTCTCAAGGCCTGCATCGCCGAAGGCACACAACCCGATTTCTTTGTATACCCCGGCGAGCCACACAACATGCGCGGACACCAAAGCGTGCACCTGCATGAGCGCATCACCCGCTACTTTGATGATTTTCTGAAATAAGCCAGCTATTGACACGCCGACCGCCACGCGCCCAACGGGCATGTGGCGGTCGGCGCTTTTGGATTGAATACCCAGGGATGAACAGCAAAGGCATAGCGGAACATCCCGCCATGCCTTTGCACATGTGTTGTGGGTTGAGCGGGCACTGCCCTGCTCAACTACTTTCCTTATTTTGATTTGAATTTCAAAGCATTGCGCTGAGCGCTCTCAATGCGGCGATTGCGCCAGCAGTGCCGGCAGAGAGCCACATACTTGTCGTCGCCCCCAATCTCCACTTGGTTGCCATCGGTCACGATATTGCCATTGTGGTCAATGCGTGCGTTGACTATGGTCTTGCGGCCACAGGTGCAAGTGCTTTTAATTTCATCGATGGTGTCGGCTAGCTCAAAAAGACGGCGCGACCCCTCGAACACTTGAGTGCGGAAGTCGGTACGCAGTCCGTAGCACACCACATTGACACCGTAGTCGTCGACAATGCGGGCAAGCTGGTCGACCTGCTTTGCCGAGAGAAACTGAGCCTCATCGATAAGAATCCATTCCTTGACGGTGAGCGTGTTCTCAAACATCTGGCTGAGCGTTTCGTAGAGGTCGGTTTCGGGATAAATCCACGAGCATTTGCGCTCGATTCCAATGCGGGAGCGAATCACGCTGTCTTTTTCGCGATTGTCGATAATAGGCTTCATGCACAGGTAGTGCATTCCGCGTTCCTCAAAGTTATAGGCTTGAGTGAGCAGCAATGCCGTCTTTGCCGACCCCATTGTGCCATATCTGAAATACAGTTTTCCCGAACCGTTCATTGTATTTTAGTGTTATTTTGATAATAAAAATTATTGCAGTCTTTTTCTTTTTCAAAACAGAACCGGCCCCACTTCACGCGAAAGCCGCACTGCCGACAAAGGTATAAAAAAATGGGCTTGCGGCACTTGCCGCAGCCCATAAAAAGTTATTAACAACCCCGCATGGTTGCTATTCCGCCAATGGCCTAATCATCACAATGCCACCTTAATGCATATTTTCTGCAACACCTGTCCCGGGGTGCCGATGAGCGGTGCATGGGCATCGCACGGAGTCATCACGGCAAATTCGCCCGGACTCAGTTCAAAGCACCCTATTGGCTGTTGGGCATAAAATGCGATATCGCGTTGGTCGTCGTAAGGCACCGAGGGGGCACCAAGGCGATGCAAGGGCGTGAAGCCTATCGCCTCAGCCCCCGACACCGGTATGTGAATGTCGATAAAGCGGCGGTGCACTTCGAGCGGAGCCTGAGAAGCCAGACGCAACTGCGGAGTCTCAACATTGGCCCATATCACATCGGGCTCAAGCACTATGCGGCCATTGCCGCCATTGACCGCTGCATGCATGGTAGTCCACCGGGTGCGGGCCCACTCAAGGGCACGGGCTACTCTGTCGGGGCAAACCCGGCACACGGCCGAGATGTCGGTAAAATCGCCTAATATCATTATCTACTGGTTTTTTATGACTATCAATAAATCAGCGGTCGGTTATTTGGCTCGACATCCACAGTTGCTTATTGAACGCCTCAGCAGCACTGCAGTGGAACTCTATGCCACGGAATTTCTCCATGGGAATGTGCCAACCATTGAGCAAATCGGGCATGTCTTGACTGACGTGGCACAGGCAGGCCTCGTGTTTTTTGTCGACCACCGAGCTGATGTCGACGTAGTCGGTGGGAATGAAGTTCTGCGACTGACTTCCCGACATCGCCTCGCTATAATATAAGTCGAACGAATGGTCGAGTTGACGCCATGCGTCATACACCAGCATGGAGCAGGCACGGTGATCGCGGTGCGAATCGATGGGCCAGTGAGTGAACACCACATCGGGCTTCTCACGGGCAATGATTTCTTTCATCTGCGCATAGCGGTCACGGTTCACCTCGGTTGCACCATCAATCTGATTCATGAAAATGTGGTTGATTCCCATCACGCGGCAAGCGGCATCACTCTCCTTGCGGCGTATTTCGGCTGCTTCGGCAGCAGTCTTGCCATTTATGCCAGCCTCGCCGGCAGTGAGATACACACTCACCACCTCGCAACCCTGGTTTTTAAGCACCAGCATGGTTCCACCGGCCATGGTCTCGGGGTCGTCGGGGTGTGCGCCTATCACAAGAGCTTTCTTGTACTTTCCTTTACTGATGTTCTGGGCCGTTACCGGCACTGCGGCCATAACGGCCACAGCGAGGCAGACAAGCATGATAAGTTTTGTTTTCATTGTCATTTAGTAGTTAATATTGTTTGTTTCTGAGATTTTTAATCAATGTTTACCACTGCGGCAGCGATAGCGTGCCATCACTTGCTATCTTGGGTTGTGACCGCTGCGGAATGTCGGTCTGTGTGAGCGAAGCCATTTCAGCAACTGCCTTGTGATCGGGGTCGAGCCGCGGACCCACACCCCACCGCTGAATCATTGAGTGAATGCGTCCGGCCACAAACCGGCCATCGGCAACGGTCACCGTGGCTGTGAGCAACGGAGCATAGCCACACTTGCCCGCCACGCTCACGCCACACGGGGTGCAAAAGTTGCCCAAACTGTAGGCTATGAGGTGGCCGCGATAGAGCTCAAGAGCGCGCACCACATGCGGCCCGTGCCCGAACACCACCGCCGCGCCACAATCGATGGCCCGATGGGCAAAACTGCGCAAATCTCCACGGTTCTCTCCTGCATAATACTCGGTGCCATTAGGCAGATGGCTGGCTTGAACCCCCTCAGCGCCACCGTGAAACGACACTATCACAACATCGGCTTTAGCTTTGAGATCAGAAACGATGCGGCTCACGCTGGCCGTGTCGCGCATCAGCATGGTACCCGAGTTATGACCAAAGGCGGCAAAACCATAAGTCACCCCGCCAATGGAGCGTATGGCGTTTTTGCAATTGGGGGTGCCCGCATAGGATATGCCCACAGAGTCGAGCACACGGCGAGTGCTTGCCTCGCCCGGTGTCATAAAGTCGTAGGTGTGATTGTTGGCCATCGACATAAAGTCATACCCGGCATCACGCAGCAGCGGAGCCATTGACGGCGGCATGCGGAAGAAAAAGGCCTTAAGCTGCTTCGACGGTTTCTCCCTGGCAGGCATCTCAAAGGCAAAGACACCTTCCAGGTTGCCCACAGCCACATTTGCAGCACTTAAAATAGGTGCTGCGTCGGTGAGCAGATGGGCACCACCATCGGGTGGCAGCTTGCGCTCCGGGTATTCGGTGCCGAGCATCACATCGCCAGTCATGGCTATCGTTACAGTTGCAGCAGTGTCGGGCTCTTGGGAATTGGTTGTGAAGGCCACACAGTCCACTTCGGCCGACGCCGACGCACTGCCTACCCTGCCGCAAGCAGCAAGGCAGCACGCAAGTGCAAGTGTGATGAGAATCAGTTTTTGCGATGGTCTTTCCATTTAAGGCGCAATTTACGCAAAACAAACCACATGAGCAAACTTATTGTGCCGTAGTAATTACGCACCACACGACTTTGGCTTTCAGAAATCCACTTATGGCCAGCCAAGCCCCACCAGCCGTGCGGCATAACACACCAGGCTGCAACCACCCGCAAAGCAGGGGCTATTATTGCTTTTTTTTCAACGCCTCGGCGCGCGATCAGCAAAAAACATGGGCAATGGACTTGCTAAATGGATTTTTTTCACTACCTTTGCACCGCAAAGAAAAAATGCACACTGCGTGTAGCGCAGGATATGCATTTTTGCCAACCACTTTTCGGGGTGTAGCTCAGTCCGGTTAGGGCGCCTGCTTTGGGAGCAGGAGGTCCCAGGTTCGAATCCTGGTACCCCGACAACAGATAAAGCCGCTTTCACAGCGGCTTTTTTTGTTGCTATCAAGAATCATCGGTGCGAGAACCAGGCTCCTGAAACAAAAACAAAATAAGGCAACAGTACTTACGCCCGAGCCGAACGGCAAGTGCAAAATTAGGGAAAGTGTTTGAAGAATCTGTTTTTGGGGTATCAAAGTCTAATTTTCCCCTCGGTCTGCGATTGAGTTTCTTCTGAATTTCCATAATTTTCTATCTGAGAAGTCAATGTTGTCCTAAACGTTTATAAAGCGAGGGATGGGTGTTGTTCATAATCTTTACGGGGAAGGATTTATGCGCCCATGGCGTGGTAATCGGCCGCTGGCGGGTGAGTAATAAACCAGAGAGGCTGCTTGGACTTTTGTCCAAGCAGCCTCTCTGGTTTATTTGACGGGGCGCGCCTAAGGCGCTACCTATGATGCGTGTTGATTACTCAGCCTTGCCGTTGCTGCCAAGCACGTTGATGATTTTGTGCTTGTACATCTCTTCCATGAGGTCACGAGCAGGACCGCAGTACTTGCGGGGATCGAATTCTCCGGGCTTGTCGTGGAACACCTTGCGCACTGCAGCGGTGAAAGCCAGACGAGAGTCAGAGTCGATGTTGATTTTGCAAACGGCGCTCTTAGCGGCCTTGCGGAGCTGCTCTTCGGGGATGCCCACTGCATCGGGGAGCTTGCCGCCGTTTTGGTTGATGATATCGACGTATTCTTGGGGAACCGAAGAAGAACCGTGGAGCACGATGGGGAATCCGGGGAGTTTCTCCATGATCTCATCGAGGATGTCGAATGCCAATGGGGGCGGAACGAGGCGGCCAGTCTTGGGGTCGCGTGTGCACTGCTCGGGCTTGAACTTGTAAGCACCGTGGCTTGTGCCAATTGAGATGGCGAGAGAGTCAACGCCTGTGCGCTTTGTGAAGTCGATAACCTCGCTGGGCTGAGTGTAGTGCGACTCCTCAGAAGCCACTTCGTCTTCAACGCCTGCGAGAACGCCGAGCTCGCCTTCTACGGTCACGTCGTACTGGTGTGCGTAGTCAACCACCTTCTTGGTGAGGGCGATGTTCTCCTCATAAGGAAGAGAAGAGCCGTCGATCATAACCGAAGAAAAGCCAAAGTCAACGCAGCTCTTGCAAAGCTCGAAGCTGTCGCCGTGGTCGAGGTGGAGGCAGATTTGCGGTTTCTCCCAGCCGAGTTCCTTTGCATACTCAACAGCACCCTGAGCCATGTAGCGGAGCAGAGTCTGGTTGGCGTAGTTGCGTGCGCCCTTAGAAACTTGCAGGATTACCGGTGATTTGGTTTCAGCGCAAGCCTTCACGATGGCCTGAAGCTGCTCCATGTTGTTGAAATTGAATGCCGGAATGGCATATCCTCCTTTGATTGCCTTGGCAAACATCTCGCGGGTGTTGACAAGACCCAGATCTTTATAACTTACCATTTTCGTTATTAATAAAAGTATTTAAGTTAAAAATGTTCTTATTAGTTGTAGTCAATAAGATTATTATACCCTTTGCATGCTCCTGCCTGGGGGCTGCAGTGGGCATGGTTTTGCATTTCCGACTGCAAAGATACTGCAACCTATGGGGTTATCAAAAATTTAGGCAAAAATTCATAGAAATTTTTCAGTAATTATAACATTGCCACACACCTGGGCGGCCTCAGAACGTGACCATTGCCGAGCACCCGGCCGAGCGCTGGCCCACCCACGGCGCCGCCACAAAGCTCATGGCACGCCCGCTGCGGCCGGCACTGCCCACAATCTTGGGGTAAAGCCAATAAACGAGCTTGGTGCAGCCCACGCCTATGGCGGCTCCGGCAAGCACATCGTGCACATAGTGGCGCTTGTGGTGCACACGAAGCACGGCAGTGGCAGTAGCCACCGTGTAGCCTCCAATCCACAGCCACGGGCTCAAATCGCGGTATTCCTGATACAGCAGCTCGGCTCCCATAAAAGCTATTGCCGCATGTCCCGACGGGAAGGCATCCATATCGGTGTGGTCGGGGCGGCGCTCACTCACGGCCCACTTCAATCCCTTGCTCACACCCACAGTGAGCAGTGTGGAGAGCCCCATCATAGCCGTTCGGTCCCAAAACGCATGCCGTGCCTTCACCCCGGTCAAGTCAAGCGCAAGGGCCGTGGCCACGGGCACAACCTGCAGACAGTTGTCGAGAGTGTAGCTCGTGCGCACGTCAGGCGCAGCTTCGGCAGCGGAATTATCGGCTTCGGCAGCCATCACAGGGCCAGCGGCCGTCATGGCGACGACTGCCAACAGCACAAGGCGAAGGGTAATATGAGATAAAACTTGAGTCATGACCAAAAAATACTGAAAAAGCACGCCTGCAGCTATCGGCAACCAACGGGCCGAACCCGCGTGCATTGCGGCAAAGGTAGCCACATTGGCGATAAAACACAACTCAAGCGCATATTTTCACCGTTTTTCAGCCAAGAGCACGGTGAATATTGCGGAAAGTTGTTTTGTAGTTGACTGGCAAGATTGTAACTTTGCAATTTGATATGAAACGACCAAAAGTTACATATGTGGCAATGCTGCTACTCGCATTGTGTTGCAGCATGGGCATCCAAGCCAAGACGAAGACCCAACTCGGGCCTTCGCGCGCATGGCGCGTCACCGACCCGCTGGGACTGCAGTATGAATCGACCATCGACACGCTGCACGAAGACTACCACCAGCGCTTTATCCCGTCGGCCGTGAGCCGTGCCTACGCCACCACCGGCAACTATGGAGCCGAGGGGCAGAGCCAAGTGTTCTTCGACCGCAAGCAGCAAAGCGACTTCTTCTTTGCCGATGCCCTCGGGGCATGGCTGCCAGGCATCGACACACAGCGCTTCTACAACACGCGCATCCCAATGACCCTGATTGGCTACAGCACCGGCGGCAACAAATACAGCAACCAAGACCGCACGTCGATCACCTTCAGCGGCAATGCAGGGAAGCGCCTGCAGGTGGGTGCCATGATGGACTACATCTACAGTAAGGGCTCGTTTGACTACCAAGCCGACAAAGACTTCACCTGGGGACTCAGCACCTCGTACATGGGCGACCGCTACGAGATGCAGGCTTTTTTCAACAGCTACAACTTCCTGAACAAAGAGAACGGAGGAATCACCGACGACCGCTACATCACCGACCCCGCCCAAGTGCAGGGAGGCGACACACGCGTCGACTTCAAGAGCATACCCACACGCCTCACCGCTGCCCACAACAGGCTCAGCGGCCGTGAGCTGTATCTCAACCAGCGCTACAAAGTGGGCTACTACCGCTACAAGCGCGACTCGGTGACCGACACCATAATAAGCCGCACCTACGTGCCCGTGACAAGCTTCATCTGGACACTCGACTACAAAGCGGCAAAACACCTGTTTCTGAACACAAGCGCCAGCGACGACACGGCATTTTTCGCCCACACCTACCTTGGCCTCGGAGGCACCGACGAGACCACCAGCTATTGGAGCTTGACCAACACCGTGGGAGTGTCGATGCTTGAGGGCTTCAACCGATATGCCAAATTCGGCTTTGCCGTGTATGCCACACACAGCGTGAGGCGATACAACCAAATCGCCGACACCGTGAGCGGCAAGGAACTACCGGCCGGACTCACACCACTGCCAGTGAGCGTGGCTCCAAGCCACACCGAAAACGTAATGTGGGTGGGCGGCCAGCTAACCAAGCAACACGGCTCGATACTGACCTATGCCGCAACGGCACAATTCGGCGTGGTGGGCAGCGTGGCCGGCGACATCGACGTGACTGGCGACGTGGCCACGAGGTTCCGCCTGCTCGGCGACTCGGTGACGGTGCGCGGCTACGGCTACTTCAAGAACCTTGAAGCGCCCTACCTGATGAAGCAATTCATATCGAACCACTACGCATGGAGCAACAGCTTCGACAAAGTGAAGCGACTGAGGCTTGGAGGCGAGATAGCGGTACCCCACACCGGCACAACGGTGAACGTGGGCTACGAGACACTGAAAAGCTACATATATTTCAACAACGACGGCGTGCCCGACCAGCACGGCGCACCCGTGCACGTGCTGAGCGCCACCCTCACCCAGCGGTTGCGCTTAGGCATCCTGCACTGGGACAACGCCATCACCTACCAGACCACCAGCAACGACCAAGTGCTGCCGCTGCCCAAACTGGCACTATACAGCAACCTGTACCTGGCATTCAAGGTGGCAAAAGTGCTTAAAGTGCAGCTGGGCATCGATTGCGACTACTACACACGCTACTATGCGCCGGCCTACAATCCGGCCACAATGACCTTCCACACCCAGCAGGAACAGAAGTGCGGCAACTTTGCCTTTGCCAACGCTTATGCCAACTTCAGGCTCAAGCGGGCACGCTTCTTTGTGCTTTACAGCCATGTGAACGACGGCATCGTGGGCGGCAAGAACTACTTCTCGTCGCCGCACTACCCGCTCAACCCAGGGAGATTCCAGATGGGAGTGTCGGTCGACTTCGCCAACTGATCTGAAACGGCCCCACACCCACCACCAGCCGGTTAAAGGGCCGACAATACACACGATACACAACAAAATGCAATTCAACAAAAAAAAGAAAAACGACTGATATGAAAAAGATTATCTTGTGCGCAGCTGCAGCCATGCTGTGCCTCATTGAGGCAAGCGCAGTGCCCGCACGACGACTGCCACGCACCCACACACAAAGCGATGGCACATCAATCACGGTGACACTTGTGGGCGATGAGTTCAACCACAGCTATGTGACCGATGACGGACTCACCGTGGAGCGAATGAGCAACGGCGACTTCCATTACCGCACCACTGCGGGCACCAGCAGCGTGATGGCGCACAACAGCGGCACACGCAGCGCAGCCGAAAGCGCATGGGTTGCCGCCGAGCGCGACGGCATGACGCTGAAAGCCATGGCCGCAGCACGAAACGCAAGTGCCAGCCGGCGCAGCCCGATGCGCATACAGGCAGCCAGAGCGGCCCAAACCGAAGTGCCGCAGACCGGCACCATCCATGTGCCTGTGGTGCTTGTCAACTACAGCGACGTGAAGTTCAAGGACTCAGATCCCAAGACGGTGTATGAGAACCAGCTGGTGAAGAGTTCGACAAGCGCGCGCCAGTACTTCATCGACCAGTCGCACGGACTGCTGACAACCGAATTCGACGTGCTGGGCCCCGTCACACTGAGCCACCCACGCAGCTATTATGGAGCCAACGACAGCGACGACAACGACGTGCGCCTGGGCGAAATGGTGAAAGAAGCCTACGACAAGGTGGTGGCCACAGGTGTGAGCCTCGAAAAATATGACAACAATGGCGACAATATGGTAGACGTGGCCATAGTGCTGTATGCCGGAGTGGGCGAAGCTTCGAGCGACGTGACCGAGTCGGTGTGGCCATGCCAGTGGGACCTGACATCGAGCGACTATGGCACAGCGGCTTACTACAACGGCATCAAGCTCGACAAGTTTGCTGTGTTCAACGAGCTCTACGACAACCACATAGACGGCATAGGCACCTTCTGCCACGAATTCTCGCACTGCATAGGCTTGCCCGACCTCTACGACGTGAACTACTCAAGCCCATCGATATACGCAATGGGCACATGGAGCATACTCGACTACGGATGCTACAACAACGACGGCGTCACACCGTGTAACTACACAGCCTATGAGCGCGATTTCATGGGATGGGACACACTTGCAATTCCCGCCAAGGGCGAGACCTACACGCTCGATGCCGGCGGCAAGAGCTACAAGGTGGTCAACACAGCCACAGCCGATGAGTATTATGTGCTTGAGAACCGCCAGCAAGAAGGCTGGGACAAGTATCTTGCCGGCAGCGGCCTGATGGTGACACACGTGGACTATGACTACGACGCATGGACCCAGAACACGGTGAACGTGTCGCGCACGCATAAGCGCGTGAGCATAATTCCTGCCGACAACAAGCCCTCATCGACCACCGAAAGCGGCGACCTTTACCCCAACGGAGGGCTCAACACCGAGCTCACCGACGAATCGGTACCTGCCGCAAAGGTGTTTAACGGCGTGGGAGCCAGCCCCTACTACATGAGCCAGCCAATCACCGGCATCAGCCAGAGCAACGGCCAGGTGACATTCACCTACATGAAAGCCGAGATACAGAAAGACGTGCCGACAATCATCCCTGCCGACAGCGCCCAAGTGCAGGCCACAGCGTTCACAGCATCGTGGACAAGTGTGCCTAATGCCGAGAGCTACACCCTCTATGTGGGCGAAGAAGCCAGCGAGCCCAAGGTGGAACTGCTACTCACCGAGACATTCCCCGTGAAGAAGTTTGCCTCAGAAAGCGGCACCGACATAGGCTCACAGCTCGACGACTACATGGACAATGCCGGATGGACGGGGACTAATGTGTACAGTGGCGAAGGCAGCTTGAAATTCGGGTCAAGCCGCAAGACCGGCACACTCACATCACCATCGGTCAATGTAGGCGACTATGGCAAAATCACGGTAATGGTCGACGCCCAAAGCTATGGCAACGATGCCAACGTGCAACTCAAAGTAAGCGCCGGCACCGCCTCGCAGACAATCAAGACCGCAAGCTCCAAGGCCACTTACGCCATTGTGCTCGACGCGCAAGGCACAACCAACGTGAGCATAGCATCTACCACCAACAAGCAGCGCGCACTGGTGAGCGGCATCAGAATATATGCAGGCGACGCCACCCAGGCAAGCCTTGCCCCACGCGAGAACGGCGACTCGCTGCGCCGCACCATCAGCGGCATCACCGACACCGCCTACACAGTGAGCGGCCTCAAAGCCGGCACAAAATATGTGTATAAAGTCAAAGTAATCTACACCGACGGCGACTCAAGCGCATGGTCGCCCACAGCCACCGTCACGCTCAAAGCCAATTCAGGCGTGAGCGAAGTGCGTGGCGCCAGTGGCTTCATTGCCGTCAACGGCCGTTGTGTGACCATAAGCGGCGACGTGGCTGGAAAGGTGTATAGCATCACCGGCCGCGAGATTGCCCCCGCCACTAGCGGCAGATGGGAACTGGAGCCGGGCATCTATATAGCCAAGGCAGGCAGCGCCACCCGCAAGATAATAGTGAGATAACCGCTCAACCAAAGCGGACTCTCAACCAACTACCACGCAGCATGCTCGCTGTTCACACCAAAGTGTGACAACGTGCATGCTGCGTGCTTTCAGCGATGGGTGCCACAACAATGTGCCCAGCCAAAATATAGGCTTGTGGATGGGCTTGGCCATGGGCCGTGGCACATTTTTGTGTGGAGCAATGTAATTTATCAGCCCGGTTTCACGTTATTAATATAATTGCATTATTCGCAACAACACAGCAACGATACGATTATTGTTTCAGATGAAGACTTACATAACTACATTGGCATTGGCAATTATGTGCCTGCTCATGTGCAGCGCAGGCGGTGCCCCGGTCACGATAAAAGGTAAAGTGGTAGACGAGATGGGCAGTCCCGTGAGCTTTGCCACTGTGCGCGTGGTGGGCACCACCGTAGGTGTCAACACCGACAACAACGGCATGTATGAAATCAAAGTGCCCGAGGCCGACACCGTGATGGTGGAATTCACATGCCTTGGCTACAGCACCGTGAAACGCCAGCTCATAAAGCCACAAGGCACAGTGAGCATCAACCCCAAGCTGTATGAGAAGACGCACCAACTGCAAGCTGTGGAAGTGACCGAGTTCCGCAAGCAGACCAACACCATGCAACACATCGACATCGACAAGGTGAAACTCACGCCCGACGCGGCAGGCGGAGGTGTGGAGGCTGTGCTCTCAACCCAAGCCGGAGTGAGCTCGAAAAACGAGATGAGCTCGCAATACATGGTGCGCGGAGGGTCGTACGACGAGAACAGCGTCTACATCAACGGCATAGAGGTTTACCGTCCACAGCTTGTGAGCTCGGGACAGCAAGAAGGCCTCAGCATAATCAACCCCGACCTTGTGAACCAAGTCACATTCTCCACAGGCGGCTTCAATGCCGAATATGGCGACAAGATGTCGTCGGTGCTCGATATCACCTACCGCGAGCCACAAGCATTTGAAGGGGCATTTGCCGCAAGTTTGCAAGGCGGCAGCCTGTCGCTAGGCCACAGTTGCGGCAAGTTTACGCAGCTGCACGGTTTCCGCTACAAGCGCAACTCGTCGCTGCTTGGCTCGCTGGAGAGCAAAGGCGAATATGACCCGCAATATTTCGACTACCAAACCCACTTGGTGTTCAAACCGTCGAGCAAGTTCAAAGTGTCGTTTTTGGGCAACGTGTCGGTCAACGACTACCGCTTCACGCCCGAAAACCGAGAAACCAGTTTCGGCACCTCGCAAAACGCTAAAACGTTTAAGGTGTATTTCGACGGACAGGAGAAAGACAAGTTCCAGACCTACTTTGGAGCCCTGAGCCTCAACTACAAGCTCAACAAGGGCAACGACTTCACCCTCACGGCATCGGGCTACCAAACCAACGAGCTTGTGGCCTATGACATACACGGCGAGTACTGGCTCGACGAGGCCGGCACGAGCGGAAGCGACGGCATAGGTGGCGAGCTGGGCGTGGGCAAATATCACGAGCATGCCCGCAACAGACTGAAAATAAACGTATACAACCTGTCGTTCAAAGGCAACACATCGCTCAACCACAACAACCTGACCTATGGCGTGGCAGTGCGCCGCGAGACCATCTACGAGCGGTCGCGCGAATGGCAATGGCGCGACTCGGCCGGATACTCACTGCCCCACGTGCCAGGCGAGGTGAACGTAATCTACAACCTGTCGTCGGACCACGACCTCAACACCACCCGCTTTGCCGCGTTTTTGCAAGACACCTACAAGCTCTACACCAATGCCGGACTGCTAAGCATCAACGGCGGCGTGCGCCTAAGCCACTGGAACTTCAACAACGAGACACTGATATCGCCAAGGTTCAACATAGGCTTCGTGCCCGAGCGCAACAACCGGTTCTCGCTCCGGCTGGCAGGCGGACTGTACTACCAGGCTCCATTCTACAAAGAATACCGCATGCAGACCACCGACTCGGCCGGCAACTCGCGCGTGGAGCTTAACAGCAACATCAAGTCGCAGCGAAGCATCCACTTCATTCTCGGCGGCGACTACACATTCCGCGCAATCAACCGCCCATTCAAATTCACAGCCGAGCTCTACTACAAGAGCCTGAGCAACATGATACCCTACGAAGTAGACAACCTAAAGGTGGTGTATACCGGCCGCAACGAGTCGAAAGGCCACATTGCCGGCATCGACTTCAAGCTGTTTGGCCAGTTTGTGGAAGGCACCGACTCATGGATAAGCCTCTCGCTGATGAAGACCCAAGAGAACCTCAACGGTGTGAAAGTGCCCCTGCCCACCGACCAGCGCTACAGCGTGGCACTGTTTTTCACCGACTACTTTCCGGGCATCCCTCGACTTAAATTCAGCCTCAAGGCCATATTGAGCGACGGTCTGCCCACCACCTCGCCCCGCAAGACGAGAGCCGACGGATACTTCCGCCAGCCAGCCTACAAGCGCGCCGACATCGGCTTGAGCTACATGCTTGTGGGCGGCGAGCACAAGCCATCGAGCGGATTCCTGAGCCACTTCAAGAGCATTTGGCTCGGCGTGGATGTGTTTAACCTGCTCGACATTTCAAACGTGAGCAGCTACTACTGGGTAACCGACGTGAACAACATCCAGTATGCAGTACCGAACTACCTGACACGCAGGCAAATCAATGCCCGCCTGTCGCTATCATTCTAAAAAAGCACCAGCTATGACACACTTGCACAACGGCATCGTGGTGGGCATGGGCGAACTGCTGTGGGACGAGCTGCCCACAGGGGCAAGGCTGGGCGGCGCTCCCGCCAATTTTGCTTACCACACCTCACAATTGGGCCACAAAGCCGCCGTAATCAGCGCCGTGGGCAACGACCCGCTGGGCCACGAGGCAATCTCCCTATTGGAATCACGCGGCGTGACACCCGTGGTGACAGTGGCCGAAGCCCCCACCGGCACAGTGGGTGTGCAACTCAATGCCAGCGGCGTGCCCGAATACGACATACGGCGCAATGCGGCATGGGACTGCATAGAGCCCACTGCCACCGCACGCCAGGCCATAAGCAAGGCAGCCGCGGTGTGCTGGGGCACACTTGCACAGCGCGATGCCCGGTCGCGCCAAGCGATAAGGCAGCTAATAGCCGAGGCTCAGGCCGACACACTTAAAATATGCGACGTGAACCTGCGAAGCCCGTTCTACAGCGCCGAAATCATAGCCGACTCGCTCGAAATGTGCAACATTATAAAGATTAACGACGAAGAGCTGCAACTGCTGCAGCAGATGCACATTGCTCCAGCCGGAGCCCCCGTTGAGGCAGCAATAGAATTGGCAAAGCGCTACGAAGCCAGCATGGTGATACTCACCTGCGGCGCAGATTGCAGCTATGCCATAAAAGCCACAGGCGAGACATCGGCAATAGCCACGCCACGCGTTCCCGTTGCCGACACAGTGGGAGCCGGCGACTCATTTACCGCCGCATTCACCGCCGCATGGCTCAACGGAGCCCCAATGGAGAAAGCCCACCAACTGGCAGTGGAAGTGAGTGCCTACGTGTGCACTTGCGCAGGAGCCATGCCTGTGTTGCCCGCAGAGTTGATTGGCAAATTTCACTTTTAACACCATTTAGATGGCTCATTGGCCGAAAAAGTGTATATTTGCACACTACACCGCCCCGGCAACGTGGCTGTGGAGCAAGGCCTACGCATCAAGGCGGCGGCCGAAAGATTAACAAGGCTATAAACATTTTATTCAACAAAAAACCATAATTATATAAAATCATGGCTAAACCTTATGTAATAGGTATCGACATGGGCGGTACCAACACAGTATTTGGCATAGTAGACGCACGCGGAACTGTGCTTGCTAGCGGCTCAATCAAAACAGCCAAACATGCCGACATCAACGACTACATCGACGAGCTTCACGCTGAAATCACTCGCATGGTAGAAGCCAACGACGCCGTCGACAAGATTAACGGCATCGGCATTGGCGCCCCTAACGCCAACTATTTCACCGGCATAATAGAAGACGGAGTGAACCTGCCATGGCCCACCCCCATTCCACTTGCCGACATGGTGACCAACAAATTCGGCATCCCATGCCTCATCACCAACGACGCCAACGCAGCAGCCATAGGCGAGATGACCTACGGAGCCGCACGCGGCCTCAAGGACTTCATCATGATCACCCTGGGCACCGGTGTGGGCAGCGGCATCGTGGTTAACGGACAGATGGTGTATGGCCACGACGGATTTGCAGGAGAGTTGGGCCACGTGATTGTGAAGCGCAACAACGGACGCATCTGCGGATGCGGACGCACCGGATGCCTCGAGGCCTACTGCTCGGCTACAGGTGTGGCACGCACTGCCCGCGAATATCTTGAGATACGCCAAGACGACTCACTGCTGCGCAACATCGACATCAACGCCATCACATCGAAAGACGTGTATGACTGCGCCGTAGCCGGTGACAAAATTGCCAAAGAGATATTTGAATACACAGGCAAGCTGCTGGGCGAGTCGCTGGCCGACTTCGTGACATTCTCCAGCCCTGAGGCATTTGTGCTGTTTGGCGGCCTCACTAAGAGTGGCGACCTGATTATGAAGCCACTAAAAGAGGCATTCGACAAGAACATTTTGGGCATATACAAGGGCAAAGTGAAGATTCTGCTCTCAGAGCTCAAAGAGAGCGATGCCGCAGTGCTAGGTGCATCGGCACTGGGTTGGGAAATCAAGAACAACTAAGCCACCGCATCGATCACACACAAGCGGCCGTCGTGCAGATTACTGAAGCACGGCGGCCGTTTCTTTGCCTTATGCGCTACCACCGAGCAGCTTAAGGCGCACAGTCGCAAGGAAATGAACGGCAAAACCAAGTGGCACGCTCGGCCGCCGAAGTGCTAATGGAGTTTAAAAAATGGCCTTTGTGACAAAAAAAGCGGTCAAAAGTTTGGTCACTTCAAAAAAACGAGCTAACTTTGCAACGCTTTTGAAGGAGAACACAAATCTTTTACAAAAGCACATCTAAGTTCGGGATGTAGCTCAGTCCGGTTAGAGTATACGTCTGGGGGGCGTGGGGTCGCTAGTTCGAATCTAGTCATCCCGACACAAAGAAAGGCTAAATGGCTTGAACGAGTCGTTTAGCCTTAATTGTTTTTTCACACTTCCACTTCTGTTTTCAAGGCTTGGTTACCGGCTTATTGTTTTTTTTGGGTCGGTAGCGGCACTTGGTGTGCACTTTTTTATGTAATTTTGTGCGATAAAGGGAGAGGCATGCACAACAGTGCCGCAAGCCCCGCATTACAGACTGAAAATTAAAGCAAAAACTAAGATATAACAATGTACAGAACAAGAACATGTGGAGAACTCCGCCTGGCCAATGCAGGCGAAGAGGTGACACTGGCCGGATGGGTGCAGCGCACCCGCAAAATGGGCGGCATGACCTTTGTGGACCTGCGTGACCGATACGGCATCACCCAGCTGGTTTTCAACGAGCAAAACGACGCCGAGCTGTGCGAGCGCGCCAACAAGCTTGGCCGCGAATACTGCATTCAGGTGAAAGGCAGCGTCAACGAGCGCCAAAGCAAGAACGACCATCTTGCCACTGGTGACATCGAGATAATAGCGAAAGAGCTCAACATACTGAGCGAGAGCGCCACCCCGCCGTTTACTATCGAAGACAACACCGACGGCGGAGACGACATTCGCATGAAATACCGCTACCTTGACCTGCGCCGTCCAAGCGTGCGCAAGAATTTGGAATTGCGCCACCGCATGACCATTTTGGTGCGCAACTTCCTCGACAGCAAAGACTTCATTGAGGTGGAGACCCCTATCCTGATTGGTTCCACTCCCGAAGGTGCCCGCGACTTTGTGGTGCCCTCGCGCATGAATCCGGGGCAATTCTATGCTCTGCCGCAAAGTCCGCAGACGCTCAAGCAGCTGCTTATGGTGAGCGGCTTTGACCGCTACTTCCAGATAGCCAAGTGCTTCCGCGACGAAGACCTGCGCGCCGACCGCCAGCCCGAGTTTACCCAGATTGACTGCGAGATGAGCTTTGTGGACCAGGAAGACGTGATTCAGATATTTGAAGACATGGCCCGCCACCTGTTTAAGGAAGTGCGCGGCGTGGAGCTTCCGGCCAAGCTGCAACAAATGACATGGAAAGAGGCCATGAGCCGATTTGGCAGCGACAAGCCCGACTTGCGCTTCGGCATGGAGTTTGTGGAGCTGATGGACGTGCTCAAGGGCACAGGCACATTCGGAGTGCTCAACGACGCCGAATACATAGGCGGCATTTGCGTGCCGGGCTGCGCCGACTACTCGCGCAAGCAGCTCGACCAGCTCACCGAGTGGGTTAAGCGTCCGCAAGTGGGAGCCAAGGGCCTGATTTACGTGAAATACAATGCCGACGGCACCGTCAAGAGCAGCATCGACAAGTTCTACACTCCCGAAGTGCTCGCCCAGCTGAAAGCCAAGATGGGAGCCAACGACGGCGACCTGGTGCTGATTATGAGCGGCGACAAAGCCAACAAGACACGCACCCAGCTGTGCACACTGCGCCTCGAGATGGGCGACCGCCTCGGCCTGCGCGACAAAGACAAGTTTGAGTGCCTGTGGATTGTAGACTTCCCACTGTTTGAGTGGAGCGACGAAGAGCAGCGACTGATGGCAACCCACCACCCGTTCACGATGCCCAACCCCGATGACATTCCACTGCTCGACGAGCACCCCGAGCAAGTGCGCGCCAAAGCCTACGACTTTGTGTGCAACGGCATTGAAGTGGGCGGCGGCAGCCTGCGTATCCACGACAGCAAGTTGCAGGAAAAGATGTTCAACATACTTGGCTTCACACCCGAGCGCGCTATGGCCCAATTCGGATTCCTCATCAACGCCTTCAAGTATGGAGCACCGCCACACGCAGGACTTGCCTTCGGACTCGACCGATTCGTGTCGATCATGGCCGGACTCGACAGCATTCGCGACTGCATAGCATTCCCGAAGAACAACAGCGGCCGCGACGTGATGCTCGACGCACCAAGCACCATCGACCAGAAGCAGCTCGACGAACTGTATCTGAGCGTGGAGAAGCCTGCCGAAAAGCAATAACGCGACACACAACACATGCCGTGCGCCCAGGTGCACAAGACGACGCACCCACACAGCAACGGCAAAACACATACATGCAAGGGTGTGACGGAAGTGCCACAAATGGCGCACCGCAACATATCCTTGCATGATTTTTTTAAGATAAACCGGGCATAGCCCCTACCAACTATGGCAACAACAATCACAGCCAGCCAACTGGCAGCAATGACCGACTATGTGAAACGGCACGCCGACGACGACATCAGGCAACTGATGCTCAAAGACGAGCCCGGACTGACATTCGACAAAGCAATGGCCGTGACACAAATCGAATGCCGGCAGCGAGCACGCAACAAGATACCGCAGTTGCTTGCCCACGACAGCTACATCTTTGCCAAACCCATCTGCGCCGAGCAATGCACACATGAGCAAGTGGCCATGCTGCACGCATCACTGTTCTGTGACACCGACACCGTGCTCGACATGACCATGGGACAAGGCGTAGACAGCCACTACATATCAAAAAAAGCCAAGAGCGTGACGGCCATCGAGCAAGACGCGGCCATCGCCGAGGCAGGCAAGCTCAATGCAGCCACACTGGGCAACGGAGTGACCGTGGTGGAGGCCGATTCAGCTAAATGGCTTGAAGCCAGCCAGCTGACATTTGACGCCATATTCATCGACCCGGCCCGACGGTCGGCCAGCGGCAAACGGCTCTTCGGCCTTGCCGACTGCCAACCCGACGTGCTAAGTCTGCTACCGCTGATAAAGAAACGCGCCAAGCGACTAGTGATAAAAGCCTCGCCCATGGTCGACGTCACACAGGGCATACGCGACCTGGAGCCTTGGGTGACCGATGTGTGGGCCGTGAGCGTGAGAAACGAATGCAAAGAATTGCTTTTCGACCTAAGCTTCGGGCAAGAGACGCAAAGCCAGCTGCTGCATGCGGTAAATTACACGCCTCATGGGGCCACACAGCACATCACCGTGGCCACAGAGCAAAACGCCACACCCTGCCGCTACGAGCCGCCAGCAGCAGGCGGCTACCTGCTTGAGCCGAATGCCAGCATCATGAAGATTGCCGCCCACAGTGCAGTGGCAGCGCAATTCGGCGTGGCAAAAGTTGCCCCCAACTCACACCTGTATGTCTCGGCCCGACCAGTTGCCGACTTTCCGGGACGGGCATTTGCAGTAGACGAAGTGGTGCCATGGAGCAGCCGAGCGGCAAAAGACCTGGCCCGGCAGCACAAGCAACTCAACGTGGCAGTGCGCAACTTCAGACTCACAGCCGACGCCCTGAAGAAAAAGCTTAAAGTGAGCGACGGCGGCGACTGCTATGCATTTGCCACCACCACATCGGCAGGAGAGCAAGTGATAGCACTGTGCCACAAAGTGGGCATCAGCAGCCAAAGCGACAACAATGATTTTTAGAGTATTTTTTGTGATTATATGAACCTAACTAACAGATTTTGCCGTATGAACACCCGCACCAAAAAACGCATAGTGGCAGCTGCCGTCACAGCAGCTACCGCAGTGAGCGTGGCAGTGGTGAGCGGAAGCATGTATCTGCTCCACTACGCCCTTACACCACAACGCAAGACAGAGAAGCAATACCGCACCCACCTGATGGCCCATGCGCCCAAAGACATACTGCCATGGCTCGACAGCATCAGCACCACACACGCCGTGCACGACATCTACACCCGCATGGGCGGGCGGCGCATGCACGCCATCTACATCAGTGCCCCATCACCAACCCCACACACCGCCGTGGTGGTGCACGGCTATAAGGACTGCAGCATATCGATGCTGCACATAGCCTACATATACAATAAGATAATGGGATTCAACGTGCTGCTGCCCGACCTGTACGGCCACGGGAAAAGCGACGGCGACCACATCAACATGGGTTGGCTCGACCGCCTCGATGTGCTCGCTTGGATGAACATCGCCAACCGGCTGTTTGGAGGCAACACGCAGATGGTGGTACACGGCATATCGATGGGTGCCGCAACCACCATGTGTGTGAGTGGCGAGAAACTGCCACCTTATGTGAAATGCTTTGTTGAAGATTGTGGATATACCAGTGTGTGGGACGAGTTTGACCATGAGCTGCACCAGCAGTTCAACCTGCCCAAGTTCCCGCTGCTGAACACAGCCAGCACCATTTGCCGCCTGCGCTACGGGTGGAGCTTCGGCGAGGCATCGCCAATCAAGCAAGTGGCCAAGTGCAAGTTGCCAATGCTGTTCATTCATGGCGACAACGACGACTTTGTGCCGTCGGCAATGTTGCGTCCACTCTACGATGCCAAGAAAGGCGACAAAGAGATATATGTGGCCAAGGGGTCAAAGCACGCCAGGGCGTTTCGCGACCACCCCGACGAATACATAAGGCGTGTGACACAGTTTGTGGGCCGCTACATCAAGTAGCGGCTACTGCACACGCCCCCTTACAGCAATTGCCCGGCCACGGCCCGATTCATAACGGCAGCGATGCACACACCTTATGCATTGCTGCCGCTTTCGTCGAGGGCAGCAAGGATTTTCTTGAGCTCCTCGTCGGTAGATGTGAGCTTGCTCTTGCACACCTTGAGCAACTGCAAGGCGCGTGCGGTATACTGGCTCAAGTGGTCGATGTCGCAAGCCTCGTCTTGCATCTTTGCCACTATCTCGTCGAGTTCGGCAATAGCTTTGGAATATGTGATGTTGTTATCTATTTCTTGCATGATGATGTTTTTTTCTATTTTATGACTGTGGATTTCACTTTATCGGTGTTGAAATGAGTGGTTATCACATCGCCAGGCTTGAGTTGCGAAGCCGATGTGATGATGTGCCCGTTGCACATGGTGAGCGAGAATCCGCGCCGCAGCGTGTTGCGCGGCGACAGTATCTCCACCTTGTCGGAGAGCGACAGCAAACGCTTGTTTTCGAGCACGATTGCATTGCGCACTGCAGTGCGCAGACGGTCGGCATCGGCATCAAGGCGCGTGCGCTCGGCTGCCACCCTGCCCCTCAGGCACACAGGGATAACCTCAGCATAGTGGCCTAATTTCAACCGGGCCGAGTCGGCAATGTGCCGGGCCAGAGTCGGGACCATGCTAGCCAAATAAGAAAGACGGTCGTGCTGACGGCTCACCGACTTGCGTACCGAAGTAACCAACAGATTGCTCACCTCGCTAAGGTGGTTCATGCTGCCGGTTCCAAACGAGATGATGAATTCGGCCACTGCCGTAGGCGTCTTCAAGTGCTGGTTGGCCACATAGTCGAGCACGGTGACATCGCGCTCGTGGCCTATGCCTGTGATTACCGGCAGCGGGAACTGGGCAATGTTGGCCGCAAGGTCGTAGTTGTCAAACGAGTTGAGGTCGGTCGTAGAGCCACCGCCACGGATTATGACCACACAGTCAAACAGGTGGGCGTTGGCATTGATGCGGTCGAGGGCGGCAATGATGCTTGGCGCGGTGTTCACACCCTGCATGGCAGCTTGGAAGAGGCATGTGTAGTAGGTAATGCCACAGGGGTTGCCGGCAAGCTGTTTCATAAAGTCGCCATAGCCGGCGGCACCGGCAGCCGATATGACTGCTATGCGCTGCGGTACCAGCGGCAAAGCCAATTGCCTGTTCATTTCGAGAATTCCCTCGCGCTTAAGGCGGTTGAGAATCTCGAGGCGCTGCCGCACCATGTCGCCAAGCGTGAAATTAGGGTCAATGTCGGTGATTGTGAGACTCAGTCCATACACGGGATGAAACGAGGCCGACACCTTAACCATCACCTTGATGCCGCTTGCAATGTGGCTGCCTGTGGCTGCCACGAAGCGCGCATCGAGATGTGCATAGATGTTTGCCCAAATGGCTGCCGACACCTTAGCCACAATTACGCCTGTCTCGGTTTTCTGCAGCAGCGACAAGTAGCAATGGCCACGGCTAACCCTTACGTCGGTGGTCTCGGCTGTGACCCAGCAGTTTTTCACCGCCCCATTGTTGACGAGGGCACTGATGCGGTTGTTGAACTCAAGCAGCGATATGGCAGCCGGAGTTGACGGTGCGGCTCCTGCCTGTGCGTTTGGAATCATTGTTGCGACACTTTGTGCAGGCGACTGCCCGCAATTGCATAGGAGATTGACTTCAGCAGATATTTGTCCATGGGCTTGTAGTCGGCAGCCGAATAGAAATCCTGCAGCCGCTGACGCGCCACCAAAGTGGCAAAGCCTGGCCCCTCGAAATCAAATGTGATCAGGGCAAAGTCGATGCGTTGCAGCACATTGGCGGCATCGGCCTTAGATGTGCCCGGCCGCATGAAGCTCTTGATTGTGGGAAAGTCTTTCAGCACCCGCTTTGCCTGCACCGGGCGCCACTGCGTGTCGTAGAAAGAGAGGCGGCTGTCGGGCACCGGAGTCTTCACAGTTTCGATGACAGCCACCACGGTGTCGCCCTTCGACTGCCCTTTGCACAGCAGACGCATCTGCACCGTTCGGCTCACCGAAGTGTGCAGGCGCAGATACTGGTCGGTAACGGTGTCGATTGCCGCTTTCTCGCCCATATCGTTTTCTTTTTCCACCACTTTACCGCCTATGTAATAGGCAAGCATCTCGGCCCTGACCTCGGGGGTGAGATCGGCGAGCACCTCGCCCGGCTCGTTGCACATGATGCGCCCCACGGCAGATTCCTGCATCCGCTGGGCCGCAAAGGCCGACAAGGCCGCCACAACTGCGGCAAGCAATATTGTGAGTCGTTGTTTCATTTTCGGATTTATCTGTAATTGTATGTTGTCAACATCAATGCATGGCAACCACCACGCACAAGCGCAAATTTAGCTATTTTGTTTGAATTTCGGCTGAGAAAAGCAGGCAAATAAGAACCGGCGGCAATTTGACGTGTGGCGACGAAAGCCAACAGTGAGCACCGCCTGCCGCGGGAGAGCAAAAAAAACCGAGCATGTATCTTGCACTTAATTTGGCAATAACTACTTAATAATGTAACTTTGTTATTGATTAACAACTAATGCATTTATAACTATGGCAAATTTATTAGACGAAGTTACAGGACCCGTCAACAACGAGGGCCGTGACATACACGTTATTGACCGCCAACTGCCCGTCACAGTGGGCTTTGGCTCCACGCTGTTTGAGATAGCACTGTGGGTCACAATCCCCATATTGGTAATCTTGTATGTAGCCATTATGGGAGCCACACTTGAGAATCCTATGCTCGTGGCACTGATTGGCTGCGTGGCTGGCATCTTGCCGGGCGTGATATTCATCTTCATGAAAATCAAAGCCCGCAACTACTTCCAGCAGCTCGAGCAACGCATACAAGCCGAAGCCTCAAACATCGACAACTACATTGAGCAAAGGGTGCAAATACTGCAAAACGTGGTGGGAATCGTGGAACGTGCCATCGACCTTGACAAAGACGTGATGAAATCGGTTGCTGCCTTGCGTGGCGGCACGGTGAACGCCGAGAACCGCAGCGACGTGAACAGCCAGGTGACCACTGCCTTCGGACGACTGTTCCCGCAAGTGGAGGCATATCCCGAGCTCAAGGCACACAGCGCCATTGCCGACGCCATGCAGCAGAACAGCTACCTGCAGAAGGAAATCACAGCAGCCCGAACCGTGTATAACAACCGGGTTACCCAGTGGAACACCGACATATTTGCCTGGCCCACCAAGATGATTGTGGCAGCACGCCAGGGCTATACCACCCGCATCCCGTTCACAGCATCGGCCGAGACCCGCGAGATGGCGCGCAGCAAGTTCTTTTAAGCTGAGAGTAGCATATGCAGAACGATGTGTATGATCCGCTCGAGGAGTATGTCAACGTGTTTCACGACCGTTTCAAGGAAGTGGCCGAAGACACCTTTGCCCAACTGGCGGCTGAGGCCAATGTGGATGTAGCGGCCAACCGCAAGACCTGCGCCGAAATCTATGCCAAAGAGGCCGAACTGACATCGGTGAAATCGCTGATATCGCGATGGACACTGCTATGCGTGGTTCTGTGGCTCGGCATAGCCGTGTGCATCGGAGTAACCATCGTCAAGTGGGGCCTACTTGAAGACTGGGCTTATGCCGCAATGGGCACCTTTGCCGTTGTGGCATTGGCTGTACTCTTTGCCAAGGTGCATCCCCGCCTTAAGGAGCTGAAGAAAGACAGTCGCAAGCTGGCCAGCAACATAAGAACCTTGAAAAGCGAGGCCTGGGCGCAAATGGAACCGCTCAACCGCCTCTATGACTGGGACGTGCTCACGCGCATGATGACAAAGACGGTGCCAAAGCTCGAGTTTGACCGATATTTCACCACGCAGCGACTGGCCGATCTAAAGGCCACCTATGGTTGGGACGACTCATTCAACAAAGAGCGGTCGGTGGTGTGCTCACACTCAGGACTCATCAACGGCAACCCGTTTGTGATAGTGCGCACACGCAAAATGGAAATGGGCACCAAGGCCTATTACGGGTCAAAGACCATCCACTGGACAACACGCGAGGTGGACAGCAACGGACGATCGCACACGGTGCACCACTCCGAGACGCTGACCGCAACCGTGACGGCTCCCTATCCACGGTATTTCGAGAAGACACGACTCATCTATGGCAACACTGCCGCCCCCGACCTGATATTCTACCGCCGCCGGAGCAACCTGGCCAACAAGGAAGGCTCGGTGAGTTTCAAATGGAAGAAGTGGCGGCTGCGGAAAAAGTCGCGCCAACTGAGCAACGCCGACTTTGCCATGATGACCAATGAGGAGTTTGAGGTGGCTTTCGACACTAGCAACCGCAACAGCAACCAGCAGTTTGCCCTGCTGTTCACGCCAGTGGCACAAGAGAGCATGATGAAGCTGCTGCAAGACGAGCAGGCAGGCTATGGCGACGACTTCGACTTCAGAAAAGACAAGATGATAAACACCATAGAAGCCGAGCACATGCAAGACATCGACCTTGACATGGACCCGGCGCAGTATAAGAATTTCGACTACGACAAGGCCAAGCAAGACTTCTATGAGATAAATGCGCAGTATTTCAGGGCCATCTACTTCAACCTGGCTCCGCTGCTGTGCGTGCCGCTGTATCAGCAAATGCGCCCGCTGCACGACATCTACGGGTTCGACATGCCGGCGCGAAGCTCATTTTGGGAACACGAGGCACTGGCCAACTTTTGGGGCTACGAGGAATTCAAGCATCCGAGTTGCGTGACCAACTGCATCCTTAAGACTGTGGAAAGCCGCAAAACAGGCAAAGGCGACAACAATGCCATCATATCAGTAGCCGCCTACGGCTACCGCACCGAGACGAGGTTGACCTATGTGCAGAAGTTTGGCGGCGACGGGCGTCTGCACAACGTGCCCGTTTACTGGGACGAATACATTCCCGTGGTGGGCTCTGGCACCATTCTGATGGAGGAAGACAACAGCAGCGACGACTTCGACAGCCAGAGCCAGCGACTCAGCCACATCAGCAAGGTGCTTGACCAGTCGAACCTCAAGGTCTACAGGCGCCACATTGCCTCGAAGTTGTTTCACAATCCCAATCAGTAGAGCCGAAGACAGGAAACTCATGCCGCCCAATCATGCGGCCACACAAAATGCGGGCCGGAGAGAATGCACTTGGCAATCTCTCCGGTCCGTCAGTCCTTGCGCGGCCGGGGCCTTGTTCGCCCGCCGTGTGCATTGGGTTTGCACAGTTGCGGGCCGTCAATGGCCGGAGCCGGGGTGATATGTAATGCCGTGAGGCCTTAGGCTTTCTTGCCCGAACGCTTGGTGGTGGGTTCCACGTTGCGTGCATCGATATCGCTCACACCTGCTATTTCAGGGTCGATGAGGATGCGTCCGCAATATTCGCACACGATAATTTTCTTGTGCATCTTAATTTCCATCTGGCGCTGTGCCGGAATGCGGTTGAAGCAACCACCGCAAGCGTTGCGCTGCACATACACCACGCCGAGGCCGTTACGGGCATTCTTGCGTATGCGCTTGAATGCGGTGAGCAGGCGCTCGTCGATTTTACCCTCAAGCTTTTTGGCCTTTTCGCGCAGTTTTTCCTCGTCCTGTCGAGTCTCGCTCACGATGTCGTTGAGTTCCTCCTTCTTCTCGCCCAGCACATGGTTGCTGTCTTCGAGCTGAGTCTTGATCTCATCGATGTCGCGGTTCACGTTCTCGATTTTTTGCGAAGCCTCACGGATGCGCTTATCGGCAAGGTCGATATTGAGCTGCTGATACTCAATCTCCTTTGTCAGGTAGTCATATTCGCGGTTGTTGCGCACATTGTCCTGATCGTGAGTGTACTTGTCGATAAGTTGCGAGGCCTCATCGATGGCTGCGTGATAGTCGTCGATGCTTTTCTTAAGGTCATCAACCTCACCGTTGTAGTTGCTCATGCGAGTCTCAAGACCTGCGATTTCGTCTTCAAGGTCCTGCACTTCAAGAGGAAGCTCGCCGCGGAGCGTCTTGATTCGGTCGATTTCAGAGAGGATGGTCTGCAACTGATAGAGCAGTTTCAGGCGTTCTTCTACCGTAAGTTCCTTTTCTTGCTTAGTAGCCATAGATTATAATTACAAATAATTTATCTGGTTTCGTTCGTTGTCTGCGAAATAGACTGCAAAGTTAGGATTTTTTTTCTTAATAATGTCACAAAATATTTCTTTTGTGAAGTGCTCGCTTTCATAATGACCAATATCGGCGAGAATTATGCTCTGGGCGGCATCTTGAAACTCGTGATACTTCACATCGCCGGTGATCATCACCTGCGCCCCGCTGGCAATTGCAGCCGACACCAGGAACGACCCCGCACCGCCGCACAGTGCCACGCGACTCACCATCACGCCATCGGTGTGGCCGCTGTAGCGCACGGCGCCAACGCCGAAAACCTGCTTGGCCTTGCGCAGAAAATCGACGGCGGGCATTGGCTCGATGCTTCCCACCACACCCGAACCGCTGTAGCGGTCGTCGTTGTCGAGCGGAATCACATCAAAGGCAGGTTCCTCATAGGGGTGCGCCTTGAGCATGGCACTCAGCACGGTCGGAGTCTGAGCCTTGTGCATCAGCACCTCAACGCGCACCTCAGGCTCGGTGTGGTGCTCACCCACCCTGCCGGCAAACGGGTCGGCACCCTCGAGAGCCCGGTAACGTCCCTCGCCACACAGGCGGTAGCTGCACGAGTCGTAGTCGCCAAGGCGTCCGGCCCCGGCCTGGTGCATGGCTCGCTCCACTGCATCGGCCTGCGCCGTGGGCACATACACCACAAGCTTTCTGAGCGTGCCGCGCTGAGGCTCAAGCACGCTCAAACCGGTCATGCCAAGTTTCTCGGCCATCTTATAGTTCACACCGCCACGGGCATTGTCGAGATTGGTGTGTGCGCTATAGATGCACACATCGTGCTTTATGGCCTTGGCCACAATGCGCTCCACCCGGTTGCGCCCCACTATTTTCTTGAGCCCGTGGAATATCACGGGGTGGTGCGACACTATCAGCCCTATGCCACGGCTCACGGCCTCGTCCACAATCTCCTCGGTCACATCAGTGCAAAGCAACGCACCGCTCACCTCGCGATCAGGGTCACCCACCTGCATGCCGGCATTGTCGAAGTCCTCCTGCAGGTAAAGGGGGGCCACAGCCTCGATGGCGTTTGTTATTTCCTTGACTTTCATATCCTAATTCTTTATCACAAGCAAAGTTACCGAATTTCAGAGTGTTGTCCTAAACAAATCAGGGAAATATTGCAGTAGAGTCACGGCAGCCACAATGATTTCGGCGATGATTTCGGCGGTGGGTGGAAAAATGTGTGGGAGGGGTGTTGCAAAAGCGGCGGAATTTGGCTAATTTTACATTTTGACATTTTGGCCTCTGCACTCCGTTATGACGGGGACGCAGGCATGAGGCCGCAACAACGGTTTAATTTATCACACAACTGCATGGAACCACAAGACTGGAAAGACAAGTTGGGGGCCGCCTTCGGCATCGATGCCGAGGCACAGGCCAAAGAGCCCGAGACAGAAGAGCCGCAGGCAACCGCAGCCGAGCAACAAGGCACCGACGTGGTGAACGTGATGCTCGACAAGCGCAACCGCAAAGGCAAGAAGGTGACCTTGGTGACCGACCTGCACTGCGATGACGACAACCTGAAAGAGCTTGCCGCCGAGCTGAAAAGGCTTTGCGGCGTGGGAGGCTCGGCACGCGGAGGCGAGATACTGATTCAGGGCGACTTCCGCGAGAAGGTGCTCACCCACCTGAAGAGCAAAGGCTTCAAGGCACGCATAATCTGAGCTTGCCTCAACAAACGCCATCACACCATCACGGCCGCCGGCCGATGAAAAATCTAATTCACACACCACTGCTATGGACAACGGAATACACATCATCAAGGCTTCGGCCGGATCGGGCAAGACCTACACCCTTGCCAAAGACTACATAAAACTGCTGCTATGCCACGAGTCGCCATCACTGCTTGGCAACGGCAACGAGAAGCTGAAGTTGCGCCCAACGGGCTACGGCGCCGAGCCATATCACAGCCACATACTGGCCATCACGTTTACCAACGCCGCAACGGCCGAGATGAAGCAGCGCATCATCGACCAACTGTATTGGTTGGGGCAAGGCGACGAGAAGCGATGCAACTACATAGCCGACTTCAGACGCGAGCTGAGCTACAACGACTTCGGTGAAGTGCAGAAGGCAGCCCGACGGGCGTTGAGCAACATATTGTTTAACTACAACACATTTAACGTGAGCACTATCGACTCGTTCTTCCAGTCGATACTGCGCACATTTGCCCGCGAACTCGACTGCGACTACGACTACGGCATACAGCTCGATGACGACCTTGTGCGAAACACCGCCGTCAACAGCCTGCTGGCCACAGTCGGCACCAAGGGCAACGGCTACCTCGACGAGTGGCTGAGCGACTATATCAAGAGTCAAGTGCACGAGGGCCAAAACCCGAACGTGTATAGCAGCCGCGCCAAAAGTTTGCTTAGCGGCATAGCCAAAGACCTCGGTAAGGAGGAGTTCAGCTCGAAGCACGATGCCATCCACGACTATCTAAGCGACATCGGCTCGGGGGCTGGCGTGTCACGAATCGGGCGGTTCACCAAGGCCATAGCCAAGACCATAGAGCAAACCCAAAGCGGCATACTGGAGCTGGACACACAGGTGGCCGGAAAGATGCGCGAGCTACACATCGACGGCTCGAAGATAAACCGCATAAGCACATTGGGCAAAGTGCTCATAGAGATGCTCGACGAAAACGGCAACGACGAGCCGAAGCGCAATGTCGACGAAATAAAGCACTACATAAGCTCCATGCTCAACAAGGATGGCAAACAGAAAGGCGAGCTGAAAGCCGACACCCTTGAGCACGGCCACTTTTTCAAGAAAGGAGCATCGGAGGCCGACAAAGACAACTTTCACAACCACGTGCTTCCGCTGATACTTGAAATCATAACCCGGTTCACACAACATGATGCGCTTGTGAGCGCAAAGAGTAACATCTGGAGATTTGGCCTGCTCGGAAAAATCGACGACGAGATTGAAAGCTACCGCAAAGAGAACAACATGATATTGCTGAAAGACACCAACGACATGGTGAAAAAAGTGATTGACAGCGGTGTGCCGTTCATGTATGAGCGTGTGGGAACTTGGATCAACAACTTTATGATCGATGAGTTTCAGGACACAAGCGACAAGCAATACCACAACTTCAAAGAGTTGCTCGACGAGAGCTGCAGCAGCGGGCACAACAACTTGATAATAGGCGACGAGAAGCAAAGCATCTACCGCTTCCGCAACGCCAACCCCGAACTGCTGCTCAACGGCATAGAGGCCGACTTTGACGGGCGCTGCGAGACATCAAGCATCGACCACAACTACCGAAGCCTTGACGAAGTGGTGAAATTCAACAACGAGTTTTTCGACAAGGCGCTGCAGTATTACAAAGACAACCCCGACACCGCCCACTACGACATACTGCAAGCAACCTACAACCACATAGAACAAAAAACCGGCAAGAAATCGGACGACACGGGCTATGTGGAATTCAACATGAGAAGCGACGCCAGCCTTGAAGGCGACTACGTGCCACGGCTGATTGATGAGCTGCGGGAGCGAGGCTACCGCATGAGCGACATAGGCATCCTTGTGGACAAGCGTAAAGACGGCAACACCATAGTGAGCCAAATACTTGAATACAACGAGATGCGCATAGGCATCGACCACAAGTATGAGCCCATACAGATTATGTCGGCCGAGTCGCTTAAGCTCGTCAACTCGCCACAGGTGCAGCTCATAGTGGGCGTGCTGCGCTTTCTCAACGCCTCGCAGCTAAACGAGGCCGCAGCTAATGCCGACGGCGGCGGCGACGACGACGCAGCGGCATTCTACAGAAAAAAGCAACTTAGCGACCAGCGGCTCTATAGCATAATCCACGACTTTGAGAGCAAAATCGCCAACGACGACAGTCCCAGAGGCGCAGAAGCCGCCAAGGACTTCGGCGACATGCTCCTGCAAAGCCTCTATGAAGACCAGCAGATGGCCGAGGAAATTCCGCAAGAAACGGGACGCATCGAAGCCTATAGCAAAAAGGTGTCGGGCCTGCTGCCCGACTACCGCACCGAGCCGATGAACCTCACAAGCATTGTGGACCGCATAATCAAGCAGTATGTGCTGTTTGGCAACGAGAGCCCCGACGAGCGCAAGGTGGGAACATCGTTCCTGCTGGCATTCCAAAACGTGGTCAACGACTTTGTGACCGACAGCAGCAACTGCGGCACCATACGCGAGTTTCTGGAATACTGGGACCAGAAATCCAGCAAGCTCACAGTGCCCTCGCCGAGCGACGCCGATGCCGTGCAAATCATGACCATCCACAAGTCGAAAGGCCTTCAATTCAAGTGCGTTATCATCCCATTTGCCGACTGGGAAATGACCAAAGAAGAAAGCACCACATGGATTACGCGCGAATTGTGGGTGAAAGTCTTCGGCAACGATGCCGAGGTTGTCCCGCCCCTGGTGCCAATGGACACAAAAAGCGCAAAGCAAGTGGAGCAGTTCAAGCAACAAATCGACGATGCCACCCAGCGCAGCCTCATTGACAATCTGAACAAGGCCTATGTGGCACTGACACGTGCCGAACGCGAGATTTACGTGATAGCATGCAATGCCAATACAGCCAACTCATTCAGCAATTTGGCCACACACATTGTTACGGGGATGGAAGGCGAACTTGACGACAGCGACAAAGACCAAGGCGTGATTCGCTGGTGCAGAGGGGAAATAGCCGACACTGTGGAGTCTCAGCACAACGAAGCAGAAGAGCAGCCCACCATCGACATGCCTCAATATTACGTGAACATAGCCACACCAGAATTGCTGAAAGTGAGCCTCCCCGAGCTGACCACCCCCGAGCAGCAGGCCGGCACAAGCCTGCACAGGTTGCTGAGTCGGCTGGGCTCGGCCCGAGACCTTGAGCGCACCATAGCCTTTGGCAAGAGCCGCTGCATAATCGCCGACCGCGATGGGCAATACTGGAACGCCGAGCGCATGGAAGCCGCCATGAGGCGTCTTGTGGGCGAAGAGCCCACAAGCAAATGGTTTGCCCCCGAGAACCAGGTCTACAATGAACGCAGCATCACCCATGCCGGCCGCAACCACCACATGAGCCACACCCGCCCCGACCGCGTGGTGAGACGCCCCGACGGCAGCCACATTGTGATTGACTACAAGACTGGAGCCGACGAAAGCCCCGCCATGACCGAGCGCTACAAGCGCCAAGTAGCCGGCTACATGCGTCAAGTGGCCGCAGCCAGCGGGTGCAGCCAGGTGGAGGGCTACATCATCTACCTGCAATCGTGGCACATAGTGAAAGTGGAAATCTGACGGCACGCCCACATTCACCGATGATTTCAACGAGTGTTTAGCGCCATCCCTGCGGCGCATAGACTCCGATTTCTCAGCGCCGCTTGCACTTTCGGAATTTCTTGCTACATTTGCAACTGATAACTCTTGAATGGTTGGATATTCGTGGAAATTGAGTTCACGCAGAAGTGCCTTCTGTTCAGGAGTTATTTATACATCATACGTTACGGGGGCTTCTGTATTTCCAATTACTCTATGGTTGTCATTGTATACATCTGCATATTCCGGCCCACTCCACTGTTGACCGGAACGCACGCCGTCTTCCTCGCGCTCGGCACGCAGACCGTCGGCAATGCGTCCCGCATAGTCAAAGAGGCCCTCGCCCTCCCTGCGACGCATCATCCCCGATTTCTCAGCCTCACCGCTTGCACTTCTGAACAAATCCATTAACTTTGCGTCAGAAACCTCATCTGGGACCAACCTCTCTCCGTGAATTGCGGATGTAGAAGCATCTCTAATGGGGTTTTCGTATATTTCCACGTTAGTGCACATCACATCGTGCACTCCACTTGAGCCTTTCCGCTCGTTTTGAATAGTAAACCGAACATAGTAATCCTTCCCTTCCACATTTGCTTTTGCAATGTAGTAGTCATAGTTTTCTATATTACGATGTTCTTTGTGAACAGTTCCATCTGGCCTTGTTTTCCCAGCCATGTTTTCTTGACTGGAAAAACCATACAAAGAATTCTCAAAAAGGATTTTGAGATGTGCCGCAACTTTTGCGAACATACTATTCTCGCCTCTCCACATCTTGCCAAACACGCTATGATAAAACGACACCGTTTTTCCATCAGCCTTGTTGGTGGCCGAACCTAACGAATTGTATGCAGCTCTCACATCCTCTTTCTTGGTACTGCCTACTTCAATGGTAACCGGTTCCAAGTTCTTGATGGCATCAACACGTGCCTTCACCTCTCCATTGCTGCTACTCTCCTCTCTGCCTTCACGCAGCGAAAAACGGACATTGTCATTGTCCTCCATAGCCTCGCTGAAGGCCCGCCTCCGGTCACCGTCTTTCTGCTTGTCATACTCGTAAATGGCAACTCCTGCATCTTCAAGACCTTTGCGCACATCGCTGTTTACTGTGCTTGGCACTACAGCCAACGCAAACTCATCAAGCGTTACAGGCCGCTCGAATTTTGTCTCGAAATACATTGTGGGGCGCTCTTTGCGTATGGCATCCACAAGAGAGTGCATCTTCGCCACATCATTATCGGTCAGGTCTACACCATATTCTTTCTTCACATATTCCTTCGGGTCGTTCTTAAGGGCAACCTCTGCCAGACGATAATATCCTGCATCGTCAAACAGTTGTCTGGGATTCGGATTCAAGGTTTTGGCCAGTTCATTAAACACCGGTTTCCACTTATCCAAGAACTTGTCCACATCTTCGTGGCTGTCAGCAAGCCTGTTCTTACGTTTCCGTATCTCCGACAGCGAGCCGGTCTTTTCCAAAACAGCAGCCACAAAGTTGTTGAAAGTGAAAGCCTGACCGGTAGCCCCATTCAATCCTTGGCGCTTCATGATCTTCGACACATGCTCCAAGTCGTTTGGCGCATACCTGCGCCTGCCACTTGGCGTGAAGCCGTCGAAAATCACCTCTTTTATGTCATACTGCCTGTCCTTGTGCTCAAGCCAATCGGCAAGTTCTCCGCGCAGATTGTGGCTGTCCACATAGTCTTGCACGGCCATCAGTGTCCGGTCCATATCAGGGGCTCCGCTCCTGCGGTGGTCGACATTCACATCATTCACAAATCGTTGTACGGCGGTCGCTCTGAAGCCGTATTCCTCATACATCCTCAAATCTTGTTTGGCAACGGCAGAGCGCAGTCCGCCGTTTGCCGCAACGGCTTTCGTTGCCTTTAACCAGCCCTGCATGCTTTGCTCGTATGCCTCCATGTCACCGCCATAATTGGCGTCCACATACACTTTCAGCACCTTGCCTCTGGCGGCTTTATCCAAGTCAGTAATGCGCGGTTTGCCGGCCATGATTGATTTCAGCTTGTTATACACATCTTCGTCATATACCGACGGCATCTTCTGTATCTCAGGGGCTTCACCTCTTTCGTGCAGGAAGAGATAAGCCAGTCCACCGCTCACATCTCCGCTGTCAAGGTATCTGTCTATTCCATTTCTCACAACTCCCTGCATATCGCTCGGCACAGACCGCACGTCGCTAAACGCCCTCTCCCAGCCTTTATTGCTCATCTGCCTTTCCACTGTCGGATATGTGGGGGTCCATGCGTCGCCAAAGAAAGTGCCTGCGTTTCTGCCTGTGCGCTTTGCCACCTTGTCTTTGGGCATAATGAGCGAGATTTCGCCGAATCCCTCATGCTGATGTTTTGATGAGTCAATTACGGCTACCGAAGGATTTGCCAAGCCTCCAAGTTTCAAAGCCTTTTTCAACTTGTCTTCACTGATGTTGTGCACACCCACAAGGGTCTTGTCGCTCTCGCCCCTCAGGCTATAACGCCGGGTGCCGTTATTTGCACTTGCAATCTTTGGATTCTCAGACAATTTCGCTACATTTGCATCTGAAAATGTACCGGGAGCGACAGCCGTGCTCCCATAAGTGCCATCAGCGGGAGCCAGGGTGGTGGCAGGTACATCTTTATTATAAGCCGTCAAGACCCAGTTCTTGTCGGCTATTTTTTTGCCATTCTCTCTCACATTACGACGTATCGTAACGATATAACCATCCTTAATCAATGTTAGTTTGTCTGCATTAGAATGCCGATTGTCAACATCTCCATTGTTTATTATAGCTTCTAAGTGGGAAACTAAATCCTTAACAGTTGGGAAGTCCTTATCGTTGATGTGTTTGCTGAGAATATGGCAAAGTCCGCCACCATCGTCACCCCAAACCATATCAATATCTCCAATGCCCTTTCTGTGGAAAACGCCAAGCAAGTCTCCGCTTTCGTGGTTAACCAAGAATTTTACGGCTTGAAGAGCTTTCCCCTTGAACTGGTCATACACGTTACCGAATATGCTGCGCCCAATAGGCTTTGGCTCGCCGCCTTCCTCGCGCTCGGCTCGCAGACCGTCGGCAATGCGCCCCGCATAGTCAAGGAGCCCCTCGCCCTCCCTGCGACGCATCATCTCAGTTTTAGTTTTCCCAGCCTCCACGCTTGCACTTTCGGAATTTCTTGCTACATTTGCCTCAGAAACGGCATTATCACTGGTTCGTGCGCTTGATTGCGTGTTTGTGGATTTTCTACTAAGCGACTCTGATATTGCCGTTTTTCTGTTTGAATAGAAGTCATGAAAAATTTCTTTCTTGCCTTTCTTGTCTGTGTAGACCGTGAAACGCACACCGTCTATCTCTTTCTGATAAACGACATTCTCGCCCTTGTCTGTTCGTTTGCCTGTCTTCACAACATCAGGAATTAACCTTAACTCATCAAAAGATACGACACCCGACTTGGTTCCAACATGACGGAATATGCTATGCTTTGTTCCAGCATTGTTCTCGTTGCCTTGCTGCATTTCCAGTTGTATGGAAATGCCATCGTAGTTGGTTATGTCAATAGACCGCCTGTCCTTCTTGCAGCTGAACACATCCACGACAGCTTGTTCTTCGGTAGTCAGAGTTTTGCCTTCATAGTGCTTGCCAATCTCAGCCATACGCTTGTTGGTGCGGCTTCCCATGTCGCTCTCGCCCCTCAGGCTATAACGCCGGTTGCCGTTATTTGCACTTGCAATCTTTGGATTCTCAGACAATTTCGCTACATTTGCATCTGACAAGTCGTGCGTAGGGCTGGAAAGGGCACCAGCCTCTTCCTTAGTGGAAGGCAGTATGAGGAGTTGCCCGTCCTCACGCTCGGCTTGTCTCTTTATTTTTTCCAGTCCACGTTTATCTATATAGTGCCAATGAACGATTTCCACATTGTCCTTATTGGGACTTACCTCCAATAATACTGTGCGGTTCTTGCCTTTCTCATCCTTTGTGTTTACAAGCACCCAGTTGTAGGGTCTCGTGGCCTTTCGGTTCTGACCATATAAGTCAGGGCTATATAATGCTGCATTGAAGATAATCTTGCTCTGCTCGGGTGTTACGTCGCTGTGACGCCAGTTGTTGCGCTCAAAAATATTCTTCTTGATGATGACAGGCTTACCATTGGTGCCTATGGCATCAGCTACCTTCTTGGGTAATGAGGGCAGCTGGATGTTTCGGCTTGGACGCAAGAAATCCTCATCCGTCAACTCATCAACAGACTTAATCTTCTCAAGTCGCAATGTCCCATCGTCATTCAATGGATTCCCCTGATTGTCCCGCAGCGAATACCGCTCGCCGCATTCCTCACGCTCGGCACGCAGACCGTCGGCAATGCGCCCCGCATAGTCAAGGAGCCCCTCGCCCTCCCTGCGGCGCATCGGCTCCGATCTCTCAGCGCCGCTTGCACTTTCGGAGTTTCTTGCTTCATTTGCCGCATCAAAAGCATTGTCGTTACTGGTGTGTGCTTCTACGGAAGTGTTCGACGTACCAAACGATGGTGCTTTTCTGTTTGTGACCACATTTCATGGGCAGAAAGGATATATTTAACCGAATTGTAAGCACAGAATCAAAAAATAATTACTAATTTTGGAGATGGTTGACGCCCATGAGCTGGCGCTGCCTCCTTTTTGAGCTTGACAAATCATTAACAATTCAACACATAAGCCGCGGATGAAAACTATCATTACTTCATTAGCAACGGTTGCCCTTACAGCCACATCGGCCATGGGAGCAATCAACATCAACGGGACCGCTTATGATTGCGACACACTTCAGCGTCGACAAGTGGGCCCAGGTATAATCAACACCATAATGCGCTTGCCGGACTACCCGCTTAACGTGTACATTCTTGAGACCGACCTCAACAACCAGTACAACCGGGTAGAGACCACAATAAGCCAAGGCCGCGTGGGCACCACCGAACTGCTCACCAACGCCTACACCCGCAACCGCACAGCCACAAAGCGCCCAATAGCAGCCTGCAACGCCAACTTCTGGTGTGTGACCGGCCACGGACAGCCATTCACCACCTACATGATGGGCTCGCCATTCGGAGCCGTGGTGCGCAACGACACCACATTCCTCAACACCAACACGCTAAGTGGCACCGACATGTGGAACGGCGGCCCCTACCGCACGGGCGTATCGGGTATCAGCAAGGACAAAAAACTGTACTTTGGCCACATGACATGGGAGGGCACCGTGAAATCGCCGAAACTGAGCTCGGCGCTGAGCATCGCCACAATCAACCGCCGCGCCCGCACCAACCAACTGGTGCTGTGGAACGGAGCATACACCAAGACACGCGAGTTTGAGAACGACTGGGTGGACTACAATGAAAAAGGCGACAATGCAAGCGACAACTACTACCTGGAACTTAAAGCCGGCAGCTCATGGCAAGTGGGCCAAGACATGACCTTCGTGATCAAGAAAATAGTGAAAGGCGCCGACCGCCAGAAACTCGGCGACTATGACGCCTGCCTCACCCCCACAGGCACATTCAAGACCCAAATGGAAAGTTTGGCCGAGGGCGACGAGATAACCATCAACCAGGGATGGACCACCGCCGACGGCAACACCCGGGAGACACCGCTGATTGAGAACATGGTGGAGGGCAACGCCACCGTGATGGAAAACGGTGAACTCACCGCACGCAACACCGACGAGGTGTATAACTCGCAAGTGTATTCGCGCTGCGCCTACGGCTCGAGCGCCGACGGAAAGCATCTCTACATGATAGTGATCGACAACTCGGTGAGCAAGCTCTACGGCCGTTCGGCCGGATGCCCCACATCGGTAATGTGCCAGATACTTAAGAGCGTGTGCCCCGACGTGAGCACCGTGGTCAACTACGATGCCGGCGGCTCGGCAGAGATGATGGTGGGCGGAAAAATCATCAACACCACCACCGAGGGCACACCGCGCGCCGTGGCCTGCGGATGGATGGTTGAGACCGTGGCTCCCGAAGACAACACAATTGCATCGATTGCATTCGACGACCACCGCGTGAGCATGCCCGTGTACTCGTCATACACCCCGAAGATTCTCGGTTATAACAAATATGGCGACCTGATCAGCACCGACGTGCAGGGATTCACCCTTGAGACCGACGCCACCATAGGCACAACCGAAGGCCAGACTGTGACAGCAAGCGGCAACGTGACCACAGGCATCATCAAAGCCAACTACAACGGCATCACTTGCAGCACACAGATTGTGACAATGGCCGCACAGCCTGCAATTGCTGTCAAGCCGATTATGATCGACAACCGCTATGCCCCCATTCCAGTGAATGCCACCATCAACAACGTCACCTACCAGTACGACCCGTCGCACCTCGACTGGCAAGTGAGCGACAACACAGTGGCCAGCGTTGTCAACGGCCAACTGCACGGCTTGAGCAACGGTACCGCACGCCTTGAGTGCCACATCGGCGACATGGTGGACGTGGATACCGTGATTGTGGAAATAAGCAGCACCCCCTACATCAACCAAGAATGGACCGGATGGACAGTGAAAGGCTCGGGCGCATCAGCCATCACCCTCAACGAGAGCGGACTGGTGAATTACACCTACGGATCATCACGTGCCCCCTACATCACATTCCAGAAACCGGTGCAGTTCTACAGTCTGCCCGACTCCATCGGCATTGAGTTCAACAGCTCAATCAATATCGACTACCTGACCATCGACGTGCGCAACAACAAGTTCTCATCGTCGAACTACGTGCGCTACGACAACGACGGCAACGGATTTGAGGCCGGCAAGACCCACACTGTGAAAATCGACATCGACGCACTGGGCGGAGCCAATGACATCACCACCTACCCCATCACCCTGCGCGAAATCAAGTTTGTGCCCAACAAGAGCGCCACAAAGGGTGCGCAGACACTCGACCTGAAGCGTCTGTATAGCCACTACAATCTCAACCCGTCGCCAAGCGGCGTGACACACCCCGAGACCGATGCCAAGGCATCGAAAGTGAGCGTTAACGGCAACGTGATAAGCGTGGCCGATGCAGAGCATGTGGCAGTATACAACACAGCAGGCGCCCTCGTCAGCACATCGGCCGTGACAACGGCAACTGCCGGCGTGTATGTAGTGGTAGCCGACGGTGTTGCCACCAAGGTGGCTGTGCGCTAACCAAGCCAACGGCCTAAACTCAAAAAACACAAAGCGCCCCGTGCAATCATTCTTGCACGGGGCGCTTTACTTGTGTTGTGTTATGCTAATAAAGCATCACTTTACTATCACGGTGCGGGCTGCGCTGCCGTTGCGCACCACATACACACCCTGCTGGAGACCGGTAGCTTGCAGCGAGCCGTTGCCGCGTGCCACAGTCTGACCGGTAATGGTGAATATGCCTATTGGGCTGTTAGAACCGTTGGCAACGGTGATGGTGTTGCCCTCAACACGTATTGTGCCATCGGTAACGACCTGACCGATGCCAGTGGGAGTGGCAACAGCAACCTTCACATTGTCGAGATAAATGAAATTGATGTCTTTCACGCACTCGCCCACAAAACCTATGCGCAGAGTCTTGGCATTCTGCAAGCCAGGGATGGTGTAGGTGTGCTGTGTCCAAGTGGCCGACGAGTCGACATCGGCAAGATGCTGCCACTTGCCGTAGTCGGCGCTCACCTCTACGCTCAACTTCACGTTGCCGGTGGGCATTACGCTGACAAACGACAGCGTGGCCTCATTGAGCGCGCTGACATCAAGTTTTGGAGTCTGCAGACGGGTTTTCGCACCCACCTGATATCCGCCGAAATTGGCATAAGCGCCATCGCTCTCCACATCGGCATCCTCGCGCAGACTCCACGGGCCATTGTAGCTCTTGCCGGCAAGAGTGGTAGTGGTCCACAGCGTGGTTGAGTAAGCCTTGTCGGCAAATCCTTCCTCAAACGGCAAGTCGTAGGGACGGCCAGTGAGGATGGTGTCGGATACAGTGGCTGTAGTGGCCTTACCCACCGCATTGTGGGCAACCACCTTGAAATAGGCCAAAGCCTGAGTGCCGTCAACGTCGATGCCAGTGACAGTGGCTGCAGTGCCTGTCACATCCTTAGCCACGGTGAGGCCCTGATGCGAAGTCACGTCGTACTGCACAGCCGAGGGGTCGACATAACCACCGTTGATACCCTTGTCGGCCGAAGCAGTCCACGACACCACTGCAGTGCCGTCGCCATTGTCGGTAACAGTGACGCTGGCAGGCGACTGCGGGATATCAGTGCCCACATACGCCGAAGCCTCAGCACTCTTGCCCTCGCCGTCGGCATTGGCGCAAAGCACGGTATAGGTATAGTTGCCGGCAGCGGCGATGTTGCTGTCGACATATGTGATGGCCTCGCCCGGAGTTGCGGGTGCAGCCGAGACAAGCACAGTGGTGTCGCGAATGATTCTATAGGTCAGCGTACCGGTCAAGGCTTTGCCGGCAGCGCTTACCGAAGGAGCAGTGAACGACACTGAGGCCGACAAGGCACCCTTATCGGCAGGCGTCACAGCCAAGTCGGCAGGTTGAGCCGGCACATTCAGGCTTTGGCCAGCCGACAGCGTAATGTCGTCGAGATAAAGAGTACCCTTGTTTTTCTCGCTCACCGCGTGGAAACCGATGTAGAAATTGCCGTCTTCGTCAGGCACCACCTCCACGGTCTCGGTGATGGCTGTGCGGCTGGTCACCGTGTAGCCGGTGGTGTCTTTCAGTGTTGTGGTCATTGCCTGGGCAGTAGCATCCTTGCCGAATTTCACCTCAAGGCGTTCCTCACTGCGCGAGCTTAAGGCCCACACCTTATAAGAGAGCGTATATGAGCGGCCAGCCTGCAATTTGAGCGGCGGAGTTATGAGCCAGTCATCGGCATCGTTCTTGGCGTTGTAGCGGTAAGTCACATTGCCCGAGCCCTTCTTCCACGTCGAGGCATCTCCATTGGCATCGATAACGGTAAACAGATTGAGAGCCGTGGCCGAGCTGAAGTCTTCGGAGTAAGGCGGCACGAGAGCCGAGCCGATATTGATGGCATTAGAAACTGCGCTGGCGCTCTTGTGAGTGCCGTTCACAGCCACCACCTCGTAGGAGTATGCAGCAAGTTCCTCAGAGTCGAACTCCTCAGAGAACGAAGCCGCATTGCACGTAGCCAGTTTGCCGTCGGGCTTGCGGGTTACCTCATAAGAGAGAGCGTCGGCATCGATGTAGCCGCCGTTGACACCAGCCGTAGGAGCCGTCCAAGTGACGGTGTTGACCGATTCGTTGCGGGTGAACGTCAAGTCGGTCACAGCATTTGGCGTGTCGTAACCCACATATTTCTCGGCATCAACAGCAGGACTGACACCCTGGCCGTTGGTCAGAGTCACGGCAAAGGTGTATTTGCCGTCGGCTGCGAGAGTAACAGGAGCCGAGACATTAGTGCCAACATCGGCCTTGCCCTGCGCCAGAGTTTGGCCGTTGGCAGTGACGGTATATGACACCTCGCCTTCGACAGTCTTGCCACTGTAGTCCTCAGCCGGAACATAGAACGACACAGTGCCTGCGAGCGACCCCTTGTCGAATGCCAGCGAAAGGTTCTCGGCCGGCGACGGCACGCTGTCGGCATATTCATTGGGCACATAGGCACACACCACCTGGTCCCCCTCGGGCAATGCGCCCACAAGCGTGGCCTTGCCGGTGGTGAGGTCGACGGTATACAGATTAGAGGCCTCGTCCTGCTCATTGGCAAACCAGTAGAACGTGCCTGTGGCGACATCGATTGTAGCCGACTGGAAGTAAGCACCCGGTTTGACACCGGTGTCGCCTATTGTGGTGATGGCACCTGTTGACTTGTCGACACTCACAAGCACACCGCCATTGTTTTCGCTACCGGCCGATGCAGTAGATGCAGTGATGCCATAGAGCTTGCCGTCGGCCGAAGCGGCGAGCACGCGCAAAGGCGAGGCGAGAGAACCCACCACAGTCTTGGTCATGTTCTCAAGATCCCAAGTGGTGAGCGCATACGACAGCGTCTTTGAGTCGGTGTCGTATTGGAAGTTGCAGCAATACACAGTGCCGGTTGTGGGGTCGGTTGCCACCGACATTGCGGCATTGTTGTAGGCCTTGTCGGTGTCATAGCCCACACTGGTCCGGCTCACCTGCTGGTTGGTCGCGAGGTCATACTTGTAGTAGTAGGCCGACGACACATAGCCATAGCTCACGGCATAGTCATAATAGTAGAGCATATTGCCCTTTACCACCGAGCCACCGCTGGCACTGATGCGCGGTATCGACACCTGCTGCTTGCGGCTGATGGGTGTGGTGACAGTGTAGTCATAGACGCCATAGTTGGTCACGTCTTTTTTGTTGTCGTAGGTCATGAGACCCCTTATCCTCAAGTTTTTCTGCGACGGAGCCTTGTAGGCTGCAGCGGCATTCTGTGCCACGGCACCAGGCCCTTGAAGGATAAAGCTCGTGACCAACAACAGTGATAGTGATGTTTTCTTCATTGCGTGATACGATGTTTATTATTAGTGAAAATTAGAATTTGCATGAAGCACACCCGCTAATCAAAGAGAAAAGCGGGACCGGCATGCATGTGGAATGCCAGCCCCGCAAGGAGTGTGTGTTTATCGTATTTCCTCTTTCAAGGAAAGATTATTTTACGATTAGTTTGTAGCTATAGGCACCCACTTTGAGCACATAAGCACTGGCAGCGTTGAGAGTGAACGAGTTCACACCGGCACGTCCGGCAACCGTCTGCACAAAGCGTCCGTCAAGGCCGTAGATGTAGATGGGCTCTGCCTTCTGGAGAGCTACGCTCACCTCACGACCGGCCTGGCGCACCACCGGAGCCGAAGCATCGGCATCGATGCCGTTAACGCCAGTGTTGGCCTTAAGGTCGACGTTGATCACGTTGCTAAGCTCAGTATATTCAGGATAGCCATAGAAATCGTGGCGGTAGCCTTCGACAGCATAGCCATACTTGCCGTTTTCCTCAAGATTGGTGAAAGTGAACGAAGTGTTCTCGCCGCCCACGATGGTGTCGGTAGCCAGAGAAATCTTGGTGGTGTCGCCCACATTCAGCACTTGAGTGATTGAGATTTCGTCGATGAGGTATTTCTTGAGTTTGCTCTCCTCGATTGAGATGCGCATCTCCTCAGCGCCGTCGGTCATTTGCCAAGTTTCCTCGGCCACGCCGTTGTCGTCAAACGTCACCTTGTGTATGTTGAGTGCATTGTTTACCAGATAGCCCACGCGATAGAGCGAGAGATAGTCGCCAGCTGTGCCATAAGCCTTAATCTTAACGGTGTAGTTGCCGTTATTGGCTGCAAGATTGAGCACGGGAGTCTGCACATACGAGAGGTTCATCGGGAAGCGTCCGGCATTGGCGCCAAACATGCCCTCGGCAGTGATGAAGTTGCGGCCAATCCAGCCTGGAGTGGCAGTCACATCATCAGGATTGCTGATGGTTACGGGAGATGCGACTGTGCCCGATGTTGCCTTAGAGAAGTCGTCGGCAAGGATGGTCTTTGTGCCAGGCTCAGTGGCAATCTCATACTTGTAGGGGTGCAGTATGTAGCCGGCAGCCTTGGGCAGGCGGTTCCAAGTGGCAGTGAACGAAGTGCCGGTTATGTCGACAGCGTCGGTTGCAACCGGTGTGAGGAAGCCGTCGACGAAGATGATGTTGGAGATATCGCTCACTGTGGTATCGTCCTTGGCCTGCAAATAGTAGTAGTATGCCTTGTCGGCATCAAGACCGGTTACCTTGTGGGACTCGGCAGTGGTGGCATAGTTGCGCAGCACATAGTCGGGAGCCTCATACTTGTAGGTGATTGAGTTGATGGCCAAATCGCCCACCTTGCCATCATCCTTGATGAGCGTGATGAGAATCTTGCCCACATTGCCGGGTGTGTAGCCAAAAGCCTCAACAAGGTCGAAATCGGTGCGCTGAGCGAAATACAGAGTCTCGATTTGGCCCGAAGTGATGAGCTCGCCATCTTTGTTGTAGACCTGCACCTTAAACACGCTTGAGTTGTCTTTGGTAATGCCGTCGGCATTAACCACATTGGCATTGAGCACATAGCTCTTGAGATTGCCACCCAGGAAGAACGGAGTGGTCACTGCATCGCCGGTGGCATCGAGCAGGATGTGGTTCTTGTTGTTATAGTATACCACATCGGTCGATCCATTATCGGTCACAGCCACTTCCCATCCGGCGGGATAGTTGGGGGTTGTCTGGTTGATTTTGCCGTTGGCCTGGTTCACAGCCGAGAAATCCTCGGTAACGGTGGTGTCGGTGGCACTTGGCGCGAACACATTGAGCAGATAGTTGGAACCTGCCTTTCCCTGCCAGTTGGCAACGAAAGAGTCGCCCGTGTAGTCGGAATAAGCCGAAGCCACAGGAATTACCGGTGCAGCGAGAGCCGAAACAGCAGCACAGCCACACAAGAATAAACTAAAGTAAGTTTGCTTCATAAATAATGATGAAATGTATATGTTTTGATATATTAACCGCCTGCCCATACAAGCAGCGGCAGATTGTGTCACAAAATTACCACTCTTTTTGTGAATACCTTTACAGTTGACACGGTTTTAACAATTTGAACAACCAAAAAACAATGAATTCAGTGCTCAAGACGACAAATGCGCTCTTTTTAAGCAAAAATCAGTAGCCCGGCAGGCCTAAGAGGCTGAATGCGGCTACTGCAATTGGTGCAAAGCCCCCCGAAACGCCGATTTGGAAGAATTGTGGTTAAAAAAAACCGAATCAATAATGATTTTAAGGAAATTTGCATTAATTTTGCAACCAGAAACGACAAATATGGTCAACTACAGCATTTTTGGCTCCTGAGAATTTACAATCTACAGAATCATATACAAATCACACAATAATCTACAATTTATGAAAATTAAAACACTACTCATCATGCCGGCAGCAGCATGCCTAATGCTGTGTGCCACTGCAGCTCACGCTGCTGACGTGCTTGTACCGCCCTACACCCTCGACCTGACCGACGAGACCGAACGGGCAAGCTACACAATCATCGACGCCAACGGCGACGGCGAGACCTGGGCAGGGTCGAAATACTACTTCCGCTGCCACACAGCAGGCGAGAAGCAAGCCGACGACTGGTTGATATCACCCGGAATAAGCCTTGAGGAAGGCAGCACCTACACCATCTCCTACACCGGCCACAACAAGCAGAGCGACAAGCCCGAGCGCGTGACGCTGCTTGCCGGTACCAGCCCCACAGCCGAGGCCATGACCATCACGGTGATGCCCACCATCACATTCACATCGGTGCAGAAAGAGCTCCACACTGCCACATTCAAGGCTCCGAGCACAGGCACCTACTACTTCGGTTTCCACTGCACGTCGGACGCCGGCATGTATTACGCCTACGTCGACGGTTGGGGCATCAGCTCGCCTGCCGGCAAGCAAAACCCCGACTCGGTGACATCGCTCAAGGTGACTCCTGGAGCAAAAGGCGCCCTGCAGGCAACCATCAGCTTCAAGACCCCTACCACCAACTCCGACGGCAGCGCCATTGAGTCGCTGACCAAGGCCACAGTATTTAATGCAACCACCAACGCCACTGTGGGCACAATCGACGCTCCCGCCACAGGCGCCGAACTGAGCGTGGTTGACAACAACCCCAAAAACGGACTTAACACTTACCGCGTGTATTGCACATCGGCCAAAGGTGACGGCGTGGCAACCGACGCAAAGGCTTTTGTGGGAATCGACGTACCCAAGGCCGTGGGCCGCGGCAACTGGACCCAACAAGGCAACAACGTGGTGCTCACATGGCCGGCTCCGAGCGAGACTGGCGTGAACGGCGGATATGTGGACACTGCAGCCGTGACCTACACCGTGACCATGCTGCAACCACAATACAAGGAACTGGTGAGCGGACTCATCGGCACCACTTTCACCGACACATCGCTGGCCGAGACAGTGGGCCAGACATTTGCAAGCTATGCCATCACCCCCAAGAGCAAGGCCGGTGAGGGACAAGGCTCGCCCACATTCAGCGGCCCGTTCGGCACACCGTTCGACGCACCTATAGCCGAATCATTTGCCCAAGGCAAACTCGCCTATACCCCTTGGTTTATAATCGACAACAGCGGTGACGACAACAGCTCATGGGACATCGTGGCAAACGGCACCTACCCGTCGCGCACACCCCAAGACGGTGACGCCGGAATGGCCTTGATGAACACCAACGGCGACGGCAGCCACACACTGGCCTCGCCCATGTTCAAGCTCGGCGACGGCTATGTGCTCAAGTTCTGGATAAGCAACCCCGACCGCTACAACTCGCTGTCGCTGCTCATCTCGAGCGACCAATGCCACAACTGGACCAAGGTGCGCACACTGCCGGTGACCAAAGAGAACTGGGAGGAGCAGACCGTTGACCTCTCGGAATATAACGGCAAATCGATATGCATAGGCTTCCGCGGCGAAGTTGAGGAATACAACAAGCAGATTGCCATCGACAACATAAGCATCGTGGCCGGAACTTCGGTTGCCAAAATCGACACCGACTCACAGGCAGCACTGATTACCGTAAACGGCAACGTGCTCACAGTGACAGCCGCAAGCGGCACACAAGTGGCCGTATTCGACACTGTGGGCCGTCGTGTGGCCGCAGGCATCGGCTCAGTGAGCAAGGAACTGCCACAAGGCGTGTATGTGGTGCGCACCGGCAACAGCAGCAGCAAAGTGGTGGTGAAGTGAGACCAGCGCTCAAGCAGCCACACACATAACAACGACTAACAAGGAACCGTCTCCCGGCTATTTGCACGGGAGGCGGTTTCTTTTTTTGTTTCTTTTTTTGTGCAAAATGATATTAACATTTGTAATCAGCATCTTTGCATTTTAGGCAAAATGGCTATCTTTGCGCAATAGTTTGAGCAAGAAGGCACGGCTTCGGCTACGCACTACCAAGCCGGCTTTCAGTAAAAAAAGAGCAAAAGCACATTGTTGATACAAAGCCATATCCCACTAATGGCTTGCTCCAACGCATGCAAAAAACATATATAACAATCTAGACGCCCCCAAACCGCCAATGCGGCCAAAGAGCGTCGCAAATATTTTTTTCAAACAACTATGAATAAGACATTACTTGCTATTTCAGCCGCAATGCTGTGTGGTGTCAGCGCCAACGCCGATGTGAACTTCACGAGCGAAATCACCCACACCGCAGTACAAGACACCCTCAAATTTGAGAAAACAGCCATCACTGGCGACGACGGCGCCGCCCAGTATCAGGGAATCAACACATCACACACAAAAAGCCTTTGGATTCCTTACCAAACAAAGACTTTGCGTGGACAATATGCAATCACTGCAAGTGACTTCGACGGCAAGCTGCCCAAGGGAGCAAAGCTGACAGGATTCAGCGTTGACGGCTACAACAATGGCGGCCAATGCACAACCTTCAACGTAATGGGACTGTGGATTGACGCCTACGATACCATTTCAGATCTCAACTATCAATATGGTTATGAGAACTGGACTGCTCCAACAAACAAAGTGAGCGACACATTTGAATACACCTTCAGCTCAAGCAGCACAAAGGATGAAAATGTGAGTGTGTTCAACATTCCTTTTATCAGCGGCAGCCCATACGAATATGCCGGCAACGACCTGCTGCTTACCATGCAGATGGAGTATACCGGCAACAACGCCATGGACTACTACTATAAGAAGGCGACAGCCAGCGCAGAAATTGCCACTGTGTATCGCGACAAGAACTATGCTTTCAGCGCTAATGGCGTCTATGAAGACGGCAGCAAACACAGCTATATATCCAGCCATTCCGGCATCAACATTGACAGCAACACCATTCCGGCATTAAAGCTCAGCTATTTCACCAACGACATTCGCGTGACGGTGCGCTCGGCCGACGGTTACACGATGGCCGCCTATCTCACCTTGTGGGACAAGACCACAGGCGAAATGCTGTATAACAACGTGCTGGCCACCGACTACACATTCAGCAACCTCGACTACACACACGAGTACACACTCAAGGCCTACAACCGCTACAGCGATGCCATCTATGTGGACGACATTGACTTCGGCGACAACGCCATCAACAACGACGTGGAGATTTCACTTGTGAACCGCAAATACACAGGCGTGGACGATGCCATCGACAACGCCGCCGAAATTGCCAGCGTGAAATACGTGAACCTGCAGGGCGTTGAAAGCTCTGAGCCCTTCAGCGGAGTGAACGTGATGGTAACCACCTACACCGACGGCACCAGCACGGCAGTGAAGAAACTGATTAAATAAGCAGCGCCACAAGCCTGCATAGCGTAACAAAAGGCCTCCCCCTCACGCGTTCCGGTAAAGGAATGCCATAAGGGGGAGGCCTTTTTGCGTGTGCGCCTATGCGCTGACCGGTCAGCGGTCAAAAATGACTCCGAGCAGCCAAGTCACCACCGAGAGCACCACGCTGAAGCAGAAAGCCCACAAGAAGCTCGAGACGTGGAACGCAGGCACGAGGGCTGCACAAAGCTCGATCATGAGGGCGTTGATCACAAGCGAGAACAAGCCGAGGGTGATGATGTTGACCGGCAAGGCCAGCAGCTTGACCACAGGCTTGACCACTGCATTGATTACGCCAAGCACTATTGCGATTACAAAAGTCCAAAGCCAAGAGTCGATGGCCACCCCAGGCAACAGCCAGGCAGTGATACCCACAGCCAAGGCCGACAATATTAAAGTCACTATCATATATGTTAGTTTTTTATGGTTCACCTATGCGTGAGCACCCCGTGCCCACTGGAAAAGTGCGGTAAAGATAGGTATAATTGGTCGATTTGGGAAATTTTGGAGAAAAATGCAAAGAAAGTGGCACTGCAAGAACGGATAAACCGAAACAAATGTTTAGTTTTGCATATTAAAGACAGCTCACGGCAATGACAAAACTACCACCCCTCAACACACAGCACCTGCTCAAGCATGTTAAGGACTATATGTTTATCGTGCTTGGACTAACGTCGTATGCATTCGGCTTTTGTGCCTTCGTGCTTCCCGAGAAAGTGGTGACCGGAGGCGTAACCGGCATCACCTCATTGCTCAACTTCGGCCTCGGATGGAACGTGGCTATCACGTTCTATGCCGTCAACCTGCTGCTGCTCGCCATCGCATTCCGGTCGGTGGGCCCGCAGTTTGTGATACGCACGGTGTTCGGAGCCACAGTGGCATCAATGATGATAGGCCTGTTCACGCCACTCACCCACAGCCCCATTGTGCAGCATGAGCCGTTTATGAACATGATTATCGGAGCCTGCTTCTGCGGCGTGGGCGTGGGCACGGTGTTTGTGCACAACGGCAGCTCGGCCGGCACCGACATCATAGCGGCCATGGTGACAAAGCACACCACCATCTCATTCGGGCGCATGCTGCTCTACATGGACCTGGTGATAATATCGTCGTCCTATGTGCTGTTTCACAGCGTCGACAAGATTGTGTATGGCTTGATATTCATGATTATCAACTCATTTGTGGCCGACCTGGTGATCAACTCCAACCGGCAGGCAGTGCAGTTCCTGATATTCAGCAAGAAGTGGGAAGACATAGCCAACGCCATCAACAACGAGGCACACCGCGGATGCACGCTGATTCACGGCACGGGATGGTATACCAAGCGCGACGTGAAGATACTGCTGGTGATGTGCCGCAAGCACGAGAGCGTGCACGTGATGCGCATAATCAAGGCCATGGACAACGACGCCTTGATATCGCAGGCCTACGTGAACGCCATCTATGGCCAAGGCTTCGACGAAATGAAGGTGCATCTGCACAAATTCAAGCCGCAAGAGCGCGACGAGAGCATGGCGGCCAACGTTGACCTCGACAAAGAGGACACAGGCAGCACAGAAAGCAACTGACACAAAACAACCCAAAAAAAACATAACAGAATTATGAAAAAGACTATTTTACTCGCAACAGCAATGATAATTGCTGCACTGGGCTCGCAAGCAAAAGCAGTGGATCTGGCAGCCGGCATAGGCTTGAACTATGCCACAAAATTCGACCAAGCCGGCCTGGGTCTCAAAGTGCAGGTGGGTCTGACACCGAACTGGCGCATTCAACCTGAAATAATATATTTCTTTCAAAACCGCAACGTATCAACCTTCCAGGCCAACTTCGACGTGCACTATGCAATCAACATCGCCCCCAAGCTCAACGTGTATCCGCTTGCCGGCGTGTCATTCAGCAGTTGGAGCTATGACTATTCAGACTGCGACGCCAACACCCGCTTCGGCGTGAATCTGGGCGCAGGCCTTGAATACCGCGTGGCAAGCCGCCTCGACATCTTTGTGGAAGAGCGCGGCCAAATAACATCAGACTACAGCCAGTCGCTGGCCACTATGGGCGTCAAGTTCCACTTTTAACGAGCAATGCCTATGAAAGGAATCAAACGCAGCCTGACGGCAGCCGTTGTCATCTTAGCCGCGGCGGCAAGTGCCCATGCGGCAGTGGGCGACATGGCTTTGAGCGCAGGCTTCAGCTATGCCTCAAAGTATAACCAAATGGGCTTTGGAGTGCAATACCAGCTCGAGGTGTTTAACAACGTGCGCATCGCCCCCGAGGCAATCCACTTTTTCAAAAACAACGGCCACTCCACAACCGACGTAAACATCAACGCCCAGTATGTGATTCGCACCTATGCCGGCTTCAACATCTACCCCTTTGTCGGCTTCACCTACCAGCATTGGGACCGTTCAAATTATGAAAGCCGCGACCGCTACGGAGCCAACCTGGGTTGCGGAGCGGAATACAACATTGCCGACCACTTCGCCGTTTTCACGGAGTGGAAATACCAGATTGTGAGCGACTACAACCAGTCGGTGACTTCGGTGGGACTGAAATACCGATTCTGAGCGGAACACGGCACTGCCACACCCTGAGAATAGGCCGGCCGCCCCACCCCGAAATCAGAAGCCGCAGAAAAAGTGTTCAATTCAGCATCAATGTTGTCCGCATTAGACTTGCGGTGGCGAGACGAAACGGCAAATGCATTATTTTTGCCTATGTCAAACCCAAAACAGATATATATAACGCAAAAAACAAAAAACAGACTAAATTCAATTCAGCAACAGTAATCTAAAATGAAACACTACGCTCACACGTTACTGATGGCCACGGTGGCAATGCTTGCCGTGGCTCTCAGTTCATGCAACGACGAAGACCCGTTCAGCCTCCCCTACGACATGACCACCCAAAACATGATGGACGAGGACAACGGGAAGACAATGATGTCGACCACTGACGCCTACATTGACCGCAACATGAACATAACATCGAATGATTACTTCATATGCGACTACGGACCGGTGCTCGACCTTGGGCACGTGGAAGAAGCCGACCCCGACATACTGACGCTGACCAACCAAGCCTACATACAGCCCGACGAGGGCTACCTGCTCTTCAAGCGCACCGACGCGCACCGCTTCCCAAGCGGCTGCGTGGGCATAGCATCCAACAGCACCTACTACAGGCTGTGGGTTGACGAGTGGATTACCAACGACAACGGCAAGAAGACCGGGGCGCGCGTGTGCTATGCGCAATATGCCACCCGTACATTCGGTTTTCCGGAATGGAACTCCACCCTGGCCACTTTGCGCTGCGGCGAGAGCAACGTGCTGGCCGTGATACCGCAAAAAGACTGCGAGATTGACGTTGACAGCGTGAGCCGCGACGCCATAGAACTGAAAGTGGCAGGCACCACCCGCAAGAGCACCACAGTGAGCATCAACGCCAAGAAAGCAGGCACCCACACTGTGTATGTCCGCTACAAGAACTCGTTTGTGGCACTGCGCGTGGTGGTGGAGTGAGAAACCCGTTGCCGATTGTGCCCACAAAAAGTGCCCACAAAAAGCGAAAAAACGTGTCAAAAAAAGGCAAAACGTGATGCCAATTAAAATAAAAGAATTACTTTTGTGGACGTTTACTTATTATTAACTACTAAAATCTAAGAAAAATGGCATACGTAATTGATGACAATTGTGTAGCTTGCGGCACTTGCCAGTCGGTGTGCCCGACAGGCGCAATCAGCGAAGGCGACATCTATCAGATTGATCCCGATGTGTGCATCAGCTGCGGCTCATGCGCCGAAGCTTGCCCCAACGAGGCTATCACTGAAGGCTAAACGCTGGCAACGCCAATAACAAAAAGCTATGCTGCCTATTCCCGCCATAGGGAAGAGGCAGTTTTTTTGTGCCCCCGAGCCACGGCATCAATGGGGGCGTTTTAGAAATCAGTTTTTTTGCCGTAACTTTGCCGAAAATTTCATACGCAACAACTACTGAATGACGACATTTAAAGACTTAGGGGTCCGCGAGGATCTGCTAAAAGCTATCTCAGAGATAGGATATGAGAGTCCTATGCCCGTACAGGAAAAAGTGATTCCACACTTACTTAACGAAGACAGCGATGTGGTGGCCCTGGCACAGACCGGAACAGGCAAGACCGCAGCATTCGGCCTGCCCACACTGCAGCGGGTCAACACTGCCGAGAACACCGTGCAGGCGCTGATTCTCGACCCCACGCGCGAGCTGTGCCTGCAGACGTGCCGCGACCTCACCGACTATGCAAAATACACAAGCGGGCTTCAGTTGCTCGCCGTGTACGGAGGGTCGAACATCGAGGTGCAGATAAAGGCGCTGAGCCGTGGCGTGCAGGTGATTGTGGCCACTCCGGGCCGACTGCTCGACCTGATAAAACGCGGCAAAGTGGACTTGAGCCATGTGAACACAGTGATACTCGACGAAGCCGACGAGATGCTCAACATGGGCTTTGTTGACGACATCAACGAGATTCTGACCCACGTGCCCGAGCAACGCAAGATGCTGCTGTTCTCGGCCACCATGCCGCCCGAGATCTCGGCCATTGCAAGCAACTACATGCACAATCCGCAAGAATATGTGGTGGGCACGCGCAACGAGGGCGCCCAGACGGTGAGGCACATCTACTACATGGTAAATGCCCGCGACAAATACCTGGCCCTGAAGCGCATAGTGGACCACCTGCCCAACATCTACGGCATAATCTTCTGCCGCACACGCGCCACCACCCAGGAAGTGGCATCGCAGCTGATTCAAGACGGATATGATGCCGACGCGCTACACGGCGACCTGTCGCAGGCACAACGCGACGCCGTGATGAAGAAATTCCGTGAGCACAATCTGCAACTGCTCGTGGCCACCGATGTGGCCGCCCGTGGTCTCGACGTGAGCGAGCTAACCCATGTGATAAGTTTCAGCCTGCCAGATGACAACGACGTGTATATCCACCGCAGCGGACGCACCGGGCGCGCCGGGCGCACCGGCGTGTCGATAGCCATCATCCACAGCCGCGAGCGCAGCAAGCTGCGCACCATCGAGAAGCACATGGGCAAGAAATTTGAGCGTCACGACGTGCCCACACCCGAAGACATCATCGAGAAGCAACTGTTTAACCTTGCCGACCGCCTTGAGAAAGTGGAGGTGAAAGAAGACGAAATCACCGAATACCTGCCGGGCGTGCTGAAGAAGCTGTCGTGGCTGTCGAGCGAGGACTTGCTCAAGCGCGTGCTGTCGCTTGAGTTCAACCGCTTGCTCGAATACTACAAAAACGCTCCCGTGCTCGACTATGTGCCCGAGAAGAAGCCCAAGGCCGAGCGCAAGAAATATGACGCGCCACCCACCCGCGCCGAGAAAGACCGCCGTACGGCCGAGGAGGGTTACGAACGGGTGTATATCAATGCGGGCAAGTCAGACGGATTCTTTGCCCCCGACCTGATCAGGCTCATCAACGCCAACACTCGCGGCCAGCACATCGACCTCGGCCGCATCGACCTGCTGACCAACTACTCGCTCTTCGACGTGCGCCAGGGCGACGCACACCGCGTGGTGAGCGCACTGAAAAACGCAGAGTTCTACGGCAAGCGCCTCTACCTTGAGATTGCCGCCGAGGGAAAAGACTATGCCGGACAAGGCAACACCGGCGGCGAAGTGAAGTTGAACCGTGCAGAGCGCCGACGCCGTGAGCAGGAGAAGCGCGGCGGCTTCAATGACCGACGCCGCGGCGGACGCACCGACGACCGCCGAACCAGCCGCGATGCCGAGCGTGGATTCAGCAAAAAGGGCGGAAAGAAAAAGCCCGACGGCAACTTCGACAAGTTTAAGCGCAACAAGCCGAAGAGAAGCAAGTAGGCTCCACAAGCCCACATCATGCGGCAGCGCGGCAGACAACCCGCGCAGAGCAGACAGCAAAAGACACACCCACACACAGCAATCGGGGGGAATAGCACCTAAGGGCCTCAAGGCTCGGGGTTATATTCCCCCGATTGCTTTTCAGGCAGAGCGAAGCAGCCTGGGGTCAAGGCCTTTGGAGAAAAACAATAAGCATCAGCATGCACCAAGGGCATCTTGTTACCGGATTGTAACGGTATTGTTATATCGATTTTAGAATTTTGAGAATTAATAGTTATAGTTTTTCAAAATGTAACGCGTTATGACAAAAACACTACTACTCGGTGTGCTCGGAGTTGCAGCCTTGCTGCAAGCCGGGCCGCTTGCAAAAGCGGCAGAGGCAGCCCCGCCAAGCGGGACACACACCCTCACAGCCACACCGGCGCCGCGTGACGCCCTCACGCCATTAAGCAACAGTAAAGCGCAGTTTGCACAATTTGCCGCCGCAAAGCCAAAGCACGGCAGCAAGAAGGCCATGAGCCAACTGCCCGACACGCTCTACCTTGCAGAATTTGACACAAACACCAGTGGTAAGCGCGAAGGATCGGCCATGCTGCTGGTAACCGCAGCAAGTGCCGACTCGGCACGCATCGGCGGCATTCACGGCCTCACAGGCAGCAGCCTCGGAGCCAAGGCCGACCTTACCGCAGGCACCATAAAAGTGTGGCCGGGCAAGGTGTACCAGCACTCCACCTATGGAGCCATCTGGGCATGCGCCTACAACCCCGAGACCAACACATTCAACACCTCGACACCCATCAGCGGCACCATCAACGACGACGGTTCGATCACGCTGTCGAGTTGGGGCGTCTTTGCAGTCGAGGGGAGCTACCGCGGCACATCTTTCGGCCTTTACACGTCGAGTAACCTAAAGCCCTCCAATGCCACCATCACCGACGTGACGTTCAAAACAAGCGTGAGCAAGACCGCCACCGAAGTCTACCCGAGCTATGTGGAGCAGGCAAGCGACAACAAGCTCACAGTGTTTAACTTCGGCAACTATGGCAATGCGGTGATAACCGTAGACCTGCTTCACAACAACGCCGTGAGCATCGTGCCACAATACATCACATCGACCACAAGCGCCGACTGCTTTTGCTATCCGGCAAAGTGGTCGGATGGCCTGCGAGGCATCAAAGACAACATCAACGGCACAGGAACAGCCACCACGATAAGCCTGGGCAACTGGGCCGTGTGCAGCCGCACAAGCCTCAGCACCCGCCAGCGCAACGTGGTGTCGACAGTGATAACCGTCACCGACGGCAACATCAGCTACCCCGCCGCTCCTGAGCTCGACTGGGAAGGCAACGGCACAAAAGACTCGCCCTACACCATAACCACAGCCAAGCAACTGGTGGCTTTTGCACAGACGGTGAACGCCGGCACAAGCTACAACGGGAAATACGTGGCACTCGATGCAGACATCGACCTGCAAGAAGTGTCGAACACTTTCAAGCCCATCGGCTCGAGCGAGACCAACTGCTTCCAGGGTTACTTCAACGGCCGCAGCCACACAGTGAGCGGCCTGACGATTGACGCCGGCGAGCAAATTGGCGTGGGCCTGTTTGGCTACACGGGAGCCAATAGCCTTGTGCACGATATCAACATCAGCGGATTCAACATCACCACCTACGGAAAATATGCCGGAGCACTTGCCGGCTTGGCCAAAGGCACTGTTGCCAATGTGACTGTGACCGGCACAAGCATCACAGCCTACGGCCTTTCGACCGGTGGCGTGATAGGCGGATACCAAGGCAGCAACTTGAGCAACGCCGAGTTCAGCGGCACCGTGAGCGGCTGGGGCGTGACCGGCGGCATCGTGGGCGAGTTGCGCGGCAAAGTGAAACAATCGCGCAACCATGGCCGCGTGACCATGAGCCAGTATTACGACGACAGCTACACAGGCGTGGGCGGTATTGCCGGCGCCACCGTATACGGCAGCACCCGCAGCAGCATCACCGACTGCTACAACGACGGCCACATCATTGGCCGCTCAAGCGCCTCACTGGTGGGCGGCGTTGTGGGCCAGATGCAGACAGCCGACATGCAGCGCTGCTTCAACGTGGGCCTAATCAACGGCGTGTCGTCGGTATCATCATCGCTGGGCGAAGGAGCCACGGCAGGTGTTGCCGGCAAGATTTACGGCTGCACAGTATCAGACAGCTACAACGGCAACTATGTGATCAACAGCTACACCACCAACTGCGTGGGCGGCATCGTGGGCCAAGTGGCCACACCCACCTCAGTAATCGACAACGGCGTGGTGGTGCGCTACGAGAACACCTCGAGCGTGACCCGTTGCTACAACTCGGGACAAGTGGTGCAACCGGCACTCTATGCCACCCAGGGCATGTGGGGCAAGAGCTATGCCGACAGCGTGTTCACAAAATGCTACTTCGACCGGCAGACAACCGGCAATGAAATCGGAGAGGAGCTTAAAAGCTCGGCCTGCGAGACAGCACAACTGGCCTCGGCAAGCGGCCTCGACGGAATCAACACAACCGCCACATGGGTGCTTGCCGACGGCATGTATCCGCGCCTGAAGGGCTATGAGAGCGTGACATCGGCCATTGTAGCCGCCACTCCGGCCTATCTGGCCGACAGTGAGACCACACAGAAAGTGAAGCACAACTTCACGGTAAGTACAACCGGCGGAGTGAAGTGGAAAGCATACAACGACACAACTGAGACCTACGGAGCCGAAAATGCCGCAGTGACAGTGGCCGACGGCACCGTGACACTGAAGAGCGCAACCACCACTGGCATTATCGTGGCCATGATGGGCGACGACGAGTCATTCTACAAGCGCTTGTGGATAAAGACCATCAACCCCAACGGGTTTAGCGGAAGCGGCACCGAAGCCGACCCCTATCTGATAAAGAGCAAGGCCGACCTCATAGAGCTGCGCAACGGCGTGAACGGCAGCAGCCAGCACTACAAAGGTGAATACTTCAAGCAGACAGCCAACATCGACCTGACCGAGGGCGAAGGCTCATTCACCGGAATTGGAACCGACGGCTACTCGAGCCACATATTCGGCGGAATCTACGACGGCAACAACCACTCGATTAGCAATCTCGTAATCAACGGCCTTGGCGCCGACGCAAAAGGCAAGGCCTCAAAGACCAACTCGACATCATTCGTGGGCCTCTTCGGCTATCTGGAAAACGGAGCTGTGATCAAAAACCTGACCATTGCAAGCGGCGACATAAGCGGTTGGCAGTATGCCGGCGGCATCGCAGGCTACAACGACGGCCTTATCACCAACTGCCGCAACTTTGCCACCGTGAAGACAGCCTATGCCTACTCGGCCGGCATCGCTGGCTACATGAGCAGCAACGGCGTGGTGACTGAGTGCTACAATGCCGGTGAAATCATTGCCGGACGCTACTATGCCGGCGGTATTGCCGGATTCAGCTGCGGCCGAGTGGACGCCAGCCAAAACGACGGCAACGTGAAAGGCGCTTTCGTGAACGCCTATAAGCCAAGCGGCCAACGCTATGCGGCAGGTATAGTGGCCCAGTGCTACGGCCCAAGCGAAGTGACCAATTGCATCAACACCGGCAACGTCACTGCATCGTTAGGCGTGGCAGGCATTGCAGTGGAAGTGGCCACCACAGGAGAGAGCGTGCTCAAGGGCAACATCAACTATGGCATGGTGACATCAGAAACCGCAACGAGCGACGTCAACGGAGCCATACTTGGCGCTACCGCCGCCAACGGCACCACCCTGACCAGCAACTACTTCGACAAGCAAATCAACTGGCAAGGAGCCATGGCCATGACCGACGGCGAGGGCATGAACGGCACTCTGACGCGTGAACTCACCAGCGGAAAGCAACTTGACGGCATCGACGCCAACGTGGTAGATCTGGCCGCAGGCAAGTATCCCGTGATCAAGGCATTCAAAGACGAGCCCGCAGCAGTGGCCGCACGCAACATGGTGCTCACACTGGGCGACAACGAGACCACTGACGACATAACCGGCAACTCCACCGTGGCAAGCTACGACGGACTGCAGTGGACTCTGAAATCGGGCAAGCAGTTTGCCCTCAACGGCAACACGCTGAGCCTTCAGCTCGCAGACAGCGACCGGTCGAGCGTGCGCGACACACTCACAGCCACCATTGGCGACTATGCCAAGGTGCTGCCGCTGCGCGCCATGCCAGTGCTCTTCGAGGGCAAAGGCACCCAAGCCGACCCCTACCTAATTAAGACAAAAGAAGACATGATTACCCTTGCCAGTGCCACCACCGGCGACGGTTTCAGTTACAACGGCCGCTACTTCAAAGTGGTCAACGACATCGATTTCGGCACCACCGTCTACGAGCCAGTGGCATGCGGCTCGGCTAAATTCAACGCTGACTTCGACGGCGACAACCACCAGTTCCTGAATGTGAACTACGGCAACTCGGCAAGCCAGTATGTGGCCATGTTTGGCGAAGTGGGAGCAAAAGGACGCCTACACGACTTCACGCTGGCAAGCGGTTCGATAGGAGCCGGCAGCTACACGGCAGGCGTGGCCGCCAACGTGTTTGGCACGGTTGAGCGCGTGACCAACAAGGCCACAGTGGCCACACTGAAGAGTACTGGCCTTGGCGGTGTGGCCGCCGTGGTGAAGAAAGGCGGACGAGTGATAAGCTGCCGCAACGAGGGAGCCATTGAGCCCTACGCCAACTCGGCAGCAGGCATTGCCTATAAAGTGGAAGTGGGCGGACTGGTTGACAGCTGCGTAAATGCAGCCGACATAACCAGCGCCAAAGACATCGTGGGCGGCGTGGTGGCCCAGAGCCTGGGCACCGTGCGCAACTGCGTGAATCTTGGAACCATCAGCGGCAAAACCACAGTGGCTGGTGTGGTGGCACAAGTGGAAGGATCAGACAGCACACTCTACTGCCGCAACGAGGGAGCCGTGAAGTCGACTGCCGGACGCGTGGGCGGCGTGGTAGGCTACAAGAGCGCCACAGCCGACATCAGCGTGCTCATAGGCTGCACCAACAGCGCCACCATCACCAGTGCCAAAGGCTCGGTGGGCGGTGTGGCCGGACGTCTGCAAGAAGGTTCTTACATGATCGACTGCAGCAACTCGGGCGAAATAGTGAACACATCAAGCAGCTACACCGGCGGCGTGGTGGGATCACTTGAGTCGATATCGGCCATGCACTCGCTTGCACAGAACTGCCACAACACCGGCGCCGTGAACAACACCGGCACAGGCAGCTATGTAGGCGGTGTGGCTGGAAACACCAACCAAAACACCGATTTCATCGACTGCTACAACACCGGCGACGTGTACTCGGGCGGCAACTATGTGGGTGGCGTGGCCAGCAGCCTCAGCGGCAACGTGGTGCGCTGCTACAACACCGGCAACATCACTGCCAAGGGCATAGCCGTGGCCGGACTTGCCGGACTTGGCTGGGCCAACGTGCGCGACAGCTACAACATAGGCGACATCACATCGACCGACGGCAACAGCAAAAACGGCGTGGCAGGCGGTCTTTGGGGCTACGGCAAACCCCAGTTCTACAACTGCTACAACATGGGCACCGTCACAGCCAAGGCCTATGCCGGCGGAATCACCGGCGGCGTGGCAAACGGCTTTGTGTGCGAGAACGTCTATACCGCCGGCCGCCTTGTGGTGACCGACACCGCAACCTGCGGACAAATATCACCTGCGGGCAACTACACAATAGCCATCAGCAACACATACTATGACACCGACGTGAATCAGTGGACCACCACATCTAACGTCGACTCACTGGCCATAGGAGCAAGCACCCGCACCATCACACTGACCAACCTGTGTGACACGGCATTTGACACAGCCGCTGGCATGTATCCCACGCTGAAAGCATTCAGCACCGACACACTCGCCAACTGGTTTGCCGCCGTGCCGGTGGTGGCCGAGGGCGAAAACTACGAGCACGTGCGCTCGGCATTCTGGGTGGGCGTCCCCGACGGAACCGTCTGGACATGCAGCGACAACATCAGCATTGCCGCCAACGGCAAAGCCGACAGCAACGCCGAAGGCGAGGCTTGGGTAACCAAGACCTTTGGAAACCACACGCGCACTTATGCCCTATATGTGGAGAAGGCAACCGGCACAGGCAACATCAATGCCGATGCCGCAATAGTGCGCACCACATACTACACGATTGGCGGCATGCAGCTTGGTGACACTGTTCCGAGCGAGCCAGGCGTGTATGTGGCCAGCGACCTCTACAGCAACGGCAAGACCCAATCACGCAAGCTGATCGTGAGATGATGCGCAAAAACAGCTGACACTACATTTACGCATAATCACTAATTAAGAAGGCGAAACGCAGTAAAAAGCGTTTCGCCTTCGCTTTTCTTTCCCGGGGCGCACGGCCTACCACTGAAGACGATTGAGGCAAATCGCCCTTGCTCTTCTTATCGGGACCGTCACGTGGTTTTACGTATTTTTAATGGAAAGGTGGGTATTGTTGGCAAGAAAAACACTAAATTTGCTATTTAATAGACAACCGCGCCACTATGGACTTCAGAACAACGATAAAAACGACGGAGAACCAAGGCATTATGCACCACAGCGATGCAATGATGCTCATTGGCTCATGCTTCAGCGACAACATCGGTGCAAAGCTGGTAGGGGCCATGATGAACGTCGACGTGAATCCGTTCGGCACCATCTACAACCCGATGAGCATAGCCGATGCCGTAGACCGCATCATAGCCTGCCGCCCCATTGAGGGACGGGAGCTGTTTGCTGCCAACGGTGTGTGGAACAGCTATCACTTCCACTCACGTCACTCGCTGCCCGACAAGGGTATGGCCATTGAGCACATGAACGCGCGCATCGAAGCTGCCCACAACCATCTGGCCAAGTGCCAAACCCTGGTGGTGACCCTGGGCACAGCCATAGCCTACCGGCTGAAAGCCACTGGCGAGGTGGTGGCCAACTGCCACAAAGTGCCACAGCACGAGTTCTCGCGCAAAATGGAAAGCACCGAAGACATCACAGCCGTGCTCAACGGCATGGTGGAGCAACTGCACGACTTCAACCCGGGGTTGCGCGTGGTGTTTACCGTGAGCCCGATACGCCACATTGCCGACGGGCTGGCCACCAACTCGCTGAGCAAGGCCACCCTGCGCGTGGCAGTGGCAGCAGTGTGCCGGGCAAACAAGCAATGCACCACCTATTTCCCGTCGTATGAGATAATGCTCGACGACCTGCGCGACTACCGGTTCTATGCCACCGACATGGTACATCCGAGCGAAGTGGCAGTAGAATACATCTGGCAGGCATTCCAAGCCACATACTTCGACGACCACTCGGCCCAAGCGATAGCCCGGTGCGAGCGAGTGACAAAACGACTGCGGCACCGCCCCATGAGCGCCAACCGCGAGGTGGTTGACCGCTTCAACGCCGACACGCTGACCGTGGTGCGCAATTTGGTGAAAGAATATCCCTATCTTGAAGAAGTGCGAGAGATAAGGAACTTATTAGACAAGTGAAGACAGACACAGAATAAAAAAACGACAGGCTACCATTATGAACTACTCAATAAAAGAAATAGCGTCGATTCTCGACATCAGTGCCGCCGCCCTTAAGCGCCCAGACGACACAGTGAGCCAACTGCTCACCGACTCGCGGTCGCTCACCACTCCCACCGAGACCCTGTTCTTTGCCATCAAGACTAAGAACAACGACGGCCACCACTACATAGCGCAGCTCTTTGAGCAAGGGGTGCGCAACTTTGTGGTGCAGTCGCTCGATGCCGTTCCGCCCACGCTGCGAGGGGCTAACTTCCTGGTGGTGCCCAACACGCTCGAGGCCCTTCAGAACATAGCCACCTACCACCGCCGGCGCTTTCGCATCCCGGTGATAGGCATCACCGGCAGCCGCGGCAAAACCACCGTGAAAGAATGGCTCTACCAGCTGCTCAAAGACGACTACCACATAGTGCGCTCGCCACGCAGCTTCAACTCGCAGATAGGCGTGCCGCTCTCGCTGTGGGACATCGACCTCAACACCAACCTCGCCATTATCGAGGCAGGAATCTCGACCACCGGCGAGATGGCCAACCTGCAAGCCATGATTCGCCCCACCATAGGTGTGATAACCAACATAGGCGACGAGCACAACGAGGGCTTTGCCTCGATGGCCGAGAAAGCGCAGGAAAAAGCCAAGATTCTCAACAGCTGCGAGTGTATAGTGTATTGTGCCGACGACCCGCTGGTGACATCGACCATAAAGCCGCTGCTTGATGTTGACGTGGCACTTGAGATAGCGTGGTCGCGTAGCGACGCGCAGCGCACTCTCTATGTGGACAGTGTGAAGAGCACAGCCGAGGCCACCACCATAGGCTACCAGTACAATGGCGTGCCCCACAAGCTCACGCTGCCCTTCACCAGCAACCGCGACATCGAGAACGCCATAAGCTGCCTTGCCGTTATGCTCTACCTCAACGTACAGCCCGAGGTGATTGCAACCCGCATGGCCCACCTCACCCCCGTGGGCACCAGGCTCAACGTGATAGGCGGCGTGAACAACTGCACTGTGATAGTCGACGGCTACACCAGCGACTACTACTCGCTCACACCCGCCACCGACTTTGTGACCCGCCGCAGCAATCCGTCGCAAAACATCACCGTGATACTGAGCGACCTGATGACCGAGACCTTCAGCGACGACGAGCTATACATACGCGTAAGCGAGCACTTGAAGAGCAAGCGCGTGAGCCGCCTCATAGGCATCGGCCCCGACCTGTGCCGCCACCGCCGCTACTTCAGCAACATCAACGCCACATTCTTCGAGTCGACCAAGAGTTTTCTCGACAGCATGTCGCAAAGCGACTTCGACAACGAGACCATACTGATAAAGGGCGCTCCGCAATTTGAGTTTGAGCAGATTGTGGACCTGCTTGAGGCCCGCCAGCACCAGACGGTGGAAGACATCGACCTCAATGCGCTTGCCAGCAACTTCAAGTTCTTCAAGTCGCTCATCGAGCCCACTACCAAAACGGTGGGTATGGTCAAGGCATCGGGCTACGGCACAGGGTCGTATGAGATAGCCAAGACCTTGCAGGACATGGGAGCCGACTATCTGGCAGTGGCCGTGCAAGACGAGGGCGTGGATTTGCGCAAAGCAGGAATAGGCATGCCCATCATCGTGCTCAACCCGTCGGTGGTCAACTACAAGGCCATGTTCATGTACCGGCTTGAGCCCGAAGTGTATAGCATAGAAGAAGCCCGCGAGCTAGTGAAAGAAGGCCGCAAATACGGGGCTAAGAACTTCCCTGTGCACATCAAGATCGACACAGGCATGCACCGTCTGGGCTTCACCAAGGAACAGTTGCCCGAGCTGATAGAGTTGCTGCGCTCACAAGACACCATCAAGCCGTCGTCGGTGTTCTCGCATCTGTGCGTGGCCGATGAGCCGTCGCAAGACGAATACACGATGAAGCAGTTTGACTACTTCGACGAGTGCTCCGACACGCTTCAAGACGCTTTTGACTACCACATCACGCGCCACATACTCAACACCACCGGAGTGGTGCGCTTCCCCGAGCGGCAATACGACATGGTGCGCATAGGCATAGGACTCTATGGCATAAAGACCGTGTCCGACGGAGCCGAAGACGCCTTGCGTCCGGTTGCGTCGCTCCACTCAGTGATTATCTCAATCAAGGAATGGCCGGCAGGCACCACCATAGGCTACGGCCGCCACGGCATACTCAAGCGCCAGTCGCGCATTGCCACCGTGACCATCGGCTATGCCGACGGCTTCGACCGCCACTTTGGCAACGGACACACCAGCCTGTGGGTGAACGGCACGCTGTGCCCCACCGTGGGCAACGTGTGCATGGATGCCCTGATGATTGACGTGACCGATGCCGACTGCCAAGTGGGCGACCATGTGGAGATTTATGGCGACCACATACCCATTGAGAGCCTGAGCGAGGTGCGCGGCACCATCCCATACGAGATACTCACAAGCATTTCGCCCAGAGTGAAACGAGTGTACTACCGCGACTAAACCGCCTACCTCAACAGTTTTTCCCCAGAAATAAAGAAACACAACAACTAAGCATAAGAGCTTGATAAACACAAAAATGTCTATAAAATCAAAAATCACAGCAACGGCCATGGTGGCCGCGATGCTCAGTGCGCTAAACGCAAGCGCCTACGACTTTAAGAGCAACGGAATTTTCTACAGTTTCATCCAGGGCAAGACCGGCGAGGTGGCGGTTGATTGCAAAGCCCCAGATGAGCAGAGCAACTACAAGGGCGTGGTGCTGATTCCAGAGCAAGTGACCCACGGCAACACCACCTACACGGTGACTGCCATTGCCGACAGCGCATTCTACAAAGCCGAAGCAACCGAAGTGCAGATTCCAAACACGGTGACGCGAATCGGCGAATCGGCATTTGCCTACGACGAGAACTTGACGAGCATCACACTGCCCACAGGGCTGAAGACCATCAGCAAGGCCATGCTCGCCGGCACCGGAATCACGTCGATAGTGGTGCCCGAGGGAGTGAGCAGCGTGGGCTACGGCGCTTTCCAGTCGTGCGCGGCACTGCACACCGTGATGCTGCCGTCGACACTCACCTACATCGACGCCTACGGCTTCAACAACTGCCATAGCCTTGTGGAAATATACTGCGCCGCAGCCAAGCCGCCCACAGCCAGCGGATGGGCTATTTTCATTGGCCTTGAGAACATCGACGTGATTGTGCCCAGCGAATCGGCCGTAAGCGCCTATAGCGCCGATGCAGTGTGGGGCGACAAGTCGACGTTCAACCTCTATCCGAGCGAAGATGTGTCGATATCAATGACACTGAGCGGCAACCCTTATGGCGACAACTGGATTCGCCTGGGACTGGGCAACTACTTTGCCTACAAAATATACCGTGGCACCGACCTGCTTGCAGTAACCGCTGCCGACGGCTACTATCTGCCCATCACAGCGCAAAGCGTAACCTACACCGTGGTGCCCACCAACATGCTGTGTGACGGCGACGCCCTCACCTACACCGTGGCCCCCACAGCCATCAACGGCATAGAGGCCGAAAAGAGCCACCCCGTGGTGACGGCAAGCAGCGGCACCATATTCATCACCGGCGACAACTACGGCACATGGACTTGGGTCTACGATGTGTATGGCAACCTGTACTATGAGCGTCCGTCGGTGTGCGGCGAAATTTGCGACCTGCCGCGTGGACGCGTCTACATTGTGCGCGTGGGCGACTACGTGACAAAAGTATCACTATAGAAATGAGACCAATGGCAACCACAGAGGCCGACGAGAAATTCATGCGCATGGCACTCAGCGAAGCCCGCGAGGCAATGCGCCGCGACGAGGTGCCAATAGGTGCCGTGGTGGTGTGCCGTGGCCAGGTGATAGCACGCGGCCACAACCTTACCGAGACCCTGACCGATGTCACAGCCCATGCCGAGATGCAGGCAATAACGTCGGCAGCCACCTACCTGGGCGGCAAGTATCTGGTGGGATGCACGCTCTATGTGACCGTAGAACCATGCCTGATGTGTGCCGGAGCCCTCGGGTGGAGCCAAATCGACCGCGTGGTGTATGGCGCAGCCGACGACAAGCGCGGCTACCACACATTCTGCCAGTTACCGTTTCACAAGAAGACGGTGGTTACCGGCGGCATCCTGGCCGACGAGTGTGCCGAGCTGATGAAAACCTTTTTCAAGGCCAAGCGCTGACAACAGAGCAACACCGGGTTGCCACCACACACTAATACGAGCAAACTTAAGGCGGTCAAGAAATTGACCGCCTTAATCATTATGCCAGCAACCGGCATCATCAATCATTGGCACAAATTTCGTGAGGGACGGGCAAAAGGGGATGCGATTGTGGCGGTATTGAAAAATTATTGCTAAATTTGCAACTTGTAATTATCAAATCAATTAGGCAGTGGATACACGATACATCTTTGTGACTGGCGGTGTGGTTTCTTCCCTTGGTAAGGGAATCATCTCATCGTCGATTGCCCGCCTCTTATTGTCGCGTGGCTTCAATGTAACAATTCAGAAGTTTGACCCCTACATCAACATCGACCCCGGTACGCTCAACCCCTATGAGCACGGCGAATGCTATGTGACCGTCGACGGCCACGAGGCCGACCTCGACCTGGGCCACTATGAGCGGTTTACCAACATCAAGACCACACGAGCCAACAACATCACCACCGGCCGAGTATATCAGAGCGTGATCGACAAGGAGCGCCGTGGCGATTATCTGGGCAAGACAGTGCAGATTATCCCCCACATCACCGACGAGATTAAGCGCGATGTGAAGTTGCTTGGCAACACAGGCAAATATGATTTCGTGATTACCGAGATTGGCGGCACCGTGGGCGACATTGAGTCGCTGCCGTTTCTTGAGGCCGTGCGCCAGCTGCGCTGGGAGCTTGGCAACAAGTGCGTGTGTGTGCACCTGACCTACGTGCCCTACATCCGTGCAGCCAAGGAGCTGAAGACGAAGCCAACCCAGCACTCGGTGAAGCAGCTGCAGCAGCTGGGCATCCAGCCCGACGTGCTTGTGCTTCGCGCCGAGAAGGAGATACCCCTGTCGATGCGCAAGAAGGTGGCACAATTCTGCAACGTAGACGTGGATGCAGTGACGCAGAGCGTGGACCTGCCCACCATCTATGAAGTGCCATTGATGATGCACGAGCAGAAGCTCGACAACATAATTCTCGAAAAGACAGCCACCCCCTACAGCGGCGAGCCCGACCTGAGCAAGTGGAACAAATTCCTCAACCACATGCGTGCCGCCAACGGCACCGTGAAAGTGGGTCTTGTGGGCAAATATGTGTCACTGCAAGATGCCTATAAGAGTATCGACGAAAGCCTGCTGCAGGCTTGCACCTACCACGAGCAGAAACTCGACCTGGTGTATGTGAACAGCGAGAAACTCACCGACGCCAATGTGGAAGAGCAGCTTAAGGACATGGACGGCGTGATTGTGGCCCCCGGCTTTGGCCAACGCGGCACCGAGGGCAAGTTTGTGGCGCTGAAATGGTGCCGCGAGCACGACATGCCCACTTTCGGCATCTGCCTGGGCATGCAGTGCATGGTCATCGAGTATGCCCGCAACGTGCTTGGTCTGACCGAGGCCAACAGCAGTGAGATGGACTCAAAGACCCCCTACAACGTGATCGACCTGATGGAGGAGCAGAAGAGCATCACCAACATGGGCGGCACGATGCGCCTCGGCGCATATGCCTGCCACCTCACCGAAGGCTCTACCGTGGCCAAGGCCTACGGCAAGCTCGACATTGAAGAGCGTCACCGCCACCGCTTTGAGTTCAACGACGAGTTCCGCAAGCAGTTTGAGGACGCCGGCATGAAGTGTGTGGGCGAGAATCCCGAGACCCACCTTGTGGAAGTGGTGGAAGTGCCAGGCAAGAAGTGGTATGTGGGAACCCAATACCACCCCGAATACAGCAGCACGGTGCTTAATCCCCACCCGCTGTTTATGAGCTTCATCAGCGCAGCCATGGCCAACCGCGACTCTAAGAAGGCATAATCCCCTCCCCCCTCCTGCGGGCCTAATCGCTGATTACAATTTCAAGAATCAATTAGAGATTAATTCATAACGAACAGACACAAACTAAGTAATGGACAAAAACACTGTCATAGGAATGCTGCTGATGTGCGCCGTGATTTTCGGCTTCATGTACATCAACCAGCCCAGCGAGGCTGAGCTGGCCGCACAGCGCCAGCAAGATTCCATAGCGCAAGTGGAAAAAGCCAAGCAGCAGACCGCTGCCACCGTGGCCGACACGCTGAGCGCCAACGACCTGTCGCGCCTGAAAGACGCACTGCGCCAAATAGGAGCCGCCAACGGTGGCAAGGCCGCTATCGACAACAACGGAGTGAAGCTGCAACTTGCCCAGGGCGACGTGATTGAAGGCTCGGTAACCGTTGAAGGCGGAAAGTCGGTAGAATTCAACGAACTGCTGGGTACCGAATGCACCGACACCAAGACCCACAACCAAGCCGTGGATGCCGTGATGGGCGAGATAAACCGCTATGCCCAGAACGGATCGTTTGCTTCGTGCATGACTGGCACAGAGCAAATCGTGAAACTGAAAAACGATGTGCTCGAAATTGAGCTGTCGACCAAGGGCGGTATGGTGTCGAGAGCCTCGCTGCTCGACTACAAGGCCTACAATGCCCCCAAGGTGGAGGTGTTCAGCCCTGGCGACAACTACTACAGCTTTATCCTTAACGGAAACTCACAGAGCTTCGATACCCGCAACTACTACTTCACCCCACGCCAACTCAACGACAGCACTGTGGAGATGACCCTCGACCTGGCTGGCGGTGCCCAGTGGGGACTGCGCTACACGCTGCTGAAGGGCAGCTACATGGTGCGCATGCAGGTGATTCAGAAAAACATGGCCCAGGTGATACCCACCAACATCCCCAACATGGACTTCAAGTGGCACCAGAAGATGAGCCGCCACGAAGAGGGCAAGATGTTTGAGGAACGCAACAGCGGCATCTATTTCAAGTATGCCGGCGAAAGCGGCTCGGTTGAGAACCTCAAGGAGAGCGGTGAAGACAGCAAGACCACACAAGACCAGATTAAGTGGATTTCGACCAAGAACCAGTTTTTCTCGGCCGTGCTGATTGCCGACAACAACTTCACAGGTGCCAACCTCACAAGCGCCGAAATAAAGAAAGACTCGCCCGACTACAACAAATACCTGAAGGTGATGGACATCACCACCCAGGTGCCCTACAGTTCGAGCAAGGCCAATCCGGCATCGTTCTACTTCTACTTCGGCCCCAACAAGTATAATCTGCTGTCGAGCTACGACAAATATTCTCCCAACGAAGACCTCAAGCTCACCAACCTGATTCCACTCGGCTGGAAGTGGCTTCGCTGGATCAACACCGGCGTCATAATCCCGGTATTCAACTGGCTGGGCAAGTATGTGAGCAACTACGGTATCATTATCCTGATACTCACACTGCTGCTCAAGATAGTGCTGTCGCCGCTCACCTACAAGAGCTATATCTCGCAGGCCAAGATGCGCGTGCTTGCACCCGACATCAAGGCCATCAACGACAAGTATCCCGGACAGGAAAACGCAATGAAGCGCCAGCAAAAGACCATGGAGCTCTACAGCCAGGCTGGAGCAAGTCCGTTTGGCGGCTGCTTGCCTATGTTGCTGCAGATGCCTATCCTGATAGCCATGTTCTGGTTCTTCCCGTCGTGCATTGAGCTTCGCGGACAAGCATTCCTGTGGGCCAAAGACCTCTCGGCCCCCGATGCCATTGTGTCGTGGAATGCCCAGATACCGTTTATCACCAACTACTTTGGCAACCACATCAGCCTCTTCTGCATGCTTATGACCGTGACCAACATCGCCTATACCTATCTGTCGATGCAGTCGCAACAGCAATCGCAACAAATGCCTGGCATGAAGTGGATGATGTATTTGATGCCGCTCATGTTCCTCGTGTTCTTCAACAACTATGCATCGGGCTTGAGCTACTACTACTTCATCTCACTGCTCATCACCATAGCGCAGACCTATAGCAGCCGCCTGATTGTGAGCGAAGAGAAAGTGCGTGCCAAGATTGCCGAAAACGCCAAGAAGCCCAAGAAGAAGAGTGGTTTCATGGCCCGGCTCGAAGAGGCTCAACGCCAGCAGCAGGCCGCCCTGCGCGAGCAAGAGAAACGCAAGAAGAAACAGCGCCGATAAGACCCTCGCCTGAATTCCACCACTTGCGTGGACAGGCCACATAAGATACTATTTAAGCCGCACGGCACATGCTCAATTGCATGCCGTGCGGCTTCGTTTTTTTGGGGGGCTTGCGGCATTGTGGCACAGGGTCAGGACTCCAGGGCCGACTGGCTGTTGCGATAGGCTTGCGGTGATGTGCCCACAAAACGCTTGAAGAACTTGCAAAAGAAACTCGGATTGGGAAAACTCAATGCATCGGCCACTTCGCCTATCGAAGCATCACTGTACTTGAGCAGCACCTTGGCGGCCGATATCACGGCATGGTCAATCCAATCCTTAGGGGTGGTTCCGCTCACCTGCCTCACTGCCGCACCCAGATAGCGTTCGGTGATGCACAGGCTGTCGGCATAGAAACTGAGACTGCGGTGCTGCGTGCAGTTGTCGTTCACGAGGGCTATAAAGCGGTCGAAAATGCAGTTGGCAGCCGACTGCTGCGGATTGGAGACCGATGCCGCGGCAAACAACGAGCCCCACATGCCTACTATAGCCGACACAATACCATTAAAGGCCAAGCGGTTTTGATCACGCTTTTGGGCAAAGATGTAAAGCAAGTCGAAAAGTTTATGGGCCAGTTCCACATCCTCTTTGCCTATGTCAACCACCCCGCCTTTCATCTTGCCATCAAACGGGAACGGGAGCGAGTTGCCCGAAGCAAGGCGAAACACGTCGGCAGGCACGACCATGCCATACATGGCATAGTCGGCGGAAAACTCAACAGGCTCCACAATGCTTCCAGGAGTGACAAAGATAGCCTTGCCAGGTGTGATATCATGCTCCACCAAGTTTATTATCGAGCGAATGTGGCCACTGCAAGTGAAACCTATGCGATAGTCCTCAATCAAATATGCCTCACCCGGAGTAATCACTTGGGCAAAAAGGGGGCCGGTGTTGACAGCCACACCAAAGCCGTCACCGTAAAAAATGCGAGCCTCCGACAACTGCTTAGGCTGTAGTCGACCATACAACTCCCCTATCGTGACGCGTTGCGGTTTCTTCATTGCAGTTATGTTTTTTGATATTCATAATTCCTTTTTCGAACACAAAGATAACGCACATTGGCATTTTTTTGCATTACACAGAACAAAATATTACAAAAAGAACATCATGTGCTTATTTTAGACAACGACAGTGATTGTGCCAAGTGATAATTTTGCAGCATCAAAAAAACAATTTCTCAAAATTATGGAACACAGAATTTTGTCATTGCTGCTAATGGTGGCCACTGCCATAGGCGCCACAGCACAGACACTCACACTTGGCGAGTGTGAGCAGCGCGCCCGCGCCAACTATCCTGTGGCGAAACAAATGGGGCTGGTTGACCTCACTGCCGGCTACACGGTCGACAACATTGCCAAGCAATGGTTGCCCCAAGTGAGCCTGAGTGGCAATTTCACAGGATTCACCGATGTGCTGAAACAGCCATCGGCCATTGAAATCAAGAACTATGTGGCAAGCGGCATGCTGAGCGTGAGCCAGACGGTGTATGACGGCGGCGGCATAGCGGCCGGCAAGCGTGTGGCAAAGGCTCAGGCAGATGTGAGCCGCCGACAGACCGACGTGAGCATCTATGACGTGCTTGCCCGCGTGCAACAAGTGTACTTTGGCATACTGCTTATCGACAAGCAACTCGAGCAATATGCGCTGCTTCAGTCGCAGCTCAAAGTGAGCCGCAACAACGTGGAGAGCCTGATGAAAGGCGGGCTCGCCAACGAGAGCGACATCGACGCAGTGGCTGTGGAACAAGTGAAAGCCAGCCAGCAAGCCGAGGCGGCAAAATCGTTGCGAACATCCTATGTGGCTATGCTCGGCACCCTCATAGGCGACACACTGCCAGGCAACACCCGGCTTGCCGCGCCAGAAATGCCATCGATGCCAAACGCTGCCAACCACAGGCCCGAGCTTGACCTCTATGATGCCCAAAACCGACTTGCCAACGAGCAGCTGAAACAACTCAACACCCGGCTGCGCCCCACTATCAGCCTGTTTGGCGCCGGAGTCATACACAACAGCGTCTCACCACTTGTCAACAATGGAATGCTGCTAGGAGGAGTGACCGTGCAGTGGAACATAGGAGCCCTTTACACCCGCAAAAACGACATCGAGAAACTCAAGCTACAGCAGAGCCAAAATGAAGTGGCGCGCGAGGCGTTCCTGTTTGCCACACGGTTGCGCACCCAAGAGGCCAACGGACAGATGGAGAGCCTGCAACAGCAACTGAAGAGCGACGGCGAGATAGTGGCCCTGCGCGAGCGCATACGCCAGAAAAGCGAGCGAAAAGTGCAGCTTGGCACCGAGAGCGTGAACGAGTTGCTGAGGCAGACGCTGGCCGTGAGCCAAGCCAGGCAGCAGATGGCGCTGCACCAAGTGCAGCTGCTGCAGCAAGCCTACACCGTGGTCGACATCAACAACTGCCGATAACAATAGCAAACAGTCATTCAAAAAAAGAACACGAACCAAATAACAATCGACACACATCATCATGACACTCTCTGAACTACTCACCCGCAAATCCGCCAGACGGCAACTGCTACTGCTTGCCGTGACAGGCGTGCTTTGCGCCTCGTGCAACAACGACAAAAAAGACTATGACGCTACCGGATGCTTCGAGGCAACCGAAGTCACAGTCTCGGCCGAGCAAAACGGCACCCTGCTGCAATTCAACGTCGACGAAGGCGACACAGTGGGAAAAGCCGTGCAAGTGGGACTGATTGACACCACCCAGCTCTATCTGAAAGCGCACCAGATAGGTGCCATAAAACATGTGTATGCCTCGCAAAAGCCAGAAACCGAAAAGCAGATAGCAGCCCTGCGCCAGCAGCTTAAAAAGGCAAAAGAAGAACGCAACCGCTATGCCCTGCTGGTGAAAGACGGTGCCGCCAACAGCAAACTGCTCGATGACGCCACCAGCCAGGTGGAAGTGCTGCAACGTCAACTCGATGCACAACTGTCGACCCTGCACACCTCAACCAATAGTCTGGACGCCCAAATAGGCACGGCCAACGCCGAGCAGCTGCAAGTGGCCGACCAACTGCGCAAGTGCCACATAGTGACCCCAATCAGCGGCACCGTGATTGAGAAATATGCCGAATGCGGTGAATGGGTATCAATGGGCAAACCGCTATTCAAGATGGCCGACGTGCGCCACATGTTCCTGCGAGCCTATGTCACATCGGCCAAACTAAAAGACGTGAAACTGGGCCAAAGCGTGAAGGTGATTGCCGACTACGGCAACGGGCAGACACACGAATATGCCGGACGCGTGAGCTGGATTTCGTCGAAGTCGGAATTCACGCCAAAGACCATACTCACCGACGACGAGCGGGCCAACCTGGTGTATGCCGTGAAGATAGCTGTTGAAAACAGCGACGGCCTCATCAAAATAGGGATGTACGGCGAGGTGAAACTATAAAAAAGAAACACGCGACAAATAATGTCAACAGCAATTGAAGTAGAGAACGTATCGAAGCGTTACGGACGCATTGAGGCCCTGCGCAACGTGAGCCTCAGCGTGCGCCGCGGCGAGATATTTGGCCTGATTGGCCCCGACGGAGCAGGCAAGACCACACTGTTTCGCATAATAGCCACACTGCTGCTGGCCGATTCGGGACATGCCTCAGTCGACGGACACGACGTGGTGAAAGGCATGAGCGCGATACGCGGCTGCGTGGGCTACATGCCCGGACGGTTCTCGCTTTACCAAGACCTCTCGGTAGAGGAGAATCTGAATTTCTTTGCCACAATGTTTGGCACCACCGTCAAGCAAGGCTACGACACCATCAAAGCCATCTACTCGCAGCTTGAGCCATTCAAGCACCGCAAGGCAGGAGCGCTGTCGGGTGGCATGAAGCAAAAGTTGGCCCTGTCGTGCGCTCTGGTACACCACCCCACCGTGCTGCTGCTCGACGAACCCACCACCGGCGTAGACCCCGTGAGCCGAAAAGAGTTTTGGGATATGCTCAAGCACCTAAAAGAGCAAGGAATCACCATTGTGGCATCAACGCCCTACCTCGACGAGGTGCGGTGTTGCGACCGCATTGCATTCCTGAACTGCGGCGAAGTGCAAGGCATAGGCCGTCCCGACGAAGTGCTCGAGCGATTCAGCGACGTGTTTATGCCCGCCCCGCCAGAGCGAGCGCATGCGGCAAAACAGCCGTCGGGCCAAGAGTCGATTATTGAAGTCGACCACCTGGTCAAGGCCTTTGGGACATTCCACGCCGTTGACGACATATCATTCACCGTGCGCCGCGGCGAGATATTCGGGTTTCTGGGTGCCAACGGAGCAGGCAAGAGCACAGCAATGCACATTCTGGCAGGGCTCAACCGGCCCACTGCAGGCAAAGTGACGGTTGCGGGATTTGACGCCGCCACCGAACACGAGCAAATAAAAAAGAACATTGGATACATGAGCCAGCGGTTTGCGCTTTACGACGACCTGACCGTGAGCGAAAACATACGGCTCTTTGCCGGAATCTACGGCATGCAGCCAACCGAAATAAAGCGCAAGAGCCAGGAGATGTTGCGCAGGCTGCGGTTTGAGGAACATGCCGACGACGTGGTGGCCGACCTGCCGCTGGGATGGAAACAGAAACTCGCTTTCTCGGTGAGCATTTTCCACGAGCCCAAAATTGTGTTTCTCGACGAGCCCACCGGGGGTGTCGATCCTGCCACCCGCCGCCAGTTTTGGGATTTGATTTATGATGCGGCCGAGCGGGGCATCACGGTGTTTGTGACCACACACTACATGGACGAAGCCGAGTTTTGCGACCGCATCTCGATAATGGTCGACGGCAAAATAAAAGCCTTAGGCTCACCGGCCGAGCTGGCCCGCCAGTTCAAGCAGCCCGACGTGGGCCATGTGTTCACGCTACTCGCCCGCCAATCGACACGCACCGGTTAACGGCCCGCAAGAGCCGCAACATCGAGAAACTACAGTTCAAAAAAACAAGCAGAAAAAAAGAACAGGAAATGAAACAATTCGTGACTCTGGTAATCAAAGAGACCAAGCACATTGTGCGCGACAAGCGCACGATGCTCATCCTCTTTGGCATGCCCGTGGTGATGATGATGCTCTTTGGCTTCGCCATAAGCACCGATGTGCGCAACGTGCGCACCGTGGTGGTGGGGGCCACTGCCGACCACTTGACACAGCAAGTGGTCAATGCGCTGGCCGCAAGCGAATATTTCGACGTGGTGAGCAACGTGGGCACCCCAGCCGAGGCCGAAAAGCAGATGCGCGACCAAAAGGCCGACATTGCGCTGGTGTTTGCTCCCGATTTTGCCTCACACCACAGCGGCCTGCAGATTATCACCGACGGGTCAGACCCCAACATGGCACAAATGTATGCCAACTATGCCACACAAATCATCACCCAGCACCTCGCAGCCGGCGGCACAGCATCGCCCGCCAACGTAAAGCTGCTCTATAACCCGCAGATGCGCAGCAGCTACAACTTTGTCCCCGGCATCATGGGCATGCTTCTGATGCTCATCTGCGCCATGATGACGTCGATAAGCATAGTGCGCGAGAAAGAGCGCGGCACAATGGAGGTGCTGCTCGTGAGTCCGGTAAAGCCGCTGCTGGTGATTCTGGCAAAGGTGGTGCCCTATCTGGCACTTGCGTTTGTGATTTTGGCCTCGATATTGGCAATATCAAGGTTTGTGCTCAACGTGCCCATTTCGGGCAACATTGCACTGATTGTGGGCGTGTCGGCAATCTATGTGACAGTGGCCCTGTCGCTGGGCCTGCTCATAAGCACAGTGGCGAGGACCCAACTTGTGGCACTGCTGGCATCGGCCATGATGCTGATACTGCCGTGCATTCTGCTCAGCGGCATGGTGTTCCCCATAGAAAGCATGCCCACAGTGCTGCAGTGGGTCTCGTCGGTGATGCCGCCACGATACTACATTACAGCCATGCGCAAGCTACTGATAGTGGGGGCTGGTGCCGGCAGTGTAACCACCGAGGTAACCGTCTTGACCGTCATGGCCACGGTGCTGCTCAGTGCCGCGCTGCTCAAGTTCAACAAGCGGCTTGACTGATGACCAATCATCGACACACACATTCAAACAACCGATATGATTCTGAAATACATATTGCAAAAAGAAGTGCTCCAACTGAAGCGCAACCCGTTTTTGCCAAAAATGATTGTGATATTCCCCATCATGATCATGTGCGTGATGCCATGGGTGATGAACATGGAGATATCTAACGTGGTGGTGGAAGTGGTGGACAACGACCACAGCACACTGAGCAGGCAACTTGTGGACCGCATAGGAGCCTCCACATATTTCAAGTTGGGCGGCACACGCGACAGCTATGCCGAGGCGCTCAACGACATAGAAAACTTTGACGCCGACGTGGTGGTTGAGATTCCACGAGGGTTTGGCAAAAAACACGCCCTTGGGCAAAACGCACAGGTGCTGGTAGCAGCCAATGCCGTCAACGGCACCAAAGGCAGCATGGGAAGCTCCTACATGGCAAGCATTGTCACGCAGCACGTGGCTCCAAGCGTGCAAGCCTTGCAGCAAAGGGTGTCGGTGATATACCTGTATAACAGGCACCTCAACTACAAGTTGTTTATGATACCGTCGCTCACGGCCATCCTGGTGATGCTGATTTGCGGATTTCTGCCTGCCCTCAACATTGTGGGCGAGAAAGAGAAAGGAACCATCGAGGCCATCAACGTAACCCCGGTGGGAAAATATACCTTTATCCTCGGGAAACTGATTCCATATTGGGTGATGTCGGGTTTTGTGCTCACGATATGCCTTTTGCTGGCATGGGCGGTTTATGGCATCACACCAGCGGGCAACATAGGTCTGATATACCTGCTGGCATTGCTGCTGGGACTGTTTTTCAGCGGGTTCGGCCTGGTGATATCGAACTGCAACGAGACGATGCAGCAGGCCGTGTTTGTAATGTGGTTTTTCGTGATGTGCATGATGCTGCTTAGCGGTCTGTTCACACCAGTGCGGTCGATGCCAAGTTGGGCCTACCTCACCACCTACATCAATCCGCTCTGCTATTTCATCGATGCAGTTCGCACCGTGTTTGTGCGAGGCGGCGGCATCGGGAGCATAAGCCACCAGCTGATTGTACTTGCCGGCTTTGCCGCAGCACTTAGCCTGCTTGCAGTGGCAACCTACCGTAAAAACAGCAAGTAGCCTCAGCACCCACCATAAAAACAAAGCAAGGGATTGCCGCGCTCCACCGCAATGTGGAGACTTGGCAATCCCTTCTTATAGCATTAATGGTGAATTTCCCCGCAACTCAGCCTCATCGGCCATCTGCGGGGCGTGGGATTACTCCCACTCGATTGTTGCCGGTGGCTTTGAGCTAATGTCGTAGCACACGCGGTTCACGCCTTTCACCTTGTTGATTATGTCGTTGCTCACCTTGGCCAAGAAGTCATAGGGCAGGTGGGCCCAGTCGGCAGTCATGGCATCGGTGCTGGTGACAGCACGCAAAGCCACAGGATGCTCGTAAGTGCGCTCATCACCCATCACGCCAACCGAGCGGACGGTGCTCAGCAGCACGGCGCCAGCCTGCCACACCTTGTCGTAAAGGCACTCACCGTCGGGGCAAACGTAGCTAAGCATCGACTCGATGTAGATATCGTCGGCATCTTGCAGGATGCGCACTTTTTCACGAGTGATGTCGCCCAAGATGCGCACGGCAAGGCCGGGACCCGGGAACGGGTGACGCTTGATGAGATGCTCGGGCATGCCCAACTCGCGGCCCACTCGGCGCACCTCGTCTTTGAAAAGCCACTTCAGCGGCTCGCACAACTGCAGCTTCATTTCTTTGGGGAGGCCGCCCACATTGTGGTGGCTCTTTATGGTCATTCCGGTGATGCTCAGACTCTCGATGCAGTCGGGATAGATTGTGCCCTGGGCAAGCCATTTGGCATCGGTAATCTTGTGAGCCTCGGCATTGAACACCTCAACAAAGTCGCGGCCAATGATTTTGCGCTTCTGCTCGGGGTCGGTTACGCCCTCGAGATCGGCGAAAAACTTCTCGCTGGCATCCACGCCTATCACGTTAAGGCCTAAGCCCTTGTAGGCATCCATCACCTTTTGGAACTCATTCTTGCGCAGCATGCCGTGGTCAACAAAGATGCAAGTAAGGTTGTGACCTATGGCACGGTTGAGCAATGTGGCACACACCGACGAGTCGACGCCGCCGCTCAAGCCCAGTATCACACGGTCGTTGCCCAGCTGCTGTTTCAGCTCAGCCACCGTGGATGAGATAAACGATGCCGCATTCCACTGCTGCTTGCCGCCGCAAATGTCGACCACAAAGTTTTTGAGCAGCTTGGAGCCTTCGGTAGAGTGGAACACCTCGGGATGGAACTGAACACCCCACAGTTGTTCACCCTCAGCCTGATAGGCTGCTATTGCCACTTTAGCCGTCGAGGCAATGGGCTTGAAGCCCGCGGGAATGGCGGTAATGGTGTCGCCGTGGCTCATCCACACCTGCGAGTTGGCGCTCACCCCCTTGAGCAGAGGGTTTTGATCGTCAAACTCAGTGAGGTTGGCACGTCCGTACTCGCGTGTTCCTGCCGGTTCCACGCGGCCGCCGAGCGTGTAGGCCATAAACTGGGCTCCGTAGCAGATGCCCAAGATGGGATACTTGCCTCTGATTTGAGCCAGGTCGATTTTGAAAGCCTTCTCGTCGTAGACCGAAAACGGGCTGCCGCTAAGTATCACGCCAATCACCGAGGGGTCGTCGGCGGGAAACTTGTTGTAGGGCAAAATCTCGCAATACATGTTCAGCTCGCGCACTCGGCGGCCTATGAGCTGCGTCGTCTGCGAGCCAAAGTCTAAAATGATGATTTTTTGCTGCATTATTGATTATGTGATTAATGTTGCACTTGCTTTTGCGCTACAAAGTTAGTGCAAGCCGAGCGCAATAGCAAATCGACGGCGGCAAAGATTGGCCTCAGGCACAACAGCCGCCATCTGTCACTCCGGCTGAATGAGGATGGTCAGTGGTCATAGCCGTCGCGGGAGAGGACTCCCTGGCGGTAATAGTGCTTCACCTCCTGCATTTCGGTCACAAGCTGAGAGGCATCGCAGAGCCACTGCGGGGCATAGCGGCCAGTGATGATAACTTCGGTGCCCGGGTGACGCTTGGCTATTGCATCGAGCACCTCATCGCGCGAGAGCAGGCGGTAGAAGATGGCTATCGTGAGCTCATCGAGCACCACAAGGCCATAGTCACCGCTCGACATTCGGGTCACGCACCGTTCCAGTCCGCTACGGGCTGCCAAGACATCGGCCTCGGTGGGCTCGCGGTTGATGAAACACCCGCCCCCCAACTGCTCTATTTCGAGTACCCCCTCGGGGAGCATAGCAGCCAGGCGCGTCTCGCTGTATTTCTCATCCTTCACAAACTGAGCCACATACACCCTGCGGCCCGAGCACAGCACCCTCACTGCCACCCCCATGGCGGCAGAAGTCTTTCCCTGCCCGTTGCCAGTGTAGAGGCGCACGAAGGTGTGGATTTCACGTTCTTTCATTATGTTGCTTATAGAGTTGTTTCAAAAATAGCGCATAGCAGCCAAGGCTACTGGGCCCTTGGCTGCTATGCTTATGTGTGTGTGCTTGAATGCGGTTGTGCTTACGGCTTATTTGGCCACTGGCTCTATCACCACAAATTCGCCAATGCTTGTGCCACCATAGTTGTTGCCGGCCTCATAAGTGCCATAGTAGCGGTAGCGGCCTGCGGGAATGCGGTTGCCGGCGCTGTTGCACAAGTTCCACTTGAGCGGGAATTGCGCATCGGCCTTTTGCCACACGATGTTGCCAATGGCATCGACCACGGTGAATGTAACCGTTGGCTCAGTGGTGAGCTCATGACTGAGGTCGAACGAGGCTTCGGTGGTTACGGTAGCCGAAGCAGCGCTTATGTTGACTTGGCTGGCTTTGCCCACCGTGAAGGCTATTGACTTCTCGGTGCGGTTGCCGGCTGCATCGTAGACGGCAAAGCGTGCTGTGTGGCGGCCTTGGTCAAGGTCGGCAAACGGCATGTCGATAGTCACCGACTTGCCCTCGTTGCCAAGCGTCACATAATTCTTCACCTCGGGATACGACTGCTTGCCGCCATCGAGAATTAGGGACATGCTTTGACCCACACCCATATCTTGCAAGTTGATGCTGACGTCGTCGCTCACCTCGATGTGAAGGGTCGACGCCGACGACACAAGGGCATCCTCGGCATCGAGGGTGGCACCATTGAAATACATTGCCTCTATTACCGGCGGAACGGTATCGGTGATCGACATCTCATCGTTATAGGGTCGCACCTCAAGCTGATTGTAATAGCCGTTTACCATCTCGTCGCTGTTGTCGCGGTGGGCATACACATCCACTTGGCCGTATTCCCACTTGGCAAGAGTGAAGCGCGGCACCACCACCTTGCCCTTGAACACGCCGTTGACCACGCGGCCATTGGCCTCGGCCAGCAGATTGCGGGGATAATACACATTGCGCGTCACATTTTCGCGGTTGACGCGCTGCGAGACTGTGGTGTGCAGGCGTTTCGCATCGTAGAGAGCCAAGGTGGCATCGCCGTTGAAGTCGGTGTCAATCTCATCGGTTCCAGCCTTGAGCACATTGGCCTCAATGTTGAGTTCCTGCATGCCGCGGGTGACCACCACAGTGCTTGAGTCTTCGATAGCCCTGTTGTTGACACGGGTGATTTTGAAGAGAGGACGCGGATAGTTGATGCGCATGGCCGGGTCGCCGAGCAGGCAGAACGACAGCTTGTTGGTGTTGCTTGTAGTGCCAAACGACTGCTTCGACTTCATGTAGACCTCGCCCAAGGTGGGCATTTGCGATGTGAACCTATAATTGAACATGGCCTTGATGAATGCGGTGTTGAGCGCATCGTTGCCCTCGGCATACACCGAGCGAGTGGACGCGAGCAACGCTATGGCACCACCGTCGGTCTTGTGGAACATCATATCGGCAATGCCGCGCACCTCGCTGTCGTAGCGGGCCACATCACATGCGGCAATCGACATTATGGGTAGGCGCGGGTAGCTGTTGTTTTTCACGTCGCTGGTGCTCCACAGTTTTGCAAACTTGGTGAACACCGTGGGACCGGCATGACCAATGTAGGTGGCAAAATAGGCGCCATTGGTGAACTGGTCGCGCAAGCGCTTGGTGGCATCAGGGCAAGCGGCGCGTGAGGTTTCCACACCGGCCTCGCTCGCCTTTGTGAATTGTGGAACATACACCTTGTTGACAGCAAGTCCGGTGTCCATGGTGCCGTCAATCAAGTTATTGGTACCCTCGGCCTGGAACATGTGCAAGAAGTTGTCGCCCTCGTCGCAGCTCACAATCGTGTTGTTGCGCCAATAGCCATAATCAGGATTCTCAACATAGTTAATCAGCTTGTCGACATCGGCCTTTGCCTCGATAGCGTCGGCCGAGGTGAAGCGTCCCACACCGATGCGCAGCATGTCGGCCGAGATGTTGTAACCCGAGTTATCGTCGAGAAAGCCGAAGAAATCGTCGGTGGTGTAGCTGTAATCCTCGTCGTTGCTGCAATCGCTCTGGTAGGTGAGCAACTTCTCGCCGCGCTGGCGAGTGATGCCGCGGTTGTCAAACGAGCCGCCGCCAAGCAAAAGCAGATATTTGAACTTCGACTTGTTGCGGTCGTAGAGCATCTTGCACAGCAGGCGGTAGCCCATGGCATCGGCTGCGCCCGACGAGAACTCGTTGAATATCTTCTCATGGTCGACCACAGCCACGGTCATGTCGTCGCGGTCGCGGTGCAGGTTGGCCACCCGCTCGGCTTGCTCAAGCATCGAGTTGGTGGTGATGATGAGCATGTCGGGCACTTCCATGCCGTGCAGGTTCTGATTGTCGATTGCCTGCCAGTCGGTGACCGTCAGCAGCGAATCGCTTGGATCGAATGCCACGAAAGCCGCAGTGCGCGACTCGAAGCCGGGAGTGAACGATTTCACCGTGCCCAAGACTGTGCCGGTGCTGTCGGTGATATTGTTGTCGGTCAAGGCATAGCTTTGCGGCGAGTCGGGATTGTCGACGTTCCACACAGTGAGCTGCGGAGCCGTGGAATGAATGTCGATGCGGTTGTCGGTCGTGAGGTCGTTGAGCATCATCAGCGTCTGTCCGCCTGTGCCTGCCAGTATTGAGTTGCGGCGGTGGTAAGTGATGAAAGCATAGTCAAGCTTTGCGGTATTTATCACGCCCGAGTATGAGCAAATCACTTTTGCCGTAATCTTGCCCGAGTTGCGGCCACTCAAAGTCATGCCGGCCGACGGAGTGGCCTGGTTGTAGTAGACATAGTTTGACGCGGGCACATAGATTTTCGATGCGCTGTTGGTAAACGGCACCGAGTCGGCATCGATCCATGCACGCACATTGCTCGACGATGATGTGTTGGCTGCTGCCGACACTGTCACCACCATCCTGCTGCCGTCGATGAATCCGGGCAGACTGTAGTCGAACGTGAGAGAGCCCGAAGTCATGTCCTCGCCAAGGAGGTCCTTGCCCGATGACGTGATTGACGTCAGTTCCTTCTCGTGATAGAAGAAGCTAAGGCTCGAGTCGCGCAAGGCTGTGCCTTGCGATGCGGCTGCGTCCACGTCGGCCACGGTAGTCTCGCTACCGCCTTCCTCAACGAGGAAATAGTAGCCACATGACGAGTAGGTGTTGACGGTGCGTGCGAAATGCGGAGTTGACGAGCGAGGGTCGGCAAGCCAAAACTTGACCGGGCCCTTGGCATAGAAGCAAATTTTGTTGCCAATGCGCTTCACCGGCACGGGATTGAGATCGTCGGGGATAGAGGCGTCAAGCTGTTCACTCATCATATAGCCGCCGTTGCCATAGATTCTCACGTTGTCGGGATTGCTGAATCCCATTTTCGACAGGTCGTCGGCTGTGAGTTGATACACGCCAGTCTGCGGAATGGCTATCTTCACCCATCGGCCTGACGCGAGTTTCGACCGCGAGGCAAAGTGCGACGAAGAAAACGCCTGCGCCGACTGAATGCTGCATGTGGCGGCCATTATCATGACTGCTGCCTTAAGCAGGATTTTTTTTGTAATGTGGTGCATAAGCTCTCTATGTTGTGTGTGTGATTGGAAATTAATCCAATGATCGTTAATATGCTTTTATACTGATATAAACGTGGATTTCATGTGTTTTATTATGTGCAACAGGGCAAGCCGGGTCATTTAACCCTGATGCGCAAGCCCTCCTCGCCCTGAAGCGAGGCCGTGACAGTGTCGCCAATGGCAATGTGCTCGGCAGGAGTGCAGTTGCCGGTGAGAATGATGTCGCCCATCTTGAGCGTGACTTGCCGGCTCACGGCAGCTATTATGGCATCGGGCGACAGCGGAAGCCTCTGGGCACTGGCCACACACTGGCGGGTGCCGCTTATGGCCATCTCCAGTGCCGGAGCGGCCACATCCACACCATCGGCCGCCACAAAGCGTCCCAGCCACAAAGCTCCGTCGAAAGCCGTGGCCGTGGCATAGTCGGCTATTTCATTTTCGAGGATTCCCTCGGGGGTGACCACCACCGCAGGCGCCACACTGTCGTAGTAGCGATGGGCAAAGCGCTCAGCTATGCACTTGCCCAGGCGGCTGACACGCAACGCCAAAGAGGCGCTGACGGTGAACTGCCGGGCAAAGCCGGGAATAAAAAACGGCTTGCCGCTGAGCAAGACCGACGAGTCGGCCATGAGCTGCAGCTGCGGCTTGCCGCCGCCGTCAGGGTATCGTAGTGACAGAATCTTCATTTTGTGCAGTTAAGTGAGAGGTTACACCCTACTTGGCGTTCATCTCGTCCATGCGGTTATACATCACCGCCAAGTGGGCATATATCGAGGTGTTTTGTATCACGATGCCATCCGGCACCTTTATGCGAAACGGGGTGAAATTCCATATTGCCTTCAGTCCGCTCTCGATAATCACGTCGGTCACCGTCTGGGCGTGCTCAACCGGCACGGCGAGCACGGCAATTTGCACGTCGAGCTCACGCTGACGCTGTGCAAGCTCGCTGATGTCGTAGATGGGCACTCCGCAAATGCTTGTACCCACCAGGCTCGGATTGACGTCGAAGCCGGCCACTATGTTGAGGCCATATTGCGCCAAGCCCACATCTTGCATCAAGGCACCACCGAGCGAACCGGCGCCAATCATAAACGCATTGTGCTTGTGCTTGAAGCCCAGAAAGTCGGTGAGCTCTTTCACCAGCTTGTGCACCTCGTAACCTATGCGGGTTTTGCCCTTGATGTTGATAAACGACAGGTCTTTTGCTATCTGAGAAGCATCGACATTGATCTCCTTTGAGATTTGAGTCGACGACACATATTCCACGTGGCGGTTGTCGAGCAACTGCACGTAGGCCAAGTACCAGGGCAGCCGCCGCAGGGTGGGCTCTGGCAGTAGTGCTTTGGATGTATTCTTAACGTCAGCCATTAGCTTGCAATAGGATTCTTTTTCTCGGGGCACGGCCGTGCCACGGCATGTCCCTCCGTTCCAGATTTGCAAATATAAGAATTTTTATCGTTTAATCAAAATAGCGACAGATGCCGGCCCTGCCGCAACGGGCAGAACCGGCATCTGATATGCTTTAAACGCCGAAGCCGTCACTCGCCGGCCACCGCAACCTTCACAGCCTTGGTGGTTTCCTGCACGCCGTCGGTCGAGACACTTGCGCGGCACACATAGATTCCGCGCGGCACGCGGCTGCCGCTGCCGTCACACAGATTCCACGTGATGGGGAACGAGCGGAACATGTCGCTGCGTCCGCTCTGCGTTGAGCTCCACACCTCGCGGCCCATCAGGTCGTAGATGCTCAAAGTCACCTGCAGGGTGGCATCGGGGCGGTTGTGACGCACATAGAAGTTAGCCTCTTCCTTGGCAGGGCAGGCATCGGTCCACAGGTTGTAGACCTCGGGCTTGAGTCCGCTCACCACGTTGAAGCTGATGGTGCGCGAGCTGGAGTTGTTGAACACGTCCCACACCCTGAGCCGCAGTGTGTGGCTGCCCTCGGCAAGGTCGCTCAACTGATAGGCAATGGTGCCGGCCGAGCCTGTGGCAACGGCCTCGGGGGTGTAATAGGTGCTCACGTCGCTGTAGCTGGTGGTGCCGTCGAGGGTGAGGAGCATGCCGTGGCCTATGCCGCTTGACGAGACGTTGATGCCGCTGGCATCGCTCACATGGGCTATCACCAAGGGCGACTCGTTGACGCTTGTCCCGTCGGCAAACACCTCACTGTTGAGACCAAGCACATCAATTTCGGGGCCTATGGTGTCGGTGGCCACAGTGTCGTCGGTGCCATAGATATAGAAATTGCTGTTGGAGCCGATGGCCTCGGTGGAATCAGATGGGCAGTCGGCATAGAGACTGAGCAGAGCGGGACTGTAGTTGTCGAAATTTGACACCACCTCGCTCGGAATCACTATTTTGATGCTGAACTTGCCATTTTTCACCGAATCGACCGACAGGGCCAACTTGTTGCTGCGGTCCTGGTAGGTGAATTCCTCGCCTTGCTCGCCATAGCCGTGAGTGGTGACGCTTTGCTCGGCATCGTAGAGGGTGGTGTTGATGGTGCCGTTGAAATCATTGCGTGACTTGCCGGCCGCATTGGTGATGTGACCATCGACGGTAATGGTCTGCCGGGCCTTGAACACGGGCATTGTGGCCGGATCGGCCGTGCTGACATCGTGGCCGTTAATCGAGTCGACCACTATGCGCTCGGTAGCATAGGCCGGGCGCATTGCCGGGTCGCCAAACAGGAAATAGCGCAGTTTGTTGTCCTCACTGGCAATATCGTTCTTGCCGCGGAGCATGATGTCGCCCAGGCGCAAGGGGAGCCCGTTGTCGGTTGCAAAGATATACTTGGCCACTGCCCGGTTTAGCGAGCCGTTGTTGGGGATATAGACCAATCGCGGCGGGCAGACCACAGCCACTGCCCCACCCCGTGAATTGAGGAACACCTCCTCGCCGCTCGATGTGGCCGCGGCGTCGTAGCGTGTAAACTCGCAAGTGGCGGCATAGAGGATGGGCAGATGGTCGTAATAGAGGTTTTGCTCCACGTCGGTGCGCAGCAGCAGTCCGTCACCGGTCCAGCCGTTGGGATTGGCATGGCCGGTATAGTTCCACCACACCACACCCTCCCTGAGGGTGTTGAACATCTTCTTTCGGGCATCGGGGTAGTTGCGTCCGGCGCCGGTGCTGATGCTCGTGAAGGCATCGATATACACGTGGTTGTACACATAGTCACCGCCGCCGTTAGAGCGTGCAGTGGTCACCACATTCTCGGCCTGCTGCATGTGCACGCCACTATCCTCGTCGTCGGCCACATTGAGCACGTTGAGCTTCCACTTGCCATAGTCGGGCTGGGTGACATACTTAATGAGCTTCTCGGCCGCCGTGCGAGCCTCAGCCACGCTCTTGACCGGGAAGCGCCCCACTGCTATGCGCAGCTTGCCCGAGGCAAAAGCCGGGCCGGAGTTGTCGTCGAGGATGCCAAACACATCGTCGGTCGTGTATGACGAATTTTCGTTGCTGCTTGCCGAGCTTTGCCAGGTGAGCAGCATAGGGTAGGCAATGAGCTTGATCTTGTCGCTTATCTGGCGGTTGTCGTAGCTGCCGTTGCCCATCAGCAACAGATATCCGAGCTTGTGCCCGGCAGCATCGGTGCCACGGTCGTAGAACATCTTGCACAGGCGCCTGTAGGCCATGGCATCGGGCGTGCCCGACGAGAATTCATTGTAGACCAAATCCTTGTCAACCACCAGCACGCGCATCGAGTCGGTGGTCTCATGCATCGAGGCTATGCGCTGTGCCTGTGTGGCATATTCGCTCGGGGTGATGATTATCATGTCGGGGGTGGGCTGGCCATGCAGGTTTTGGTTGGCAACCGTGCCCACCAGGGTGGGCGACGGGAGCGTGACGCCCTCATTATAGGCCACAAACTCACGCCGGCCACCAGTGGCGGGGCTAAACGCGGCAGTGGTGCCGCTGAGCGTGGCGTTCATCTCAACCGGGACCGACACGTTGGTCACATCCCAAATGTGGGTTGTGCTTTGTGCGCCCGAAAGCTCATAGCGGGCTGCCGTGGAGGCATCGCTTAGGCCAAACGACAGTTTTCCGCCGTCGAGCGCGAGAGAGCGGCGATAATTCACCGTGATGTAGTCGAGGCGCGCGAAATACTGCACATCCGACGACTGATGCTTATAGTTGACTGTATACGTCAGACTGTTGGTGCCGCTAAGGGTAAACGTCTTGAGCGACGAGGTGGGCACGTAGTGCACATGTCCCAAGTCGCCCGACCCCACGCCCGACATCTGGTCGCTCGACGATGACGACAGGTTGGTGCCATTGTATTGAAACGACAACGACGCACCGCTGCCGCCCGAGGTGGATCCGTCGGTCACCTTGGCGCCGAAGCGTGTGAGCACGCTCACCTCGCTGCCGTCGACAAGGCCGGGTAGGCTGAACTGGAACGATTGCGTGGTGGTATAGCGGAAATCCTCGCCCAGAAAGTCACGTCCGGTCTCGCCCGGATTGTCGAGGTCGCTCTCGTGGCACAACCGCTCAGTGAACCAATCGACCGTAGTGCCTGCGGCAACTGCATTGGCCGACCGCTGCACCGTGGCATCGGCCACCGTGGCATCGTCGGTCACGAAATAATATCCTGCCGTGGAATATGGATTATTGCTTTGCAGGTGGGTCAAACCGCTACCGCTGGCCCAAGTGACGGGGCCCTGGGCATAAAACACTATGCGGTTGTTCTCGCGCGACACGGCCACGGCCGGCAGGTCGTCGGGCAAGTCCGACGAGAGCCGCTCGCTCAGTTGCGCGCCTCCGTATCCGGCCACACGCAAGCGGCTCAAATCGCTGCTCAGGCCCCACCGGCGTGCATCGTCGGCAGTAATCTGATACAGTCCGCTCTCGCTCACGCGCACCTTTACCCAGCGCACCGAAGCCAGTTTCGAAGAGTCGGCATAGATTTGCGGCGCAAATGCCGCAGCAGCCAAAGAGCCTGCCGCGATACACGAGGCAACCGCTGCCGACCGGAGAATCCGGTATATGTTTTTTAGTTCAGCCATATTATGATTTGCATCTTAAAATCTAAATATAATCAACCAGAGCGCACCACATGGCACACCCCTACAATTACTATAACGCACCACGCCTGCATTTTATTATTTCCGCACGCAGCAAATGCGCCTTAGCGGCAAGCCGGCCCAGCCACCGAGCCCCCGTCGGGCCGCCTGCGGTGGCTGCGGCAAAAAAAGAAAAAAAAGAATGTGAAAGAGCCGTGTGCTTGTAATAGTGAAGTGTCCAAATAGAAGTGCAACGTTTTTCATCGTAAATCTATGAAAAACACTG